>JAUNGE010000004.1 GCA_030524675.1 bacterium
AGGTGGTAACTTAAATATCAGACTTCTTAAATAGAGCCGTCAGGCTCTTAGAAGCCCATTACCTTTAGGTGATGGGTAGTTCACAAGTGTTACAACATTATGTGTTTGACCCTTTGACTCTGGTATCCCATCCATTTTGCTGTTCTTATCTTTTTCTTGATAAGATAACTTGGCTGATAAGGAACAGGGGCAGTTTCCTCCCATCTGAAACTGTCCCTGTCTTTTTATCTGTTTTATTCCCACTTTTAACTCCTCTTTGCACTTTCAAACCGTACATACCTGCTGATGCCATGCACACTGCAATACAAAAAAGCCGATTGCGCCGTGCTTTAGAACTTCCGAATCTGGTCCTCTGCATCATTTGTGCTCTTATTGATGGCGCGGATGACTACATAATATCCCGCCCTGTCGTTAATGGACACATACACTCTATCACCCACCTTGTGGCCCAAAACCGCTTTCCCAAGCGGCGACTCTGTGCTGATCTTTCCATCCAGCGAATCTCCTCGGATTGAAGTTACCAATTTATAGACTTCCGTCTCGTCGTCATCTTCCATGTACAGCTCCACGGTATTGTTGATTCCCACTTCATCTGCCTTGGAGCTGTCTGAAATCACAATAGCATTTCGCAGCATATTCTCCAGATAGCGGATTCGGCTCTCGTTCTGATTTTTGTCCCTCTTTGCCGCATAATACTCAAAATTTTCACTCAGATCGCCTTGCGCACGGGCCTCCTGCAGTGCTTCAATCGCCTGTTTGCGGACAACCGATTTTCTGTACTCAATCTCCTCCTCAATTTTCTTTACATCATTCTTTGTCAAACGTTCTTTCATCTCTCTGACTCCTTTTTTTCTTTTCAAACTTCCAAATATCCTCGTTTCATCTATCATTTTTCCACCATGAGGCAGCCGCCTGCACCACGGATTTTCCCATTGGTATGCAGGCGGCTCTCCTTCATCTTTCAAACATTTTCTGTACGGTTTTTTTAAGTCCGGCAGGTACTATCTGCTTACAGCACAATCTGGCGGATAAACTCCTGGTACGCGGTGTGATTCTCCAAAGCCTCTGTCACTTTTGCCATTGGTCTGGTATCACCGATTAAAATCGCGCCGCAGAAACGGTTGTTTAAGAAATAATACTTCTGATACTGCTTTTTGCCCATATCCTTTAATTCAATCGTCTTGTAAACCAGATTCGGATTCTTTCCGACATCTCCAGCTGCAAACAACGCCGTGTGCATACCATGGAAGCTAAGTGCGGCGGAAACCGGCTTATACTCTGTCTCCTCTCCGGCAGCATTGGCGCCGGCGGTCTTACCCTGTTCCACTGCCTCCGGCCAGATGGCGAGATTCGTACCTGCATACTCGGCACAGTCACCGCATGCATAGATATCCTTCACATTCGTCTCCATCTTCTCATTTACCAGAACACCGCGATTTGTCAGAATACCCGCCTCTTTTGCCAGCTCTGTATTCGCTCTGACGCCGCAGGAAATCACAACAAGCTCTGCCAAAATCACCTCACCGTCCGCCAGACGCACGCCGCTTGCTGCCGAAACAGCCTTTGTGCTTTCTACCCTTCTGCCTTCTGCTTCCGCATCTTTTGTCTTGGTTCCTTCTATCGCAGCAATCTGTACGCCAGTGCGAATCTGAATGCCTTGTCCCTCACTGATTTTCTTTAACAGCTCTCCAGCCGGCTCATCCAGCTGTCTTCCCATCAAAAGAGGAGCAGACTCCAAAACGGTCACTTTACAGCCGGATTTGTGCAGTTCCCATGCCGCCTCAAGCCCCAGAACACCGCCGCCGATTACAACTGCATGTTTTACCGGCAGTCTTGCCGCAATCTCTTTTGTGTCATCCAGGCGGCGAATTGCAATTACACCATCCTGCTCTCTTCCCTCAAACGGCGGAATAAAGCACTCTGCCCCCAGTGCATAAATCAGCTTTGTGTACACAAATTTCATGCCGTCTTCCAGCACAATCTCCTTCTCCTCCGGATGAATCGCGCTGACTTTCTTTCCGAGAAGCAGCGTGATATTCTGCTCTTTGTACCACTCTTCTCCCTGAATCGCAATCTGCCCTGCATCCAAATCGGCCATAATGGACTTTGTCAGCATTGGGCGGTTGTAGGAAAGATAGTTTTCTTCCGAAACCAGAATCACAGACGCTGTTTTGTCGCGCTTTCTGATTTCCGCAGCCGCCGAATAGCCAGCAGCACCATTTCCCAAAATCACATAGAAGTCCTTTGTATCTCTGCGGAAACTGCTCTCCTCCACATCAACCGGAACGAAATTTTCCTTTCCAACGCCGCAGACCGGACAGATATCCAGAGAGGAGTCAAAAATCTCACCACAGACCAGACATTTCACCAGCTGTCTCGCGCCGCGCGCCGCTTTTCTTGGATTCTCCTTGTTCTGCAGCAGGCAGCCAAACTGATAGCCATACTCATAGGCATCAATAAAATCATTCTCACTCGGCTTAAAGCGCACCTTAAATCCATCCACCACATTCATGCGCAGCTGTTTCAATCTCTCTAAAAGATGCGGCACACCCTCGCCGCTCCAGCCGTAGCTTCCGAATGCACTCGCCAGCTTTCCACCATGTGTTCCCGCAAAAATGGAAGTTGTCAAATCCCAGATTGGCTTCAATGCCTCTCCCACAATCGTCGGTGTGCCAAACAGAATGCCGTCCGCAAACAACAGCTCTTCCAGCACCTTCGCCTGGTCTGCCTCCACCATATCGTAGCAGCGCACATCCACATTCTGGCTATCGCGGATTCCCTCGGCAATCTTCTCCGCCAGCGATTTTGTATAGCCGTAGGCGCTGACATACGGAATCACCACGGTCTTTCTCGGGTTCGGATTCTTCACATCGCACCATTCCTCATATGTGCGCAGCATAAAATCAATCTTATCGTTGAGCACTGGCCCGTGTCCTGGGCAAATCATGGTGATATCCAGGTCTCTCACACGCTTCAATGCTTTCTGCATAAACGGCTTAAACGGTCCAATGATATTGTCAAAATAATATTTTGTCGCGCGCATATAGCCCTCGTGGTCCGTCACTTTGCTCACCAGAACATCGTGGAATCCATAGTGGGAACCGAAAGAATCACAAGTCACCAGAATCTGCTCTTCCTCAATGTAGGTGTACATCGTATCCGGCCAATGCAGGTTTGGAACTACCAAAAAACGGAGTGTCTTGTCCCCGATTTTCATGGTCTGATTGTCCTTCACCGGAATGGCCGTGAAATCTACATTCACAATCTCCTTCAAAAATCCAATCGCACAGCCGGTTCCAATAATCTTCAGACCTGGATTCAGTTTCAGAAGCATTTCCACGCTTCCCGCATGGTCCGGCTCCGTGTGGTCCACAACCAGATAATCAATTTTTCTGATATCCACAATCTCTCTCAGCGTTTCCAGATAAGAATCAAAAAATTTTGCTTTCGCCGTCTCAAACAAAATGGTCTTATCCCCTGCTTTTAATACATAGGAATTGTAGGTAGTGCCGAATTCCGTGTACATAATGATATCAAATACCCGCAGTGTATCGTCCACAATCCCCGTCCAATAAAAATTCTTTCTCAATTCCAGCGACTTCATATATAACCTCCTTTTTGTTTCGTTTTCCTTTTGCTCTCTCATACGTTTTGCTTTCTTATGCTTTCTCTGACTTTGCTTTCTTATACTTTCTCTGACTTTCTATCTTATTGTTTCCATCCTCGCTCAGTAATCTCACAGAATGTGGCGAAACTTTAAAGTTGATATTATTTTGCACCTTTTTCAGACAATATGCAAGTAAAACTTCTGTCATAAATTTTATCAAGGTGCCTTGACATTATTCACTGACAGACTTATAATCATAAAGTGCTTAGGTACCTTGATATTCAAAAAGGTACATACCAGATAAACTTCTTTGCCATGAAACGTTTCTGCATAACGTTTATACATAGCAGCGTCTGCACCAGCGGGCATGTTTGTTTACTGAGTCTATAAGCACCATCATAACAATAAGGAGTATGGATTACCATGGCAGAAAACAAACCTCTTTTGGAAGCCCTAGAACAGTGCGGCCACTTTCTACACCACCGGCGGGGCGGCAAACACGGGCAGGCGAGAATTCTCCGGATACTGGCAGCGCAGGATGGCCTGTCGCAGCGCAGACTGCAGGATACTCTCTGCATCAAGTCGGGCTCTATCAGTGAAATTGTAGGTAAAATGGAGACAGACGGCCTGATTCGGCGTGAAAAGGACGAGACGGACAAGAGAAATCAACTTCTCTACGTCACTGAAAAAGGCAGGACACAGGCGCAAGAAAATGCGGAAACGCTCCAAAAGCAGAATGAAATCCTGTTTTTAGAGCTGAGTGAGAAAGAGCAAGAACAACTTTACCTCCTTCTCACCAAACTTCTCGACAGCTGGCGGAGCACATTTGATGACTCTTTGTTCCACCACAGAAAGGGCGGTGATTCTTCATGCTGAAATATCTAAAAAAATATTGGTTTTTCGCGATTCTCGCGCCGCTTTTCATGGTAGGTGAAGTCACCATGGATTTAATTCAGCCGCGCCTGATGAGCACGATTGTCGATGAGGGTGTGCTGGGACTTTCCAACAACAATGTGGGGGATTTGCACCTCGTCATTGTGACCGGACTCAAAATGATAGGTTTTGTCACGCTCGGCGGCTTTTTTGGCGTCACGTCCGGCGTCTTTGCGAATATCTGCGGACAGAACTTCGGAAATGACATCCGAAAGGACGCTTTCCGAAAAATCATGTCCTTCTCTTTCAGTCAGACAGAACAATTCTCTACTGGCTCCCTGATTACCCGCGTGACGAACGATATCACGCAGCTTCAGAACTTTGTGATTCAGTGTATGCGGGGGTTCGTACGAACCTTTATGCTGTTCGGCGGCGGTATTGTGTGCATGCTGACGCTGGATTTGAGCTTTGGCGTTGTTGTTGCATGTGCCCTGCCGTTTGTGCTGATATGTGTCGTGTACTTTATCTCCAAAGCCAATCCCATGTTTTCCGTCCTTCAGGGAAAACTGGACCGTGTCAACAATGTTATGCAGGAAAATGTGGCCGGTTCCCGCGTTGTCAAAGCATATGTCCGTGAGGATTATGAAAAAGAGCGCTTCGGCAGAGCCAACGGAGAGCTGATACAGACACAGCTCGATGTGCTCCTTCTGTTCTCCTACATGACACCCATTATGAATGTAGTGCTAAACCTGTCGATTGTTGCGATTATCAAGGTCGGCGCTATCGGCGTGCAGGCCGGCGGTGTGACACCTGGAAATGTCATGGCCGCCATTACATATATTTCTCAGATTCTAAATGCTGTTATGCGTATGACCATGATTTTCCAGACAATTTCAAGGGGAGTAGCTTCCGGAAAACGTGTCCAGGAAGTGCTGGTGTGCGAGCCGGTGATTGCAGACGGAAACTTTGAAGGAAATACGGAAGTAAAGGGAAAAATCACATTCCAAAACGTCTCTTTCTCCTATCCTGGAATGGGCGGCGAGAAGGTGCTCGACAACATCAGCCTCACCATTCATCCTGGAGAAACGCTCGCCATCCTCGGATCTACCGGATGCGGAAAATCCAGCCTGATTCACCTGATTCCGCGCTTCTACGACGTCACTGAGGGCAAAGTCCTGGTAGATGATGTCGATGTGAAGGAATACCGTCTGGATGCTCTGCGCAGTAAAATCGCGGTGGCGCTCCAAAAAAGCGAGATATTCAGCACGACGATAGAAGAAAATATCTCCTGGGGCAATCCTGGGGCAAGTGAGTCCGAAATTCTGGAGGCTGCAAAAACTGCGCAGGCAATGGAATTTATTGAGACAAAATCTGACGGCATCCACACTTTCGTCTCGCAGGGCGGCACCAGCCTTTCCGGCGGGCAGAAGCAGCGTGTAGCCATCAGCCGCGCTGTCCTAAAACATGCGGAAATCCTGATTTTTGACGACTCTACCAGCGCGCTGGATTTAAAGACAGAAGCGAAACTGTACAGCGCCTTAAAGGCACAACATGCAGGTGTTACCAAAATTATCATTGCGCAGCGAATTGCCTCGGTTCGAGATGCGGACCGCATTGTCGTACTGGAAAATGGAAAAATTGCAGCCTGCGGCCCTCACAGCGAACTGATTCGGACAAGCGAAATTTATCAGGATATCTATCATTCTCAGTTAAAGAATGGAGGCGATATCAATGAGTAACAGTACAAACACCAATACTAGCAGCACAAATGCTCCATCTATGAACCAGTACAAAATTCCTGGCTCACGCACGCCGAATAACCGCCAGAGCGTAGAAAAACCCAAAGAAGGGAAAAAGACCTTAAAACGGCTCGCGGCATATTTCTCCAGCGAGGAAAAAAGGTTGCTCTTGCTTCTTCTCGCTGTGGTTGTCGTTGTCCTCTGCTCTGTCTCTGCACCAGGTCTGCAGAGTCAGGCCATTGATTCCATCTCGCAAGGACGTTTTTCGGACCTCTCCGGCATCCTGTTTATGATGCTTGCCGTATACGCAGTGCACAGCCTCTGTACCCTGATTCAGAGCCGCATCAGCGCGATTTTGAGCCAGAGTATTGTGAAAAAAATGCGCGAAGACCTGTTTGACAAGATTGTAAATCTTCCCATCCGCTATCTGGACAGCCATTCTCACGGCGATATCATGAGCCGCATGACAAACGATGTGGAAAATATCTCCAATACCATTTCCCAGTCTTTGAGTTCTCTGGTATCCGGTATTCTCACCATCATCGGAACAGTGATTGTGATGTTCTACCGCTGCCCGCAGTTGGCCTTTCTCTCCTGCCTGACAGTAATTCTCACTATCACAGCGACAAAGTTCCTGTCTCAGGCAATGCGCATATTTTTCAGGAAACGTCAGGTAATTCTCGGAGAACTGAACGGAACCGTTGAAGAAATGATTGGCGGCTATAAGACAGTCGTTGCCTACGGCAGGCAGGAAGCAGTGATTGAGACCTTCAACAAAACTTCCGACGAGCTGACGAAAACAGGTATTATCGCAGAAATCCTCGGCGGCTCTATGGGACCTGTCATGAACGTTATCAACAACATCGGCTTCGTGATTATCGCTGCTTTTGGCGGGTATTTTGCCATCAACGGCATTATCTCCATCGGCACAATTTCTGCATTTATCGTCTACGCCAAGCAGTTCGGACGCCCTATTGATGAGCTTGCCCAGATTTATGGGCAGATACAGACCGCCATCGCCGGCGCAGAGCGTGTCTTTTCGATTATGGACGAGGAGTGCGAGGACAAATCCGGTTCCCAGACGCTGGGGAATTCCAAGGGCGTCATCACTTACAAAAATGTCAACTTCTCCTACGTACCTGGAAAACCGGTTCTTCATAACTTTAATTTCGAGGTCAGAGCGGGACACAAAGTGGCTCTGGTTGGTTCTACCGGAAGCGGAAAAACCACGGTTGTCAATCTGCTGATGCGCTTCTACGACATTGACAGTGGAGAAATCCTGATTGACGGAGTGAATATCAAAGACATCGACTGTAACGACCTCAGAAAGCACACAGCGATTGTTCTGCAGGATACGGTACTTTTCGCGGATACCGTCAAAAATAACCTGAAATACTCCAACGAAAATGCCTCAGACTCTGAAATCGAGGAGGCAGCGAAAATGAGCAACTGCCATACCATGATAAAACGTCTCCCTGACGGCTATGACACCATGCTCGCCAGCTCCGGCTCCAACCTGTCCCAGGGTCAACGCCAGCTTCTGTCCATAGCAAGGGCTTTCCTAGCACAGCCCAAAATTCTGATACTCGACGAGGCGACTTCCAGCGTCGATACCAGAACCGAAAAACGAATTCAGGACGCGATGGTAAAACTGATGGAAAACCGCACCAGCTTGATTATCGCCCACCGTCTCTCCACCATTCGGGATGCAGACTGCATCGTCGTTATGGATGAGGGGAGAATCGTGGAAACAGGAAACCATGACGAACTGATTGCGCAGAAAGGGCGCTACTATGAGCTGTATATGACGCAGTTTGCAGGAAATGCAACGTAACGCAAAAGCTCTCAGGAAGGGCTAGAAAAGTAGTCGTGTTTATAGTCCCTTTTTACTGCTTTATGTCCGGAACATCAAACATCACGCGGCAGATGCTCTCTCCGGTTTTTGTTCTAAAAATATTGGAGAGCGCCGCGCCGACAGCCTCTCTCGGCGTTTTTTTCGGCGCATACTCCTCAAACAGATTTACCAGAAAATCTGCTTCCAACAAAATCCGATAATCCAGCCCGTCCACATCTGTGTACGTGTGATGATGCCCCACCAGATAGCTGACACGCGCTGTCACCTCCTCGGAAAATCCCAGTCTTTGCAGCATCTCCTCCGCAAATGCTGGTCCCTCCTGCTCCTGCAGTTTGCCGCTGCAATTTCCATATTTCTCCTCAGCCGGCTTGATGCCGATATCATGTACAATGGATGCCGCCTCCAGCACAAACAGCGTGTCGGCATCCAGTTTTTCACTCTCACCAATCAATTTTGCAAAGCTGTGCACCTTGATGAAATGCTGGATTCGGTTCGGGTCTCCCTGATAAAACCGAACCATTTCCTGCGTCAGGCTGTTTAAGATTTCTCTGCTCTTTCCTCTTTCCATGTTCTTCCTATCCTCCGTTGTCTTTATTGTGATTGATTTTTATTCGTATTTGTTTTTGCTGTTATTTGCGCTTCTTTGTTTCGTTCCTCACTCTGATTTTCTTTCTCCTGCTCTTCTTTCTTCAGGTACTCTGCCAGATAATTGTGCGTTTTTTTCTGTTTATCCAGATGTTCCTCCCGAATCTGCCGGTTCACCAGCTCGACTTCCTCCTTCAGCCCTCTGGCAGAGAGGCGCGCAGCGCCCTGTCCGAAAATAATCACCTGCTCCAGTCCATCTGAGGTCGCTACGGTCACATGATACTTCCGCCCGATTTCATGCACAACTTTCTCAATATACTGGTCGGCGGTCTCCGCCTCCTTCGTGTAAACCACATGAATATTGTGATATTTCACGACCTCTCTGACATGCCCTTTTACCTTGTACGCATCAAAAACCAGAATCAGCTTACATTTCTTAAATCCCTGATAATTACATAAAATATCCATCAGACGGTTTCTCGCACCGTCGATATTGGTCTCTGCCATCTCCTTTAATCCATCCCACGAGAAGATAATATTGTACCCATCCACCAGCAGATATTCGTCCACTGGCTCGGGTTTCTGCCAGTCTCGCCTCTCCTCTTCCGCCTTCCTGGAGAGGATAGTCCTTGCAGGCATCGTCTTTTCCTTTTTCGCCGCGCCATATGTGCGGATAAAAATTTCCTCAAGTTCCCTATCCTCACGCCCAAAATCTGAAGATTTTCCACTGTTTGTCCTGCCGTTTGTGGATATATTTGCTGTTCTCTGCCTGTTTCCTGCTGTGCCTACTGTATCCAAAAAGCCGTTTCCCGCGCCCGCAGCATAGCCTGTATCCGTCTCTGCTTCCTGCTTTTCCAGTTTCAACCCTTCCAGATGCATATAATCCTCCACCTGGTCCCAGCTCACCACAAACCCTGCTCCATGAGAACAGAAAACCGAGCCTGTCGGATTCTCAAAGTCGAGTTCAGCATCATATGCAGTCTGCTCAATCACTTCCTGTGCATTGTGGCACGGCTCATATCCCTTCAATGTGCAAGTCAGGCGGCCCCGCCCTCTGCTGTACGCCGTCACCTCGAGCGGGTACCCGCGCATCTCGGAGACTGGCGCCTTGCCTGTCAGAATGGACATCTCCCCTTCTGTCACCGGCGACTGAAATGAGCCTGACATCCGCTGAATGTCTGTCAGTGCCCTCCCGAGCATTTCTGTGGGGATTTCCAGTTGAAACTCATAATACGGCTCCAAAAGAATATTTCTCGCCTTCATCAGCCCCTGGCGCACAGCGCGGTATGTCGCCTGCCGGAAATCGCCGCCCTCCGTGTGTTTTAGATGCGCGCGCCCCGCCACCAGAGTGATATGCATGTCCGTAATCACAGAACCAGTCAGCACGCCCACATGTTCCCGCTCTTCCAGATGTGTCAGAATCAGCCTCTGCCAGTTCCTGTCCAGCACATCCTCGCTGACTGTCGAAGAGAACTGCATCCCGCTGCCCCGCTCGGCCGGTTCCATCAGCAGATGCACTTCCGCATAATGGCGCAGCGGCTCAAAATGCCCGACCCCTTCGACTGGGGCCGCGATGGTCTCCTTGTACACGATATTGCCCGCGCCAAACTCGACTGCCACCCCAAAGCGCTCCAAAATCAACGCCTTTAACACTTCGATCTGCACCTCGCCCATGAGCTGCGCATGGATTTCTCCGACCTGCTCCATCCAGACAATGTGAAGCTGCGGTTCCTCCTCCTCGAGCTGGCGCAGTTTCAAAAGCATGGTATGCGCATCCATCTCCTCAGGCAGTATAATCTGATACGTCAAAACCGGTTCCAGAACCGGCAGTTCCGAGGCCGGCTCCACTCCCAGCCCTTCGCCAGGATACGTTTTTGTCAGCCCCGTCACAGCACAGATACTTCCCACATCCACTTCATTCACTGACTTATAGCGCGCCCCTGAGTAAATGCGAATCTGGTCCACTTTCTCCTCCCAGACTTCCTCACTGCCGCCTCTTCTTTCCGCTCCGCCATTCGGATTCCCATCCTTCTGATTTTGCTTCTGATTTGTCAGGATGGTCTTTACTTTCAGACTGCCCCCTGTAATCTTCATATAGGTCAGGCGGTTTCCCTGCTCGTCTCTGGCAATCTTAAAGACCTTCGCCCCGAACGTATCTACATTCTCTTTATTTTTCTGATTTTCCTGCCCTTTTGAAGTTTCCTGCATGTTCTGATATTTCTGTTCTTTCTGCGTTTTCTGCCCTTTCTTATCTTTCTGCACATTCTGATATTTGGGCGTTTTCATATACATATCCAGCCCCCGCAGGAATTCTTCCACTCCCGTCAATTTCAGGGCAGAGCCAAAATAGCAGGGAAAGAGTTTTCTCTCCTGTATCAGTGCCGCAATCTGCTTCGTCTGTATCTCACCTGTCTCCAGATACTGCTCCAGAATCGACTCATCGCATACTGCCAGATTCTCCAAAAATGCCTCATCGTCCTGTCCGTCTGAGAAATCCACACAACTCCCTGACAGTTTTTTCTGCAATTCTACCAGCAGCGCCCCTCTGTCTGTCCCCTCCTGGTCCATCTTGTTGACAAACAAAAACGTAGGAATTCGATACCGCGTCAGAAGGCGCCAGAGCGTCTGCGTGTGCCCCTGCACACCGTCCGCGCCGTTGATCACCAGAATCGCATAATCCAGCACCTGCAGCGTCCGCTCCATCTCCGCCGAAAAATCGACATGCCCAGGCGTATCCAGAAGCGTGATCTGCCGTTCCCCCAGCGGAAACACCGCCTGTTTTGAAAAAATGGTGATTCCTCTCGCTCTCTCCAGTTCATGTGTATCTAAAAATGCGTTTCCATAGTCCACGCGCCCCATTGTCCTAATTTTTCCGCTTAAATATAAAATACTCTCTGATAATGTCGTCTTTCCCGCATCCACGTGCGCCAAAATTCCCAGTACTAATTTTTCCATGCTGTTTCCTGCTCAATCTTTTTCTATTTTTGTTTCTTTCAGGCTTTCTTCTCCTGCAGCTATTTTTCTTAGGATAGTATAACATCTTTCATCTGACACGTAAAGCAATGGGCAAAAAAACAGCATATCACCGAGTGTAATCTCAAATGATATGCTGAAAAATAATGTTTGAGCTAAAAAGTATCTAAAAATGTTTAAAATCTGTTCTGTTTTACAAAACTATAACATGATACCAAGGTCAAAGAGACACAACATCATAACATTCCATCTACAAAATCCGATGATGCCCTACTTCTCCTGTATCATAAAACTCTGTCCACTCGCACACATTCACTGCATGGTCTCCGATGCGCTCCAGATATTTTGCAATCATCAGAAGGTCAATCACTTTATCCGGACTCTCCTGCTCGTTTTTCAGAAGACGCACCGCTTCTTCCTTCACTGTATGAAAATTGTCGTCAATCGCATCGTCCTGCGCCTCAATCTTCTGCGCCCGAGTTCTGTCCCTGCGGACAAAGGCATCCACTGCCGCATCCAGCATTTCTGTCACCTGCGCCTCCATCGTTGGAAGAACCTGTATAATCTGCTCCGATGCTGCGTCCTGCAAATGCAGTACAATCTCTGCAATGTCCGCCGCATGGTCTCCGATGCGCTCCAAATCCGTCACCACTTTCAGCGCCATGGAAATATGGCGCAAATCTCCGGCAACCGGCTGCTCCCGAAGCATCAGATTCAGGCAGTGAGACTCCACTGCACGTTCCATCTCATTGATAATATGGTCATTCTGGATGATTTCTGCCGCCAGTAACTGGTCATGTCTCGTAAACGCATCCAACGCCTGCTTCACGGTCTCAACGGCCTGTCTGCCCATCTCACTCAGTTCTTTTTCCAGCTCCTGCAGTTCCTGCTCAAAAAGAATCCGTACTGCCATGTTCTTGTCTCCTTCTTCCTCTCTATCATTACTCTGACTTCTGCTGCATCAGCCAAACCGTCCCGTGATATATTCCTCTGTCTTTTTCTCTTTCGGCCTGGAAAAAATATCTGCCGTTTTTCCATATTCTATCACTTCCCCGACCAGGAAAAAGGCTGTATAGTCCGCAATACGCGCCGCCTGCTGCATGTTGTGCGTGACAATCGCCACCGTATATTTCTTTTTGAGTTCCTGCATCAGGTCCTCAATTTTCAGTGTGGAAATCGGGTCCAATGCAGAAGTCGGCTCATCCATCAAAAGCACTTCCGGCTCCACCGCCAATGCTCTCGCAATGCAGAGTCTCTGCTGCTGCCCTCCTGAAAGCCCCAGCGCCGGTTTTTTCAGTCTGTCGCTCACCTCATCCCAGAGCGCCGCGCCGCGCAGGCTTGTTTCCACAATCTCATCCAGCTTCGCCTTGTTCTTCATTCCATGTATTCTAGGGCCATATGCAATGTTGTCATAGATGCTCATAGGAAATGGATTGGGCTGCTGAAACACCATTCCGACCTTCTTGCGCAGCAGCGTTGTATCCGCTTTCGGACTGTAAATATCTTCCCCATCCAAAAATACGCTTCCCTCAATTCTGATGTTGGGCACAAGATCGTTCATGCGATTCAATGTTTTCAGATAGGTAGATTTTCCGCAGCCGGAAGGTCCGATGAACGCCGTAATCTGCTTATCGTACATATCCAGGCTGATTCCCTTTAACGCATGATTTGAACCATAATATAAATGTAAATTTTCTGTGGATATTTTTGTATTCATCATCTTTCTCCGTTTACTGTACTCTCTCTGTGCCAAACCGCTTTGTAATCCAGTGTGTCAGCAGATTGATTCCCAAAACCAAAACCAGAAGCACCAATGCGATTCCAAATGCCTGGTCATATTTTGCCTTCTGCATGGACAGATACAGCTGGATTGTCAGCGTACCACTGGATTCAAACAGCTTGGAAAACAGGCTTCTGGGCAGCTGGAATCCGCTTCCTGCCGTAAACAGCAGCGCTGCAGACTCACCCACGATACGTCCAACTGAGAGAATCACGCCAGTCAGAATTCCAGGCATGGCAGATGGCAGCAGAATCGTGCGAATCATATGCCACTTGGAAGCGCCCATGCCGAGCGCTCCCTGCCGATAGCTGTCTGGAACCGTCTTCAACGCCTCCTGCGTATTCCTCGTGATAAGCGGCAGCACCATCAGCATCAGCGTAAAAGAACCTGTCAGAACCGAATACCCCAGTTTCAGCACATTTCCGAAAAATACCATGCCGAACAGACCAAAAATAATAGAGGGAATACCTGAAAGAATTTCCGTAGTGGAGACAATCATGTTTACTATTTTTCCAGGTTTTGCATATTCATTCAGATAAATGGCAGAGCCAATCCCGATAGGCGTGACAACCAGAAGCGTCACCACAACAATATATACTGTATTTACAATATTTCCCAGAATTCCGAACGTTCCCTTTCTGGCGCTCTGCACAGTAGAAAGGAACTGCCAGTTTATCTGTGAAATGCCTCGAACAAATACATAACCCATAATTCCAACCAAAATGAGGATGGAGATGCTTGCTGCCAGATAAATCAACCCCTGAAGGAAGCGATCCAGTACACGCACTTTTTTGTCATAAATCGTGCTGGATGCCTGATTCAAATTTTTCAGATTTCCCTCCCCATCTATTTTTATGTCTACCTTTGCTGCCCTTGTATTTGTTCTTATTTTGGCGTTCATCTCTGTCGCCTCAGTCATTTTCCATCGCTCCTCTCTTGAACAGGCGCGTCAGTCCTATTTGAATCAACATGATAAATGCAAACAGAACCAATCCGATTGTAAACAATACCTCCCTGTGAAGTCCCTGAGAATATGACATTTCTGCCACAATCGCCGTAGTCAGGAAACGCACCGAGGCGAACGGAAGCGGGAAATTGACCGAACTTCCCGAAACCAGTGTGATTGCCATCGCCTCACCGATAGCTCTGCCGCATCCCAGTACAATCGCTGTCATAATTCCCGATTTGGCAGCCGGAAGAATGACCTGAAAGATGGTCTGTATATGGGTAGCTCCCAGTGCCAGCGACGCACTTTTCAGCTGCTTGGGAACAGCCCGCAGCGCAGACTCGCTGATGTTGATGACAGTCGGAAGAATCATAAGCGCCAGCACCAAAACCGCAGAAATCAGATTGGCGCCTCCGGTAAACTGATGCGTCGTGGAACCGGCAAAAATCTTTAATTCCAGCTTATACATCAGCGGATTCAAAATCAAAATCCCCAAAAGTCCATAGATAACAGACGGAATTCCTGCCAAAAGCTCCACAGCGGGGCGCACCGCATTTGCCAGTTTGGGCGGCGCTGTCTCCGCCAAGAACACGGCTGTCAGAATTCCAATCGGCACACCGATTAAAATCGCCATACCTGTACCGATTATGGAAGTCAGGATTACATATAAAATTCCAAAAGAAGCCGGATCGCCTGTCGGTTTCCACACCGTTCCAAACAGAATATCCAAAATTCCCACCTTAAAAAGTGCCGGCGTACCGCTCCATATCATATAAAATGTAATCGAAAAAACTGCCAGAACTGCCAGAAGCCCGCACGCTGTGAAAATATACTCCGCAGCCTTTTCCACGACAGGAATTTTCTTTTTACTCAGCAAAATAGAATTGTCAGTCTCATGCATGGCGCTTAGATTCCTCCATTCCGCACCTCTATACTGTTGTAATACTCCTCTTATTTTATCCCCTGTATTCGGGTTACTCTGCTGTAATCAGGCCCACAGACTGTACCAAATCCGAACCTTCGTCAGAGTATACGTATGCAAACAGCGCCTGTACCAGCTCATTCTGTTCTGCAATCTCACCCTTTGTTGCCATGACAAATGGACGGCTCAGGAAATAGGTTCCTGCCTTGATATTTTCCTCTGTTGCTTCCACACCATCCAGAGCCAGAGGTTTTACCGTATCGTCAATGACATCCAGAGAGACATAGCCAACCGCTCCTGGTGTAGATGCCACTTTTGCCATCACAGCACCTGTGGAATCCAGCTCATTCGCATACTTGCAAGCGTCTTCCAGTTTCAGAATTTCCTCAAAAGCTCCTCTTGTTCCAGAACCTGCCTCACGGCCTACCACTACAATCGGCTGGTCAGAACCGCCTACTTCACTCCAGTTTTTGATAGTGCCATTGTAGATATTTGTCAGCTGCTCTTTTGTCAGACCATCCACAGAATTTGCTGCATCCACTACCACTGCAATTCCATCGATTGCCACAATGTTTTCTACTGCCCCTTTCTCCTTCTCCTCATCTTTCAAACTTCTGGAAGAGTTTCCAATATCGCTCTGTCCGCCAAGAACTGCCTCAATTCCTGCGGAAGAACCTGTAAACTCTGCCTGCACAGTCACATTTGGATATTCCTCCATAAAAGCTTCTGCCAGAGCATTTGCAAATTTTTCCATGGAAGTGGAACCAGCCATAGTAATAGAACCCTTGAGGTCTGCTGTTCCCTCACTCTCCTGCGCACTTGTCTTCTCTTCTGTCTGTGCTTCTGTGCTGCCAGCAGCTGTTGTCCCTGTTGTTGTAACGGCCTCTGTCGCTGCAGTTGTCGTCTGATTTTGACTTCCTGTACATGCTGCAAGTGTCAAGCTCAAAAGTCCAACCATTGCCAATCCACTTAATTTTCTTGTTCTCATTTTAAATCCTCCTCGTTTTTCAACCTTTGCAAACATTTCACTATCCATACTGTTTTGATATTTTTCTAACCTGGTGCACTTATCTTCCTGTTTTGGACAGATAATTTTTTATAGATAAGATTTCACCTGAAGATTCTCCCTTTCTTCATTGCACATTATAAAAGAAAAAAAATTCCCTTTCTATCATACTGCCGTCAAAGTTCTGTAAAGCCTGTGTAATATTTCTGTTTCCAAACGCATCACGTTCTGCTCTGCTTTCCTCTATCTAGGAAACAAAAACGGCTGCAAAATGCGGTGTAACAAACACCTGCATTCCGCAGCCATTTTTTGCTTCTCCCTTTTAAGGCCATCCGCGACTTATGTCATGTTCAGGCCGTTGTATGTAAAAACTGTCAACCAGTTTTTCTACTCTTTGTTTTTGTATTCTTTTTTCTTCTACTCTTACATTTTTGTTCTTACGTTCTCTGTTTTTTTGTTCTTCATTTTTCTCTGTCTCAAAGAAAGAGACTCTGCCATTTCTCTCCCTGTAGATTCTTCCCGCCAGCTTTTTTATTCTTTTGTTTCAGGCTCGTCCACAGATGTAAGGCTCTGTTCCGCTGTGTTCTGTTTAACTAGACAATCCCGTGTGTACGCCATTCCTTTCGCAAGTATCAGCAGCAAGTTTTGACTCTCTATCGGAAGCCCCATTGCGTTTTCGATAAGTTCATTTAAAATCTTCACCTGTTGAACAGAATCGTCCTTTTCCTTCAATGTTACTTCCCCCTTTCCTTTGCTTTATGAAAGCATTATATCATGTGCCATTTTCATTGTCAATGCATTTATCTTGCGCTCTGTTCTGTCATTTCCGTATAAAATTCATTGACAATGATTTTTAAAAGCTGTATACTGACGTTGAGGTGATAACATGAATACATTAGGGGAACGGCTCAACTATGCCCGAAAACAGAAAAATTACACCCAGGGTTCTCTCGCCGAGTCCATCGGTGTTTCCCGTGGCGTAATCTTCAATCTGGAAAAAAACAAGACCGAACCGCAGGTTATTGTTGTCAATGCGATTTGCCAGGTATTAGACATAAAAAAAGAATGGCTCTTGAACGGAACAGGCAGCATGGAGGAAAACAGCGAATCCGCTCAAAGCGCCAAAATATTAAACGAGCTGTATGAAGTCGCAAAAGGACTTTCTCTGGATGAACAGCTCTATCTTTTGGATACTGTAAAGGCGCTCAAATTTCGTCTGGGAAAGAGAAGTTCTTCCAGCCGATGACCAGACCCGCTGCATAGTATTACAAACACAAAAAATAGCAGATGCTTTTCTATCTGCTATTTTCCTCTTCTCTTTTTTGCTTCTTTTTTCTTTTTTGTTTTTTATTTCTATTTTCTTGCTTGTCTTTTTACTTCCGATTTTATTTTCTTCTATGATAAACTAACAATCATTCGATTCATGTCCGTTTTATTTATAGAGCAGACTCTACATCGGCAACCGTAATCAATGCGTCACGTTGTAAATACTGCATTGCTTTTAACGCATAATTATGCGCTTCTACGCTAGAGCCGCCGCAGGCATCTGTTACCACCTTGAAATGATAGTCATGCTGATGGGCGTCAACTGCCGTATAATGCACACAGACATCTGTAAATCCCCCGATGAGATACAGCGTATCCACGTTCAAACCTTTCAGCAAAATTTCCAAATCCGTTCCGAAGAAACAACTGTATCTTCTTTTTGTAATTCTGTATTCTCCCTCTATAGGATAAGTAAGCTGTGCGTAATCTGTATACGGATCATTTTCAAGCAGATGCCCTCTGAGCCATCAAGTTCCCTCCCAAAATCTACATGGTCTTTTCTGTGTACTTCTTTTACCTGTATAACAGGCAATTTTTTTGCACGAAATACATCCAACACCCTTTTTGCATTTTTTATCATCTTTCTGTCCAGTTCTTCTGCTTCCTCCATTCCTGCTCCCCAAGAACCTGTCATATCTCCGCCCTGAACATCAATCACAAGCAATGCACTTCTCTCTTCAATTTTCATAATTCGTTATTCCTTTCTTCGTTCTGGTTTCCCTTATATATCACAAATCCAAGTAACGCAGTCAAAAACTCTGTTATCGGATAGGTGAGCCATACACCCGTCATCTCCCATAAAGCAGACAGAAAAAATGCCATAGGAATAATGAGAATCAGACCTCTTAGAATCGAGAGAATATGGGCAGGCAAAGCTTTTTCAATCGAAGTAAAAAAGATTGCCAAAATAATATTGTATCCAACAAATGGAGTAGATATAAAATATAGTTTTAGTCCTGTTACGGCTATCTGTTGTAATGCTATATTGTTCTCACTGTTAAAAACAAAAGTAATCGGCTGTGCAAAGAAGAAAATGAACAAATAAACAAACGCAGATACGGATAACATAGTTACCATAGCATATCTCAGCACAATTTTTGTCTGCCTGTCATTCCCAGCGCCATAAAAGGTACTAATCAACGGCTGAACACCTTGTGCAATTCCCGTATATACTGCAACAATCACAAGAGAAATATTCGCCACAACTCCATAAGCAGCAACTCCTGTGTTGCCTGCTAATTTTAATATTATGGCGTTAAAAGTAATCATTACAATTCCAGAAGAAAGCTGCGCGAGCAAAGACGGAAAACCTAATGATACATCTTGCTTTATAATGTCCTTTCTTATCTGCGTTTTTACCAAATGGAATGTGTTCTTTTTTCTGAACCAATGTGGAAACATCATAACAATACTGATAATCGGTGATAATCCCGTAGCAAAGATAGCTCCAAAAATCCCCATTTGCATTGGAAAAATAAAAAGATAATCCAATACAATATTAGAAAAACTTCCGATGAGCATTGCTATCATAGAAAGCTGTGGACTCCCGTCATTTCTGACAAAGCAAAGCAACACATCATTCAAAATGAAAGCAGGAGCAAAAATCAACAGCCACCGCAGATACGTATTTGTCATTTCCAATACGCTTGTATCAGCTCCTAAGAATAGTGCTAATTGTTTAGAAAAAGCAAATCCAATCAAAGCAAATACCACTGACAAAACAGCCGCGAGATAGATGGTATTTGTATAAATCCGATTGATCTCATCTAATTTTCTTTGACTTTTGCAAACAGAAAACCTTGTTGCACCTCCCATCCCGAGCATAAGCCCTGTTCCGTGAATGAAATTATATACAGGGATAGCAAGATTTAAGGCAGTCAGTCCGTTTGTGCCTAACCCTTTTGATACGAAAAAAGTATCAGCTAAAATATAGCAGGACACTCCTAATGTCCCTAATACACTTAAAATCGTATAACGAGCAAACTCTCGCATACAAGACTGTTGTTTCATAGTATGATTACTCCTAAAATCATAAAAATAGCGTCAGAACTTTCTATCTTCAAAGGCCTAACGATAGAAAGCCTGACGCCCACTTCCTTACCCGGCGGCAAGGAAACATCAATCATATTTTCGCCATTATACAATGCAAAAGTGAAAAAGTCAATAACAGAATTCCGCCTTTTTATCCACTTGCCCTTAATTTCTTCCTTTTGACTGGTCAAAATACCCTTTGACCCAAACATTATTTATTGCTTTTTCGTATTTCTGCTTATTTTATTTCTCTTTTCATTCTCTTTTCTCTTCCGATTTTATTTTTTTCTTCTGATGGCACTTTTGACGCTTCGCAGCATACACAGACTCAGACAGTAATCAGCAAACACAAGCACCCATGAAGCGGAACAGTAAGATAAAATTTTCTGTCCACAATTCTCACTTTATCATCCTGACCCCAGATTTCTTTCACATGAGGCTGTGCCCATGCCGTCGTATCCAGCGAAATATTATCGGCTGTATTTTTCAGATTAAACACAGCAATGCAGATTCTTCCATCTTCCAGGTCGCTTCTCCAGACTACGAATTCATCCCGCCTGCTAATCTGTCTCGGCTTTGTTCCATAGCGGTGAATATCCAGCAAATCACGGTTTGTCAGGAGAGAATAGGTAAATTCATCATTGTCTCTCATCTCGCCGCCCATCATCAGCGGAGAGCGGAACACGCACCACAGCGTCATCATCGTCCGCTGTTCGTCTCTGGTAAATTGTGTCATCCTGTCTGGGAGATCGTGCTCCGGCGCGCGGATTCCGATGTGCCCAAGAGGAAGCATGTCGCAGTCCGGCCAGTGATGCTCCTGGACATGCGGCGCCCATTTCTCACAGCGCTCAAACATTTTGTACAAATCTGTCCATCTATCCCAGTAATCTCCCGTCATACGCCACATATTCGCATTGGCAGTCAAGTGGGCGGACTGCTCCAAAAGAGCAGGTCCAGGCGACAGACTGAGAACCATGTCTCTACCGCATGCGTCAATCGCATGGCGAATCAGTTCGATTTCTTCTTTGGCAGAGTACAAATCCTGCGGTTTAAACTCGGTGACACAGATATCATCGACCTTCACATAGTCCACTCCCCACTCCGCATACAGCTGAAACAGGGAGTTATAGTACTCCTGAGCCCCAGGCTTTGACGCATCCACGCCGTACATATCTGTATTCCAGGAGCAGACGGAGAACGGATGCGCAATCTCACGTGCAGTCGCGGTACTGCCGAGAATTTTGGTGTTCCAGTGCACGGCCTGGCGTGGAATGCCTCTCATGATATGGATGCCGAATTTCAGTCCCATCTCATGAATCCGGTCAGAAATAGCCCGAAACCCCACACCGTCTGCTGCGGAAGGAAAACGGTTTACAGCCGGCCAGAGTCTCGAAAACTCATCCATCTCCAAATCTGCAAACGCATGATAGCGGGAGGAATCTGCAGTCGGCTCGTACCACTGGATGTCGCACACCACATATTCCCAGCCATATTCTTTCAGGTAGTCATGCATATACTGGGCATTTCCCATCAATTCTTCTTCCGTCACACTGGCACCATAACAATCCCAACTGTTCCATCCCATTGGCGGCGTCTTCGCTACTTCCATCATATCTCTTCCCATCCTTTATCCTGTTGTGAAAACCATGTATCATTCCATTTATAGATTACATCTGATATTTCTGAAAATCCAATACTGGTGTTCTTCTTTTTCTTCTCTACAGTATACCACATCCTATACTAGGGATGCAATCCAGAAATTATCAGGTATGCTGTCTGCCTCTCTGCAAATGCTATTGTTGGGGTCATATTTTTGATGTTGGGAGGTGTTTTTGATATGCTGGAACTGTTTGCCTATCTCATTGTTCCGATTTCCACCTTACTTATGCCTGGAAAAAGCGGCTGGCTGGAATCCAATTTTTCTGTGATTGGGAGCCGTGCTCCTGGACAGCCTTTTTTCATCCTGTGGGGAACTTTCACTGGAATTTTTTTCTATCTTTTATTGAACCGGCTGAATGCACAGGTCTTGGCTCTGACCCAAAAACAGCTCTCCCACTTGCTGCCGAGCTGCTCCGTTCTTCTGCTCTTTGTATCCCTTCTCTTTCCCTACCTGCCAGAATCCATGCCGTTTTTGTCCGCCCTGCATGTGTTTTGCGCTTTTTTCTCCTCTGTCGGCCTATTTCTCTGCCTCGCCGCACTGGCGCATATGCTTCAGACCTGTTCCTCTGCTTACCGCCCCTACTTCTATCTTCTGGGTGTCATCCCACCTGTCTGCCTTGGCCTTTTCTTCGCCGCGGATGGCATCATAAGCAGCGGCATGGAAATCTTTTTCACCATTTTCTGCAGCCTCTACGGTATCCGGCTGCACCACCGCCTCAAAAGAGAGCTGGCAGGCACATAGATACAAAAGAGGCTGCCATAAGCACTGTTTTCTTATGGCAGCCCCATTTTTTTCCCAGTATGATGTTGGCAGGATACTATCTCACCTTATGTCCGGTACGGATGTGAATCACCTTGTCAAACGCAGTGTACGCGGTGAAATACAGCGTAAACGCATATGGAGATTTCTCCTCGCTTCCAAACATTCCTGAGATATACAGATGCTCACCAAATCCTGGTCCAATTTCCAGACTGTCTGTCTCGTTGGAGAACAGCGCGTTGCCCTGCTTTAACACCATAGTGTCACCTGGCTTTGCAGTAATTGCGAACTGGTCATTCCAGAGAATGTTCGCGCCGCGCACCGTCAGTTCCACTCTAAAAGGAGCTCCTGTAACGCCGCTTGCCTTCACATGAACATCCACACCATGCTCGGCCTCCGTCACATCGGCCTGAATATTCAGGTTTGGTCCCCACACCTTATCACGCTTGCCATTCTCCATCTTCCACCAGTCACTCGTAGCCGGTTTCTCCTTGAACGGCAGGTAATACCAGCCGCGCATGGTCTGTTCCATATGGAATCCGTTGTCGATTTTTTCCATCGTCTCAGCCTTGAACGCACGGTGCTCGCAGAAACTTCCTCCGACCTTCATTTCCAGGGTCATTGTCGGGTTGGAGAAATACAAAAATCCGCTCTTTCCTGTCATCAGTGTGTAAACAAAGTTCTCGCGGTGTGTGCGCACAATACCAGACTCGTCATAGTGGCGGGAAAACTCTTTCAAATGCCACATT
Source organism: bacterium (assembly GCA_030524675.1). GTDB lineage: Bacteria > Bacillota > Clostridia > Lachnospirales > Lachnospiraceae > CAJMNU01. The sequence goes on from JAUNGE010000004.1 coordinate 22,812, forward strand.
CCCTCGTGTTCCAGATGGATGAGGTCTGGGCGGTTCATCAAATGAATCAGATAGTCCGGCGCTTTCAGGCGCTTCTCATCCACCAGATACATAATGTAATTTGCCATATCCAGGAACTCAGGAATATTGCGGCGGTATCCCATATCCAGATATTCCAGATAATAATCTCTCGGATAAATCACCTTGCCATTGTCCTGGCGTGTAGAGTTAGCTGTGAAAATGCTGCCGTCCGGCTCGATGTAAGTCAGCATCATCCGCAAGTTTCTCACGGCATACTCATAATACTGCTCGTCCTTCAAGGTATCCCCCAGAGTAATCATGGCGTCGTTGTTGATGCGATTGTAGTTTCCGGCAGACTTCTCAGCAAACTCGCCGTCCTTGTTGCAGTCGATGCCCTCGTTCAAATACTGCCATGCGGCGTCCTTCAACTCCTGCTTGCCGAAGAATGTGCCGCAGTCCAGCAGGTTGGACGCAATCGCCCAGCGATGGTTCGGAGTGTGGAACCCGCCTGCTAACAGGCCGTCCGCTGCCCGCTCCACAATCGTGTACAACGCCTGATAAATCTGCTCTTCCTTCTCTCCCTCTCTGTTGGCGGCCAGATATTTTAAAAATGGCAACATTCTCTTAATGCAGAATGCAGTGTCTGGCGCAGAATAGAAATTGCAGCGCACCAGGTCAAACAGACCGTTTTCGTGCTGGCATGTGTGAATATACTGTAACGCAAGCTTAATTGCCTCAAATACTTCCTCATCGTGGTAATACACAGAATCTTTGTTGCAGTAGACGGCGCCGGCTGTCACCATGCTGTATATGGTGGATTTTACATGAACAACTCCTTCTTTGTCCATACATCCACCGTAGAAAGGACCTTCCTCCCGAATCTGACCTTTCATCATATGCAGAACTCGCTTTTCAGAATCTTTCAGAATTCTCTTATAATGTGCTAACATAGCAATACCTCCGCTCTCCTTCCTATGTCCGTCATGCATGGCATGACAAATCTCTCGCAGCAGAAACGCTCCCTCATTCCTGCCTTCCTCTTGTTATATAATTCCCTTATTTCCCTTACAGTAGTATAGCGAACTTTTATCTACAAAATCAACTATGTTTTTGCTATTTTATATTTTATATATTGCATTTTTTGCTATTTTTATTATAATAAAAACAGTCGGAAATACCTATTTCTGAAAGGAGGACTTATCCATGGACAACCGACCTTCATTGGAGTTTGAAAAAGGATACGCAATCATTATCAATGACTTTGAAAATAATCTCTATTATTATTTCGACTATGATACCCGCCAGTCCTTTCACATGCGTTTCCAACACATTCACACTTCTTTTTATGAAATGCTGATACCCCTCGACGCGGGTATTTCTCACATTTTTAATGGAGTCCCCTACCCTCTGGAAAAAAATGACATCGCCCTAATTCCGCCTGGTGTGCCGCATCGCGTGATTTATCCGGAAGGCGCTCCGCCGCTGAAACGCCTTGTCATCAACTTCATGTATCCAAAGGAATTATTCAATCTAAAAGAAGGTTTTGAAGAGCTGTTCTCCATCTTTCAGATTCAGCCTTCGATTATCCGCCTGACCCCCAATCACCAAAATGCCTGCTTTCAGCTTTTAAACAGCATTTATAACCTTTCCAAACAGGCCTCCTCCATGCATTCCTCCGTCTATGAAGTTTTGCTGCAGGCGAAATTTACGGAATTTCTCTTTACTTTATATCAAGCAAAAAAGGAAAATCAGTACGTGTACACAAAGGAAGACTCCGCCATCACACAGAAAATCTACGAAATCTGCTCCTATGTACACGCCAATTATTCCAAGCCGCTCTCTCTGGACAGCCTGGCAAAGATTTTTTACATCAGTCCCTACTATCTCTCCCGCCAGTTTAAGCAGACAACCGGCTTCAACCTGACAGAGTACATTCAGAATACCCGCATCATCAACGCGCAGTTTTTACTTGCCACCACGGAAAATACGGTGTCTGACATCGCCACTGCCTGCGGATTTACCAGCTTTTCACAGTTTAACCGCGTGTTCCATCAAAAATCCAACTGTTCCCCGACAGAGTACAGGCGGTCCCACGGGCAGTCCATTCTGGTGTAGATGACAGGGAGTGAAGGGGTGGGCGAGCTGAGGTGAACTTGCCCGCCTTGTCTTTACACTTTTGCCTTCTCTGCCCAGATTTTGATTTTCTCCAGCTCTGCTTTCATGCGCAGTGGAATTTCCTCTCTCAGCACACTCCACGGGCGAAAAAAGCAGTCCGGATACTGCCTCTGTACAAACTCCATCGTCGGCACAAAACGGTAATGCTCCCTGATGTACGACCTCACCATCTCCTGCTGCTCATCTGTCACCGGAATCGGCACATCGAACAGATACTCCGGATAGGCAAAGCCATCTGCACCTGCCAGCTCCCCACATGCCCGCTTCCAATCAGGATAGAGATAAATCAGGCGCCTTTCGGGAAGCAGCGCATGTTTTCCAGGCTGGGAATACAAGCACACATGCGTCTCATCTCGGACAATGTCCGCCCCTGGCAGCATCTGGTTTATATATTTGCCATGATAGCTTGCCTCACAGCCGCATACCTTTCCCTCATAGTCCACATAAACCCACACATGTTCCAGCTCATAGAGATGCTGGATGTCATAATCCCAGCAGACTGCATACTCAATGGCAAAGTCCACCTTTTCTTTCTCTATACGCACGCTTCTGCGAAAAGAGTCGCTTTTTCTCGTCTCTGTAAAAATCGTATAGCCGATGGCGTTTACCAGAAACGGCTCTTTCTCATCAAACATCAGATAGGGCGCATACCTTGTCACCAGCTCTAATTCCTTATTTTTCATGCTTACCTCCATTCTGCACCATCCCACACTGCCGTATCTCACATTGCTGTATGCCACACTGCCATATCTCACATTGCCTCATGTACTCATAGGCTATGCCGTAAAAAACGGGTTTGCAATCGCAATATTTGTGCAGTCATCCAATGCAATCAGCACCAGATAATCTTTCTCCTGCCACTCCATGCCCATCTCCTGCAGCATCTGTGGTGTCAGCACATGGCTGTAGTCCATATACCCGTCACACGCCGTCTCAAACGGCAGCAACGAATAGTCTGCCATCTTTCTTCCTTTTTTCAGAATCCGCATCGTTTTTAAGCGGCGGTTTGTATGCAGACTGATGTGGATATTCCCTGGTTTTTTCGCAGTATCGCCTGGCAGAAGCACTGCCTGCTCTTCGCTTCCTTCCTCTGTCTCCACTTTCATTACAGGGAACAGCATCGGACCATCGCTCAGGGTCATATGTCCCTTCTTCATCTGCTCCACAATAGAATCTGCGCCGTCTAATGTATCCACATGTACAAACGTGCGCACGCCGCCGCTGCTCAGATTGCGCTTCGCCCACTTCTCAAAAGCGGGAAGCAGCGTATCACAAATCTGCAAGAATCCTCTGACATTCTCGTCCTTCAGGAGTTCATCTCCCTCTTTCAGAGATTTGAGGTATTCTGTCAGTTCCCTGGTCGCTCTGTAAAAATATGTATAGTCGTTGCACCGAATATTGTGTGTGTCGCTTCCTGTCGTGCCAGGCAGATACACACCATCCTCTAGCATATCAATCCACATACCCACAGCTTTTGCACTGCTGCTTCCAGGCACCATCGGCTTGGAACCGTTCCAGATTTCCATGGTTTCAAAAATCGTGATAATGTCCATAAAATTGGGATTCCAGGAAATCGCCGTCTGCGGGTCGCGCGGATGGTTGAGCTGCGGCATTCCTCCCAGCTCGCGAATCTCCTTCGTCACACGGATAAACTCATTTTTCAAGTATTCGTCCGTGCGCTCCTCCGGCTTTGGTATCGCATAGATGACGTCAGCATGTTTCTTCACATTCAGAGAAATCACGTGCCCATTGCTGGTAGAAATCTCCTTTGATAAAATCGGCGTAAAATCCGCAGTCTTTGTCAATGCCCAAAGGTCATGGTCAAATACATTATGGTGGTCGCTCAGAGCACCAAAATCCAGTCCCACGGCACGCATCGAATCCCGAATCTGCACTGGCGTCTCCACTACGGGGTCCGTTCCCTCATAGAGGCGGCTGCTGAACACGCTGTGATGGTGAATATCTCCGGCATACCAGCCCTCTTTCACCTGTTTTGGCAGCGGTTTCAGCGTATATTTCAGGATGGTCTGTGTTTTTTCCAGAAGAAATCTCTTCGCCTCCACACTGTAGGCGGAACCTTTTGACACTTCAATCTGATAGGCGCCAGGCTGCAAAAACAGCGCCGCATATCCCGTCTCATCCGTCACTGTGCGCAGAAAATCCAGATTTCCATTCTGATACGCTTCCTCAATGTTCGGGTCAGTGCCATCCATCTCGCCGCACCAGGCATCCTGTGGCAGCGGATAACACCGGATTTCTGCCAGAAGCGGCTTCCCTTCTGTATCTTTTGCTTGGATGTAAACAATCAGGTCCTTGTCCGTCTCACTCTTTTTCATGTCCTTGTCCAGAGAAAGGACACTCTTCACATTGACAGGAATTCCAAGTGCCGTGCTCCACTCTCCCAGAATCTCTGCATACTTATCAATTTTCATAGTCATCCCCGCCTTTCTGTTTCTTTTTCTATTCCTGCAGCATCGCCGCTCCGATGATTCCCGCGTCATTGTCCAGCGATGCAATCACAATCTCTGTTTTCACTTTGGATGTCCTTGTGTAAATCTGCTCGTCCACTAACTTTTTCAGAGGAGTCAAAATCACATCCCCCGCCTTGCTGATACCGCCGCCGATACAGAGAACTTCGGGCTGAAACATATTGATGATATCTGTGATTCCGACACTCAGGTAATAGATGTACTTTTCCAGAACCTTCTTCGCTGTCTCATCCTCGTTTGCAACTGCCTCAAACAACAGCTTGCCGTTCACATTCTCAGGATTTTTTCCACACAGTTCCCAGAGAATACTGCTTCTTCCTCCCTCTTGCTGCATCGCTTCTTTTGTCATGCGAATCAGCCCGCTCGCAGAGGCATACATCTCAAAGCAGCCGCGTCTGCCGCAGTTACAGGGAAGTCCTTCACACTGAATCACAAAATGTCCAAATTCACCTGCCGCATAGTTGCAGCCTTCATACAACTGTCCATCCAAAATCACGCCGCCGCCGACTCCAGTTCCGAGCGTCACCATCACCATGGATTTGTGGCCTCTGCCGCAGCCCGCCAGATATTCTCCCCACGCCGCCGCATTGGCATCGTTGTCAAAATAGATGGGTTTGTCAAAATATTTCTGCAAAAGTGGAACCAGCGGCTCGTTCTCAAACCCCAGATTGTTGGCATACTCTACCATTCCAGTCTCTTTGTTGGCAGTGCCAGGAACGCCAAGCCCAATCGCTGCAATCTCACTCATCGAAATCTCCGCATCTGAGAGAAGCCCTAACACCAAATCTACCATATCTTTCACCATTGCCTCCGCTCCCTTTGAAGCCTGCGTAGGCACTGCATCTGCTTTCACAATCTGATATGTCTCGTCCACTATTCCTGCTTTTATTGTCGTTCCGCCCAAGTCAATTCCTATACAGTACATTTCTTCCTCCATTTCTGCCATGCGAAAGATAGATGTTCTACTCCTGCACCGCCTGGCTTTTCTCAGATTTCCTGTTCTTACTGCCTTTTACTTTTTCTGCTTTTATTACTTTTTAAGGGCTGGAAATACCTGCATACCTCCAACCCCTTATTCTATCACCCTTGCTATTATACTGCTTTTTATTTTTTTATGCTATCCTCTTGTTTTTACTTGTTTTCTCTTGTACTCTTTATTCTTTAAAATCCTGGCGGTGCGAAAACCAAACGATTCTCTGCCACAGCGCGTATTTTTGGCTCCCCCTTGCCTGTGCGCACTGCCCGCCAGGGTCTTCTCATACTCTTATTTCTCGATATCCCTTGTAAACGCACTGGACAGATTCAGCTCTTTCGCGAGGTGGCATGCAGCGAAATGGTCATTGCCGATGCGCTCAAATGCTGGCGCCTGGTTCTCACAAATCTGTTTGCAGTAGCGGCAGCGTCCGTGGAAGTAGCAGCCGCTCGGCGGATTTGCAGGGTTTGGAATCTCTCCCATCAGAGGAATTCTCTCAATCTTTACAGTCGGGTCTGCCACAGGAACCGCGGACAAAAGCGCCTCTGTGTACGGGTGCTTCGGATGTGCGAACAGCTCCTCTGTCTCCGCATACTCTACCATCTTTCCAAGGTACATGACGCCGACTCTGTCAGAGATGTGCTCTACTACGGAAAGGTCATGGCTGATAAAGATATAGGTCAGTCCCATGTCTTCCTGCAGGTCCTTCAACAGGTTGATAACCTGTGCCTGGATGGAAACGTCCAGAGCCGAAACAGCCTCGTCACAGACAATGACTCTTGGCTCTAAAACCAGCGCTCTCGCAATGCCGATACGCTGTCTCTGTCCACCTGAGAATGCATGTGGATATCTCTTTAAGTAGCTAGTATTTAAGCCTACCTTCTTTGCGATATCCATCACACGGTCTTCCATCTCGGACTTTGGCATCTTCGGATAGTTTGCCAAAAGCGGCTCCTTGATAATGTCAAGGACTGTCATACGTGGGTCGAGGGAGGAATACGGGTCCTGGAAAATCATCTGGATTTCTTTTCTGACCTTCTTCATCTCTGCCTTGTCAAGAGCGATAAAATCCACTTCTCTGCCATCTGCTGTCTGGTAGATTACCTGACCTTCGCTCGCCTGGTGCGCACGCACGATACATCTTCCCAAAGTCGTCTTACCGCAGCCGGACTCACCTACGATACCGATGGTCTCGCCCTTCATAATGTCAAAGCTGACATCTGTCACAGCGCGGACACAGACACCTTTGGAGGTAAAACGCTTTGAAACGTTTTTTATCTGAAGGATTGGTTTTTCATTTTTATTCTTGTTTTCCATCACGCCTTCCCTCCTGTCTCTTTGTCATACAGATGACATGCAATCTTGTGCGTCTTGTCTAAATTTGCAAGACCTGGCTCTGTCTGATTGCAGACACCGTCAATATGGCAGGTACATCTGTCGTAGAAACCACACCCCGGCGGCAGATTGAGTGCCAGCGGCACGGTACCTTCGATGGAGAACAGCCTCTCATTCTTTGGTCCGCCGATTTTATGTACAGAACCAATCAAACCTCTCGTGTATGGGTGTTTCGGGTTTGCGAAAATCTCATCTACTGGAGCCTGCTCCACTACTTTTCCAAGGTACATAACCGCTACCTCATCACACATCTTTGCCACCGTACCGAGGTCATGTGTGATGAACAGAATGGACATACCCATCTCTTTCTGGAGTTCCTTCATCAGTTCCAGAATCTGTGCCTGAATGGTAACATCAAGAGCAGTTGTCGGCTCGTCGGCAATCAGAAGGTCCGGCTTACATACGAGCGCCATGGCAATCAGGGCTCTCTGCAGCATACCGCCGGAGAACTCGTGCGGATACTGATTGTAGCGTTTCTCCGCATTTGCGATTCCGACCTTTTTCATCATTTCCAGAGTAATCTTTTTGGATTCCTCTTTGTCTTTTGTGATATGCAGTCTGGTACATTCATTGATCTGGTTTCCGATTGTATACATCGGAGAGAACGCCACCATCGGCTCCTGGAAAATCATAGAAATCTGCTTTCCGCGGATAGCGCGGATTTCTTTTCCAGTCGGTTTTAAAGCAAGCAAATCTGTCGGCTCCTCGCCATGCTGGCTGTACCAGATATGGCCGCCCACTTGACATTTCTTATCATTGATTCCAAGAATAGACTTACTGGTCAGGGATTTACCGCAGCCGGACTCACCTACAAGCCCCAAGGTCTTTCCACGCTCAATCGTGAAATTTACGCCTCGCACAGCTGTCAGAGTACCCTCATCCATCTTAATATTGACAGTCAGGTCTTCTACATGAATAATCGTATCGTTCTTTTTCTTTTCCATCTATGTCCGCCTCCTATTTGTACGGGTCGGCTGCATCGCGCAGACCATCGCCCAGGAAGTTAAATGCCAATACTGTGATAATAACAGCAACCAGAGGAATCAGTCTCCACGGATACTGTGCAATACTGGTAATATCCTGCGTTTCCTTCAAGAGTACGCCCCAGCTCGTTGCCGGTGCTCTCATACCCAGTCCAAGGAAGCTCATGGAAGTCTCGCCGATAATCATGTTCGGGATTCCCAACGTCAGGTTTACAATCAGATAACTCATAAATCCAGGTACCAGATGCTTTAAGATAATCTTAAAGTCACTCACACCGGCAAGTCTCGCTGCCATGACAAAGTCCTCTTTGCGCAGAGAGATGAACTTACCACGCACAACACGCGCCAGTCCGGTCCAAGAAATAAAAGAGATGATAACCGTTATGTAAAGGTACATTCTCACAACTGGAATATCTGCCGGAATCGCTGCGGAAAGTGCCATCCACAGAGGAATGGTCGGAAGTGCGGAGAGCACCTCGATGATTCGCTGTATCAGGTTGTCTATAAAACCGCCGAAGTATCCAGAAATACCTCCCAATATGATTCCCAGAATAAAGCTGATTGCCGTACTCGCAAATGGAATCGTAAGTGAAATCTGACTTCCTATCAAGAGTCGCGAGAACAGGTCTCGTCCCATGGAATCAGCGCCCATCAGCATAATTTTTCCGCCAGTTCCGCCGTTTGCGCCGACTGCTCCGAACAGATGCCTATTGGTCTTAATCAGGCCGAACAGCTTGTATTCACATCCTTCTGCAAACAGCGTGATTTTGTATGGTTCATCTGTCAACTCTGTAAACTCTGTCTTAAATGTCTGTTTATTTTTTATCCAGTCCACTTTGTAGACGAATGGTCCTATAAACTCGCCCTCATGGACAAAATGAATCTTGGTCGGCGCCGCGTTCTTGTAAACACTGTCGTATTCCTCCAAGCCGTAAGGAGCCAGGAAATTTGCAAACAATGCGCAGAAATATAAAATTCCCAGAATCCACATGCTGAACACTGCCAGTTTATGCTTAATCAGCTTTCTTCCCATCAAAGTCCACTGGGAGGCAAGGAAATAATCTTCATCACTTTTTACTTTTTTCTTAAACAATGCCATAACCACCTAGCTCCTTTCCGCGAAACGAATTCTCGGGTCCATCCATGCCAGCACAATATCAGAAATCAGTGTGCCGACTACAACCAGAATACCCTGAATCAGAAGAATCGTACCTGCCAGATACATATCCTGGTATTTCAGCGCTTCATACAGGACAGGTCCCTGAATTGCGAGGTTCATAACGATAGCTGAAATCGTGGAACCCGAAAAAATACTGGATAAGGAGTGTGCAAGGCCGCTGACTACCGGATTCAGCGCGGCGCGCAGACAGTATTTGTAAGTAATAACCCACTCAGAAACGCCCTTGGCTCTCGCTGTCAGCGCATACTGTTTTGCCTTCTCATCGAGCATCTGTGCACGCACAGTACGGATAACGCCGCAGGTGCCGGCCGTACCGATAACGATAGTCGGAATAATCATACGCTTCATAAAATCTCCGAAATTCGAGAGTGTCAGACCATTTTGAAGCATATCGTTTGAGAACAGGCCCAAAAGGGAATTTCCTGTCCATTTAAAGGACAGATACATCAAAATAATCGCCAACAGGAAGTTTGGCGTCGCCATGCCCAGAAAACCGATGCTTGTGAAGATATAATCTCCCACGGAATACTGGTGGTTTGCACTGTAAATTCCAATCGGAATTGATACCAGATAAGTAAACAGCATAATAATCAGGGACACTGTAATCGTCAGATACAGACGGTCCATGATAACGCTCCACACTGGTCTGGAATAGGTAAAGGAGTATCCAAAATCACCTTTTGTAATGATATTTGTCATCCAGAGTACATACTGTAAATACCACGGCTTATCAAGCCCATACTGCGCGCGCAGTGCCTCTATATCCGCTGCGGTAAACACTTCACCTTCCGCCTGCATACGGGAAATATAACTTGTGACATAATCTCCCGGAGGAAGCTGGATGATAAAGAAAATCACGAAGGATATCAGCAAAACTGTAGGAATAAACAATAAAATACGTTTTCCAATATATTTTAACATGCCCTCTCTCCATCCTTTCTTCTTGTTTTCACAAAATTTTCGCTTTCATAAAACTTTTACTGCCCCTATAGTAAACCCCCATGCCTGCTGGTGCAGGCACCGCCATGACATGCAAAGTGGAGGCTACTGACTGCGAACAGGTCAATAACCCCCACCCCATACACCTATCAGTTACTTACTTTTGTATCAAGATGTTGGGGTCAAAAGGTATTTTGACCCCTTTGATACCGGATTGCTCCGCACTGTGTGCTCCCGCAAGGTCTACGCTCCGCTCCGGTCGGCGCCAAGCAGGCGTCACTGGCGCCTGGCGCCCTAAAAACATTCATAATTCGCTCATTTTTCTTTGAAAAATGGCTACTTATTCATGTTTTTGGCGGGTCCCAAAGTCAGAAATCCTCTTGAAAGCAAGCTTTCATCAGATTTCTGACCTTTTGACCCTGGTATCATATCAATTAGTCAGCAAAATAGCAGCACTCAATATGCGCAATACCAAGACCACGGAACTCATCACAGTATACAGAAGTCTCTGGGAAGTTCTTAAAGTTGTCTTTCACTGCAATCAGAGTCGTCGGAGCTGCCATGTAGCCCAGCACCCAGGTATTCTCTTTGTGCAGGTCTAACATCTGCTGTGCAATTTCCATCTGTTTGTCAGAGTCAACCTCAACCTTTAACTGGTCGTACAGGTTGCACAGTTCCAGAAGTCCTCCCTCCGGAGCAACACCTTCAGCGCCGCGGGATGCATACCAGTTGCCAACTTGGCTGTACCATGCAGCGTAGTTTCTAACTGGAACCAATGTATCTGGTCTCAAAATGATGCTGATAGTCTCTGCCGGAACAACCGGTCCGATAACTGCATCAAAATCGTTGCTCGTTGTCATGTTGTCCATAAGCTCACGGCTGACTGGCTTGTATGTACACTTAATGCCGATTGCATCGTAGTACTTCATCAGAAGCTCTGCGGACTCGTCAGAACCGGACTCTGTGTTTGTGGAAAGATTCAGAACAAAATCTTTGCCGTTTGCAAAATCCCAGTAGCCATCACTGCCTTTTACCATGCCGCAGCCCTCAATCAGAGTCTGTGCAGCTGCCGGATCATACTCGGTCCACTTTGCAGCCCATTCTGCGTCGTATCCCATCGTTCCCTCAGCTGGAGCTGCCTGTGCGCCATCCTGCCATCCGTCGGATAACAGAGATGCATATTCTTTTCTGTCAACAGCGATGGAAAGTGCCTGACGGAAATCGATATTGTTGAACAGTGCTCTGTAATCCTCATCTTTGTCTGTCAGGTTCAGATGTACCTGGCTTCTGATATCGGCCCACTGGCCGTTGGACCACTGAATCAGATGATAGCCGCCTTTTTCTGCGTTCTCCTGCAAAGTTGCGATATCTGCCCAGTTTGCACCGTCGTTGATGGTAACGGAACCTTCCAGAGTCTTTAACAGAGTCTGGGAAGCGTCAGAAATTCTAGTGATTTCCAGTTTATCAATATACGGAAGCTGTCTTCCCTCAGAGTCTACTTTCCAGTAGTACGGATTTCTCACATACTCGTAATAATCGCCGTCTACGTCGTTCTTTCCGGATTCTGTGGAGAGAACCCAAGGATTTAAGGTCGGGATACCAGATACGTTCCAGAAATAATAACCCGTTTCCTTGCCCATAGCTGCCGCATCAGAGAATCCCATCTCTGTAGCTTTCTGCTTTGCTGCTTCCTCGCCGATAAACTCTGCCAAAATCTGCTCATGATAATGCTTCGGTGCGAAACACCATTTTGCATTGATTGCCAGATTCTCGATGAAGGATGGTTTGGAATACTGGAATTTTACCTTAAATGTGGTGTCATCCACTTTCTCAAACTCAGCCTCTGTCACTTCGTCCGGATTCTCCGGATTTGCTACCTTAAAGCAATCCCATAAGGATTTACCAAATGTAGCCGGTTTACACATATGGTCATAGAAGAATACGCAATCCTCTGCGGTAAACGGAACCCCGTCAGACCATTTCATGCCTTTTCTCAGATAAATTGTGTACTCTGTAGCATCCTCATTTACATCATAGCCTTTTGCCACGTTTGGCTCTACTGTACCGTCTTCTTTGAAGCGGAACAGTCCCTGCTCGATTGGCTTACCGGTACTCCAGCCTGCTTTCTGGAATGCGAACTGGATGGAACCGCCGTACTGTCCAAGGCTCTCCATCTCCTCCACCATCGCATCTCCGTCTGTCGGAATACGCTCTTCCAGCGCCGGAAGGGTTCCTGCTGCTACCTGCTCGGCAAGCATCGGTGCTTCCTTCTGGCTGGTATCCACAGCTGTGTTCTCAGCTGCCGCTGTCGTTGTCTCTGCAGCTGCTGTGGAGCCTGCCTCTGTCTGTGCCGCTGTCGTAGCCGAAGCTGCTGTCGTGGCAGTGCTTCCACCGCCGCCGCACCCAACCAGGGACATCGCCATAACGGCTGCACATGCGAGTGCTAATCCTCTTTTTCTCATAGTAATTCTCCTCCCTTATTTCTTCTCAGTGACCGAAAAAATTTTGTCTTACTATTCAGCCAAATGCCCTCCCAAACGCCACTTTCCTGCGCACCTGTTTTTGGGCATTTTACCGAAATATAAAGTTTTTTTTCGCATCACTTTTATGAATATTATCATATCAAATTTTCCCAATTTCATCTACGCAAACCTTGTCAAATTTGTGTAAATTCCTTGCATTTTTTGCGTTATATTCCATTTTTTCTTCCCTTTTTCGGATCTTCTCCATCTTTATTCCAGAACATACCCATCTCTTTCTCTTTTCTCAATCATTTTTTGACATTTTCTTGGTGATGTTCTATATATGCGGCGCAAAATATGCGCATTTAATTTTTGTGCAGTTTTCCCTATACTTTCTGCCGCTGGCTTCTTTTTCCCTGATACTGAATACATTCTCTTTTCAGGCACACAGAAAAAAACAAGGCTGGACAAGCAGAAAACTGCTCCCAGCCTCCCAATATTATGATGTTGGGGTCAAAAGGTATTTTGACCCCTTTGATACCAGATTGCTCCGCACTGCGTGCTCTCACAATCTCAAAAACATTCATAATCCGCTCATTTTTCTTTGAAAAATGGCTACTTATTCATGTTTTTGGCGGGTCCCAAAGTCAAAAATCCTCTTGCAAGCAAGCTTGCATCGGATTTCTGACCTTTTGACCCTGGTATCATATCATGAATTGTATCCCGATAAGATCAATTCTGCATCATACCCTTTTAGCATAAGCTCTTTCTCATAATAGTTCTCAGACAGTACGCCTTTTCCAGATTTTTCCAATGGAACACAGATGGCATGGGAAGTAGTATTTACATAAAAATACTGATTTTGTGCAATCCGCCTCGCCTGAATTCCTTCAGGCAATACAAATTCCCTTTTAATCCCCAATTCATCCTCCACACGCGCTATCAGCCATGCCAGCATCGTTTGGTTCGTTTCGAGAGCAGTATAATAAGCGGTACCTTTTCCATACTGATTTCTGGAAACCGCACACATATCCTTATCCTTAAAAACAGCAAACTTCTCCGCTGTCGTAAGCACAATCTGCTCATAATACTCTACATCCACCAGAAACTCTTCGCCATCCTTGCCCACAGACAGCAGCTCGTGACAGTTTCCTCCCGTGTCAGACAGAATGGCAGTATCCGAATAAAATCCTTTCATATCTGTCCAATAAAAACCTGCCACACGAATTCCAAACACATCAGACAGGCCTCCAGGTTTCGGTGTCGAAAATACTTTTCCTGTTTCATCTGCTGTGCCGGAATAGCCTGTCATAATCACGGTTCCACCCTGTTCCACATAGCTGCGAATCGTTGCCGCAACTGCAGGCTCAATCATAATATGACCTGGAACGATTAATAAGCGATACTCTTTCTTTAAATGCCGCAAATCAACCATATTATATTCCTGATTGCTTTCATAAAATACCTGGTGGACCTGTGATATTGCATCCGCATAGCGCTGCCGGAATTGAATCTTATGATATTGCGATACCCAGCCGCTTTCCTGATTGAATGCAACGGCAATTTCTGGAGTCGGAAGGTATGGAAAGGCATACTTCTGCAGCTTTTTAAAGTCTGCGGCGACCTGTACAAACGCACTGTAATTTGGAGTGGGAATCCCATCGTGTCCAAGCATACCATGATAGTACTGCTCTTCTCCTCCCAGCATACTTCTCCATGTCCAGCCCAAAATCATCTGTCCTCTGTTTATGAGACTTAATAATGCCTGCATACGGATAAATCCCTGAGGTGGACAGAATACACCGGCCCCTCCTGTCTGGAATTCCAAAAACCACATTGGTTTTCCCGTTTCTGCCAGCCGTTCCTGATTCACGATTTTACAATAGTGAAACTTTTCGTCCAATTCATATCCTGGATAAAAGCCAACTCCCGGATAGTCCACAAATTCATCGCATATTTTCAAATAATCAAACCCTAAGTTGTCTCTCCCTGAATAATGATTGGAAGAATGTGGAACCTTTGGCGCATTCTTACTGACAACCTCCTTCAACCGAATCAAGAAACGGCCAATCCCGTCTGAAAAAAAGCGCCGCATATCCAGCCAGGCTTCCGGTGCTCCAACTGCAACTTCATTTTCCTGAAGAACCACATCGTCAAAGGAGGTAAGTTGTCTGCTCCATCGCCTCGTTGCCCATGCCTCATTCAATGCCTCAATCGTGCCATACTTCTTTTTGAGCCAGTTTGCAAACCGATTTCTGGCATACTCAGAATAAGACATCACTCCTGCACCCATCTCATTGCACAGTCCAAAAGCGAACAGCGCCGGATGATTCTTGTAGCGATTCACCAGTATCTCAGCAAACCGCAGCGCATACTGCTGATATGCAGGGTCATCAACGTCCTCCATATATCGCCTTAGACTTGGCTGACTGTTTCCACTTTTTCCATGAATGTTACACCCAGGACATAATTTATGTACCCAGACCGGTGCCGGACGCATCGAGATATCCAGCACAACGCCAATGCCCGCCTCATAAAACAAATCCATAACCTCATCAAACCATTCAAATGTATACACGCCCTCTTCCGGTTCGTAGCTATCCCAACACAGATGCCCCAACCGTACAGTTGTAAATCCTGCTTCTTTCATCAGTTCAATATCTATTTTCCACCGCTTTGGTGTCCAATCATGGGGATGGTAATTTGTTCCTACATATAGTGCCATTGTCTTTGCCTATCAACCTTCCTATTTCTCAAGTATTCTTTTCTCTTTTTTCAGCTGCACCTCATATCCCGCCAGCTGGATTCCACATATCGTTCTTTGTTCCACGGAAAAATTCATATAAAATACATAGCGGCTCTCCTCATCCGCTCTCTCTTTCACCATAACACTGTCCACATAAGGCGAATCAATTATTCTTCTGATACCTGTCTCGTCTATCAGTGTATGGTAAAAGTCATACAAAAAATCCTTCTCACTTCTGCAGGCTATGTAATACGCCATTCCCTGTTTGTAGTTATTCTTTGTAAGCACAGGTCTTCCAGCATAGAAATCACATTCATATTTGGAAAGGACCTCTGCCCCGCATACATTCAGCAAATCACAGTAAAATTTAGCTTTATATACCTTTCCGTTATAAGTGAATTGGTTATACTCATCATCACAAAGGCTGTCAATCTCTTCCGATTTCACTCCAAATACATCATTTAAACCATATGGCGACCAGCACTCAAAGCAGAGATCATTCTCATTTACGATACCGCTATAATAGGTCATGACGAAATTTCCGCCCTGCTCAACATAATTTTTTATCTTTTCCTGGGTACCCGTTTTAAACATATAGAGCATTGGCGCTATAATCAGTTTATATTTTGAAAAATCAGCTGACTGGTCAATTATATCTACTGAAACATAATTTTTAAGAATCGCCTCATAATGCTCGTACATAATCACATCATATTCCTGATTATGATTCCTTAAATTTTTTTGCTCGTACAGTGCGCGCATATTTTCCCAGTCATAAATAATGGCAACATCGCTCCATGTCTTCGTATTTTTTATAAAAAACAACGACCGTACCTTTTCTCCCACTTCCACAACATCGTGAAAAACTCTGGTATCTTCACTGCCATTATGAGAAACTACTGCGCTGTGGAATTTCTCATAAGCGCCAAGGCTCTGCCTCCACTGAAAATACATAACGGAATCGGAACCGCAGGCAACGGCCTGCATAGAACTGAGCATATGCATTCCAGGCCGTTTCAGCTTGCTGATTTCAAAGTGGTTATTTGTGCTGGTTGTACTTTCCATCAGTACAAATGGGGCATGTTTCAAAGAGCGGCAGAAATCAAAATGAAATGCCGCCTCCACTGCCTTCTTCCATTCACTTTTCTTATCTGTTCCACAATGCCATAATGGATAACTGTCCCATGAGGTCACATCCAATATATCTGCAAGACGGTTATAGTTCACTTCGCAGTTTACATCGTACATATTTGTAGTCACAGGAATATCTGGATTATATTTTTTAACGATATCCAGCTCCATTTTGACAAAACGAATCAGCATATCTGAAGAAAACCTTTTATAATCCAACATCAGACCATGGACTGCCGATTCTCCATGAGGCGCTGGCGATTCGATTTCCGACCAGTCATTGTATGTATGACTCCAAAATTTACTGCAGTATTGTTTATTCAGATTGTCAATCGTACCATACTTATTCTTCAGCCATTTTCTGAAATTTTCCTGGCAGTCAGAACAATGACATTCCCCTGAAACCTCATTGGAAATATGCCACATGAGCAAAGCAGGATGATGTGCATACCGTGCAGCCAGTTTTTCATCTATGATTCTCACTTTTTCCTGATACACCTTGCTGCTGTTGCACTGTGTCTTTCTTCTCCCATATAAATGACGCACTCTTGCCCTATCCGTCTGCATAATCTCTGGATATTTTTTTGCCATCCACGGTGGTTTTCCTGCACTTGGTGTCGCCAATATTACATAGATGCCATTTTCATACATGGAATCCATAATTTGATCCAGCCATTCAAAGGTAAACACACCCTCTTCCGGCTCCAGGCTGGCCCAGGAAAATATCCCAAGAGTAACAACATTGACACCTGCCTTTTTCATAAGCTGGATATCTTCCTTCAAAATTTCTGGTCTGTCAAGCCACTGGTCTGCATTGTAATCCCCACCATGCAGCAGGCCATTCACTTCACTAAATTCCATTTTCTCTTACCTCCATACCTAATTCTTCTTCCGTCAAAAGCTGCTTTAAATAAGGGAAGGCTAAAAACAGGTTCATATAGACCGCTCCTGACGCAGAATCACAGCCCTCTAACTCCATAACTGGCGCCGGTATCTGCAAAGAATCCACTTTTTTTGCTGTGACTGGCTTTAGCAGCTCTTTCACAGCAATCTGCCATGTTCTTTTTGCCAACTCCTTATCTCCTGTCTGAAAGGCAGCAAAAGCACTGAGCGGTACAACCATACCAGGCATTCCCCACAACTCTGCCGAAACTGACGGATTCAAGCGTTTTTTCTCTTCCAATGGCAGTATATAGTAGGCGCCGTACTCTTCAAGTAATTTGTCAAATTCCTCATTCTGCAGCATATAGGATAATTCCAGCCACACCTGAATGGCGCCAAAACAGTTACACATATGATACGATTGATTATTATCTCCCAGATGGATCAGAGAACCTGTTTTCGGATCATATCCGAACATAGGCCCACTGTTTAAACCGGAAGGAAGCTGCAGCAAGCTGTCGATTCCTGCGAGAATCTTATCTCTGTATCTGGTATCCTGGTATCTCTCCCATTTCGTCATCCAGTTTGCACAATAGGAAGACCAATCTGGCGCACTTCTGGCATGAGTCGGACAGCCATCCGGCGTCACAATCGTTCTGAGAGGATCTAAATTTATGGTTGTATAATCCGCATCTGCCACTTCATCCAGGATTTCTCCCATTCGTTCGTCTCCTGTCAGGTAATACAGGAAACGGTTCAACCCTGCCATACTTATCCTAGGTTCTTTACAGCCACATCCCCAATGCACCACATTGTGACGGCTGCCCAGACCTTTATATTCACCAAAATGATACTGGTCAACCTCGCTCCCATGTCTCGTGTAGGCCTCCGCCAATCGAAATGCCTCACTGCTCCCGCTGTGGAGGAAAGTATACCACATCCACATATCAGGAATCAGCTCGCTGTTATTCCAGGCACAGCCGCCCAAATCAAATTTCCAGCAGTGTCTGACTGGATCATAAAATCTCATAATATCGCCATAATTCCAAAAGCCATACCACTCATGCGTCTCTATCTGCTCTTGGAACGCCTGCTGCATCGCGTTCGCTCTCGTCTCAAACCATGCTCCAAACGCTGTGGACGTATCCTCTGGCTGCCAAGTGCCGAACGCCCTGGCGCTGCTGTAGTATGCCGGTGTACATACTAAAATATCGGGTTTCTGGAGTTTTTGCTCCATTCGCTTCAGTGAGCTGTGAGATGGCGTTGCGTCGCACACAATGAGCGCAAGCTCGGTTGTATTGGCAATCCCATAAGGGGTACTTCTCATCTCATCAAAGCCTTCATAGCTCGATGCCATATGCGTATCCGTATCGTAATGTCTCAAATCCATGCTCTCGCCATATGGAGACCAGAACCAAAGTGTTACTTGCGCCTCTTTTTCCGCCACATGGTACAAATCAACTGCAGCAGGATATTTCTGCCAGAAATTCCTGATTCCAGAAAAAATTCCTCCGTTTGCCCCTCCCAGATACACACTTCCGTTTGATCGTCTTCCATGTTTGACACTGACCCAGGAACACTGCTTTTTTGTACGTTTCTTAATTTGATAATGGCTGGCACTGTCCTGATGGATCCGGTAATCATTCCATACTGCAGAATCCTCCAGCATTTCTGCAAATGTTTGATCGTCCTGGGTAAATTGAACGTGTTTTCCTTCCATCTGTTCTCTTAACAGCGTCTCATACCGTTCCCTTACCCGAGCAGTTACCAGCATTTTGGGGGATTCTGTCAAAAAGCCAGTATCTCCAGAAATACGAACATGCCGGTTGTACAGCTCCCCTTCCATTGCCTGGCAATATCGGAGTCCGATTCCTTTTATGATATCTTTATTTGGATTTCCATCATAGAAAAATGTATGGACAATCCGAATTTCAGGACTGTTGCGGTAAAACGTGAGCCTCAGCAAAAAAGGCAGCCATTCCTTCGTCCTTCCACGATATTTTCCCGTGACTTTCACTACTGTCTTGACTGCGTGATTCTTCTCCAGCACAGCTGAAATCACTTTACTTTCAAACGGTTCATACTGTACCTGTTCTGTGTCTTTGAAAGTACTTCGGTATTCTTTCACGCTCACTAACATAGCGCTTTGACAAATGAGCCGTTCTCCGATATATAGTTCCTGAAAAATGTCTTTTCCTGCACAGGGAATCTTGACACGCATGATTCCATTGCAAATCTGAATAAAATCCTTATATGCCACGCCCATTCCAGCCTCTTTATCGGCTGCCCAAGCTGGTGCGTCACAGGGAGCGCTCACCTCATAATATTCTGCCGGACTGGCCTCTGAAATTCCATGGTTTGTCCACTTTATACTTCCATCATCCCAATAAGCCAATACACTGCTCTGCGTTTCAATCCTGCGCCCCGCAGGATCTTGCATAATCAGCGACTTTTCATTATATAAAATCCCACGATCCCATGGAATGCTGAATGTGCAGGAGGTTTGCCCTTCTGCCTTCTCTTCCAGCCACTTCAATCTGATTTTCATTCCAGTTCTCCTTTATTTTTTATCCCAAAAGACTTTCTGTACTGCCCTGGTGTTACATGCTCCTGTTTATTGAAAAAACGTATAAAATTTTGGGTATTTGTATAATTCAGCTTTTTTGCGATATCCGCGATAGAAAGCTCTGTCTCCAATAAGAGTTCTTTTGCATACTCCAGCTTCTTGGCTGCAACATAAGCGGTAAAGGATGTATTATTTTCACAGCGCAAAACTCTGCCTATATAGTTCGGATGATAATTCAATTTTTCTGCACATTCTACCAATGTGATATCTCCTCTTGATTTCTTTATCAGAGCATATACCTTATCCTCAATACTTTGTACATTTTTACTTCTAAAAATGATAAGCTGCTCGATGATAGGTGAAATCACATGACCACATACATATTCCTTTATTTTCTGGACATCATAGAGCTGCCAAAAACCCACAAATAAATCCTGATTATCAAGATTTTCAATTTCTACAATTCCAATTCCGGCATCACTGGCCACTGTGAGAATCGACAGCAACAAGCGCTGCAGGTAATATCTGCGTTCTTCAGCCGGAATCTTTTTTTCATATAGATTATCTATAAAAATATTCACTGCATCACAGGCTTCTTTTGTCTTGCATAAATCAACAAGCTCTTTAATCTCAGACTCCCTGTCTATTGGATAGGCATAGGTATTCTCTGTATTTTCCACAAACTCTGCATACATCATGATTGTAGAATACTTTGTTTGATTGCTGGACTCGCCTGCCGTATCACTTATTATTTTGGCCGCCTCCACACATTCATGAAGTGCCCTGAAGGTATCTTTAAGAGAGGAAAACTGTCTGCTTACGCCAAACTGCAAGGATACTATTTCCTTCTGCTCGAGCAATCTATCCAGTTGAACTTTTATCTCTGAGATTTTCCCGTCCATCTCATAGCTGCTGTCGTCACCAATCAGAAAAACAATCATTCGTTCCCACACCATGGGCACTAAGAAAATCTTTTGGTATACTTCCTTCTTAATAAATTCCCTGATTGTAGCCATGAGAATGTTCTTATCAGGCTCCTGATTCCACTGTGCCTCTGCGACAAACGAAAGAGCCATCATAGAGTAACACGGAAAATATGGTTTTCCAATTTTTTCTAAATAACTGCTGATTTCTTCCCCGCTTATCGTTCCGCTTAACAATCTGGATACCAAAACCTCTTCCAGCATTTCTTTTTGATAATTGATTGTCTCCTTCATAAAATCAATGTTTTGGGCAAGGTTTATAACCCCGTCTTCTATATATTGAAAATCATCCGTATCGGTTTGCTGTTCCTGCATGAGCAAGCCAGAAATTTTATTTACTAATTGTGATATGGGACGGTATATTCAAACTTACCAAATACGTAATGCCTGCCCCAAGCAGCATTACCATAATAAGTACAATGGAAAGATTGGCAATCTTTTTTCCTGCCTGCCAAAGGACCCTGTTTTCATAACTAATCATATAAGTAAACCCATTGACATCTGAGGTTAATTGATTTGTCCGGATTCCATCCATCTGTTTATTTGTTGAAAATACAAGCTTTCCTTCTGCATCCAGCACAGTTACTCCATAGCCATCATGATTCTCTGCCAAGTCACGCAAAGATTTCTCTGATATATTGACTATTACCAGACATTTAGGTGTATCAGAGGGAACCGGCAACTCAAATGCCATAAAGATTCCCTCTGTATTGATTGTGGTACGCTCCAGACTTTTATCCTCGTTCTGCCTTATGTTGTTTACCAGATAAGCAGTCTGCGTCTTATCTTTTTTTACCAGTTCCATGATTTCTTCCTGATTATCCGCTTCTGAAAAACGATACATGCCGCGGTTACTTAAAACCCAGTCTGTATCAAAATTCACAAAAGTAAAACCGCTGATATTTCCTTCCAAATAAGAAGGGCCTTTCAGCTGATGGATAGCCTCAACCTGCATACTGTAGTCAGAATAATTCATATCTCTTGTCATAATTGCAGTGATTGGCCGAGATACAAATGTCTCCATATAACTGTACTTTATATTTTCCAGAACCTTCTCTACCTGCCCCTGCACTTCTCGTGCTTTTGCCAAAGCCATGAAATCCATTTGTTCTCTCATTTCTCCAATCGTTACATAGTACGAAAACATACTGAGTAAAATAATTGGAAAAGCCGCTGCCAGGAACATACCAATTAGCAATTTTGATTTAAAAGGTATATTTGACCACCTGTCTTTTATCGGTAATTTCATGTCTTCTTCCCCCTGTCACACCCACGAATCAAGCAATCCATTTCAGACAGGGAATGTTATTCAGCCACGCTGCATCCCCTGCCTGTCCTGTTTTTCTCTATTTATTCAGCCTTCTGCTGATCTGCCTGGTACTGCTCATTTATTTCTTCTATCATCTTGCTTCCCCCTTGAGCTGCCCAGTTATCCCATGCATCCTGCAAACCTTTTTCATCAATTTGGCCTACAATATATTTTGTTCTCGCCTCCTGTAAAATACTCTCAAGTGAAGCGCCATTCATACTAAAGGTTTCTGAATTGTTCAGATATCCAATGGCAGGATTAAATTTGACAATTTTTTCTGCATCTGCTTCTAATTGTTCAAAAATCTTTCTCCGCTCATCTTTCTGAAGAGGTGGATCCGTTTCAATCACATTCGGAAGAATGGAACCCAGCTGGTTCAAACCGGTATACGCCTTGCTCGCTGCCTTGTCATCCACATCAAGGTCAACCAAATATCCGTCTTTCTCCTCCCAATGAATACCCTCTAGCCCATAATTTATCAGCATAACCATCTCATCATCATTCATTTTGTCAAGGAACTGCAGACATTTCATGACATCCTCTTCCGTTTTAACCGCCTTTGTTATGGTGAAAATTCCACCATATCCAGCTAATGCCAGGCTGCTTGGCTCGCTGTTCTCATCTTTTGCAAGCCCATTCATCAACTTCATGGATGCCAAACCATCACCTGTGACTGCTGGTATTTCGTTTGTCACAAAATAATCCCAGACCTTTCTGGCATTACCAATCGTATCCACCAGAACACCACACTGGCCATTATACATACCATCAATCCAAGTATTTGTATCCCGCACTGCGAAATCTGAATATATCAGCCCATCCTCATACATCTTACGGAACCATCTCAGAGCATCCATATATTCTTCTGTCTGATGAACAGGAATCATTTCTCCCTCTTCTTCGACCCAGCCGTTCCCACAGCCAAACCATGTCTGCATAATATCAAATGGCCCCATATATTTGCACAGACAAATTCCATATGTGTCATCTTTCCCATTTCCATCTGGGTCTCCATATGTGAATTGATAGCACATATTGTAGAGATCTTCCACAGTTTTTGGCTCCTCCAAGCCAAGTTTATCTGCCCAGTCCTGGCGATAGCCCCAGCCATATCTTCCCACTGGCTTAGATGTATAAACCCCAAGAAGCTTGCCATCGACGGTGATGGCTTTATTTACATTCGGGTTTGCTTTCGATAAGTTCGGTAATTTTTCGGCATCTGTTATTAAGTCTGCCACATCCCAAAAGGCGCCGGCTTTTGCTGCTGAAATGACACCAGAATTCAGCTTAACATACATAATCATCGGCATATCGTCTCCCTGCGCCAATGTAATTCCCATCTTATCCTCATAAGTATCAGAAGGAACCCACTGAATTTCCAGGTCGCAGTTAGTGTACTCCTCGATTCTGTTCATCACTTCGTCTGCGTATTCTCCTGAGTTAGGAGACCCCTCAAAATCCTGAATCATAACGCTGACTTTGAATTTTTCATCTCCCCCGTTCGCATCCTTGCCGCCTGCAGCAGTATTGTTTGACGCTGTCTCACCGCCGCATCCTGCAAGTGCAGTTACAGACAACACCATTGCGAGACCTGCCGCCAATATTCTTTTCGATTTCATATACCTATTTCCTTTCTTAGATGTTGGGTCAAACCGTATTTTTCCCTTTTTGTTTATAGTTTTTTCGGGCACACTCAGCCCTTTACAGCTCCTATCATTGCACCTTTTGTAAAATATTTCTGTATAAATGGATATACCAGCAGAATCGGTACCGTTGCCACTACTGTCACCGCCATTTTTACAGCTTTATCCGGAGGTGCTCCCAGTGTTCCATAATCCAGCATACTGCCATCCGTCGCAACACCATTAGCCAACAAAACAACTCTTCTCAAAACAATCTGAATCACTTCCATTTTCGGATTTGAGATATACATCATAGGCGCAAAATAGTCGTTCCAATGACCTACTGCATAAAACAGAGAAATGGAAGCTAACACCGGTTTTGACAGTGGAAGAATGATTTTCGCAAATATCCAAAAATCATTGCAGCCATCCATAATTGCTGCCTCTTCCAATTCCTTCGGAATCCCTTCAAAAAAGTTCTTCACAATAACCAAATTAAAAGCACTGATTGCCCCAGGCAGAAACAATGCCCAATATGTATTTAACAAATGCATATTTTTAATTACAAGGAAGCTTGGTATCATGCCTCCTGAAAACACCATTGTCACGATAACAAGATTCAGGATAATGTTTCTTCCTTTAAAATCCTTTTTTGACAAAGGATACGCAAACGTTGTAGTAAAAAGCATGTTGATTGCTGTTCCTACCAGAGTCACAAAAATGGAATTCCTAAGCCCTCGGAATGTTTCTCCGGTTTCCATGATAAATTTATATGCATTGAATGATATTACCCGCGGTATGATAAAAAATGGCCTCTCAACAATTTCTTTTTCCGTCGCAAAGGATCCCGCCACAATATATAAAAAGGGGAGTACTGTTGAAATTGCAAAACCTGTCAGTACAACATAAATGATAACCTGAACCACCTGGTCTCCAAAACTTCTCTTGATTTTTGTATGTTTCTTTCCCATATTCAAATCTCACCTCCTGCTGACTTAATATATTCCTGACTCACCGCACATTTTTGCGACTTTGTTCGCTCCCAAAACCATAATCATACTGATTACAGATTTAAAAAGACCCACTGCCGTACTATAGGAATATTGGCCTTGTATAATTCCTTTTGTGTAAACATAAGTATCAAATACTTCGGCCACGCTTCTGTTCAGGTCATTGCTCATGAGGTAAATCTGTTCATATCCTGTATTGAGGATGGAACCAACACGCAGAATCAGCATAATAACAATAGTTCCTCGTATAGCTGGCAATGTAATATGCCACATCAAGCGCCATCTTCCTGCTCCGTCCACTTTTGCAGCCTCGTACAATTCCATATCAACGCCAGACAATGCAGCCAGGAATATAATGGTTCCATATCCGGTTTCCTTCCACATGCTCTGCCCTATAATCATACCTCTGAAATACTCCGGAGATGCGAGTATATCAATGCTTTTGCCCGTAATATTCAGCAACAGCTCATGAAGAATGCCATTGTTAATATTGAAAAGCGTATAGGTCAAACTTGCTACAATGACAAAAGAAACAAAATGCGGAATATAAACAAGTGTTTGAATGACTCTCTTATACCCCAGACTCTTTATTTCATTTAATAAGAGCGACACAATAATTGGAAGTGGGAAATAAAAAATCAAGTTGAGCAGGGAAATTGCCAATGTGTTTTTTAACAGCATCCAAAAATCAGGGCCAATAAAAAAATTTTTAAAATGGGTGAGACCTACAAATGGACTTCCCAAAAATCCCTGGAATGGATTGTAATTTTGAAAAGCAATGACTACTCCCAGCATTGGTACATACTTAAATATAATAAAAAACAATGCTCCTGGCAGAAACAGCAAGTATAGCCATATATGCGTTTTCACATAACGCACAAACCCACACCCTTTTGAGTTAGACTTTGCTACGGATTCCATGAAAACCTCCTTTTTGTTATTTCTTTTCATTTTCCAAACCGAATTCGTTTTGTTTTGTGCAATCAGCATATCATATACCCAATTATCATCGCAATAATCATAATAAAACCTATTAATTTCTGCCTTATAGAGCATGATTTTGTACGATTCTCACAGTTTTTGCAAAAAATTGTTTCCTTTTTGTCTAAATATTTCAAATTGGAATGGGCAACTATATGTTCCTATTTTTCATGACAACAGGGAAGTTTTCTTTGTATCCCACATGAAATTCTTCACATGCATACAAAAGAAAACTTCCCTGTACTTTATTTACTCTTATGTCTTTTTATCCTGTCACTGGATACGTTCTTTTCTTTTCAGATAAATAGTGGGCAGCAGCACCGCTGTCTCATGTTGGTCTTTTTCCCCCTTCCACGCGACAACAAAGCGGACTTCTGCGGCATATGGTTCATATCCGTTTTTCTCAAGCCTCTCCAGATTCGCATTGCAGGCCCTGGATAACTTTGCTGCCGGCTGCACACGCCCTGGCTGTAGGTTTTCTGGCTGCCGCCTTTCCGACTGCGGAGTGGTTTCTGCCATCAGATACCCGTTTTTCAAAGACAGCGGATGACCGCTGTGCAATTTGAAAATCAGCTCTTTCTTCCCTTTAAAAAAGTCCAGCACCACATCCCTGTGCGTCAGCTGCAGCGCAATCTCTTCCGGCGGTGCATAGGAGCACGTATCTTCCACTTTCTCCACACCAGGAACCTTTAGAAAATCAAACAAAGTTCCATTATAATGAATATACAGTGCATGTTTTGCTCTTGTCATGCCCACATACAGTTTCCTCCTGTCCTCATCCCGCTGCACCGATACCTGATTCAGCATCATATACACGGTGTCAAACTCACGCCCTTTTGCCTTGTGGATGGTCGAGACATACATACAGTCCTTTCTGTCCGAATAAAAGTCTTCAAATTTCGACTCTCTGATAAACTCCTCCAGGTCACTCCTATATTTTGCCGGATAAATCTTCTCAAAATCAGTCAGCATGTTCATGCAGTTTTCGAGGCAGGTGCTGTCGGCATACACTGTGCTCAACCGGTTCTTTGCGGTCTGCCACAGCAAATTCGAAATCACAGGGGAAGTCAGCCTTTTGTCAATGATGGTGAGAAAGAACCGGATTTCCACCAAATTATAAAGTGAGAATCCATCCATGGACTGAATCAGCTTTGCCCGAATTCCCTTCTGAAGCAGACCACCCAGAATGCAGAGCGCCTCATCGTTCGTGTTTGTCAAAATACAGGCTTTTCCGCCCTCATAGGTGCGCACCACCTGCGCAATCACTGGTTCTTCCAGATGCATCCCACTGTGATGGACCAGCTGCACGATGCCGTCTTCTTTCTGCACCGCTATAGCCTGGTTTGTCTTCATGCGGTTTCTGAGAGTCTTTGCAAACACATTGGAGAACGCGATGATATTGGCCTTACTTCTGTAATTTTCGTTCATCTCATAGAGGGTGGCGCCGTACTCTGTCACAAACGACTTCAAATATCTGGAGTCTGAGCCGCGGAATTCATAGATATTCTGGTCATCATCCCCGACCGCAATCACTCGCATCTCCTCATTTCGCTGCATCAGGGCCTCAATCAGTGCAAACTCGTTCTCATCCATGTCCTGCGCTTCGTCAATCACCAGAACACTCTTGGAAATCCTGCCTGGCTCCACCTCGCCGTTTCGAATCAGCTCGGTCGCGTTTTTGACGACATCCTCTACACCCTCCAGGCTTCCGATTTTTCCCAGAAGGTCAAAACAGTAGGAATGAAATGTCTTGATATCCACAAATCCGGCGGCATTTCCAATCAGAGCGAGCAGGCGCTTTTTGAACTCCGTCGCAGCCGCGCGCGAAAATGTGACCATCAGAAGTTGGTCGTGCTTCACATCCTCGAGCAGAAGCAGGGATGCCAGTTTATGGACAAGCACGCGGGTTTTTCCGCTCCCTGGCCCTGCTGCCACCACAATATATTTTGACTGTGCATCATGGATGATACCAGACTGCACCTCGGACAACTCACAGAACAGCTTTTTATATTTTTCCGGTGTGATATTCCGGTCAATCTCCTTCGCGCGCTCTCCCTTAAAATACCTGGAAATAAATTTTTTAAAATCCATCTGAAAATAGTCCTGCACAAACTGCAGAGCCGCATCGTAGTCGCGCACCATCAAGTTCGCATACTCTCCCACAATGTGAATCTGGCGAATTTTCTGCCTGTAAAACTCATCCAGCATCCGGTAATCATCCACCTTGTAGCGGATTTTGTTGTCAAACACTTTTCGTTTGATTTCCATTGCATTGTACAGAACCAGAAAACCGCCCTCCAACCGCATGGCACCGATTTTGGAGAGATACAGCAGTGCGTCCTCCATGTCGGCCAGAGTCACTGGTGCCGTCCCTACATCCAGCCTCGGGGTATCTCTGTACTCCTGATACAGTCCCAACAGGGAAAACTGCACCAGAACTTCTTCCGTATCGCCCGTGCGGGGTATGGTGCGTCTCGCTTTCTCAAAGAGATTTTCCACAATAAAATGACAGATATCGATTCTCCGGTAAAATTTCTCCAGCATTTTTTCAGGCTCTAAGGCAGGCGATGTCTGTATGTACTGCTGGGCGCTGTTCTCCTGCTTAAAAATATAATTCTTTATTGTCAGATAATACAGAATCGTGCGGATATTTTTCACGCTCGAGGATGATACGCCCGCCTGAATCGCCTCCCCGTTCAGCTCCTTTAAGTGCAGCTCGCAGCCTTCCTTTCCAATCCGCGAGAAAACAAACTGCTCCAAGTGAGCGAACTTGTCCAGAACCTGTGCTGTTTTATTCTCGGAATCGCTGCGCAGGATATAGGCTGACATATCCCTGGAATCCGCCAGCAGACCGTCCTCACGCATCCGGTTCACTGCCTCAATCACTTCCTCCTTCGTCAATCCGAGCGTGTCTGCCAGATAGTCGATGCGCGACTCTGCTTCCTCATTTCCCGCTTTCGCAATGCTGCGGCTGGAAATCAGCGATTTTATGATGCGTCTGGCATTCTGCCTCTCGCTGTCAGAGGTAAACAGCGGCGACATGTCAATGCGACAGCCCGCCTCCTCCATATTTTTCGCGAGAATGCTGGTCGCGTAGACTCTGGGAACATTATTTCCGCGCGTGATGTATCCTGCTGTCTCCAGCGCCGCGATGGCAGTCTTCACTCTCGTCTCGATATCCACGCCCGTGTCATCCCAGCCAGCCTGTCTGGCAATTTCTAACGGGGAGCAGCAGATACGGGGACGTTGTTTTGTCAGGTCTTTTATCGCCTTCCAGACCTGCTGAATTTCACTCATGCTCAGTTTGGTCTGATTCAGCAGAATAAAATGCTTGTCGAGGTCGCTGTCATTGAACAAAACATAGCAGTCCGCCTGCAGAGACGGATCGCGCCCTGCTCTCCCTGCCTCCTGCACGTAGTTTTCCAGGGAGTCCGAGATGTCATAGTGAACCACCAGGCGGACGTCCTTCTTGTCAACGCCCATACCAAAGGCGGAAGTTGCCACAATGACCTGTATTTCATTGCGGATAAACGCCTCCTGATTGGCAATTTTGTCTTTGGCATCCATCTTTCCATAGAAGGGTTTCGCCGTAAATCCGTCATTTGTCAGCTTCTCCGCGAGTGCTTTCGTGCGCTTCGTCCTAGAAACGTACACAATCGCAGGGCAGTTTTTCTGCTCAATCAGACTGCGCAGGGCAATGTATTTCTCCTCCTCCGTTTCCTTGTACAGCACAGTATAATGCAGGTTTTCTCTCGCTGCCGAGGAAGTAAACAGCTCCAGGTCCAGATCCAGTTTTTTCTTAAAATAGTCACAGATATCGGTGATAACTTTCTGTTTTGCCGTTGCGGTAAAGCAGGAGACAGAAACCGGTGTTTCGTCCTGCTTTTTTTCCTGGAGTTTCCGTATAAAATCTCCGATATACAGGTAGTCCACGCGAAAATCCTGTCCCCAGGCCGAAAAGCAGTGTGCCTCATCGATGACAAAACGCACAATATTCCGAGACAGCAGCATTTTTTCGACCGTTTTTGAGCGCAGCTGTTCCGGCGAAATATACAGAAGACTGGCAGAGCCATTCTCCACACGCCGATAGGCATCGGCGCGCTCAATCGGACTCAAAAGCCCATTCACAGTCACAGCATCCACAATGCCGATTCGATTCAGATTGTCCACCTGGTCTTTCATTAACGACTGCAGCGGCGAAATCACGACTGTCAGGCCATGGCAGGCATGTCCCGCCATCAGAGCGGGCAGCTGAAATGTGATGGATTTGCCGCCTCCTGTCGGAAACACCGCGAGAAGTGACTTTCCATCCACGGCGGCCTGCGCTGCCTGTTCCTGCAGCGGTTCTCCCTGATAGGTGCGGAAATTGTCATAGCCAAAATACTGTTTCAGGCCCTTATGGACATCGAGCTGACTGTCACAGTAGGGACAGCCCTCTTTGCAGGGAGTATTGCGCAGCACCTTCATCACATTTTCAATCCTTGGATAATTCTTCAGAAGCCATGGCGGTGTGATGGAGTGAGCATCTCCGGTTCCGATGAGTGACAGCGTGTAGGCGAGCTCGACCGGATACTGCTTTATCAGCGCGCCAATGTCGGCATTCGTACACAGCATCCCATCGTACTCTTTCAGAATGAGCGACAGCGTGTCAAAGACATAGGGCCGAAAATCCACGTAGGCAAAAAAGTCTCTGAACTCCTCATGTGCATGCAGAAGACTGTAAAAAATCTGCTGTATTTTAAATGGCAGCGCGCTGAACACATTCACTTCATCATAGAACAAATCCTCCGCCTTCTTTGCATCGTTGACCGGATTATTCAACTCCTCCACCTGCAGCTTGTCGTCTTTCAAAAGTGCGTGATAGGGCTTTCTCGGAAATAAAAGAGGCGACCAGTACAAAGTGTCAATCACCCGCATGCGGTCTGCTTTGCTTGTATCTAAGTGCATATCAAAGTTTCTATCAAAACTCATATGAGGCATCAGATATTTCAAGTCATGGTGAATCACGTTATGTCCGCACAAGAACTGCGATCCGGCAAGGAAAGCAGAAAAGTCGGATACTTTTGGAGAGTGAAATACTACACCGTCACTTCTGACTGCCCCTATGTCATATATTTTCTTGTCCTCCGCACCAATCTCACTGTCAATAAAGATAATCGTTTTCCTCATCCGAATCCCCTCCTTATTTCTTCTTATGGTATTTTGCTGCTTTTGAATATGGAATATCTCCATTGTATGGGAACCTTTTAGAACAATCAATGAAAATCGTGTGAATTTATGTCAATTTTTTCTCTTTTTTGTTTTTTTGCTCTTTTTGTCCCAAAATCATTCATAATCCGCTCGCTTCGCCCATTCCATGTTCCAACGTCACCGCGCTCTCGCTCAATGAAGAACACAGCAGACACTAGGCTCGAAAATACCCACTCTGTGAACTTTTTCACTAAGCTCGTAGAAAACCTCGCTAAGTGTTCAATGCTTCGCCAAGCGCTGGTGTTCTTCAATGGAATTCCATTTGGAGGTTTCTACCATTCGCTGCAAATTATATCAGATGTAAGACTGCATTTTCCCATACTATGAATTTGTCGTTCACCATTTAACATTCCACATCTGTGATATATAATTATATCCGTGATACATGATACTTGTAAAAAAATATACAGGGCAGTTTTCCAAGTCATGCATAAAAGAATGCACATGAAACACTGCCCTGTATGTTCTATTTTTTGTGTTGTATAACGAACTCTTTTTTAATATTTCTAATACCCGTTTCCGATATTCTTTAGTTATCTTTTTCCTCAGACTCTGCCATCGTAAAAGTAAATCTCTTACGCGCCATCTCGTCGCTGTCCAGATACTCATCGTAAGTTGTAATCTTGTCTACCAGCTTGCCGTTGATAATCTCCATGATACGGTTTGCTGTAGTCTGTACAATCTGGTGGTCACGAGAGGAGAACAGAATAACGCCTGGGAACTTCATCATACCATTGTTCAATGCTGTGATAGCTTCCATGTCCAGATGGTCGGTCGGCTCATCCAAAATCAGCACGTTGGAACCAGAAATCATCATCTTGGAGAGCATGCAGCGCACTTTCTCACCACCAGAAAGAACTTTCACGCGCTTCATGCCGTCCTCACCTGCAAACAGCATACGTCCCAGGAAACCGCGCACATAGGTCGCATCCTTAATCTCAGAATACTGCGTCAGCCAGTCCACAATCGTGTCATCGTTGTTAAACTCTGCACTGTTGTCCTTCGGGAAATATGCCTGTGTGGTCGTGACGCCCCACTTATAATGCCCCTCATCCGGCTCCATCTCGCCAGCTAGAATCTTAAACAGTGTTGTCTTTGCCAGCTCATTCGGGCCAACAAAAGCCACCTTGTCCTCTCTTCCAAGAATAAAGGAGATGTGGTCTAACACCTTCACACCGTTGATGGTCTTTGTCAGATTCTCTACTGTCAAAACTTCGTTTCCGATTTCTCTGTTCGGGCGGAAATCAATGTATGGATACTTACGGCTGGACGGTTTGATTTCATCCAACTCAATCTTCTCCAGAGCGCGCTTTCTGGAAGTCGCCTGCTTGGACTTTGACGCATTGGCGGAGAATCTTTGGATAAATTCCTGCAATTCCTTGATTTTTTCCTCTTTCTTGCGGTTTGCTTCCTTCATCTGACGAATCATCAGCTGGCTGGACTCATACCAGAAATCATAGTTTCCAGCATAGAGCTGAATCTTTCCGTAGTCGATGTCCGCTGTGTGCGTACAAACTTTATTCAAAAAATAGCGGTCATGGGATACTACGATAACGGTATTCTCAAAGTTAATCAAAAACTCCTCAAGCCATGCAATCGCATCCAAATCCAGATGGTTGGTCGGCTCGTCGAGGAGCAGGATATCCGGATTTCCAAACAATGCTTGCGCCAGCAGCACTTTCACCTTCTGCGGACCTGTCAGGTCCTTCACCTGTACATAGTGAAATTCCGGCTCGATTCCCAAACCATTCAGCATATTCTCTGCGTCGGACTCTGCCTCCCACCCGTTCATAGTGGCAAACTCGCCCTCCAGCTCTGCCGCCTTGATACCATCCTCATCTGTGAAATCTTCCTTCATATAGATAGCATCTTTTTCCTTCATAATCTCGTACAGTCTCGCATTTCCCATAATGACCGTATCCAGCACAGAATACTCATCATATTTGAAATGGTCCTGCTGCAAGAAAGAAAGTCTCTGTCCAGGTGTGATGACAATATCTCCGCTGGTCGGCTCCAACTGGCCGGACAGAATCTTCAAAAAGGTGGATTTTCCGGCGCCGTTGGCGCCAATCAATCCATAACAGTTTCCCTCCGTAAATTTGATGTTTACATCTTCAAATAATGCTTTCTTGCCGATACGCAGAGTCACGTTATTTGCACTAATCATTTTATTTCTTTCCTTTCCAGCTCATATGGCTCTTCGCTCTTACTCTACTGCTTCTATCCTATTTACTTTATTTCCTGCTCTGTTTCTGCTTCGCTTTTTTCTGCCTCTTTTGCCTTTGCTTCCTCAGCTTTTTTTCTCTTTCTCTCATCTGGAAATCTTCCGAAGGTATCTACCAGATAACACAGCATGTCAATCTCACCTTGCTGAATCTGATTTGGTTTCATTCTCCATCTCCAGTTTCCTCCGAGAGTGCTCGGCGCATTCATTCTCGCGCTGTTACCCAGTTTCAGCAAATCCTGTACCTGGAAAATCGCTACGCTCGCGCAGGATGCATACAGGGCGCGGAATACGCGGTACACCACTTCATCTTTGTGCTTTGCTTCCAGATAATCTGCGATAAACTGCAGCTCCCACCATTCTCTGTGACTCTCATTGAAGAAGCCCACCAGAGTTTCATTGTCATGCGTGCCGCCGTAAACCACCAGGTTTGGCTCATACATATGCGGCAGATGCTCATTGAAACGGTCTCCGCCAAAGCCAAACTCCATCACCTTCATTCCTGGATATCCAGTCTCTGCCAGAAGCTCCTTCGCCTCCGGACACTCCACTCCCAAATCTTCTGCAATAATCTTTGCATCACCGATTACGGAATTGATGGCGTCTGTCAATTTCTTTCCAGGTCCTTTGTGCCACTTTCCAGTCTTTCCGTCCTTCGCACCATATGGAATCGCATAATACTGTACCACACCGATAAAGTGGTCGATTCGGATTACATCGTACAGCTTTGCAGATGCTTTCATTCTCTCTTTCCACCACGCAAAATCAGTCTTTTCAATATAATCCCAGTCATACAATGGATTTCCCCACAGCTGTCCGTCATCAGAAAACGCATCGGGCGGAACTCCTGCGACATTCACCGGCGTCAGATTTACCTCATCCAACTGGAACAGTTCTGTATGCGTCCAGACATCTGCGCTGTCCATCGCCAGATAAATCGGAATATCTCCGATGATGCGAATATCATTCTCATGTGCATACGCGCGCAGTTTTTTCCACTGACTGAAAAACTTAAACTGCATGAACATCCAGTAATCAATATCATCTTTCAGCTGCTCGCCGTATTTCTTCAATGCTTCCGGTTTGCGCCGGCGGATATCCTCCGGCCAGGACAGCCATGACTGATACTCAAAATGCATTTTGCAGGCCATATACAGCGCATAATCGTACAGCCATCCCTTCTGTTCTTCACAGAACGCCTTATATTCCTCTGTGTCTTTGTGCGCGCTCTTCTCATACGCCTTTCTCAGGAGCGGATAGCGATAATAGTAGATAGCATCATATGATACTTTCGATGCATCCTCTCCCCAGAAACAGGAATTGATTTCTTCCTGTGTCAGGAGATGTTCCTCTTTCAGCATATCCAGGTCAATAAAATACGGATTACCTGCAAACGCAGAGTAAGACTGATATGGGCTGTCTCCATAACTGGTCGGTCCCATCGGAAGTACCTGCCAGTACATCTGTCTTCCCTTTTTCAGAGTGTCCACAAAATCATAGGCTGCTTTTCCAAACGTTCCAATTCCATATGGAGACGGAAGGCTGGAAATCGGCATCAAAAGACCGGCGCCTCTCTCAAGCATTGTTTTCATACGTTTCTCTTCCCTTCATTTTCCTCTTTTCTATTCCAGCAGCGCACACAATTCTCTCAAATCCTGAATCTCGTATGTCACTGGTATCGTCTCATCCCGTAAAATTCCTGTCGGATTGTACCAGCAGGTATCAATCCCTGCGTTTCGCCCGCCTGCCATATCCGATGATAAGGAATCCCCTATCAGAAGAATCTCCTCCCGCTTCATATCTGGCAGCTGGCGCAGACATTCCTCAAAAAACCTCTTGTCCGGCTTTGTGTAACCGATTTCCTCCGACAAAAAAATCTGCCGGAAATACTTTTGGAAACCACAAATGCCCAATCTTCCATACTGCACCTGCGTGTTTCCGTTGCTGACTACATAGAGTGGATATCGACTTCCAAGTTCCTGCAGCACGGCCTGGGCGCCTGCAATCGGAATCGCAGCCTGCGAGAGATAGTTCCGGTATATCCGATTTTCCTCTCCATCTGCTTTTTCTTTCAATCCCACTGCATCAAAAAACTGCACAAAACGCTCGCTCTGCAGTTTTTCGCGCGTAATCTCCCCGCGCTCGAGCATTTTCCACATGGACGCATTGATATGGTGATAACACTGGATGTACTCTTCCCGAATTTCTATGCCCCTGTCCCTCAAAAGCAGCCCCAAAGCTTCTCTCTCGGCAGCATCAAAATCCAGAAGCGTACCATCCACATCAAAAAATAAAGCGTTATATTGTTTCTGCTGCATTTTTTCCTCCGACACACCTCTCTATCATACTACGCCAAGCTGGTTTTTGTCTATCTTTTCTTTCTATACAGATGATGTTGAGGTCAAATATAAAATTTGACCTTTGATATCACGAATTGCTCCGTGCTTCGCACTCACGCAATTCTAAAACACGCCAAATCCGCTCATTTTTCTACGAAAAATGGCTACTTTTTGGTGTTTTGGCGGGTCAACTGGACAAAAATCCTCCTGCAAGCAAGCTTGCATCGGATTTTATGTCTATTTGACCCTGATATCTATACAACATTCTGTGCACAAACCGGTTGGGCCGCACAAGCCAGATGCAGTTCCAAACGGCAGCCCATTGGAAAACGCCAGCGCTTAGTGAGAAGCCTCACGAAGTGAGGGTTCGAGCTTAGCGTCTGCTGCGTTTTTCATTGGAGCGAGAGCGTGGTGCCGTTGGAATCCTGCTCTGGCAAAGCGGCCCATAAATACACCAGCCCGCAAGCACACTAAGCTGTAGCACACTGGCCTTCAGACACATCGGCCTGTAGCATACCAGCCTGCGTTCTACGCCTGATACACAATCTTTCCCTCGCAGATGGTATACCGCACTTTTCCGTACAATTCTTCTCCGGTAAATGGAGAGTTGGTCGCCTTAGATGCATAGCCTCCAACCACCCATGTCTCCTCGGGTGCAAAAATCACAAGATCGGCGGCTGCGCCCTCGCGAATACCCTCATAGACAGTATGGTACAATTCTGCCGGTTTTTTGCTCATTTTTTCCATCAGTTGCATCATACTCAGTTTTCCCGTGCGCACCAGGTGCGTCACGCACAGAGACAGCGCTGTCTCAAGCCCTGTGATACCGCTCGGCGCTGCAGGATATTCCGGTGTTCCTGTCAGACCTCTCTCTTTCTCCTCTTTGCTATGCGGCGCATGGTCCGTCGCCACCATATCAATCGTGCCGTCTGCCAGCGCAGCAATCAATGCCTCTCTGTCCTGCTCTGTCCGCAGCGGCGGATTCATCTTTGCCAAAGTTCCATGTTTCAGCACAGCATCCTCTGTCAGCGTCAGATGATGCGGCGTCACTTCCGCCCAGACATCGGCGCCGAGAGATTTCGCCAGGCGCACCAGCTCCAGAGAAACAGCAGAGCTGATATGCTGTACATTGACTCTCGCCCCAGTCCGCAGAGCGATCATACAATCTCTCGCCACTATGGATTCCTCCGCGATGGACGGAGACCCGACAATGCCAAGTTTCGCTGCCGCCTCTCCCTGGTTGATGCCATTATTGGTAATCAGGCGCGCATCTTCCTCATGCAGACTGATGGGCATATTCAGACGTTTCACCTGTTCCATCGCCGCAAACAGAATCTTTGCATCCAGAATTGGGATGCCGTCATCCGTAAATCCAGCTGCTCCAGCTGCTTTCAAAGCGTCCATATCGGTCAGTTCCCGACCTGCCAAGCCTTTTGTCACGGCAGCTGCCTGCATCACATGAATCCCTGTCGTCTTTCCCTTTTCCAAAGCATACCGAAGCGTCTCCACATTGTCGATGACAGGGGACGTGTTTGCCATACATACCACTCTCGTGAAACCACCCCTGGCAGCTGCCGCCGCACCGGTCAGAATGTCCTCCTTGTAGGTCAGTCCAGGGTCTCGGAAATGCACATGCACATCCATCAGACCTGGTGCCACCACCATACCAGCAGCATCAATCACCTGGACATTCGCCGCTTCTTGTGCATCTGCCGGACTTTCCGCCTCAGACAACAGTTCTGTCCCACTTTCTCTTTTTATCACCTTTTTGATGGTTCCATCCTCCACCCAGACATCCGCCATTCCCTCGAATCCGCTCGCTGGGTCTGTCACCATACCATTTTTAATAATCAGCATAAAGCTTCCTCCAACTGCGCTCTCTCCCTGGCTTCGTCCGCCTAGCCAGGGAGAGAAACTCGCCTTTCTTTATCGCAGTGCTTCCATGTCTGCCGTCACACGCTTCAAATCCTCGCGGATGGACAGATGCTGCGGACATGCCGCCTCACATTTTCCACACCGCACACAGTTCTTCGCCCACGCGCTCTCCTCGAAGTTATTAAAATAGTTCTTTCTTGCTCTCTCCTTATTCTGGTATACATGATATTCATTCCAGATTTTAAAGTTCTGCGGAATGTTCACCCCAGCCGGACATGGCATACAGTAACGACATGCAGTACAGCCATTCTGCACACGCGCGCGCAGATTCTCTGCTGTCTTTGCAATCAGCTTCTGCTCTTTCTCGCTCAACGGCTCAAATTCACCAAACGTTTTCAGGTTGTCTTTTACCTGATTCATGTCGGACATACCACTTAAAATCACCTTTACATTTGAGAATGTGCCGACAAATCGCATTGCCCAGGAAGCGATGCTCGCATCCGGCCGCTCTGCCTTCAGAGCACCAGCAATCTCCTCCGGAAGCGCCGCCAGCATGCCGCCCTTCACCGGCTCCATAATCACCATCGGAATTCCCAGCTCTTCAGCCAGATGGTATCCTCGAAGTCCTGCCTGCTCTTCCGTATCCATGTAGTTGAACTGAATCTGACAGAAATCCCAGTCATACGCATGAATCATCTCGTCAAACACTTCATATTTATCATGGAAGGAAAAGCCCAGATAGCGGATTTTTCCTTGTCTCTTCATTTCCTCCAGATATGGAATCACATTCAGCTTCTTCACCAGTTCCCAGCGCTCACGGCTCATGGCATGCAGAAGGTAAAAATCCACATAATCCTTGTGCAGGCGCTCCAACTGCTCCGCAAAGATGGTCTTCGCATCCTCCAGTGTCTGCAGTTTCCATATTGGAAGCTTAGTTGCCAGATAGTAGGAATTTCTGTCATACTTGTCCAGCACGCGGCCCACAAACGGCTCACTGTCGCCATTGTGATAAGGATATGCAGTATCAATGTAATTTACTCCGGACTTTATCGCCAGATCAATCATCTCCTCTGCCTGCGCCTCATCGATTTTTCCCTCCGCTGTCAACGGAAAACGCATACATCCAAATCCCAGCAGCGAAGTCTCTACATTCAGTTTTTCAAATTTTCTCTTTTCCATCTGTCAAAACTCCTTTCTTCCATTCACCTTGACACACATTTTTATATACCTCTTGATACATCTCTTTCTATACATCCTGGCATATGTTTTTTGCTCATGCCCGTGCTTTTGTATCCGGTGTGGGCCGATTTACAATGCAGATTCCCGCACACACGAGAAACAGCGCCGTAATACCCCGAATACCAAACGCCTCGCTGCTCTCCCCCAAAAGCCAGGCGGAAAACAGCACGCCAAACATAGGATTCATAAATCCAAACATGGCTACTTTGGAAACCGGATTGTATTTCAGCAAAATTCCCCACAGGGAATAAGCAACCGCAGATAAAAATGCCAAGTATAAAAGCACTCCGAAGGCGGGCAAGCTGTCCAAAACCAAACGCCCGCCCATACACCAGCCGCACAGAATCATCACCAGGCCGCCCACAAAAAACTGCCATCCAGATAAAGTCACAGGATTCTCCTGCTGAGAGAAACTTTTAATCATGGAGGAAGAGACCGCATAGGAAACCGCAGAGAGCACAAGAGCTCCTTCTCCGCTCATAGACATGCTCATATCAATTCCGCCGCCGTTTAAATTAATCAGAACAACACCGGCAAATCCCACTGCGCAGCCGAACAGCTTTCTTGCATTTAAAGTCTCCTGCTTAAAAATCAAACTGGAAATCAAAATCGCAAAAAACACATTGGATGCACCGATGATGGACCCCTTCACGCCCGCTGTGTGCGCCACGCCAATATAGAAAAATAAGTACTGAATAATGGTCTGAAACAGGGAGAGTTTCAAGACCATGGGAAAAGTCTGCCTGCTTGGAAGCAGAATCTTTCTGTTTAACAGGCTTCCGATGAGAATTGTCAAAAGTCCCGCCATCGCAAACCGGCATCCGGCAAACAAAATCTGTGACGCCGTGTCCGCCGTATCCACCGAAACCAGCCGATATCCGATTTTAATCATCGGAAACGCACTGCCCCAGAGTGCGCAGCATATCATCGCGAGAAACCATACTACGATTGTTTTTGTGAGAACTATCTCCTTTTGTGTGTTCATGTCCGCTGAACCTGTCCTCCATTCCTATCATCTTTTGTATCTTAGTTTAGTATAAAAAAGATGCCGCAAAAAGTCAAACCCTCTGAAGCATTTGTTTATGGTCGATCGAACATACTTCCTGTGCCAGCAAAGTATTTCTGATCCTCATCGATACTAACACAGATTCTGTTTCTTGTAAAGATATGCAAACTGTACGCGATTCAGACAAAAATGCTGCAGAAAAGCGAATTTCTTCCACTCTTCTGCAGCATTCCTACTGTCTGCCCCACGTATCGCACGTATCAGCACGGCTTTTTATGATTTTTTGCTATTTTTTGAGACGACCTCCTGTACCGCATAGCACAGCTTTTTGAGAGCATCATTCAGGCCGGCTTCTCCTTTTTTCGGTGTTGTGATAATAGTAATTTTTTTATCGTACTTCTCTATGATATCTTTATTCTCTGCCGCCATGGCCGCCAGCGCAGGAACCCCTGTTTTCTGCCAAATCTCGTCCGCCACCTCTGCGCACATTTTGCTGTACTCTGAATAGTTAAAAGAAGGACCGCAGATAACGGCGTCTGCGCCAACTTTCTGCACCATCGCACACAGTTTTCGTCTCACCTCATCCGGCTCCAGCGCATAGGTGCCGGTTCCGCAGCTCAGACACGCAATCACCTTTGCATCAATCTCTTTTAAATACGGCTTCATCATCAGCGCAGGTCCAATCACTTCTCTGCTCGCCCCAAGCGGCACCATTCTGTCGTCTTTCGTTCCAAGCCCTGCCTGCACCTGGTCATAAATCATAATCAGTTTTATCATGCCTGCTCCTTTCCGCTTTCTATCTTCCTCTCCAGCGCATCCATCTGACGGTAGACTTCAATCAGCTCTGTCGCAATAATCTGAAATCCTTCCGCGCTCATCAGCTGGTCCTCGGCGTGGACCAGAATCAAGGAACCACCCACCTGCTCCCCTTTTGCTTCTTTCTGGAGCAGTTCAAAGTGCGCCTCATGTCCGGCCAGAAACTGTTTTTTTCCGGCCTCCATACATTCTCTCGCGCCGTCATAATCGCCCTGCTTCGCTGCATGCACTGCCTCCACATAGCTGGAGCGCGCCAACCCTACATTCGATATAATCTGAAAACAAATTCGTTCTAATTCTCCCATTTTTTCTCCATTCTTCTTGTACTGGCCTGTTCTGCTGCACCTGTTAAAACCATGTTTGTCCTATCCAGCATTATAGATCGTCAAAGGACAAATCATCCAGCGAGATGTCATCCTCGTCGCTTCCTAAGGATTCGCCTTCTTTCAGGTACTGTTTATCTATCATCTTCACAAATGGCAGATAGATAAACACACCGATGACAAGAAGAATCAGCTGGAGCAGTGCGCCGCGCCATCCGGTTGTCAGGAATCCTGAAATCACGACTGGAGTGGTCCACGGCATCTGCACGCCGCTGCAAAACGGCACCAGCCCGCTCTTCATGGAGAAATAGCTGATTACAATATTGACAAGCGGCGTCAGAATAAACGGAACCAGAATCGTCGGGTTCAACACAATCGGAAGGCCGAATACAATCGGTTCATTGATGCCGAAAAACGCCGGCACAAACGAAATCTTGCTCAAATCTTTGATACGTTTTGACTTACATACCAGAATCATAGCAATCAACATGGACAGTGTGGAACCGCAGCCGCCAAATGTGGTAAACAAATCATAAAACTGCTGGTTGACTACGTTCGGAAGTGGAAGCCCTGCCTGCAGTGCATTCAGATTCTCGATAGACAGAGGTGTCAAAATCGGCTGCATGATGCTTCCCACAATGGAGCCGCCGTTGATTCCGAAGAACCAGAACAAATGCTGAAACGTCATGGCTATGAGGACTGCTCCAAGGGTATTTCCCAGAGAGAGCAGCGGCCTCTGTAAGAAACGGAACACAAAATCAAATGCATTGCCATATGGAGTCAGCGCAAACAGCACATTTATCAGGAAAAATACCAGAAGGACAATTCCAGAAGGAATCAGTGCTGCAAAGGATTTTGTGACAGTCGGCGGCACGCCTGCCGGCATTTTGATAACCCAGCCTTTTTTCGTCACCCATGCATAGATATGAATAGCCAAAAATGTACAGATAATACCTACGAAGATACCTCTGGAGCCAACCCATCCCAGCGGGATACCCGTCACAACCACATCTCCCTGTGTAATCTGATATGGCATCAAAATAAACCAGGATACCAGACCGACGGCTGCTGCCGCCAGACGGTCCACCTTCAGCTGGTCGGCAAAGGAATATCCAATGCCGATAACCGCCAGAATTGCCATGATATCAAACGTCGCACTGGTCGGTTTGGACATGTAGGAAGTCCAGTTCTCCCCAAAAAATCTCGCCCAGAACTCTGTCCAGTTCGGAATCGGGAAATTCGCAATCAACAGGAAGAACGAACCGATAATCAGAAGCGGCGTTGACAGCAGAAAGCCGTCACGAATCGCAATCAGATATTTATTCTTTCCTATTTTTTCTGCCAGAGGCATAAAAAAGGATTCCATTTTACTTAACATATACCATCCTCCGTCTATTTTGCTTTTATCATCTTAATTGCTGTCTTCAACACTTTTTCCCCGTTCATCATTCCATAATCTCCCGCATCAATCACCGCAATCGGGATTCCTGTATTTGCGTATTCCTTTGCAATATCATTGTAGCGGAACTTAATCTGTGGTCCCAGAAGAATCACATCCGGATGATACTCTGCCACAATCTCCCCAATCTTTCCATCCGGAAACGCCTGGACCTCGATTGGCAGATTATACTTATTTGCTGCATCCTGCATACTGCTCGCCAACATACTGGTTGACATTCCAGCACTGCAAAATAAATACACTCGTTTCATAAAAACTTTCCTCCTCATCTATTGATATTGTCATTATAAACTGAACTTTCATGCAATCACAGTAAACCGATTTCCTAGCCCTCCGGAAACATCAAAGGTACTGAAAGTCCCATCAACTTTCATTTATAACGCGATTCCCTGTCAATCCATAATCCGGTCCATAAACTGTTCATAGCTGCACGGCACACAGAGCTTTGCCAGCGCGTCTGTGTGGCTCACCAAATCCGACACCCAGTCAAAAAAGATTTTAATCATTCCCTGGTCCTCCTCGTTGACTGCAAACAGCATCACCAACTTCACATCAAATCTGCCCCACTTCACAGGATGTTTCAGCTGTGCCACCGCGATAGTGGATATCTTTGCCAGCGTCCCCAGCGCATGTGGAATCGCAAAGGTATCTACGAAGGATGTCGGCGACATCTCCTCCCGTTTTAGCACCACATCACAGAACGATTCCTCCACAATGCCCCGCTCCTGCAGCCCTCGACACAGAAAACGGATGATTTCCTCCGGAGAATCGCACTCCAGATTTTCATAATAGTGCTCTTTTCGGATTAAATTTCCAATATTTGCCGTAAATTCCAGATGGAAGCGCTTTTTATCCAATCGGTTTAATGCTTTTAAAATGTTTGCCTCTGTGTCAAAATCCACAAACAGATTGATTGCCACGGTCGGAATCGCCAGAGAATGTGTTACCGGAAATGTCGTCAAAATCAGGTCCGGCTCCATCTCGCATATCGCCTTCTCCTCAAAATAATGCATGGTTGCTACCAGTTCCATTCTCTCCCGAAACATCTCTGAGATTTTCGCCGCGCAGACCTGAGAGAAAGACTGATTGTAAGGAAGAATCATCACTGCTCTGTATCGCCGCTTTCCGTTCATCCTCTCGCTCGCCGCTCCCAGATGCAGTGCAATAAATCCACTCTCCGTGTCCGAAATATCTGCCCCGAGCCGTTTCCCCAAAAACTCGGTAATATAGATTCCCATCTCGAACACCATTGGATACTTGCGCTTGATTTCTTCCAAGAATACATCATCCAGCCTCAGATGTTTTTTCTCCCGCTCAATCAAGGCATGAAAATGCATCTTCAGCCCTGCAATCAAATCCACATCGTCGCGAAAATCAATGCCAAACACCCCATAAATCTCATCCAGAACTTCTCCTGCCAGCTTTCGCGTGTTCATCCACGTCCCATAATAATTGACAAAATCCCCTGTATAATTGGAAGCACGCCGCCCCATAATCACCATGGCAAACAGCGCAATCTCACTCTGCACGGCCTTGATATGCAGCCGCTCTGATATACGCTTGAAAAAATCAGAAGAAATCTGGTACTCAATCGTCTCCTCCAGATTGTCCCCCTGCTCTGTCACACTGATATAATTAGAATGCATCATCCGCTCAATGCTCGTTCCAGCATGAAGAATCAGCATCGGGAGCATGGACTCGTGGATGGAATACTCGTACTCTTTCAGCACGGACAGAAAAATATTTTTCACTTCCAGCAGGTCAAATGCTGGGTACAGAGCTGCCAACTCATTCAGATTCAGAAAATTTTTCTGGATTTCCGCCACCAGAAGATCCTTATAAAATTTCCGCTTGCTCAACTCATCCCCCTGTAAGGAGATGCACTCATGACTGCGCACCAGCTTCAGGGTAGGATACGGCTCCAGCATCTTTCGGATGCGTTTCAAATCATGGTCGATTGAAAAGCCGCTGACATAAATCTGGCTCTGCAGCATTACAAGATTCAGCTCTTTGACCTCAAACATCAGCTTCTGGATAATATACACACATCTCGCTTCTGCCGTCTGCGGAATCTTTGTCTCCCGTTTTTCTATTTTTATCTTCTCTGCCTTCTCGGACACGACCTTGCCCTTTCCAGGAATCAGGCGGTATCCGCTCTGTACATTGGACTCAATAATCGGTTCCCCGTATCGTCCATTGAGCGCACGAATGTCGGAACGGATTGTCCTGTCTGACACCTGGAAAAATGCCGCCAGCTGTCTGCTTGTCATCCACTCTCCCCGCTCTGCCAGAAGCGAAAGAATC
The DNA here is from genome assembly GCA_030524675.1 of bacterium. Classification (GTDB taxonomy): domain Bacteria; phylum Bacillota; class Clostridia; order Lachnospirales; family Lachnospiraceae; genus CAJMNU01. The sequence goes on from JAUNGE010000004.1 coordinate 67,473, forward strand.
CGCCTCTGACGTCTATTCTCCGTAGCAGTCATATCTTCTTACTCCTTAGTATGTCCGTTTTTATGTCTGTCCATCTATTTTTACCCCAACATTCCCGACGGTCTGCCTGTTTCTGAACCCATTCTTGGACCTATTCTTGCATCTATTCTTGAAAACCAAATATTCTCCTTGGTTCCATATACTCCAGAAGAAACATCTCCTGTGCCGGAATATGCCCGATTACATTCTTCCGCCCGTCATTTTCCATCGGTTTTAAGGCAATCTGAAGCTCTCCTTTATATCTGGAATATCTGTCGTTGACGATTGCCACATCTCCTGGTTTCAGATCATGCGTGTTTGCCGGCGGAATGGAAACCTCCGAGAATGTACTTCTTGGGGATGTGGAGCGCGCCATATAGTCGCTCACATCGGCACGGTTTGCATGCTTTTTGTCATAATACAGAATCGCCCTCTCCACCTTGGTCAGCTCTTTCTCCAACTCAATTCCAAATGTCAGGACTGCCGGATTCAGCTTCGTGCAGGCGCGCAGTTCTTCCTCGGACGCGAAAGCATTGGCAATCAGCACATCGTCAATCATTCCTGTGGCAAGCAGATGGCGTACCTGCAGCTCCAGCGGAAGCCCCCTGTGCATCTCCAATGTGCAAAGTCCCTCATTGACCGGCCACGGGCCAAAAGTCTTTCCGTTATTGCTGGAGACAAATGCCGCGGTGCGCAGATGATATTTTTTCATTGCTCTGTTGCAGGCGTTAAAATGTTCCAGACTGAGTCCTGTGTATTTCTGTGGATAGAAATTGTGGCAGGTGATAAGATTCTGTGTATTTGGAAAATTTGCCATGACATTGTCCAGATAGGTTCCGCCGTCGCTCGCATTCAGTTCAATTTTCAGGCCGCCATTGTGCGTCATCAGACTTTCCTTCATGCCGTCAAATCCCTCGTCGAGGCGGATTCCATCTGCATGAATCTCATGAAACCAAGATAAATCCTCATATGATATATGAAGGCGGGAAAATACGGCTGGATTGACATCCAGAATCACTTCCATACCCTCTTTGTGAGCCGCGTCAATCAGAGTCCCAAACTCCTCAATCAGCTCCTTTTTTGACTTTGTCCCAACACTCAAAAGGCAGGTGAAGATACGGCGAAATCCATATTTTCCTGCCAACTTGATATATTCCAGGTCTTTTTCCCTGGTAGAGTGTTCTGGATAGACTGAAATACCAAAAACCGCCATTACAAATTCCTCCTTTTGTGATTTTTATGCAGCAGCCAGGATATCTGAAATTCAGATATTCCATCAACTCCAAACACTGCAGCCTTTTCCTATACAGCTTACTGTTCCCGCTTTGACCGGCAATATACTCCTTGTCAGGTATCGGGCCGAAACATCTGCTGTTTTCTTTCACATTTATTATCTCGGAATTTTACTTGTAATGGCGGTAATCCTGTTTCCTAGCAGTTAGGAAAATTCATTTTCTTATCATGATACTTTTTATAAAATTTCTCTCACCAGCGCTTCCAGATAGGAAGCGGCCTGCTCCTCGTCCTCCCCCTCTACTACAAAAGTAACGGTATCATCCTCTTTAATCGCAAGGCGCATAATATCCAGTACATTTTTTCCATCCGCAATCCCTGCTTTATGCTGAATGTGGATGCTGCTCTGATACTCTCCTGCCTGTCTGGCAAACGCCACGGCGTTTCTCGCATGAAATCCCTGACGCTCTAGCACTCTATATGTAAATTGCTTCATCCTTTGTCCCTCCGCTCTGTAAATTTGAATCTATTTTAGCAAACTTTACATTCCAATACAATACGCAATCTCCAGCTTGTTGCCAGTTCGATTCCATTAGAATACCAAAAAACAAAACGGACAGCATGGCCTTTCCGCATGGCGAATTCTCTAAAAATCGCTCACCTTTCTGGCCTTTTGCTGTCCGCTCTCTAAATCATCATGATAGTATTCGCTGTCTTTTGCCTGTCACATGCTGTCTCCGACTACGGTCGGCACTGCGTCGTCCGGAACCGGACAAAAATATCCGCCCGCTGTCTTCTCCTCAAACTCGGCTTTCGCTGCGCCTAGAACTTCCGGATGCTCAAACAGCTCCATTGCTGCAGCCGCCAGCACCTTTCCGGCGGTCAGAAGTCCCTTGTGCCCGATGGATGTACATCCGCAGGATACATTCTGCCAGCTGTGCCCTGGTGCTTTGGACGGGAAACATACCGTGTTAATCTGTGCTGTCGGCACCAGCCAGCTCACATCGCCCACATCTGTGGAACCTGCGCCCTGTTTTTCACTGTAAAAATATGGAATCAGGAAATCATTCAACGGCTTTTTCGCGTGATTGGATGCCTCATCCACAAACTTCTTCAGCTCATGGCTCTCATAGGTCATGCTTCCTGGCAGCTTGTCTGTCGGCATCTCGTAGGAATCCACCAGCCCCTGCGCGTACTGCAGTTCTTCCTCCGTATAACTCGGAACACCCACTTCTGCGAATTTCTTCCAGAGCAGCGTCTCCAGCACTTTATTGGGAACCGTATTCGAGCATCCATCAATGAAGCGCTTCTTCACTGTGGTCTCTGTCATCAGGGCAGCGCCCTCGGCAATCTTGTCCACGCGCGCCTGCAGCTCCAACGCCTCTTTTGCGAGCATGGAGCGCACCATATAGAGAACCTGCGCATGCGGCTGCACCACGTTCGGGGAATTGCCGCCTGCATCGGTAATCGCATAGTGGATTCTCGCTGCCTCCGGCATATGTTCTCTCAAAAACTGCACGCCGATATTCATCAGCTCCACTGCATCCAGTGCAGAGCGTCCCAGCTCTGGCGCACCTGCTGCGTGGGAAGCCACGCCAGTGAATTTATACTCGGTCTGAATACAACTGTTGCAGGTACCTGTAGCCACCTGATTGACATCATCCGGATGCCACGTGAGAGCTGCATCCAGTTCCTTAAACACACGGTCACGCGCCATAAATGCCTTCGCCGCTCCGCCTTCCTCACCTGGACAGCCGTAGAAAATCACCGTTCCGTTTCCTTCCCCCTTCTCTTCCAGGTATTTCTTGATGGCAAATGCAGCTGCCATAGAGCCTGCTCCGAGCATATTGTGGCCGCAGCCATGTCCGCTGCCGCCTGCCACCAGCTCTTTTCTCTTTGTGCTTCCCGCTTCCTGGGACAACCCACTCAGCGCATCGTACTCTGCCAGAATCCCGATGACCGGCTTTCCGGAGCCGTACACTGCCTTAAACGCAGTTTCAATACCGCAGACCGGAGTCTCCACACGAAATCCCTCTTTTTTCAACACTTCACAGTACAGTTTTGCAGACTTATATTCCATCAGAGACAGCTCTGCATATCCCCAGATTTTATCGGAAACATCTGTAATCACATCTGCTTTTTCATCAATGTAGTTCAAATATTTGCTGTTTTCCATCTTCTTCTCCCTTAGTACAGAACCTTGCCCAAGAACTCTTTCGTTCTCGGATTCTGCGGATGTCCGAAAATATCCTCTGGACTTCCCTTCTCTGCGATGATACCGCCATCCATAAAGAACACTCTGTCGGATACCTCGCGGGCAAATCCCATCTCATGTGTCACAATGACTGTCGTCATTCCCTCTTTTACCAGGTTTTTGATAACATTCAGCACCTCGCCTACCATCTCAGGGTCCAGAGCGGAGGTCGGCTCGTCAAACAGCATGACTTCTGGTTCCATTGCCAGCGCACGCACAATCGCGAGACGCTGTTTCTGACCGCCCGAAAGGCGCTTTGGATACTCATCAATTTTGTCCAACAGTCCGACGCGGTTCAGCAGCTCTCTCGCCATTTTTTCTGCCTCTTCCTTCGACTTCTTTCCGAGAAGCACCGGCGCCATCGTGATGTTCTCGCCGACTGTCATATGCGGGAACACATTAAAATGCTGGAACACCATGCCCATTTTCTGGCGGTGGACGTTGATATCCACACTCTTGTCTGTGATATCAATTCCCTCAAAATAAATTTTTCCCTCATCCGGAACTTCCAGAAGATTCAGACAGCGCAGAAACGTACTCTTTCCGCCGCCGCTCGGCCCGATGATAGAGACTACCTCACCTTTTGTGATATGTTCGCTGACCCCTTTCAGCACATGAAGGGAACCAAATTTTTTGTGCAGATTTTCCACCCGCAAAACTTCATTGCTACTCACCGGCGCTCATCCTCCTTTCCAGAAGCAGTACACATTTTGACAGTGTAAAGGTCACAATTAAATAAATAATACCTACAATAATAAGCGGCTCGATTACCAGGTACAGCGCACCGGAAATCGTCTTGTACTGTGTCATCAGCTCTCCGACAAAGAATGTAGATGCCAGAGAAGTCTCCTTAATCATGGTGACAAACTCATTGCAGAGCGCCGGAAGGATGTTTCGCACAGCCTGCGGCAAAACCACATGAATCATGGTCTGACGGCTGTTTAAACCAAGGCAGCGCGCCGCCTCTGTCTGACCCTTGTCCACCGCCTGAATTCCCGCACGGATTACCTCAGATACATACGCCGCAGAGTTCAGACAGAGCGCCACAGCGATACAGGTGTATTTGCTCAGTTCCATGAACGGCAGCAAATCCGGCAGCAGAAAATAAAAGAAATACAACTGAAGCAAAATCGGAGTACCGCGGATGATCTCAACATAAATAGCCGCAATCACATTAAGTGGCTTTACATTTCCGATTTTAAATTTACTCATTCTGAGAAGGGATATAAAAAATCCTAAAATACATCCCATCAGAACCGTAATCAAACTCAGCAGCAAGGTATGGCCCAAACCTACCAGAAACAGATTCCAGTATTTTTCCCATACACGAATCATATTTTCAATCATCTACGGTTCCCCCTTTATTTTCCTGTTTATTCTACATCCAGTCCCAGCGCTCTCGCCTGCTCTGCAGCTTCGTCATACCATTTTTTGTAAAGGCCCTGCTCCATACAGGAATCTACTGCCTTATTTACCTCTGCCAACAGTGCATCCTGTCCTTTTGTGACAGCAACCACGTTTCCGTCATCCAGAATCTCAAAATACCAGTCGCTCATCACAATATCCGGATAGTTTGCCATATAGGACTCACCGACTGTCGTTGCAATCGCTACTGCATCTACCTTGCCGGACTGCAGCATCAAAATCGCGTCATTTATGTTGGAGATGCTCTCAAGCTGTGCATCTGGAAGCTGTGCTGTCACCAGACTCTGCTGCAGCGCGCCGTTCTGTGCTGCGATTTTCTTTCCGCTGAAACTCTCTGCTGTCGTGTAATTTGCAGCCTGGTCTTTCAGCACCAGAATACCCTGGCTCTTTCCGTCATCGTCCTCTGCCTTGTAGAAATTAGAAAGTCCCATGCTCTCCTCACGCTCCGGAGTCTTGGAGAAACCAGAAATTGCAATATCCACAGAACCTGTGGTGACAGCCGCCTGCACTGCAGAGAAATCCATGGCCTGAATCTCCAGCTCCACGCCAAGCTGCTCGGCAATATATTTTCCAAGCTCAATATCGGAACCAGCATACACTTTCTCGCCGGAGCTGATATCTTCAAACTCATATGGTGCAAAGTCTGGGCTGGTTGCCATCACCAATTTTCCCTCTTTTTTAATCTTTTCCAGTTTGTCTTCTTCCTTCTTTCCGCATCCCATCATGGATGTAGCTGCCATTGCAGCCAACAGTGTCACTGCCAGTACCTTTTTCAATTTCATCGTTCATTCCTCCCATGTTTTCCTGAAAGCTCTGGGCCATCTCTCCTTGTGTGTGCCCATTTTCGCTGTACATTGCTCTTTTTGAATTCTTTTGATAGAGAATTCAGATGTCAGGGGTAACATATCTTCTAGCCCCAACATCATTTATATACGATTATTCATTATACTGAATAAATATGACTTTGTAAAGTGTTAATAATCCATAAAACTTTTCGATTTTTGTTGAAATATGTTGTTATTATGCACAGTTATCGTTTTTTACCTTCCTACACTGTTTAATTTTTATGCATTATTTATGCATATATTCATTTTTTATTCATTCTCTGCCATCTTTCTTCCTTCTTCGCTGCACATGCCATCAGAGTTGGATACAAGGCAAGCAAAGAACCCCAATACTTTGTTGAATTGTTTCAAACAATTTACAAAATATTGGGGTTCTTCTATTTTTTCCCTTTTCAGAGCCGTTCACATTGTGGAAACTTTTGTGGATAACTCAGCGCACCGAAAGCGTACCAGAACTCTGTTTATCCCACATATTTTGCCAGAGTTGCTCTCACAGCGCCTTTTCCTGCCAGCATGTCCTTAAACATGCCCTCTACCTTCTCACCCAGACCAATCTCATACAGGTCCACTGTGAATAATACTGGATTGGAAAGAATTGGCTTTAATGCATCGCCGCAGCTCTCCGGATTTCCAACTGTCACACCCTCGAGTGCCTTCTTTAACTCCGGCATCATTGGGTCGCTGCTGACTTCCATCGGCTCGCAGTTGTCATCAACGCCCAAAAGATAACGGCACCATCCTGCGATTGCTAGCGGGATATACGTCAATGTGGTAACATCCAGGTCTTCTCTTGCGATATAGGACTTGATGGTCTCACCAAAACGAACCGGAACTTTCTGGCTGGTATCGGTAGCGATTCTCTGCGGTGCATCCGGAATAAATGGGTTTGGAAGTCTCATGTCGATAACTTCATGGATGAAGTCCATCGGGTCCAGAATTCCTGGATTTACAACAACTGGCATTCCCTCATCATAGCCGATCTTCTCAATCAGTTTCACCAGATGTTCATCTTTCATCTCGGCTGCGATGCTGGTGTAGCCGAGCAGGCATCCGTATACAGCCAGTGCGGTGTGCAGCGGATTCAGACAGGTAGTTACTTTCATCTTCTCTGTCTTGTTTACGGTATCGCGATCTGTCAGGTATACGCCTGCATCCTCCAGTTTCGGACGTCCGTTCGGGAAACGGTCCTCCACTACCAGATACTGCGGAATCTCCGCATTGACAAACGGTGCAATAAAGGTATTTCTGCTGGTAACAATCGGCGCCATATCAGAAATGCCAGCCTTTGTCAGAACATCCTCCACCTCTTTTGCCGGTCTTGGAGTAATCTTGTCGATCATGCTCCATGGGAAGGAAACTTTGCTCTCATCCTCCACATATGCCAGGAATCCCTCTTCCATCATGCCGGACTCCACCCATGCTTTTGCAATGGTGACAACGGCATTTCTCAGCTTCTCACCGTTGTGGCTGCAGTTGTCCATACTTACCATGGCAATCGGTGCCGCACCGTTTTTGTAGCGCTCATACAAAAGTCCCGTCACTACACTCATCGCGTGTTTTGCCTGGTCCGGACCATTCTTGATATCCGCCTGCACCAAGCCTGACAGATTGCCGCTCATATCGTTCAATGCATATCCCTTTTCTGTGATGGTAAAGCTCACCATCTGCAGGCCAGGATTTCTAAAAATCTCTTTCAGTCTCGCAACCTGCTGCGGATCGCTGGTATCTGCCTTTACGCCCTCTGCGATGCTGGCAATCACTTCGTTTTCCATGCTTCCGTCCGGCTTCAGACCTACCAGGATACTCAGATTGTCGTGAGGAGTATAAATTTTATCAATGATATCAAAGTCAAATGTCTCCCCCGCAATAATTCCTTTTGTAGTCTCGCCCTTTTCCAGAAGCTGCTGCTGCAGTTTTGCGATAAATCCTCTGAAAATATTTCCGGAACCAAAGTGCAGCCAGATTGGGTCTGCCTTTGTATCCTCAATCATTTTTTGAATGTCAAAGCCAGGAACTTTCACTCCAGCCTTCTCCCATTCTGCACGATTTTTGATTTCCTGCAAATTCAATGTCAGCATGATACTTTTGCCCTCCTTAATGTCTTTTTATGTCCTTTTCTTTTTTCATTTTTTTCTGCGCCCAGACATCTGCCGCAAAGGCAGAAACCAATGTACACAGGTATACTATCTGCCAATCATTATAACATATATTTTTATCGAAAGACAGGTATTTTTTTATCGAATCATAGCACCATTTTCTCCCAGAAAATGCCCGTCCGGAGTCCATGTTCCGGAGATTCTCACACCTGTCGCATCCATATAGTACATGTCATTTCCGACTTTCTGCCAGCCTGTCATCATCACGCCGCCCTCATTGAAATAATACCATTTCTCATTGATATTTTGAAAGCCCGTCAGGCGCTCGCCATTCGAGTTCAGAAAATACCATTTTCCATCCTGCTGCATCCAGCCGGTTTCGCGCTCACCGCTATCTTTCAGGAAATACCATTTTCCGCCTATCTGTCTCCAGCCCGTCTGCATGGCGCCTGTCTCATCCATATAATACCATTTTTCATTGATATTCTGCCAGCCCGTCGCCAGCTGTCCCTGCGGCAGTACATAATACCAGGTACTTCCAAGCTTCTGCCACCCCGTCATCAGGTATCCGTTCTCATCAAAATGATAATTGCGCCCGTCAATCTGCCGCCAGCCGTTTACCGGATAAGAACCGTCCGCATAGCGGTACCACCAGCCTTTGTCGCTGTGTATCCAGCCCTCCGTCACCCGCGTGCTGCCTGCATCATTCGGATTCCCCTGTGTTCCTGTAGCCGTTCCCTGATTTTTGCCGCCGTTTAGGCCGCCTGCTGGGCCGTCTCCATTCATACTGCTGTCATCCCCATCACCTGCAGGACCATTTCCGGAGAAAGAGCTCGACGAAAACGGGTCTCTTCGATTGTCCGCCGCCTCGTCCGCATCCAGGTAATAAATATCAGAAAATTCCGACCAGTCGCCGGTCTCATCATCCACAATCACGCGCACACGAAACTTATAGTTCCCCTTCTGTGTCATTTTATCCGAAAAATCATAGCTGTTGTCCTCTGTCTTTACTTTGTTTTTTACCTCATTGTTCCGGTACAGCCAGATTTCATACCGGTCGGCCTGGTTGTCCTCGTCCCAGACAGCCGTGTAGTCCTCCCAACATGGCCCCGTCACCTGGTTTTTGCTCCCCTCCAGGCGGCTTAAAGTCAGCTCCAGAATCATTCGGTCGCCGCCGTCATATATAGACGCTTTCTTGAAATTCGCATCCTGCCCGTCGATTGAAAAATGGCTGGATGTCTTATAGACAAAGGTATAGCCATCCTCTGCCGTCAAATCCACCTGAATCCGCGGCGTGTCTCCGGCTTTCCATCTGTCATTGTCATTGACAAACTGCGCGCCGTTCACCACAAACTCATCGCTGTCCGTGTCAGCCAGAACCTCTCCAATCTCTTCCCCCACATCAACATCGCCTTCCCAGTCAAGCGAAATCTGTACCTGCTCAATCCGGCTCGCGGCAAACGCAGGAGATACCACAAGAACAGACGCCAGGAGCGCTGAAGCTGCCGCCGTTTTCCATATTTTTTTGTGCATACGATTTCCCCTTTTTTGTATACTCGTACCTGCGCCAGCAGGTATGTCCATTACTGTCTGTTTTCAGTATACTCCCGCATCAAAGCACAGTCAAATACTGTTTTTCTTACAACATCGGTTTCTCAAAAAATATCTGTTTCTCAAAAAGCATCTGTTTTTCAAAAAGAGCTGGTGCAAAATGCAGCAAAACCTACATTTTACACCAGCCCTTTTTTCATATATCTCTCACCCGAAATATCTTATCTAAAATTTCCTATCTAAAATCTCTCACCCGAGGATTCCCAGCTGTTCCATTGCATAGGCAATGCCGTCTTCCTCCACTGTCTTTGTGACAAAAGAAGCATATGGCTCCAGTTCTTTGTCGTGTTTTCCCATCAGCACCGCGTTCGGCACTGCCTGAAACATCGCCAGATCGTTTGTGCTGTCGCCGAACACATACGCATCTTCCAGGCGGATATCGTACAGTTGCAGAATCTTTGTGATGGCTGTCGCCTTGGAATGGCCGAGCGGCACGCACTCGTACATGCCCTGTCCACGGTCAATCACCGTGAACTCCTTGCTGACGGCACGGATAAAACCTGCTATATCGCTCTCCTCGTCCGACCAGAAACAAAACTTGTCAAAGATAACCTCTCCGTCCGCTGTCTCTCTCACGCCTGCTGGATGTCCTGCTTTTAGAGATGCAAACACTTTATCAAGAGCCTTCGTCGGATAAGGCGGCTCTGGAAAATAACAGAATTCCTGTGCTTCCAGCACGATTCCCACCCGAAACAAATTTCCCTGCTCCAGCAGAAACCGTCCCAGCTCTCTCGGAAGGCGATGCTCATATACCGTCTCTCCATGTACAATCAGCTGCGTGCCGCAGCCGCACAGGTACCCGTCCACATTGACCAGCTTTCGTATCTCCTCCAGCAGGCAGTCCTCGCGCCCTGAGTTGATAAATGTCATATGTCCCAGTGCTTTTGCCTTCTCTATTGCACGCACTGCGCTCTCTGGAACCAGATGCGTCTCCTCACTGAGCAGCGTGCCATCCACATCAAAAAACAATGCTTTTTTTCTCATGCTTCTTTTTACTCCTGATCTCCGCGAAATACAATCTCTCCGGTCTCCTCATTCATGCTGTCCACAATCGCCAGCGATTCCAGACGGATTCCCTGGCTGCGCAGCATATCGCCGCCCTGCTGGAATCCCTTTTCAATCACAATTCCCGCGCCTACAAGTTCGGCGCCGGAATCCTTTACCAAGCGTGCAAGACCCTCCAGAGCCATTCCGTTTGCCAGGAAATCGTCAATCAAAAGGACTTTGTCGCCTTTTCCGAGAAATTCTTTTGACACAATGATATCATACACTCTTCCGTGGGTGAAGGACTCTACTTTTGTCGTGTAGACATCTCCGGCAATGTTTTTCGTCTGATTTTTCTTGGCAAACACCACTGGCACGTCGAAATACTGCGCCACGATGCAGGCAATTCCGATACCAGACGCCTCAATCGTCAGAATCTTATTGATTTCCACATCTGCAAAACGCTTTCTGAATTCTTTTCCAATCTCAGTGAACAGCTTGATATCCATCTGATGATTCAGGAAACGGTCTACTTTCAGTACATTGCCTGCTCTTACCTTGCCGTCCTTACGGATGCGCTCTTTTAATAACTCCATGGTTCCGAATTCCTCCTTTGCACACTCATAGATAGCATACAGAAAACACTTGTACACATTATCGCTTTTTCACACTTTAAAAACCGGCATTTCCATCAGCCCTGCCATCTTACTGCTTCGGCTGAATATTCGCATTGTCAATCAAAATCTGCTGTACTTTCTCCATCTGGATTGCTTCTTTCAGATTATCCTCCGAGAACAAGGATTTCATCTGCTCTGCGCTCTCATATCCGTTGTTCTGTGCCAGCGTCTCATAATCTGCATCGACCAGCTCTACATTCTCTTTTTCTGAAATTTCCTTCACAATCAGATTCCACTTCAGAGTCTGCTCCGCACTCTCCGTGACAATCGCATCAATTTCCTCTGTCGTCTTTCCGGTCATCTGCTCCACAGTCGCGCCGTACATGCTCGCCATCATCTGATAATAGCTGTTAATCTCATACTTTTGCGCTTCCATATCTGCATCACTCAGCTCAAATGTGCTGTTTTCGCTGATGGTTCCCAGCATATCATAAAACATATCCTCTGCCGCCACCTGCTCCTTGTTTTCCAGCATGGTATCCTGGATGTACTGGCGGTATGCATCGACTGTGGTATACTCACCATCTGAAACTCTTGTGACAAATGCATCATCCAGAACCGCATCCTTCTGCTCTGTGATGCCGTTGATTGTGACATCAAACACTGCCGGCTGTCCTGCCAGGCTTGTCTCAAAATAATCTTCTGGGAATGTCAGATTCAGTGTGATAGTACTTCCAATCTCTGCACCAATCATGCCATCCTCAAACCCGTCGATAAAGCTTCCGGAACCAATCACCAGATCATCCACATTGTTGCTGTCAAACTCCGTTCCATCCTCTCTCTTTCCCACATAGTCGAAGTTCACCACATCGCCTTCCTGAATCGGACGGTCCGTGATCTCGGTCTTTTCCGGATTATTTTTCACGATGTCATTCAGCTGCTCCTGCACTTCGTCATCTGTCACAGTGGTATCCGCTTTTTCTACCTGCAGTCCTTTGTAGTCTGCCAGAGTCACAATTTTGGACAATCCGTCTGCCACTGGTGCCTCTGCGTCAGCTTCTGCAGTTGCCGCTGCAGTCGTCTCTGCAGATGCGGCTGCTGTTGTCTCCTCTTTTTTGCTTCCGCATCCGGAAAGCAGCAGAACCGCTGCCAGACCACAGGCACAAAATCTCATCCATTTTTTCATAATTTTTTTCTCCCTCAATCTCTCTTTCCTATTTCTTTCTTATATCATACCAGGTTCACGCAGTGCAAAGCAATCCAGTATCATCACAATCATCTGATAAATGCAGCGAATGCCTTGTATGTATTATAGATATCCAGCTTTGAGGCCAGCTCAAACGGTGCATGCATGGATAAAATCGGCACGCCCAGGTCCACGACATCAATATTCAGCTCTGCCACGAATTTTGCCACAGTACCGCCGCCGCCGACATCAACTGCGCCCAGCTCACCAATCTGCCAGTATACGCCCGCATCGTCCATAATCTGGATGACTTTTGCCATCAACTCTGCGCCCGCATCGTTTGTACCGCTCTTTCCTCTTGCACCTGTGTACTTTGTCAGAACGCATCCCTTATTCAGATAGCAGGAATTCTGTGGCTCATATACCTGCGGGAACGTCGGGTCATATGCCGCATTGACATCTGCAGACAAGCAGATAGAATTTGCCAGCACGTCTTTATAGTTCACGCCTGCCATCTCTGCCAGATATTCGATGAAATATCCCACAAAATTAGAATTCAGACCAGTATTTCCACTGGAGCCAATCTCTTCCTTGTCTGCCAGAACAGTCATAGTCGTCCAAGTCGGCGCCTTCTCCTCCACCTCAGCTCTCAGAGCCGTGTATGCGCACACCTTATCATCCTGTCCATACGCGCCCACCAGGCTTCTGTCAATACCGATATCGCTTGCCTTGTATGCCGGAACGAACTCAATCTCCGCGCGCAGGAAATCTTTCTCTGTGATGCCAAGGCACTCATGCAGAAGCTTCATTGCCATCAGCTTCACTGGAGTTTTCACCTGGTCATCCACATATGGGATGGAACCAACCACGATGTTCAGCTCCTCGCCCTTGATGCCGTCCTTTAAGGAACGCTCGCTCTGCTGTCCTGCCAGATGCGGAAGCAGATCGGTGATGCAGAATAACGGGTCGCCCTCCTTCTCACCAATGCAGACGTTCACCACTTCGCCGTTGGCTTTCACAATCGCGCCATGCATTGCTAACGGAACGGTTGTCCACTGGTATTTGCGGATGCCGCCGTAGTAGTGTGTCTTAAACAGTGCAATGCCATCCTTCTCGTACAGTGGGTTCGGCTTTAAATCCAGTCTCGGGGAATCAATGTGCGCGATGTTCAAACGAATTCCCTCGTTTAACGGCTTCTGTCCGATGGTAGTCGCAATCAGGGCCTTGCCGCGGTTGTTGCTGTATACTTTATCACCTGGCTGATAGGACTTTCCTGTTTCAAATGGAACATATCCGTTCTCTTCCAGCAGGGAAACAGCCGTGGATACAAATTCTCTCTCTGTCTTTCCTGCATCCAAAAATTTCTTGTAGCCCTCGCAGAACTCTGCTGCTTTTTCAATCTGCTCTGGCGCTTTCTCAGCTATATTCGGAATCTCATAGAACAATTCCTCTGCCAATACCTGTCCTTCTGTCTTTTCTTTGCTGCTCATCCTTCTGTCTCCTTTTTCTTTCATATAGTATTGCCTGCGTCAGCAGGCATATACGTTTGCTTCTTTCACTTCTTTTGCTCTGCAATCCATATGCTATATACATGTATATACATGTTTTGCTCTTACATGGTATCACTATCCAGCAGAATTGTAAATGGACCATCATTCAAAAGTTCCACTTTCATATCTGCACCAAATTCTCCATGCTCTGTGTGGATGCCCTTTTCCTGAAACAGCTCCACTACATATTCATATAACTCTTCTGCCAAAGCCGGCGCGCCGGCGTTTGTGAAGCTCGGGCGGTTCCCCTTTCTGCAGTCTGCATACAGAGTAAACTGGCTCACCACCAGAATCTCTCCGCCCACATCTGCCAGGGCCAAATTGGTCTTTCCATTTTCATCCTCGAAAATACGCAGCTTGGCAATTTTATTCACCATCTTCTCAGCGGTTTCCCTCGTGTCTGTGGCAGAAACACCCAGCAGCACCAGAAAACCTTTCTGAATCGCACCGATAGTCTCACCCTCCACCTTCACACTGGCATGTGCAACGCGCTGCAGCACAATCCTCATGTCTGTTTCCTCCGTTTTTCCCTTTTCTCCATCCGCTTCCAGCCCGCCTGTTCCACTCACTGGTTTCGTTCGCTCATATGCAGAAGTATCAAACATCTGCCAAATATTCATCCAATATACGTACAACTATCTGCCGGACATCCATCCAATTTTTCGTTTTCATGTATCTGGCATATTCATGACCAGTATTTCCAGTGGTTTAACGCTTCCAGTTTTTAAACAAATCTCCCAGGCTGGTGGTCGCCTCACCGCTCTCATGATAGTCAAAGGTATCGTCTTCCTCCTGCGCCTGCTCCATCTCCTTCATGCTCAGGCTGATTTTGTTGTTATCTGTGGAGAGAATTCTCACGCGGACATCCTGTCCCACCTTCAGAACTTCCTTCGGATGGCGCAGTCTCTTCTCAGAAATCTGAGAGATGTGAAGCAGTCCTGTCAAACCATTCTCCAGTTCCACAAACGCGCCGTATGTCTGCAGAGACTCCACTTTTCCGTTCATCACAGCACCGACCTGGCATTTGGCAATTTTTTTCTTTTTTGCCTCTTCTTTCTTCTCTCTGGCGGCCTCTCGCCCTGACAGCACCAATCTCTTCTCCTCAGGGTTCGCTGTGATAACTGTGACATCCACAGTCTTTCCTTCCCATTCCTGCAGATTTTCCACATAGTCAGCGTCCAGCCTGGATGCAGGAATAAAGCCGCGAATTCCTTCCAGATATGCCACCACGCCGCCATTTACCACCTGCTGCACCTTCACTGGCACAATCGTTCTCTCCTGCATCAGAGTTTCCAGCTTGTCCCATGCCAGAATGTTGTTTGCCTCCTTGCGGGAGAGCAGCAGATTTCCCTGTCCATCATCTCTCTTCACTACCGTCGCAGAAATCTCATCTCCCACATGAACCGATTCCTTCATATTAAAATCGGGATCATCGCTCATATTTTCCTTCGGAATCACACCTTCTGCATAGGATTTTAGGTCCAGAACAACCTGCTCGTCTGTCACATCAATCACAGTTCCTGTCAGCATATCGCCCACATAAATCCTCTGAAACGACGCCTCCAGTTCCTCCTTATAATCATCCATGGACTCCATCGGCTCTGCAGCCGTCTCCTCCACCTCATTCAACCCCTCTTTTTTTGTTTCATCCAACATAGCTCAGTACACTCCTTTCCACTCATCCATTTTCGCTTTGTGTCTGCCGAAAATTGGGCTGATAACTGTTTTTTTATCATATCATACCCGCGGCAAAAAACACAGACTTTTCACACAAAATTCTTAATTTATGCTATACTTGGCTTATATAGCGCAGTTTACACCGAAAAAAAATGGAAAAGGAAGGGACAAACTTCATGAAAGACATTCTTGATCTGCACACGCACACATTGGCCTGCGGCCATGCGTATAACACCTTATTTGAAATGTTCGAGGGCGCCCATCAGCGCGGCCTTGCCCTCTTTGGTTCCAGTGACCACGCTCCAAATATTCCTGGCGCCTCCTCCTATATGTATTTCAGCAACTTTAAGGTCGTTCCGCGCACCTACAAGGATATGCCGGTGATGCTCGGATGCGAGCTGGACATCATCGACCACAAAGGTGCGGTTGACCTGCCGACCTACGTTCTGAGAAAACTCGATTACGCGATTGCCAGCATACATGGACAGTGCTACCACAACGGCACGGTTGCAGAAAACACGGCTGCCGTCATCGGCGCTCTGCAAAATCCGTTCGTAAAGATTCTGGGACATCCGGACGACAACCGCTATCCTGTGGATTATCGGCCCATCGTGGAAGCGGCCAGGGACTGCCACAAACTCATCGAGTTAAATAACAGCTCCCTCATTCCAGGAAACGGCCGCCCAGGCGCACGCGCCAATGACCTGAAACTGCTGCCGCTGTGCGCCGAGCTTGGCGTTTCTATCATTGTAAACAGCGACGCTCACGTTGTCACCGATATCGGCAGGCATGAGTACGCCATGGCACTTCTGGAAGAAATCCATTTCCCAGAAGAGCTGGTTGTCAACACCTCCCTCGAAAAACTGGCAAGCTTTATTCCGGCTGTTTCCTCCATCTGCGGCCTAAAAACCAACGAATAAAAGCAGAAAAACTATCATACAGAACGGATGCTGCGATGCATTGACTGACTACTGACTATTTATCTGGAGGATACTATGCTGAATTTTCTGAATCTGGAATATTTTCTGGTCGCCGCCGAGGAACTGAGTTTTACCAAAGCGGCAAAACGCCTGTTTATATCCCAGCAATCTTTAAGCAGCCACATTGCCAGCCTGGAAAAAGAGCTGGATGTGGCACTGTTTGATAGGACGTCCCCCCTGACTCTGACATACGCTGGGCATGTGTTTGCCAGCCGTGCCCGCGCGCTGCTGGACCTGCGCGCAGAAACACTCAGAGAAATCACAGATATCAAGGATTTCACCACCGGACAGCTCACCATCGGCGTCTCCCACACCCGCGGGCGTGTGATTCTTCCGGAAATCCTGCCGCTCTACCGCCGCCTGTTCCCTGGTATTGAGTTTTCTCTGCTGGAGGGCAATTCCAAAGAGCTGGACCATGCCCTGTCGCACGGTGAGGTCGATTTAATCATCGGCATGAAACCATTCTCTGTGGAACATGTCGAGACCATCCCCATCTGCAGCGAGGATATCCTGCTCGCCGTATCGGATTCTCTGCTGACACAGTATTTTCCTAACCGCAAACAGCAGATTATGGGACTGCTGTCTGGCGGCGTGGACCTGAAACTGCTCGCCAGCTGCCCTGTCCTGACCGTCAAAAAAGGAAATCGGGTGCGCACGATTATGGATGAAATGTATGAAGACGCCCAGGTCTCCCCTTCCATCATCTTGGAGGCAGAAAATATCGAGACCCTTCTCTCCCTTGCGGCCAAAGGAATGGGCATTACGTTCTACCCGCAGGCATTTATCCACCCATCCCGCCAGGATTTACACTTTTATCCGCTAAATTACGGCAAAGCGCATGGCGTCCTGGCCATAGGCTACTATAAAAACCGCTATCTGCCGCGAGCTGCCAAAGAGTTTATCCGTGTGGCCCTGAAAGTGCTTCAAGCTCAGAAACATCCCGCAGAGTACCAACCTCCATCCGATGTGATGTAAAGTAAAACGAATAATAGCTTTTTTGCTGCTTTTTGTTGTTTCCAATCTTTTCCAGTGCTTCCTCTTACTTTTTCATTGACAAAGTGATTTTTATACCCTATAATAATAATCGTTACTATTATTAAAAGGGGCGAGGCATATGAAAACACGAAAATACAGCAGGCAGAGAGAATCCATCAAAAGATGCCTGATGCAGCGGACAGATCATCCGACGGCGGATATGATTTATTCCGAAATTCAAAAAGAGTATCCGAACATCAGCCTAGGCACAGTATATCGAAATCTGAACCTCCTGGTAGAGCTGGGAGAAGCTTCCAAGCTCGTCTGCGGAGACGGATACGACCGTTTTGACCCAGATACCAAGCCGCATTACCACTTTGTATGCCGCAAATGCGGCGCTGTCTCTGATTTGAAGATGACACTGCTAAAAGATCTGGAACATCTTGCCTCTGTTTACACGAATGGCACGATTGAAGGTCACTTTATGCTGTTCTATGGCACCTGCGAGCATTGTAAAAGCACTGCGAACACTATGCCGCAAAAAAAGGCGCGAAAGATACAGGAATCCATAAAGGAGTTCGCAGGAGAATCAAACTAATAAAATCTCTCATTTTTTCAGAAATTCACTTGACAGCACATAGAAACTGTGCTAGTATAATTACAAGAATCATTCCTATTTTTGAATGATAAAATTAAAAAGTAAAAGGAGCGTATTTAATATGAAAAAATTTGTTTGTAGCGTATGTGGTTATGTATATGAGGGCGAGGCAGCTCCAGCAGTATGTCCAATCTGCAAGGCACCAGCTGAGAAATTCATCGAGCAGGGCGGCGAGATGACATGGGCAGCAGAGCACATCGTAGGTGTAGCTCAGGGTGTCAGCGAAGATATCATCAAAGACTTAAGAGCAAACTTCGAGGGCGAGTGCACTGAGGTTGGTATGTACCTGGCTATGGCTAGAGTAGCTCACAGAGAAGGATATCCGGAAATTGGTCTGTACTACGAGAAGGCAGCTTGGGAAGAGGCTGAACATGCATCCAAATTTGCTGAGTTATTAGGCGAAGTTGTGACTGACAGCACAAAGAAGAACCTGCAGCTGCGTGTAGAGGCTGAGAACGGCGCTACCGCTGGTAAAGTTGACCTGGCTAAGAGAGCAAAAGCTGCTAACCTGGATGCAATCCATGACACAGTTCATGAGATGGCTAGAGACGAAGCTCGTCACGGCAAAGCATTCAAGGGCTTACTGGAGAGATACTTTGGTTAATTTCTAATCCTTGTCTGTACAGGGAATGGAACCAATTATAAAAGAATAGAAACCTAAAAAAGGAGAGGGAATGAATCAGCCATGATTGATTCCCTCTTTTGCTGTAAAGGGGCAAACCTGCCAGTGCCGCCACCAACAGATATGCCCCTCTTCAAACTCCCTATTTCATAAATCTTCTCTTTTACTTCACAAAACTAAACTTCAGTTTTCCACTCTTCTTTCCATTCGGTTCCACGAAAAGCAGTCCAGACTCCTTCTGATATCCCTTTTGATACAGGTTAAAACAGTCTGTAGAACAAGTCTGGTTTTCCACGCAGAAGAAATGATTTTTCGGAGTGAACACAACCACATGCGTGAAGTCCTTTGTCGCGTCAATCTCCACCGTAAACGCATCATAATACAGGCGAATGGGTTCCTTCTCATGATAATCTGTATAAACATGGTCCAAATCGAGAGATTCCACGGAAACCGGTTTTCTCAACTCCACACCCGTCTCCTCCATCGGAATCAGTTTTCCGGTAGGAATCTTTTCCTCCGTCATCTCCATGTAGGAATCCACCGGAACAGAAATCTTTACATCCTGTCCATTTTTTGTGAAAAACGGATGAATGGCAATGCCATACGGAAGTTCTTTTTCACTCTCCTTATTTTCCACCTCATATTCCCAGTTTAACACATTTTTGCGGATGGAAACGCGGATGCGTAAAACACTGTGAAATGGAAACATGAAAAATTCTTCCTGGCTCTCATCCCAGCGCAGGCTGCCCTCCAAAACCGCCTCATTTTCCAGACAGAGCTCCTTCGTCACAGCAAACGGCAGGCGGCGCACCACGCCGTGCATTCTAGCGTCATATGCATCCTCGCCGATGTGGATTTTCAGACCATCGCTGCGGTTCGGAGTTGGATAGAGAACCGGAACCCCATATGTTACTCCATTCTCAAATCGCGTATCGTCCCAAGCGATAATCTGCTGCCCCTCAAACGCAATGCCATATACATTCATGCCATCCTCCGGACACACCCACGCCTCCATCTGCTCTCCAATCAATTTATAAATCTCTTTTCCCTTAAACTCACTTTTCTCGATTTTCATGTATATTGTCTCCTTTGCAGTTTCCTTTCTTTCCATGATGTTGGGGTCAAAAATCCTCTTGCAAGCAAGCTTGCATCGGATTTCTGACCTTTTGACCCTGGTATCACCATATATTTCAGAATCGTCGCAAATGCCACCCGATACCCCATCTTCAGAGAATCTTTCCACACATACTCCTCTCGCGTGTGCGCACCATCTCCATAATATGTCCCATAGCATACGCTTGGGATACCAAGGGAAAGCGGGATATTGCAGTCTGTGGAACCAGAGTGGGCTCCCATCTGCTTTCCCGTGACTGCTTCCAAAAGCTGACATGCCTGCACGCTCAATGCCTCCTGTTTCTCTTCATCCACGCCGTTTCCGCAGGGACGCTCTCCCACCAGGATGACTTCAAGCTCCTCTCCCGCCGCTCTGTGAGCCTCAAAAATTCGCTCGAACTCCTCTTCCATCGCCTGCATGCCGCGGATATCGTCGGACCGATATTCACACAGCATATGTGCTTCCTGCGCGATTGTGTTGACCGAAGTTCCGCCCGCAATCGTTCCGACATTGTAGGTGGTCTTTCCATACGGCGGAACCGTGATTTTATAAATATCCGAAATCACGCCAGCCAGCAATGCAATCGCGTTGGTATTTCCAAAACGTGCATAGGAATGGCCGCCCTGCGCCCTCATCACAACCTCAAACCGTCTGGAACCGACTGCCCGATTTACGATTCCATTCATCGTTCCGTCCAGGCTGATGAACTGTTTGATTCTGCCCTTATAGTCCTCACAGATTTTCCTGGAACCTTTCAGGTTTCCGAGTCCTTCCTCGCAGGAATTGCACACCAGCAAAAGTCCCCAGTCCTGTGACACCAGATGATTCTTCGCAATATATTTCGCACACAGCAAAAGCGCTGTCAGATTTGCCGTATCATCCCCAACGCCTGGGCAGTAAAGCTTTCCATCTTCCTCTTTCATCGGAAGCTCTGCCATATCCGGAAATACCACATCCATATGTGCCATCACAACGGCAATCGGCTTCTCTTTCGTCACTCCGACCGGATACACCACATTTAAGACACTGTCTGTGTAGACGCCTTCTGCACCGCACTGTACCAGAAAATCCCTGCAAAATTCCATGCGCTTTTCCTCTTTGCCCGACGGCGCCGGTATCTTTGCCAATGTCTTTAAGAGTTCATATGCCTCCTCCTCATGCTCTCTGATATATTGTTCCACCTGCTGTTCCAGTATCATCGCTTGTCTGTTCCCTCCTGTTTCTGCCTGTCTTTATGCTATTTGGATTTTGTTTCTATTTGGCTTTATTCTATTGATTTCTTTTATTCTTCCTCATCCTTTGCCCAGTTGAGAGAATAGCTCACTGCCTTTTTCCAGCCTTTTAGCAGTTTCTTTCTCTTTGCGTCCTCCATCTCTGGATAGAATGTCCTCGCAAGCTGCCAGTTCTCTCTGACATCCTCTCTGCTGTCCCAGTATCCAACTGCCATTCCGGCCAGGTACGCAGCCCCAAGTGCCGTCGTCTCAATGCAGACTGGCCTGTCCACCTTGGCATGCAAAATATCCGACTGGAACTGCATCAAAAAATCATTCGCGCTCGCTCCGCCGTCCACTTTCAATGTCTTCATGGCAATGCCCGAATCCTGTTCCATCGCTTCCACAATATCCGAGACCTGATATGCCAGAGATTCCACCGTCGCACGAATCAGATGGTTTCTTCCAGCGCCTCTCGTAAGGCCCACAATCGTTCCTCTCGCGTACTGGTCCCACCAAGGCGCTCCAAGTCCGGTAAATGCTGGAACGACATACACACCTGCTGTATCTTCCACTGCGCGGCACGCCTTTTCTGACTCCGCCGCCGTCTCCAAAAGGTGCATCTCATCTCTGAGCCACTGAATTGCCGCTCCCGCTACAAACACACTTCCCTCCAGCGCATACTCCACATGCCCAAATGGAGACGCCGCAATCGTGGTAATCAGCCCATGTTTCGAGTGAATCGCTTCGCGCCCCGTATTCATCAGCAAAAAGCATCCCGTTCCATATGTATTTTTCATCTCTCCAGGCTCAAAACAGCACTGTCCGAACAATGCCGCCTGCTGGTCCCCCGCCGCACCGGCAATCGGAATACCGCCGCCCAGCACTTCGGGCGCCGTATCTCCATACACCCAGCTGCTCGGCTTTACCTCCGGCAGTATGCAGCGCGGAATATCAAAATAATCCAGAATCTCCTGGTCCCAGCATAATTTATGGATGTCAAACAACATCGTTCTTGACGCATTGGTGTAATCTGTCACATGGACGCGCCCCTTTGTGAGATTCCAGATCAGCCAGGTATCCACCGTCCCAAACAGCAATTCTCCGTTTTTGGCACGCTCCCGCGCGCCCTCCACATGGTCGAGAATCCACTTGATTTTTGTCGCAGAAAAATACGCATCCGGAATCAATCCTGTTTTTTGCTGTACCCTCTCGCTCAGGCCATCTTCTATCAGCTTGTCAATCATGTCCGATGTTCTGCGGCACTGCCAGACAATCGCATTGTAGATAGGTTCCCCCGTCTCCTTGTCCCAGATAATCGTAGTCTCTCTCTGGTTTGTGATGCCGATTGCCGCAATATCGCTTCCTGAGACCCCAATCTGCCCCATCGCCTCCGCCATCACAGCAAGCTGCGAGGACCAGATATGTCTCGGATTGTGCTCCACCCAGCCTGGTTTCGGATAAATCTGTTCAAATTCTTTCTGTGCCACACTGCAAATATTTCCTTTTCTGTCAAACAGAATACAGCGCGAGCTTGTCGTCCCCTGATCCAATGCAATGACATAGTTCTGACTCATAAAACACCTTCCCTCTTCTCCACTGTTTTTGTGGCAATGATATCCACCCCTGTCTCTGCCACATTCTCAAGAATCACATCCCCACAGTGCACTGGCACCGGTACACTGACTCCTCGCAGCGCTCTCATGCACGCTTGAATCTGGCTCTTCGGGACGTCCTCTCTTGTCTTGACAGACACCATCGCCAGTTCTCCTCCTGTCACCTTCACTGTACTTGTCACAATTCTGGTCGGATTCACGCACTCTTTTCTGGCATAGGTATCGCCGCGCTTACATGTATTTCCTGAGACAGATATCACCTCACCCTGATTCATCTGCACCGTGAGAGCACATCCTAAAGGGCATCCAATGCAAATCAATTCTCTTTGTTCCATTCCGCATCTCCTCTATCTTATTCCTTTTCTCGCTTTTCCTTCACGTTTTTACTTTTCCTTCACATTTTTGCTTTTTCTTTACGTTTTCGCGTCTTCTTCCATTTTCTTTTCCGTTTTTAATCCCCGATAGAAAAAGTAATGTTCTTCACATCCTCCGCCTGCATCAAATCCTTTTTCAGCAAAACCACAGACTCCATCTCGCCAGGCGCCATGACCCGCTTCGGAATCCGCCTGACCAGTCTATCATCATAATATACATGAATGGCCTTGTCCTTATACACATCTGCCACACGGAAACGCACTGTCAGCTTATCCCCCATCTGCACCAGATGAATTCGCTTCGGAACCGTGTAGCGCACCCCATCTGTGGCATGCAGCAGGATACTTTCTGCATTTTCCATTTCTGTATTTTCTTTTTCCAGAGTCTCTTTTGCGGTATCTTGCGCGCACATCTTCCGCACATAGGCCGCGGCGCGGCTTCCCGCCAATGCCGCCTCCTCGCTCACATAATCCACCAGGTCATGCACATGCAGCACATTTCCACACGCAAACACCCCCGCAAGGTTCGTGGACAGGCTCTCATCCACCTGCGGCCCCTGTGTTGCCGCCTCCATCCAAATCCCCGCCTGCACAGAAAGCTCATTCTCTGGAATCAGACCTACCGATAAGAGCAGCGTATCACAGGAAATAAATTCTTCTGTACCTGGAATGGGCCTTCTTCTCTCATCCACCTGCGCCAGCGTGACTCCCGTCACTCGCTCTTTTCCGTGAATCTCAATCACTGTGTGGGACAATTTTAATGGAATTCCATAGTCATCCAGACACTGCACAATGTTTCGCTTCAGACCGCCGGAGTATGGCATCAGCTCTGCCACAACTTTGACGTTTGCCCCTTCCAGAGTCATACGTCTAGCCATAATCAGCCCGATATCACCGGACCCTAAAATCACGACTTCTTTTCCTGGCATAAATCCTTCCATATTGACAAGGCGCTGCGCCGTTCCTGCAGAATAGATGCCCGCTGGACGGGTTCCTGGAATATTTAGCGCCCCTCTCGGTCTCTCCCTGCATCCCATCGCCAAAATCACGGCATCCGCCTGTATCACAAACACACCTTTTTCCCGATTCATCGCCGTAATCTGCCTGTCCGGCGACAGAGAAAGTACCATCGTATTCAGCCACGCTTCCACATCATATGCCTTTGCTTCCTGAATAAAGCGCTCCGCATATTCCGGCCCTGTGAGCTCCTCGTGAAACGTGTGCAGGCCAAATCCATTGTGAATACACTGGTTTAAAATTCCGCCGAGTCTGACGTCCCGTTCCAAAATCAAAACATCGTCCACTCCGGCCTTTTTCGCCGCAATCGCTGCCGCAAGTCCCGCCGGCCCGCCTCCAATAATCACAATTTTTCTATTTTCCATATATGTATGTCTCCATTCTCATTCCCGAATCTTCCATTCCTGAACTTGTGATTCTCAACTTTCCTTCGGATAACCTACCAGAAGTTCTGACCCTTCGTGATTTTTGCAGATGTTCAGTGCCTGCATGGAGAGCTCTCTTTCCAGAATTTCCATCGTCCGCGGTGTGCAAAATCCCGCCTGGCAGCGGCCCATTCCAGCTCTCGTTCTGCGTTTCACGCCATCCAGAGTCTTGGCGCCCACTGGCCTGTGAACAGCGTCCACAATCTCGCCCTCTGTGATGGTCTCACAGCGGCAGACAACATTGCCATATGCCGGATTTTTCTGTATCAGCTGATTCTGTTCCTCCATGGACAGTTCTGCGAGGCGCACAATGCCGCGGCGCCTGCCGCAAAAATCTGTTTTTTTCTCCGCTTCCAGCTTACTGCCAATCTGCTCTGCCAGCCATTTTCCAATCGCCGACGCACTGGTTAATCCAGGGGACTCGATTCCTGCCGCATCAAAAAATCCTGGTGCATCCGCCGCCTCTCCAATGATAAAATCATCACCCTTTTCGTGCGCGCGCAGTCCAGAGAAAGAAGTAATCACCATATTTCTTGGAATCTGTTTCACACTCAGTCCTGCCTTTGCCGCCACTTCTGCCAGACCATCCGCTGTGGTTGCCGTATCCTCTTTATCCAAAATATCCTCCGCAGTCGGCCCAATCATCAGGTTTCCATGCACCGTCGGCGTCACCAAAACCCCTTTTCCGAGCGCGGTCGGAAGCTGAAATACGGTATGCTTTACCAGATTTCCCGCTTTTTTATCCAGCAGGCAGTACTGTCCACGGCGCGGTGTAATAGAAATTTTTTCTTCGCTCACCATATTGTGGAATACATCGCTGTAGATACCCGCTGCATTGACTACGATTTTCGCCTCAAACGTCCCTTGATTCGTCTCAATGTGGTATCCCTCCTGATTTTCCAGCGGCACTATGGATGTCACCTCTGTCTGGAAATGAAACTCTGCGCCGTTTGTCGCAGCATTCTCCGCCATCGCGATTGTAAGGCCAAATGGACACACGATACCTCCTGTCGGGGCATACAGAAGCGCTGTCACATTGTCCGAAATCTCCGGCTCAATCTCACGCATTTCTTCTCCACGCACAATGCGAAGTCCCTCCACGCCGTTCTCGATTCCCTTCTGGTACAGTTCCTCCAATTTTCCCAAATCACGCTCATCAAAACACAACACAACCGAACCGTTCTGCTTAAAATCAAAATCCAGCTCTTCCGCCAACTTCGGCATCATGCGGTTTCCCTCCACATTCAGCTTTGCCTTGACACTGCCTGGCGCCGCATCAAATCCCGCATGGACAATTCCGCTGTTCGCCTTGGATGTGCCAGAACACACATCCTCTTCCTTCTCCAGCACGCCGATGTCCAGGCGATAGCGCGACAATTCTCTCGCGACCGAACAGCCAATCACACCTGCGCCGATGATGATAACATCATACATAGTCTCTTTTCCCCTTTCGCTGTATCCTTGTAGGATTATTCTACCATCTTTCGTTGAGAAAGTCATCGTGTTGCCTTGACTTTTTTCAGACTTTTTCATATAATAGCTTTAATTTTTTAAAAAGGAGGATACAAATTATGAAAAAGCTTGATAACACACATTTGCAGCAAGCCATGGCCTATCTGTCAGGGGAACCGGAATTCAACCTGTTTTTTACAGGCGATATTGAAAATTGCGGAATGGCGAGTGACATAGTCCGTACATACACAGCGGACAGCTGGACAGACGGCGATTTCCCGTACTTTATTCTGGACTATCTCGGAAATTTTCTGGTGTACAGCAAGGATGCCGACTATGATGTGAAGAGCGTAGCAGAATTTTTATCTTCCCAAACAATGGAAAATCTGAGCGGGAAACAGGAAATTGTGGAAAAGCTTTGCCCGTATTTTCCAGACAGAACCGTTCAGCGCACCTATATGTCGCGCTTAAATCAGGTAAACCCTGACTTTCCATTTCCCGATATTCCTGTAAAGACGGAACAGACAAAAAACACTGTGTCGGATACATTCTGTATCCGAAAATTGACTGAGGCAGATGCAGAGAGTGTCTACTCGCTGTATATTTTGATTGATGAATTCCATATGTATCATGGACTTTCCAGAGAAGAAGCCATAAAAAAGCAGCGCAGAAATCTAAAAAATGACATATACTTTGGACTCTTCGAGCGCGGTGTCCTCGTCTCCATCGCTGCCATCAGCGCCGCAACAAAGACTTCTGCGATGATTGTGGGCGTAGCCACCAGGCCAGAGTACCGAAAAAAAGGGTATGCCAGCGCGGTCATGGGCACGCTGTGCCGAGAGAGCTTGGCAGAGGGACGGCAGTTTTTGTGCCTGTTCTACGACAACCCTGCCGCCGGAAAAATTTATAACCGCATTGGGTTCAAGGAACTGGGCATCTGGACGATGCTGCGCTCCCCCTCAGAATGAAACATAAGACCTGACAGGCTGTCAGGTACAGAAACCATACAGGAAATGCTGCAAAAACACACGCAGAAAATGCAGAAAACATACCTATAAAAAGGCATAAAAAAACACATGTAAAGTTCTGGGAATATGAAGCAGAAAACAGCTTCTATATTCTGGAAAGCACAGAATCTTCTTTCTTTTAGAGAATGGGTTGTAGAAGGATGATTCTGTATAGCCAGACTTTACATGTGTTTTTTCATTTTTTCATTGTATGACAGGAAATCGGCAGCCCTCTGCAATTCTCCTCCAATATAATAGAAGGATGGACTGCCATAGCCTGTGCATGATTTGGCAGGAAAGAACCAGCCCTTTTTCTTGCGCTCTACCATCTGAGCTACAGAAGGTTTCCCTTCTGACCGGAGTCGAACCGGCGACAACAAGCTCCCAAATAGAAGGATGGACTGATATAGCCTGCTTTTTTTGTAATGCTTATTATCGAATCCATATCTTTACTTCTTAGTTATCTATGGATTCGTCTTTTTATGTTTTACAACAGTTCTGACTGAATATATTCTGTCTGAAACGGAGTGATTCCCTCCTCCACATCGAAGATGGTATCCGCCTCCTCTTTGGTCTCCACCAGCTCGCCTCTCGCCTGCACATGAAGAGAAATCAAATCATACAGGTTCGGTTTTTTCAGATGCGTCATGGCGTAACCTGCGAGTGCTACACCGGACAGATTAGACTCGATGTTGTTTCCAAATCTCCTTCCTGTCTGTGACAGCGACAGATTCATATCGCACCAAATCACTCTCTTTTCCAGGCAATCGAAGATAACCGGAATCGCCACGGTGCTCTCTGCTGTCAAATCCATACTCTGCCGCACCGATTTCGGCTCAAAAATCTCGCCGGAGTTGACGTCCTCGCGCTCCATCCAGCCAAATCGGCAGTTGTCCAGAGTGTTAAATTTCTGACGTGTATAGCTGTACACCTGGTATACAATATAACGGCCTCCGAACTTTAAAACGGACTCAATATCCGCGTCCAAAAATTCTGCCACGCCTTCGCCATTCTTCGGACCACCGTTCACAATGTCACCAGAATGACATGCGCGGTAGGTTTTGGAGCGCAGATTTGTGTAGGAAACATATTCTTTCAATTTCCAGTTCTTGTCAAAAATAGCTGCTGTCAAATCCAAGTCCACTCTCGACTCTTCTTTCATTCTGCTGTTGGAAACAGGTCCGCCGCTTTCCTCCTGGCATGACGGTTTGTCGGTATTTGTCCACCAGATAAAGCCGCGAATCGCCTTCGCATCCTCTCCTATCGGAAAGGCAGAACCTCTCGCCACTGTTTTCGCCGCCTTGCTGGCACTGCGCTGACTGAATGGTATCAGATAATGGCGAAGCTCTTCAGATAGATATGTCTTTCCCAATGGCGCCTTCTCGGAGAACTGTCTCTTCAGCGCTGTCTCACAGCTCTGTACAATTCTCTGGCAGTCCGCCTCTGCCAACGGCGAAAGCGTATTTGGCACACAGATTCCATATGCCAGTTTTCCCTTTGGGAAGAACACTCTCAGTTCATTTCTGCTCTCAAAGCGGTTCTTAAAATGTTCTCTCACCTGCAGCAGCACAGCGGATGTCACTTCATGCGCTTTCTCTTCCCACACATCCAGAATCTCATCTTTCTGCGCTCCGTCCATGTTTATCTGACAGATTCTAAGCAGGAAATCCAAACGCCTTGCCAACTCGCCAGGTCTTTTCTCAAGCAAAGCAAGCGCTCTCGCGGTGTTCTTTTCCTTTAAAGCGCCCTCCACCTGGCTGTAAAACGTCACAATTTCTTTGTTGTTTCTGATTTTGTCAAATGCAGTCAGCACCTTCTGATATTTCTGCGGGCTGTACTCGCCTGGGTGTATTCTCTCACCAACGCGAATCCAGCGATTCTGGTAACGCAGCATATCTTCCTCGATGGCGCCGCATCCCATCAGCAAATCCATGAGAATCCGGCGCTCTCTTCTCTTAAAGCTACGAAACCTGCAGTTGGCCGCCAAGCTCAAATCTCCGCCGGACATCGCAGTTACGAGGCGCAGCACATCTGTCGCAGTCTTAAAATACTTCTGTATCGCCTCCGCCGATGCCAGAGGATTGTGCTCCAGATACAACATTCCAATCAGCGCCGCATTTTCCTTCAGTGGTATCTCATCAGGAAATGTCAGACCGGAAAGATTCTCAAACATCCAGGTCAAATCTTCTTTGTCCGTATCGGAGATAGATGTTTTGGACTGGCAGAGCTGATAAAAAATCTCCGTCAAATCCTCCCTTGTGCCCACAGTCAGAACAGTCAGTTTCTCCACATCCACATATGGCAGGCGCTCTTTCTTCTGCTCTGCCGGATAATACTGTCCGTCCGTCCAGTAGTGAACCAGTGCATTGACTATCAGCTGCACATACTCCTCTTCCATCACAGACTGCGGGAAATTCGGATACATCGGACGATATACCACATCCGCTCCCACCAGCTTCTTTAATGCCGGAATCAATTCCAAATAAAATCCGTACAGCTCTTCTACAGTGAAAGTTCTCAGAAGCTCGTACAGCTCTCTGGAAAATGTGAAGCCCAGTCCCTCTATGTTTTTCAGTATCGTCACCAGATAACGCTCTGACGGCTCTGCTGCTGTTCCTCTTTCAATCCATATCTTATGTCTGCGGCGCAACAAAATATCGTTCATATCCATCTCCCTCCCATCTGTATGGATTTTCTCACATCAATAGCTATGTGTATCTTATGTCTGTTTTCCTCACTTGAGAACAGTATATCACATTTTATCCGCAAAATCTTTATCCTTGTGGTTTAATGGCCTATTTTTTGTTGTTTCCATCCCCGCTCAGTCATCTCACAAAAATACAGCAAATTTTTGAAATTTCTGTCCCAGATTTCCCCTCAATCAGCGGATTCTCTCTGGGAAACCAATCTTCTTATGCACCTTGCGCAGGGTCTTCATCGCATAATAATCGGCTTTCTGTGCATTGGTCTTGATTATATTGTCGATATAATCCTTGTTTTTCTGCAAATCTGCATAGCGCTCGTGCAGAGGACGCAGCGTATTTACAACAGTCTCGCCCACAGCCATCTTAAAGTCGCCATAGCCGCTGTTCTCGAATTCTTTGACTGCCTCATCCGGCGTTTTTCCGGTACATGCGCAGTAAATATCGAGCAGGTTCTTGATTCCTGGCTGTTCATCGCGATAACAGATATGTGCCTCAGAGTCCGTCACTGCACGCTTGAATTTGCGGATAATGGTATCTGCATCATCCATCAGATAGATGCTTGCATTGACATTCTCATCGGATTTGGACATCTTCTTGGACGGGTCCTGCAGGCTCATAATCTTTGCACCGGATTTTCCCAGATATGCCTCTGGAATCGTAAATACATCTCCATAAATGGCGTTGAAACGCTGTGCAATATCACGGCAGAGTTCCAAATGCTGCATCTGGTCGATGCCCACTGGCACCACATCCGCCTGATATAACAGAATATCTGCCGCCATCAGCACCGGATAGGTAAACAGACCTGCATTGATGTTGTCTGCATGTTTTGCAGCCTTGTCCTTAAACTGCGTCATACGGTTCAGCTCACCCATATAAGTAAAGCAGTTCAAAACCCATGCCAGCTCTGCATGGCCCGATACATGGGACTGGTAATAGATACAGTTTTTCTCTGGGTCCAGACCCGCCGCGATATACAAAGTCAGCAGATTTCTTGCTCTCTGGCGCAGCTCGGTCGGATTCTGGCGCACGGTGATAGAATGCATGTCTACCACACTGTAAAAAGTTGTATATTCATCTGCCAGTTCTACCCAGTTTTTCAGTGCACCCAGATAATTTCCCAAAGTCAGGTTTCCGGTTGCCTGCATACCGCTGAATAAAATCTTTTCTCCATTTAACATAAACTATCTCCTTTCTCGATGACCCAAACAGACATGTCTGCTTGTCCAGATACCACCATACAACAGGAAAGCCGAGCTCCGTGCTCACGCACTCCCGCAATCGCCGTCTGACCGCTTGATGAGACTAGACCTTCATACTAAAAAATCCCCAGCTGAATAGTTCAGCCAGGGACGATGTTCTCGTGGTACCACCCAAATTTACAAAATATGATGTTTCTGCTGCTGTCTCATGACAGAGAACCACAAAACACCATGCTTTCGCCTTTTCTCCTTTAACGCAGGAATACGTCCCGAACTACTCTCTTTCATCCGGTCTTCTCCAAAGCCCATTCACTCCGCCATCCTCGCCGGTTCCCACCTTTTCCGACTCTCTGTGCAGTACATGCAGAAGCTACTCTTCTTTTTCCAAGAATTTTTCAACTATAAAATTTTCTTTTCTAAGTATGCTTAGTTTAGCACCCTGCAACAGAATTGTCAATTTGTTTTACTATGAAAGTCTCGTCAAGCGGCCAGGCGGCAGGGGTGCTTGCACACCAAGCCGACTGGACATTTGACGAGCAAGGAAGTATGAGCAAAAAAGGACAGCGTGAGCTGGCCGATTTGCGAATACTGGCGGCGATTGCGGGAGTGCGTGAGCACGGAGCAATCGACTTTCATATTATGGTGATGCCTGCGTCAGCTGACATGTCCGCTTATCACACATTCAGCAGACGTATCAGTTTCTCCATATCCATGCTGGCCGAATCCAGCATCCCGCCTTCCTTCACGCAGAGGGCAGCGGCTGTTCCTGCTGCCTGCCCCATCCCAAAGCATGGGGACATAATGCGCACCGAAGCCATCATCGCTCTGTCCGCGCTGATTGCCCGTCCAGCTACTGCGAGATTTCCAAATCCTTTCGGAATCAGAGCGCGGTACGGAATCCCATAACACTCTCCATTTTTGTACTTTGAAGTCTGATATAAATCTTCTTTTTCTGTTCCCTCACTGGGAACTGCTGCATGCAAGTCAATCGGATACGAATAATGCACCACTGCATCCTCAAAATCCGCTCTGTTAAAATAATCCTCCTGCGTCAGTGTATATTCCCCGCAGATTCTTCTGGATTCACGGATTCCCAGATAAGGACCGCTCGAAACCAGCACGCAGCGCTCCATTCCAGGCACATATTCCCTCAAAAACTCCATATACTCCGGCAGGCGCTTTCTGGCTTCTATCTCTGCACGGCTCAAATCCCACGCATCCAGCGGCTTCAAATCATACACATGTCCAAAATTCAGCCCTGCCACGCCTTCTGCCTGCAGCGCCATACCGCCGACTTTACTCTCCCCAGCAGGAAATCTTCCATCTCTCTTTGCCTTCTCAGAGGCCACCGAAAGATTTCCGTTTTCTCCTTCTCTCTCAACATACTCCATAAAGCGGGCAGTATCAACTCCTGCCACCCGAAAACACAGGGTTCCCGCCTGGACGCCTCCGGCTTCGTCTCCGTAAGCAAACTCGGCGCCCGCCATCGCCGCCACATCGGCATCCCCCGTACAGTCAATAAAATACTTTGCCTGTATGGTCTCCATGCCGCCCTTATGAAATACCTGCAGCGACTGCAATTTTTTCTTTTTAGAAACGTTTTCTAAACCGCTCTCAGGCGCCTCACACAGGTTCACCCCAACTACCACGGTGTGAAACAACACCTCACATCCGCTGTCCGTCACCATCTCGTCCAACACGCGCTTTAAAATCTCAGGGTCAATCGGAAACCAGTCAATGCCCTCGATTCTGTCTGGTTTTCTGTCATAAAACGGACTCCGGTACGCTTCTTTTTTCAGATTTTCCAAAATTTCACGGCCAATCCCGCCAATCAAATCTTTCTCTCCGTCTGTGTAAGGCCCAAATGCCGGAACGCCGGCAAGCGTCGCCATACCTCCCAGGCATGCACTTCGCTCTATCAACAACGTCTTTGCACCGTGCCTTGCCGCCGCAATCCCTGCTGCCACGCCTGCGGGGCCGCCGCCTGCAACAATGACATCATACTGTCTCACCGTAGATTCCCCCTATGCTCTATATATATCCTTCTGTCTCTTTCCAATTCTGCATCTTTGCCGCCAGTTTTTCTCCCATCCGAATATGCCCATTGTCTGACGGGTGCAGCACATCTGTGCTCAGATATGCCAGGCTCTCCACTATGTCCTCCCCGTGAATCAGACACATTCTGCCGTCACAGTGCGCCTGCTCTGTCTCCATGAATTCCCGAAGAATTCTTTTAAAATTCCGGTAATTTCTATAAAAGATAGAGTTTTCATCGCGGAAAATTAGATTTTTGTTCGGGAAAATATCAATCACATAAATCCGCTTTGCCTGACTCTTCTCCAAAATCACAGACAGGAAGTGAAATATTCTCTCCTTCGCTTCCTCTTCCTCAAAAAACGGCACCATATTGACACCGACTTCCAGAGAAAGCACATCCACAGAGAGTCCCGCCAGATAGTCCGCCACTTCCGGCTCAAGCAGGCAGGAGCCGGAAAGTCCCTTGTTCAGCACATCCCAACCCAGGCGCACTGCCGCTTGGTTGATATAGCAGTCTGAGTACAGTGTACACGCACTGCCGCAAGTGATGGAAGAACCATACGCCGCCCAATGTACAGCTGGTTCTTCCTCCGGCCGCGGCGGGCGGTGTCCAAATCCAAACGTATCCAGATAATGAAAATACAGATACCCATTCAGCCCAAACTGGATGCGCCATACATCCGGTGAAAACTGGCCTTTCGGAAGTTTCTCGGTTCTCACCAGGTCAAAATTCGGAGGATACTCAATATGCAGAACGGTGCAGACACCTGCCTTCAATGTATACTTTTTGTGCTGCATATCTCCGCGGTATACCACGACATCCATATCCTGCTCCATCACAGTCAGAGCCACGTCGAAATACCTTGCTTCTGTCACAAAGCGCA
Organism: bacterium; assembly: GCA_030524675.1. Classification (GTDB taxonomy): domain Bacteria; phylum Bacillota; class Clostridia; order Lachnospirales; family Lachnospiraceae; genus CAJMNU01. The sequence continues at coordinate 101,248 of JAUNGE010000004.1, forward strand.
GCTCACATCCATGCGTGCGCTGAGAGCGGAATCTTGCATTATAGTTCTTTGTGATTCCCAGACATTTGGAAAAAGAGGCCGGAAAGCGGTGCAGGCGCAGTCCGCTCATTCCTTCCACAGATTCCAGATGGTCTACATTGAAAAATTCAATATCCTGATATACCATAGCGTCATTTCCTCCATATTTTGTCTCATTCTGCCGTTTCATTCTGCTGTTTGGCTTTGCTGTCTCATTCTGCCATTTGACTTTTCTGTTTCATTCTGACGTTTGATTTTGCTGTTGAATTTCACTTTTGGATTTTACTGTTTCACTTTGCTATCTTCTTCCAGCGATTGCCCATTGGCTACATCGTCAGAACATTTACCTTTTCCGTTCCCTGCTCTTCTGCCGTTGTCACCAAAATTCTGCCGCATCCATCTTCTCCGATTTCAAACTGCACATTTTGAATCACAGGTTTGCCGTCATCCGACTCTATCACATGTGCATACACCGCACTTCCACCATATCTGCGCTCTATCAGATAACAGATATCCGATGTGGAAGGATTGTTCGGCCCCATTCCTAAAAGGATATCCTGGCCGCGCCGCATACTGTAGACCGTCGTGCGGATTCCATCGTCCATATATTCGATTTTTTCTGTGTTCTGGGAAGAACAGCTCTGCATACCGCTTGTTTCTGTTCTTCTTTCTGCAGCTTTTTCTCCATGCGGCCGCAGCTCTTGCACATCATGAATATACTTGTATGGTTTTTTATCAGAAAGGATATCCATTTTCTCCCCATCCGCCTCTGTCTGGCAGATTCCAGAGACATGCAGAATCCAGTCAATCGGAAGTGCGGCGTCTGCTCCCTCGACGGTGAACACTTCTGCAAAATAGCGGTCTGCCCAGGCAATCTTTCGCTTCATGCGCACAGAGCGGTAATATTCTTCTTTCCACTGCACGATGGTAAAACTATCCGGCATCTCATAAGGAGCCGTCCAATCCGCCTCCGCCTCCACATAGATAACGCCGTCTTTCTCTTCGTATCGGTTCAGACGGCAGTTGATTGGAGCCTGATTCTCCCCGCCGATTGCCACAGTATTGTGAGAACCGGTATTTTTATAGTAATCATAGTGCAGGAGCGCGCCATATCCTGTCGTGCCCAAATCCGGCGCAATGCGCTTTCCATAAGCCAGATAGCTGAGGGCCAGCCGGTCATAATGGTCATGCTCCCCGCCGTAGCTGTCATGTTTGAACAGAAGATAGCGGTCATTGCTTCCTCTGAGGATGGTATGGCCGAATGTGCCGACTGGTGTGTGGTAGCTGCATAACGGCAGATCACACGGCTCCAGCTCATCCACTCCATAGATAAACGCTTCCAGATTGTCCCTCTTCTGATCTTCATACAGTTTGTTCAGAATGTACAGAAGTTTTTCCCCGCCAATCTCCCGATAGGCAAACTCAAACAGATACAGGCTGGACTTGTTGTGATTGTAGTTCGTGTCGTTGAGCATCGGAATCCGGAATCCTGGTTCCAGATAGAAAAACAAGAGTTCCATCATTGCCTTGTAGTTCGGATGCTTGATATGGCTGTGCGGCGTATGCAGGGCAAACTTTTCATATGCAAAAAAGCTGGTCAGCGCATAGAAATGATAGCCGAACGCCCCCTCAAACCACATATGGTTCGGCAGCATGGCATGTTCCAACTGATATAGTATACCATATTTTTCATATACAGAAAACTGAATATAATCCTCTCTTCCAAAAATCAGACCGATAGTCGCAATCGCAGAGTTGATAATCACTTCATGATTGTGGAGCTGATTGTGGCGGTGTTCCACCAGGAACTGTGCTCCAGGCAGCAGCATGCCATCTCTGATGCAAACTTTCTGCTCTTCTGTCATATAATCGGAGAGCAAATCATAGGTCATGGCAAATGTTCTCTGGAAATTCGCCTCATCCAGCGTCTGCGCGCCCGCTCTTCCTGGCCCATTATAAGGAATATTTCCATGTACTTCATAATCCTTATAGTACGTCGCATATTCTGTCATAATAGCAGCCGCCTTCTTCGCATAGGCTTCCTCTCCTGTCAGAAGATAAATCAGCGCCATCTGAAAACAAGCGCTATAATTGCGCATATTCATATGCCCCCACCAAGAACTGTCATATGGTTCTCCTGTGAGAATCTGGCCGCAAGATGGACATCTGTGCTCATGCGGCTGTTCCGGATGGAACTCCAGTTCCACAGAACATTTTGGGCAATAATAATACAGAGCCCAGTTTGCAATTCCTGTTTTCGGAACAGTCACAGGCCCTTCCAACACCTCTTTTACCTTCTGTTTCAGATTCTCCACAACCTCTGGCTGTCTCTTCGCCTTCTCTTTCAGACGCAGAATTTCCTGTTCTGTAAATTGAATCATACCCGTCTCCTTCCTTTTTCACCCATTTCTTTTTCACTTATCTCATTCTTATCTGTTTCTTTTTCACCTGTCTTTGCACAAGTTTTGACTTGCCATCACAGTTCCTATTTGTCTCAATACAATTTTTCACGTTCTACCACCGCTTTGAACTCTGTCGGTGTACACCCATAAAACTTTTTAAAGCTGCTCGCAAAGTATCGCTGGTTATCATACCCACATTCCCTTGCAATGTCCTGAATTCTCATAGAAGTCTTCTGGAGCATCATGCCGGCTCTCTCCATGCGCTTGCGAATCAGATATTCTCCGAAACCCTCCCCCATGTTCTGTTTAAACGCCTGCCTGACATAACTCACGCTGAAATGCACCTGCGCCGCCGCCCACTCGAGGTCCATATCTGGATTTTTGAGATTCTCTTCGATTAACATCTTCACCTGATTCACCATAAAGGCCGCCCGAGTCCTGTCAGAATTCTCCGCAATGTTCTTGCAGCATTTTTTTATATAGGATTCCAAAATCTCCTTCAAATCCCAAAGACTTCCGTACTTCATCTTTTCCTCAAACTGGAAAATTTCATCGGGACTCTCTCTGTGATAGCCCTGTGCCTCCATATCGTTCGCCAAAGCGTACATCAATTCGCCAATCGATACGCTGATATAATCGGGTTTTAAATTTGCAAGCGAAGTATAGCACTTCATCAGCCCATCCAGCATGGACAGGGCTTCCTCCTGATGTCCAGCCTTGACTGCCAGACGGATTTTATTTTTCCACTCCCTCACCTGCTCGGAAACTTTCTTGTCTTCTTTTTCCTTTTCTTTTTCCTCTGTTTTCTTCATATCTTCATAAAAAAGAATCGGCTTTTCCTTGTGCATATCCAGAATCCGGCGCCACACGGACACCGCCTCCTGATACGAATCTCGCACCCCTGCAATGTCCTCATACACATTTCCCAGCCCACAGCAAACCTGGATGTGATAATACTTTTTCATGCTGGCGGCAACGCGCTCCAGCCCCATCTGCACAAACTGCAGAAATTTCCTTGTATCTGCGATGTCTCCGCACCAAATCACGGAAAGCTGCGTTCTGTCAAAGCTGACCGCATACAGGCGGATTCCTGACACAAAATACCCCTCTCCTATGAGCATCAGAAACCCTTCCACCTTTTCCTGGTCACTGAAATCCCATTCATTGTCCTGCATCCTGAGAATTCCTGCCAAATACCTGTCTGCCTGTATCTGTATTCCCATTTTCTGCGCCTTTTCCACAATGTCTTCCGGCAATTCTTTTTCTGTCAGTATCTGCTTGAGCAGATGCTCTCTGGCAAGTTCCGCATGGGTCTGCACCTGCTGTTTCAAAAGACACATATTCTGACGGAGGATTTTCTGGCCGTCCAATTCCTCCACAATCTTATTCAGAACATCCGTCAGCTCCCGCGGAAGAAATGGTTTGAGCAGATAATCTGTCACTCCCAGAGATATGGCTCTCTTGGCATAGTCAAACTCGTCGTATCCGCTGATAATGATATTTTTGGAGGAAATCCCTTCTTTCTGCATTTCCCCAATCAGCTCCAAGCCATTTAAAAACGGCATGGAAATGTCTGTCACCACAATATCCGGCCGCAAATTTCTCGCCTGTTCCAAGGCTGTCCGGCCGTCTCCTGTGACAGCGACAATCTCGACGCGGGCATTGGATTCCCTGATGTTTTTCACTAGTAAGTCTCTCACATATTCCTCATCATCTGCAATCAACACTCGGTACATACTATCCTCCGTTTTGCGGTTCACTCTCTATGTTTTTCTCGTTTCTCGTTCGATTTCCTGCCGTTCGCCCTTTTATGGTTCATTATCCGTACATGTAAAAGGAATTGTCAAAATCGCTTTCGTCCACTTTCCTTCTTCGCTCTCATACCTAAGCCCATAAGACTCTCCATAGTACAGCAGAATTCGTTCATTCACATTATAAATTCCATATCCCTCATTTCGGTCTATCTCTCCTCTTGACAAGCTGGCATTGATACTCTCCAGTCTCTCCGGTGAAATTCCTAGTCCATCGTCCCATACAATCAGGTGCAGCACCCAAGTATCGTTCCACTGTTCTTTTTCCGCCGAGATTTTAATGATTCCGCTTCCCGTTTTTTCCTTGATACCGTGATAAATGGAATTTTCCGCCAGAGGCTGCAGAACCAGCTTGATAATGCGGCTCTGCATCATCCATTCTTTTGGTATGGAAATCTGATACTGGATTTTTGAGCGGTAACGGATACTCTGAATATCCAGATAACTCGTCACATGTTCCACCTCATCCTTTAGCAGAATGACTTCTGCGCCTTTGCTCAGACTCAGACGGAAAAATCTTCCGAGCGAATTGGAGAGAATACTGATTTCTTCCGCTCCCTGGTCTGCTGCCTGCCAGGTGATAGCATTCAGCGTGTTGTACAGAAAATGCGGATTGATCTGCGCCTGGAGCGCTCTTAGCTCGGCTCTTCGCTTCTGCTTCTGCATCTCCTCCACTCGGTCTCTCTCCCGTCTCAGTTCCTCAATCGTCTCCTCCTGCTTTTGTACCAGATTCTGAATCTCCCCTATCATATAATTAAAACTCTTTGCAAGACTTCCTACTTCGTCGTGATAAGGGTAGAAGAAACGCACATCAAAATCCCCGTCCCTAACACAGCTCATCCGTTTTTCCAGGCGTCTTAGAGAATCCGTGAGACGATGAGAAAACCAGAGAATCATGCACAGACATACCAGCATCAGACACACCCCAATCTGAAGCAGCATATTTTTCACCTTATTCAGGCTCGCCAAAAGACTGTTTCTGGAACGCAGCCCATAAATTTGCCACCCGTTTTCTGGGACATTTCCATATGTAACCAGATACTGCTCCCCCCCTCGTGCTGATAGTTGCTGCTCAACACTTTGCCGCCGGACACTTCTTTTTCCTCCATAATCGAAAAAAGCGGGCTGTTCTCCAGCTCTCTGGAACCGGCGATAAATCTGCCCTCCTGATCCACAATCACAATTTTATCGAAAAACTGGTATTTTCCTTCCAGAACATCCTCAATTTCACGCTGTTTAATCTGAATAATCAAGTAGCCTTTTCCCACATAATCCTGAATACCGAAACGCCACACACAGGGAATCACGCTCTCATTTCCCATAAAGATAATATCCGCCATCACAGGAAACCACTGAATTGCCGCCTGCGGATTCTCCCTGTATGCTTCCCCAAACAGGGAGTCCTGAAAAGAAAAGTCCCATCTTCTCAATTTTACAAAATTTTCAAACTCCCCTTTATCCGTATAAATGAAAGAAGATCCAATCAGCGGTTCTCCGCTCTCCAGGTTTTTCAGAGAATCTGCCACGATTCCCAGCGTATTGGCGACGTTGCTATCCGACGGTTTGTTCAGATAGCCGGAAAGTGTTGTTGTAAATGTATAATTCGTCAACATTCCATTGACTCTTGTGTTCACCGCTTTAATCCTTGTAGACAGCGTATCCGCCAACTGCATCATGACATCCTCAGAACTTTCCTGAAAATTATCCACAATATCCGTTGACATATAGCGATAATAAGCTAGGCTTCCCACCCCTGTTGAGCAGAGAAACATAAGAACAAATATCAGAACAATTTTATTGCGGAATTTCAGGTCGTGAATGCTTCTTTTCATGCAGATTCTCCTTTCACAGCAGACGAATGTTCCAAAATACCTGCCATGACCCGCTATACAGAAAAAAGCTATTTTCAAAACGGGCGGAAATGAATGCGGAAAAGCAAATGCGCAGGTATCAGTTGATAGTATTATAACATATTTTTCTGTTTCCTGCCGCTATTCCTGCAGACTTTCCGCCCGTTTCAAAGCATTACCTTATTACACACACTGTCTCCGCCCGCAGGCAGCCATTCTTCATGAACCTTTCTCCATGGACATTCTCTCTGCCTACAGGTAGTATCCCATCCGCATTATCCCTTCACAGCACCTGCCGTCAGTCCAGCGATAAACTGTTTATTCGCAAACAGATACACAATCAGAATCGGAATGATGGCAATGGAAGCGCCCGCCAGCATAATGTGCCATTCTGCCGCTGCATTGACAGAATATTTCAACTGTACAACTGCTACTGTCAGCGTCTGCAGTTTCGGCATGGAGATAGTCATAATCAAGCTGGTGATATAGTCGTTCCATGAATTTCGGAAAGAGAACAGGGCTACAACTGCCAAAATCGGTTTGCTCAGAGGGAGAATCACTTTTGCATACACGCCGTATAGAGTGCATCCGTCAATGATGGCCGCCTCGTCCAGTTCCTTGGGAATTCCTTTTGTAAAGCCCATCACCAGAAAGACGTTCGTCGCCTGCCCGCCTGTCAGCGCCACAATCAGGGCAATGATGCTCTTATTCAGCTTCAGTGCACGCAGCAATTCATAGATAGGATACAGCGTCACCGAACCGAGGGACACAAACATCATGGACATATACAGCGCCAGCAGGATTTTCTTTCCCACAAATTCTCTTCTTGCCAAAATAAATCCTGCAAGAGAACAGGTCACAACCGCCAGAATCGTCACAGAGAGACTGACTATAATACTGTTTCCTGTATATTTGATAAAATCTGCCTGCACAAACGCCTGATAATAGTTCTCAAAATGCCACTCTTTCGGGAAAAATCCGCCGCCCTGTGTCAGCTCTGCATTGGTCTTCAGAGAGCCCAGAATCGTATAAATAATCGGATACAGGGTAAATACAATCATAATTGCGAGAAACACCCATTTTCCAATCAGGGCAGCTTTCGCCGAATTTGATATATGCTTTTTATTTTTTTTGATAACCGTTGTCTGTTCTGCCATTTTGCTGCCCTCCTTAATAAATATCATCCAGTTTCTTGGACAATTTCAGATAAATCACGGTCACAACACCTGCAATCACAGCTGAAACTACGCTGACTGCAGCACCATATCCATACTGTGGAACCGTTGCCTCCGCCGCAGAAATCGGGAAGAAATAGCGGTATCCATACAGGGACATTACCATGGTTGCGTTGTTTGGGCCTCCTTCTGTCAAAACCATCACGTTTGTGATATCATGAAATGCGGAGGTGATAGAAAGCATCAGAATGATTTTTAAAATCGGCCCGAGCATCGGCAGAATAATGTACCAGATTGTCTGCACTCGCCCTGCTCCGTCAATCTTTGCGCTCTCAATCGCATCTTCAGAAACCTGCTGGATTCCAGCGATGAAATACACCATGTAGTTTCCGACGCCTCCCCAGACGGCCGTAATGACAAGTGTCGTCATCGCGTGTTCCTTGCCCAGCCAGTTAATCGGCTTGCTGATAACGTGCATCTCCATCAGATATTTGTTGATTTCTCCATTATAAGCATTGAACAGGAGGTAAAATACCAGTCCCATAACAGCAGAACTCATAATAGTAGGAAGGAACATAATACTCTGCGCCACACCGTTGCCTCTTTTTTGCTGGTTCAGCAAAAATGCCAGAAAGAAGGCGAGCGGTATGATAATCAATACTTTTCCAAATCCATATGTAAAGGTATGAACCACACTCTGCCAGTACACCTTGTCACGGAACACTCTAGCCAGGTTTGCCATTCCAACAAATCTCGGTTCTCCGGTTCCATATCCTCCGTACTGATAAAATACATATTTCAAAGTCCAGACAACCGGATACAGAGAACATACAATAAACAGAATCAAGTTCGGCAGCATAAAGCTGTACGCCTGCAAATTCTGAAGCACTGTCCTTTTTTTCTGTCCGGCACTCATTGCTTTCCAACTCTTCATCGCCCTGCTCCTCTCAAATTTTCTCTTCTATTTTCTCTTTTCTATCGGCAAATACTCCTATTTTCCAACCTCTCGGACTGATTGCAACAATAAAAGGGCTGCTGCAGACCCTCCGCCTTTTCCGGGTTCTGCAGCAGCCCTTCTTGGTTATAGCACCTTTGCCTCGGCACTTTTACTTCATTCAATTTTTGTTGTATTCAGTCCTCAGCTTTGTCCTATAGACATTTTTTTCTGCCTTATCTCATTTTATTGCAGTGTAGGATTCATTGGATCATATCCGTCAATCTTCACTTCAAATCCTGTTCCGTTCTTAATTGCTTCCTGATAAGCCTTGTTGTAACGGTCTGTTAAATCCTGCAGAGTAGATTCGATATCTGCGTCGCCGTAATAGATGGACTCACATGTCTTGTACAAATCTTCGCCTTCTACAATCATACCAGATGCAAATGCGGAATGAGGCGGCTTCGGAAGAAGTGCATCAAATTCAGGATGAATCAGCAGCCACTCTTTGTTTTGGAAATCTGCGCTCGGATTTGACTTCTCAATAACGCTCGGCAGAATACTCACACCAAATCCACCTTCATAGTAGCCAACCAGATAATCTTCATCTGTAAACAGGTCTTTGTACACCTTAAATGCAGATTCCAGATTTGCACTCTTTGCATTCAGCACATATCCAGTTGTTCCTGAATAGTACTGCTTTCCTGCTGTCTTATTTCCAACTGTCGGAATCGGCACGCAGTCCCATTTCTCTGTATCCATCGGGAACTGGTTAATATATACGCCTGGCTCTGCATGGCTGTAGGAGCAGTACATTCCAATCTTTCCTGCTGCGAACTGTGTTCTAAGCGGGTCAATATCCAGAGATTCGCATCCTGGGAACGCACACTCCTCAGACAATAATTCTTTCCACAACTTCAGTGTATCTGCCCAGTCTGTAAAATCATACTCCCCTTTTGCAAAATCATAGCCGAACGGCTTTCCTGTCTCTCTCTGCAGTCCAATTATCATGGAACGGCTCAGACCGGAGGAAGCACTCTTCATATTTTCTGCAAATCCGTAAATTCCCTCACCGGAAAGCTGAGATGTAATCAGTTTTGCATCCTCTACCATCTCCTCCAGTGTCTGCGGTGCTGACTCAATGCCGACACGGTCAAAGATTTCCTTATTGTAGAACAGACGGCATGTCGTACCACAGGTCGGTACAAAATAAAGTTTTCCATCAAATTCGTTGTAACCTGGGAAAATGACGTCCTTAAAATAGTCCTTCATTCCATCATCCATAAACTCATACAGGTCTGCCCACTGTCCAGCGCCCACATATTTATCGAACATCTGCTCCTGATATACCAGGATGTCAGGAAGCTCTCCACTCTGTACTGCCATATCGATTGCCTGTACATAGTTATCTGTGTAAAGCTGATATTCTACCTGAATGTTGTCTGTGTTGGATGCGTTGTACTCGTCAACTTTCTGCTGCACATAGGTTGCATCATGTCTGTCTTTTGACCACACACGAATCACAGTCTTCTCTCCGCTTGCTGTGTTTTCTGCTGCTGTACTGCCAGCCTGTGCTGCTTCTGTCGCCTGAGTTGCCTGTGTCTGTGCTGCTGTGGTGTCTGTGTTGCTTGAGCCGCCGCACCCTGCCAGTGTAGAAACTGCCATTGCTGCCGCCATAGCAACACTGCTCCATTTTCTTAGTTTCATAACATAACCTCCCTTTTCATAAAACTTGATGCCATTCCGGTCTACTCTGTATTCACATGGTATTCCGAATGTTATCTCCGTTTCTTTATATTATTATTTTAAGAAAAATAAGCAGGAAAGTAAATTCAATTTCCGCCACAGAGATGTTTAAAAAATGACATTCTGTTCACACTTTAGACACATTTTGAAATACATCTTGTGTTTGCGACTCTTTTTCGCTATACTTTATTATGAATACAGGCTGCGATTGCGAGAGTGCATGAGCACGAAGCAATCGACTTTCATACATGTCCGTTTACAATATTGACAGGAGACTTCTCATGGAAAAAATTACAAGCTTTACAATCAATCATCTGACATTGCTGCCAGGCATTTATGTATCCCGCCGCGACATGGCAGGAGATACCCCCATCACCACATTTGACATCCGCATGACCCGCCCGAATACGGAGCCGGTCATGAATACGGCTGAGATTCACACGATAGAACATCTTGGCGCTACATTTCTGAGAAATCATGCAGAATGGAAGGACCGCGTGCTGTATTTCGGTCCGATGGGCTGCCGCACTGGTTTTTATCTGCTTCTGACAGGCGACCTTACTTCCGCCGATATCGTTCCTCTGATGACGGAGATGTTCACATTTATCCGTGATTTTCGGGGGAATGTGCCTGGGGCTGCTGCCAGAGACTGCGGAAATTACCTGGATATGAACCTGCCGATGGCAAACTACCTGGCAAACCGATTTTTATGTGAAGTGCTGGATGGAATTGGACCAGAAAGACTGATTTACCCAGAATAAAGGAAGCTTCGGATGAGTTTTCTTTCATACAACAAAATGCCCTGCACACCAGAAAAAGCAACAGACTTTTCTGATATGCAGGGCGTTCTCTATTTTGGTGTTTTACACCATGATATATTGCCTATTTGAGCCTGGTATCATACAATATCCTGTCTCAGAATGTGGCGGATTCTCTCCTCATTCAGACCGCGGATGACCTCGGCCGCCAGAGATACTGTCGCCTCCATGTCCTCCAGGGCGGAGAAATTATAGTGGCTGTGCACATATCTTGCCGGAATTCCCAACACCAGAACCGGAATCGCATGGCCGGAAAGACTGATTTTTCCTGCGTTGGTGCTGCCGCCGCGGCGCACAGTCTCCTGGTAACGAATTCCCTTTGCGTCCGCCAGTTCTTTCGCATACTTGATAAATGCAGGGTTGGAAATGTAACTTCTGTCCATGCAGCGAATCTGGGTCCCTCTTCTGAGGCCGCCCTGTACAAGTCCAGCAGCCACATACGGGTCATCTGCTGGAGAGCCCTCAAACACAATCGCCAGGTCTGGACTGCACACAGACGCTGTCACAGTCGCACCGCGGGTTCCCACTTCCTCCTGCGCTGCAAACGCGCCGACCACGTCCACCGCCAGCTGCTCCGCCTCACCTTTCAGCGCGCGCATCGTCTCCACAATGCTCAGACAGCCCATGCGGTTGTCAAACGCCTTGCCGAAGCATAATCCCTGTTTTTCCATGTAGGAGAATGTCACTTCCGGTACTGCCGGAGCGCCGACATACATGCCGAATTCCTCGATTGCCTCCTGCTTGCTGCATGCGCCGATGTCAATAAACAATCCCTCGATATCCAGCGGCTCTGCTTTCTGCTTGTCATTTAAGAAATGCACCGGTTTTGAGGTGATGATGCCGCGCACCATCTCGCCGTCGCGGTTGCGAATCAGAACAGAATGGGCCGGAAGGCTGGTGATGTGGAATCCGCCCAGCATAATCAGACTCAGCAGACCATTTTCACGGATTGCCTGCACCATAAAACCACATTCATCGGTGTGCGCATCCAGCATAATCACTGGTTTCTTTCTGTCTGCTCCTGCTCCTATGTTCTCATGTCCCTGAAACTGCATGTAAATATTGTGCATGGCATCATGCTGCAGAGCAAACTCACTGCTGCAGTGGCGGTAGATGGTTCTCACCACATCCTCCTCGAAGCCGCTCGGTCCAAACGCATTCGACAGATCTTCTGTCAATTTCAAATCTATCATGGTCTTTTTCTCCTTTTTCTGTTTTTGTAGTTTCAGAAAAATCTAAATCATTTTTCTACAAATTTTTTATAGAACAAATCTCTCATATTTGCAATAGAAAATCCACATTTTCTGCATTTTTTATTGATTATATAGACAAAAATCTTCTTATTAGTCTTTGTATGTGTTTATGCTATCCGTTTACTTATCCATTCCTTTGCAAAAAGTTCCGTAGCAACTCATCAATATATTCATCTATTCTAAACATTCCGGATCACCCACCTCTTCATTTCCAAGGTACTTTGTGTATTCTTTTCCCTCATAAAAGTTCATTATCGGGCGGCGAAGTTTTGACGGGAATAACGGTAATCTATTCAACACCGACAAATCCAACCAATCAAATCCAATTTGATTAGTATCATTATGACGCATTGCATTTTCAGCTTCTCCCAGGTAATCACATAAAAACACTAAGTCAATCCTATGAAAACTCTCGCCATGAACCCCTTCTATAACAAAAAGTAAATCTTTGCATTTAACCTCTATTCCTGCCTCTTCTCTTACTTCCCGTTCAACCGTGTGAGTAAGCATTTCCTCGCCCTCCTGACCACCGCCGGGTAAAATGTACCATTCCTCTTTGCCATCATTCAACTTTATTGCGAGCAATTTACCATCTTGAATTATAACTGCTTTTGCTGAAGTACGTATTTGTCTTGACATATTTATAATCCTTTCAACTTTTCTATTGAATAAGTTCCCATGTATCTCTTCAAATTTGATTTATGTTGCTTTTTTAATAGATTATAGCACTCAAATATGAATTCCTCTACTGTTATCATATCTTCATCTGATACGGCAGACAAGAGAGCAAAAGCAACAAATGCTTTCGCCCTCACACATCATGGGATTACCTTATATCTGCTCGTATCTTTTTATATCTCCACAAAGAATTCGGGCACCATTTGGGCACCAAAACACAAAATATCATTGTAATTCAAGTTATCAAAATATGTGAAAAAGTCAGTATTTGCAAAGATTTCCGAAATTCAATGCTTTTGACATCGCAAAATAAATTACTATTTTTTATTTCTTCTCTTCTTTCTTTTTCCCTGCCTTCGCTTTTTCCGTCTTTTGCGCCTTCTCCGCCTTCTCTTTCTTTTCTATCTTGTCTTTTTTCTGTTTTCTTTCCTTCTCCCGCTTCTCTTTTTCTTTCTTTTCCTTTTCTCTGTGCTCTTTTTCTTCCTTCTCGTCCATTTGTCCGGAAACCAGCACCATAATGCTTCTCGCAGGCACCATGCACTGCTTCTGCTTCTTAATCTGCGCCTCGCTTCCTGCCTCGTAGATACCGTTCACATCCTTATTGCTGGTGTCAATCGCCACCTGCCATTTCATGCCTTTTGGCAGATTCGGAAGAGCAAACTCATGCGCTTCCCAGTGCATATTGTAGGCAACATAAAAATAATTTTCCTTTGCTCCGTCTGCTTTCTTTGCATACTCACCGCAGTACATAATGCCAATCTGCCGCCTGAATCCCTCAAACTCAGGACACCATGCCTTCACTCCGTGGTAGGAAATATCCGGACAGCCGCAGGACAGATAATCCATCACTTTCGGCTCTTCTTCCATGTGAAATACCGGATGTTCTTTGCGAAACGCAATGAGCTTTTTCACAAATTCATAGATATCCCGATTTGTCTCCAGCAGATTCCAGTTCAGCCATGAGCAAGCATTATCCTGGCAGTAGGAATTGTTGTTTCCCTTTTTGGTATGCCCAAACTCATCTCCTGCCAGCAGAAGCGGCGTTCCCTGACTCAAAAACAAAAGAGTGAATGCATTTCGCAGCTGGCGGCGGCGCATCTCCAGCACTTTTTTCTTCTTGGTAGGTCCTTCCACGCCGCAGTTCCAGGAATGATTGTACACCTCGCCGTCCTGATTGTTCTCGCCGTTCTCCTCATTGTGCTTCTGCTCATAGGAAACCATATCCATCATGGTAAATCCATTCGTGTTTGCCATATAGTTTATGACAGCCACCTCTTTTGGATTTCTCCTCGTCCTCGCAACCAGCTTATTTATCTGTTCCTCATCGCTCTTCAAAAAACAGCGCATATCAATCTGGAATCCATCGTTGTATTCCGCCAGATGTTTCTCTTTTCCACCATTCACACCGTTCCAGTGCGTATAAAACAGCTTTGTATCGCTCAGATAGGCGTCCTTTCCCACCAGCATTTCCGGCACAAATCCCACCAAGTGAATTCCGTCCACATGATACTCGCGCACCCAGAAGCGCAGGACATCAAGTACCATAGATGGGCGCTCCTGGCCCGTAAAAAACAGGTCAATCACCAGCTCCAGCCCATTTTTGTGCAGCTCACGGACCAACGTCTTAAACTCTCTCTCGGGATTTTTCTCGATTCCGGAACAATATGCCGCCTTCGGGGCGAAATAATATCCTGGCACATACCCCCAGTAATTCAGACGTCCATCCGCTTTTTTCTTCTCTTTCTCCGCCTCATACATCCTGTGATTTTGCTGCATCATAATCTCATCAAACTCTATGCTCGGCATCAGCTCCACTGCTGTCACTCCGAGTTCTTTCATATATGGAATCTTCTCCACGATTCCCAAAAACGTACCTCTCTCCTTCACGCCGGAGGAAAGATGTTTCGTCAGACCTCTCACATGGCATTTATATAGGATAGTCTCATGGAACGGCGTTTTCGGCCGCTTATCCCCCTCCCAGTCAAACTCCTCAAACCAGATGACGCTTCTCTCCTGCGTATCAAGCCGGCTGACATCCCCCCATCGGTCTCTGCCGTGAAGCCGCCTTGCACATGGGTCGGGAACTGCATTTCCATCCATCTCATAGTCATACTCCATACCGCACAGTCCTTCCCCTGCGACGGTGACAGACCAGATATCTCCCATTTTATCTTCCTGCGGGAACGGAATCACCGCCTGCGCTTCCTGCTCCCCTGGCAGAAAGAGGCGCAAGTTCACCCATTCTGCCTGTGCAGCCACCGAAAAATGCACTCCCTGCTCTGTTTTGCTGATTCCCTCCGGATAAAGACAGCCATTTCCTGCCAATGCACTCCACCTGTTTTCCATACCATTCCTCCTATCCTGTATTTTCCTACCCTGACTTTTCTATTCTGTATACTCTGCCTGTTCTCTCACTGCGCCGCAATCTTCTCCGCCAGCTCATTCAGATACATCCACCGCTCCATCTTCTCATCCAGAAGTGCCTGCACTTCCTCTTTCTGCGCCATCACTTCCTGCAGCTTCGTGTACTGGCTCGCTGCTTCTGCCTCCTGCTGCTCCAAATCTGCAAGCTTCTCCTCAAGTGCCTCAATCTCTCCCTCAATGCTTTCCCATTCTTTCTGTTCTTTATAGGAGAATTTCAACTTCTTTTCATGCACATTCCATCCGCGCTCTTTGGGGGATGGCTTTCCAGAAACTTTCATTTCCTTCTTCTCCGCTTCTGCCGCCGGATGCTTTCTCTCATACGCTGCCTGGTAATCGGTAAATCCACCCTCATACTGCGCGACAGCCCCATTTTCCTCAAACGCCAGAATCCGTCTCACCACACGGTCCAAAAAATACCGGTCATGGGACACAGCAATCACAATTCCCTGAAAACTGTCCAGATATTCCTCCAGAATCATCAATGTCTGAATGTCCAGGTCGTTCGTCGGCTCATCCAAGAGCAATACATTCGGCGCCTCCATCAAAACCCGCAGAAGATACAGTCTGCGCTTTTCCCCACCTGACAGTTTGCTAATCTGCGTGTACTGCACACTCGGCGGGAAGAGGAAACGTTCCAGCATCTGTGAGGCACTGATGCTGCCGTCCTTCGTCCTGACATACTCCGCCGCATTTTTGATATAGTCAATCACTTTCAGATTTTCGTCCATTGCCTCATTTTCCTGCGAAAAATATCCCATTTTCACAGTCTGTCCGACCTCTATGTTCCCACTGTCGGGCTGCTGCCATCCGGCAATCATCTTCATCAGCGTGGATTTTCCGCAGCCATTGCGCCCGATGATTCCCACCCTGTCGTTTTTCAGAAAAATATACGTGAAATCGCGTATCAGCACCTTATCCCCGAACGCCTTTGATATATTCTGTATCTCCACAGTGGTCCGTCCCAGACGGCTCCCGATGGAAGAAAGCTCCACATTCTGGTCTTCCTCTGGCGCCTTCTGCGCGCTCAGTTCCTCAAAACGCTGAATCCGCCCTTTCTGTTTCGTGGAGCGCGCCCTCGCGCCCCGCTTCATCCACTCCAGCTCAATCCGAAGAATCGACTGGCGCTTTCTCTCCGACGCCTGTTCCATAGCCAGGCGCTGCGCCTTCAGCTCCAGAAAGCCTTCATAGTTTGCCTGATAGCTGTACAGTTTTCCCTTGTCCAGCTCTACAATGCGGTTTGTCACACTGTCCAAAAAATATCGGTCATGTGTAATCATAAGCAGCGCGCCCTTAAACTTCTTTAAATACTCCTCCAGCCATTCCGCCATGGTGCTGTCCAAGTGGTTCGTCGGCTCATCCAGAATCAAAAGTTCGGCCGTGGACATCAGGACACTCGCCAAAGCCACTCTCTTTCTCTGTCCTCCGGAAAGCAGCTCCACTGGCGCATCATGCTCCGTGATTCCCAGTTTGTTTAAAATCGTCTTTGCCTGGCTCTCCAAATCCCAGACATGTTCATGTCCCTCATTGTCCCGAATGATACTCTGCAAAACCGTATCACCCTGATGAAACGTCGGGTTCTGCGGGAGGTAGCGGATATCCAGGTTCCGCCCTGTTGTCACTTTTCCGGCATCCGGCTCCTCCAGCCCTGCCACAATCTTTAAAAGCGTTGACTTTCCGGTTCCATTGATACCAATCAGACCGATTTTCTCCCCCTCCTGAATCGAGAACTCCGTGTCATCAAATAAAAGACGCTCTGTGTATGCTTTTGTCAAATGTTCTATTGTCACTAAATTCATGTTTTCCTCTATTCTGTGCATCTTTTCAGCACAAACAGGTATGGGTGAAACGCTTTTCTTTCACCCTTGTTCATCCTTCTGCTGCAATTTTTGCCAATTTTCCTGCCTATCGCAGGGTCCCAACTTCTGTCCCATCATGATGTTGGGGTCAAAACTCCTCTTGCAAGCAAGCTTGCATCGGATTTTGTGTCTATTTGACCCTGATATCATCATCATACCTGTATCAACAGTTCCACCGGACAATGGTCCGACCCCAGTACATCCATATGAATCTGCGCATCCGCTACTTTGTCTTTCAGACATTCTGACACACAGAAATAGTCAATCCGCCACCCCACATTTCTCGAGCGGGCGCCGAACTGGTACGACCACCAAGAATACATGTCCGTCTTATCTGGATACAGATACCGGAAGCTGTCCACAAATCCTGCATCCAGAAGTTCTGTAAACTTTCCTCTCTCCTCATCCGTAAAGCCCGCATTCTTGCGGTTCGTCTTCGGATTTTTCAGGTCAATCTCCTTGTGCGCCACATTGAAATCCCCGCAGAAAATGACAGGTTTGTTCTCATCCAGTTTTTTCAGATATCCGCGGAATGCATCTTCCCACTGCATCCGGTAGGAAAGGCGCGTCAGCTCCCTCTGGGAATTCGGTGTATAGCAGGTCACAACATAATACTCAGGATACTCCGCCGTAATCACGCGTCCCTCCCTGTCATGTTCCTCTATTCCCATGCCCATTGTGACCGAAATCGGCTCCTCCTTCGTAAAAATGGCCGTCCCAGAATAGCCTTTTTTCTCCGCATAGTTCCAGTACTGGTGATATTTTGGCAGTTCCAGAGCAATCTGTCCTTCCTGCAGTTTGCTCTCTTGAATACAGAACACATCCGCATCCATCTTTTTAAAATACTCCAAAAAGCCCTTGCCCGTGCAGGCACGCAGGCCATTTACATTCCACGAAATCATCTTCTTCATTTTTTCTTCTATTCCTTTTTTCTTTTATTTTTTCCTTTTTCATTTCTTTGCCGTCTCAATCAAGCGGTTTTTCTGACTCTGCAAACCGTTCTTTTTCCTCTGAACTATTTCTTTTTCAGTCATTTACAGTATACCATCATTCCCGCCAAACGAAAAGCAAAGAGTGTGGCAAAATCTGTTTTTTCTTTTCCACCTAAACGGACATGTCGCCTGACGGCGACACTACCATGATATGAAAGTCGATTGCTCCGTGCTCACGCACTCCCGCAATCGCAGACATCATGATACAATCGAGTAGGAGGGAAATTTAAATAAATTTCCCGACCTCTCACACCACC
>JAUNGE010000101.1 GCA_030524675.1 bacterium
ACCGATGCACCACAGACGGACACACCGCAGACCGATGCACATACATATGAGGTAGTAGTTGAGAATGGCGCAGGAAGCGGAACGTATGAGGCGGGTTCAACCGTGACGGTAGAGGCGCGGAGTGAAGAAGATAAGGTATTCCAGAGTTGGGAGACAAGCAGCAGCGGGGTTCAGATGGCAGACCCGACCCAGGAGATTACGACCTTTACAATGCCGGAGGAAGGTGTAGTTGTGACGGCGGAATATGCAGTCGCAGCATATAATGTAACGGTTGAAAATGGCATACTGAATGAAGAAGCCGGAAATCAGACAGGAAGATACTCCTTGAACCAGGAAAATGTTAAGATCAAGGCAAATGCGCCGGCCGACGGTATGATATTTAAAAACTGGTCGGTAAAAATAAATGGCGCAGAGGTGGAAGCCGCGACAGTACTTGGGAATGCCGCAGCAGAGGAAACCGTACTTAATAAAGTGACCGGTGAAACGGTAATTACTGCGAATTATGAGGCGGCACCGGATCCAGTCTATATCGTAACAGTGGCAAATGGTACTTTGAGCAGTGCGGAAGCAGCTCAGGATGCTTTGGATTCCAGTAAATGGATTGTAAAGGGAAACAGACAGGTGGTGATTACGGCGAATCCGAATCCGGCAGGTCAGGCATTCACTGGATGGAAGATTACTGACGAACAGGGAACAGAACTGAATCCGGCGGATCTGGGGATTGTGGATGCGGCGAGTTCATCCCTGGCGCTCGCGGCAGTTGGCCGAAATCTGAATTTCCAGGCTCAGTATGAAGGAATTCAGTATAAGGTGACAGTAAATGACGGCATTGGTAATTATACAACGGCAGTCAGTGGAACCGTTGTTACGATTACTGCGGATGAAGCACCGGCAGGCATGGAGTTTGATTATTGGAAGGTAGAGACAGGAAATGCTTCTCTGGCGGATTCTCTCAGCGAGACAACAAGCTTTACGATGCCGATGGCTGATGTTGCAGTGAGTGCTTTTTATAAGCTTAAAGAATATAAATTGACTGTGGAGAATGGAACCGCAAGCCAGGAATACTTCCATATGGGGGATGCTGCCACAGTCAGCTCCAATTATCCGGCCAGCGGTAAGGAATTCAACGAATGGGTTGCTGCAAGCGGAAATGTTGCCTTTGCGGATCCTTCAAGATGGAAGACATCCTTTGCAATGCCGGCCAGCGATGTTGCGGTAAAGGCTACCTACAAAGATGGACCATCACCGAACGATAATCGTATCCTTGACATCGTACCAGGCGGAGAATACTATACCGGCACTACGATTAAGTTTACGGCCTCCGGTGCTGGAATGGGCAATTCGAATCCGAACCCCGGCGATTATCGGTATCGACCGACCGGTTATCAGATCGGCAAAGTGACCGGTTCCTGGAATTCCTCACCGTATACGGTATCCATGGCTATCAAAGCGGCAGGAGAATATACATTAAAAGTAACATATAGCAAGGATGTTTACGATGGCAGTACATGGGTAGCGGATGGCACCACAGATACAAAGTCAGTTACCTTTCGGGTGATTGCTAAGGCCGCAGGCGTGGCTACGGGTGACGATACACCGATAGCTGTTGTCATTGCAGCCGCAGTAGTTTCCTGCATCCTGTTTATTATCCTGCTGGTGGTCGTGATCAGGAGAAGAAGAAACAGATAGTTAGAAACGGACGTGATTAAAAAATAATTGAAAAGAAAATGAATCGCTGCAAAAGGTCAGTTGGCTGCTTGCAGCGATTCTTTATGATATTGAAAAAGTTTTTTCATTTACAGGATATTACTGTGCGTCAGGATATCAGATGTCTTTCAGAATAAAACGGTGTATGATTTCTGCTACGCCATCATGATTATTGTCTGCTTTGGTGACATAATTTCCATATTTTGCGATTCCAGGAAAAGCATTGCACATGACAGCACCAATATGAGCTGCTTCCAGCATAGCAATATCATTCTGAGCATCTCCGGCTGCAACAGAGTTTTCAAGAGGGATTCCAAGAAAGTCGCACATCCATTGTACGGCAAAACCTTTGGAAATTCCTGTAGGAACGATTTCCAGATAAAAATCATTGGAGAAAAAACTGTCTAACACATTGCTGTATTGTGAGAGAACCTCCTGCTGAAAGGCTACCAGCTTTTCATGGCTCTTTAAATCAATGGCAATCAGTTTATATGGATCATCAATCAGAGCGGTATCAATATTCTCTACAATTTTGTATGGTATCTGGATAGTTTTGGTGTATTTCTGTAACTCTGGTGTATCGTGTTCAGTAAGAATATGTGTTGTGTTGTAGGTCTGGATATACAGGTCACGCTCCGCTGCCGCACGAAACAGCGGGGCGGCAAGAGTACGGGACAGACAATGACCATAAACGGTTTTTTGATTGTAGATATCATAAATCTGAGCACCGTTGTATGCGATTACAAAACAGCCTTTTTTGACAAGACCGAGATTGTTTGCCTGGATCAGAGCACTTACCAGAGGCCTGCCAGTAGAAATAACTATGATGTGCCCCAGAGCCAAAGCCTTGTCAATGGCGGCCTGGTTGCCCGGAGTGATTTCTTTTTGGTCGTTGAGCAATGTGCCATCCAGGTCAGTAAACAATATTCTTTTACTCATTTTCATCCTCCTTTACAGATACACCTGCATTGCGTTCTTTTTCCAGTAATTGTTCCAGTGCTTCGTCACTTTCGCTGATCCATACGTCCTCTTCCTCAGCAGTCAGACCCAGAAACTCACGAAGCGTACACGTTTCGTCACTGAAATTCCACTTATCAGTAAGTGAAAATATTTCCTCAAAATCTGCTTCATGGTTCATGTATCTTTCACGGAATTTCATGTCAGTTGTCCTCCTGTAATGCTTTGCGTAAATTTGTGAGTACAGAATAGGGTATTTCCAGATTGTGCCGGCCGCTTCCCAGGGCAATATCCGGTTTGTTTGAACCGTGGAAATCGGAGCCTCCGCTGGGGGATAATCCGAATTCTTCTGCCAGAGAAGAAAGGTATGCTTCCTGTTGAGGTGTATGAGTGGAATAATAAACTTCGATCCCGAGCAATCCATTTTTTTTCAGAGTTTTTAGCAGCGTACGCAGTTCAAAGTCTGAAAAACGATACTGGAAGGGATGCGCCAGAACAGGAATCCCGTCAAAGGTACGGATCAGTTTCACTACCTCCGAAGGAGTGACTTTCTGACGGGGAACAAAATACTTGCAATCATCACCAATGTGTGTTTTAAATGCATCCGACATTTCGTTGACATAATTGTGCTCAGCAAGATATCTTGCAAAATGTGCCCGTGTCCATACAGTTTCGCCAAATGCTTCAATCATCTTCTGATAAGAAATATCAATTCCATCTGCGGCCATTTTATCAATCATTTTTTGATTTCTGCGCAGGCGCTCTTCACGATAGTATTTGACCTTGTGCTGGAACTCAGGATGCTGCCAGTGAATATCCAGGCCTACGATATGAATATCCTTTCCCTGATATTCTGTTGAAAATTCAATGCCCGGAACCAGTTCAACGTCCCAGAGTGCGGCTTCCTGAGATGCCTCCTCCAGGCCGTCTGTATTATCATGATCGGTCAGCGCGACTGCAGAAAGGCCGCAGGAGACGGCATGGCGTATAAGCCTTTGTGGAGACAAGGTTCCATCTGACCGGGTGGAGTGTACGTGTAGATCAATCCGTTTCATATAACACCTTCTTTGATTTTATCGAGTAAAGTATAGTGACAGAGAAGCTTGCCGAAACACTGTCAGTATAATAGAAAAAAGAAAAGATGTAAACAGAAAAAGTTCGTTTGATTGACAGACAACGAAATATGTGTTAGTGTGGAGATACCCTGACAGGGTATGAAAGGGGAAGCAGAAATGGAGAATAAAAAAAATGAAATGCAGCAGGGGATAGAACAGGAAAATGAGACGGAAAAATGCTGCTGTCGTACGAAACATCGTGAAGACAAAGAATACAGAGATTTGATGAATCGGTTGAAGCGTATAGAGGGGCAGGTAAGAGGAATCCAGGGAATGGTGGAAGAGGAGAGGTACTGTGTGGAAATTCTGACGCAGGTGATGGCGATTCAGTCCGCTCTGAACAGTTTTAACAAAGTGCTTTTGTCGAATCATATTAAAACATGCGTGGTACGTGATATTAAAAATGGCGATGCAGATGCTGTGGATGAATTGTGTTCGACGATACAGAAGCTTATGAAGTAAAGGAATCTTATAAAAAGAATAAAAAAACACGAAAAATAAAAAAAATAAAAAAATTTAAAAAAAGTACTTGCATTTTCTCAGAACTCATGATATATTAAGTGAGCATGGTTCGTTGGTCAAGCGGTTAAGACGCCGCCCTCTCACGGCGGAAACAGGGGTTCGATTCCCCTACGAACTGTTATGGTAAGACTCGAAAGCACTGTAAATATGGAGCTTTCGAGTTTTTTTATGTCATGTGGAAGGAGTTGCTGCACCAGAGAGCGAAAGATATTTTGAGTTGACAAAGAAAGGAATAATTGATAATATGAGACTATAAAAAATTATAAGAGGATATTTGAAACGAAATTTTTTGAAAGTAAAAGAATTACTTGACAATCCCGAAGATTTATACTAGGATGAAACAAGGAAACGAACATTAGTTCGGTAAAGGAGAACGAATATGGCACAGGATGAGAAGTTAAAGGCATTAGATGCTGCGCTGGCGCAGATTGAAAAGCAGTTTGGTAAAGGCTCTGTGATGAAGCTTGGGGACAAAGGAGCAAATATGAATATAGAGACGGTTCCCACTGGTTCTCTGAGCCTGGATATTGCCCTGGGGCTTGGAGGAGTACCCAAAGGAAGGATTGTAGAGATTTACGGACCGGAGTCCAGCGGAAAGACCACAGTTGCTTTGCATATGGTTGCAGAAGTACAGAAGAGAGGCGGCATCGCCGGATTCATTGATGCGGAGCATGCTCTGGATCCTGTGTATGCCCGGAATATCGGAGTAGACATTGACAATCTGTATATTTCCCAGCCGGACAACGGCGAACAGGCTCTTGAGATCACAGAGACTATGGTGCGTTCCGGTGCGGTGGATATTATTATTGTGGACTCCGTGGCTGCCCTTGTACCAAAGGCAGAGATTGATGGCGATATGGGAGATTCGCATGTGGGTCTGCAGGCCCGGCTGATGTCTCAGGCACTTCGGAAGCTGACCGGTGTGATCAGCAAGTCTAACTGCAGCGTTATCTTTATCAATCAGCTCCGTGAGAAGGTGGGCATTATGTTCGGCAATCCGGAGACGACTACCGGTGGCCGTGCTTTGAAGTTCTATTCTTCTATTCGACTGGATGTGCGCCGGATAGAGGCTTTGAAGCAGAGTGGAGAAGTGATTGGAAACAGAACCAGGGTAAAGGTGGTTAAGAATAAGATTGCTCCGCCGTTTAAAGAAGCTGAGTTTGATATTATGTTTGGAAAGGGAATTTCCAGAGAGGGAGATATTCTGGATCTCGCCGCCAACAACAATATTATCAATAAGAGTGGTGCATGGTACGCATACGAAGGCGAGAAGATCGGCCAGGGCCGGGAGAATGCAAAGCTTTATCTGAGAGAGCACCCGGAAGTGATGGCAGAGGTAGACCGGAAGGTGAGAGAGCATTACGGATTGATTGAGGCAGAGGATGCGCCGCAGGCTGATAAGGCAGAAGAGGAGTCTTCTGCATCAGAGGAGTAAGGACAGAGAAGATCCGGGAATAGATCAGTTCAGAAGACAGGACGGATCAATTCAGAATACAGAGTGGATCAAAGTTGAGTAAAAACAGAATCGGAGTCAGAAGAATGCGGCGAATATGTGAGCTTAAAAAACTGACTGGCGGCAGATATCTTGTAGTGTTGGAGGGCAATTTTTCCTTCCCTTTATATGGCAAAGAGCTGGACGAATTTGAGATTTATGAGGATGGGGTATTACGGGATAAAGCAGCGACAGAGATTTTGCAGGAGCTTCTTCCAAAACGGGCCAGACTTTGCGCAATGCACTTCTTACAGTCGTGTGACCGGACAGAATATCAGCTTCGTAAGAAGCTGGAGTCTCTTTTTTATCCGGAGGAGATCGTAGATGAAGCTGTGGCCTATGTGAAGAAATACCATTACATTGATGATGTACGTTATGCTGTGAACTATATGGAGTACCGCAGGGACAGCAAAAGCATGCGGCAGATGGAACAGGAGTTGTATCAGAAGGGGATTTCCAAAGAAGTGTTTGCAGAAGCGGTGCAACAGATTGATACACCGGACGAAATAGAGCAGATACGGCAGTGGCTGGTGAAAAAGCACTATTCCGGCAGCAGTGCAGACAGAAAGGAAACGGAGCGTATCTATCGTTTTCTACTGCGGAAAGGCTATCATACCTCTGAAATACGACGTGCGCTGCAAGTGTCGGATTTGTATGAATAGCTGGAAATTACAAAACAGGGGCACAATTACTTGACATA
>JAUNGE010000005.1 GCA_030524675.1 bacterium
CGAGCAGCTATTTTTATTATTTGTTGTTGATAGCTGCCTGAGCTGCTGCCAGACGTGCAATCGGAACACGGAATGGGGAGCAGGATACATAGGTCAGACCTACTTTGTGGCAGAACTCTACGGAAGACGGATCTCCACCATGCTCACCACAGATACCCAACTTGATGTTTGGTCTGGTCTTGCGGCCTTTCTCTGCTGCCATCTGTACCAACTGGCCAACACCAGTCTGGTCTAATCTTGCGAATGGATCAGACTCGTAGATTTTTGCCTTGTAGTAAGCATCCAGGAACTTGCCAGCGTCATCACGGGAGAAACCGAATGTCATCTGTGTCAAGTCGTTTGTACCGAAGGAGAAGAACTCTGCCTCCTCAGCAATAGCATCTGCTGTCAGAGCTGCACGAGGAATCTCAATCATAGTACCGATGTGATACTCGATATCGGAATTCTTTTCTTTCTTAACCTGCTCAGCAACTTCTACTACGATATCCTTCACGAACTTCAGCTCTTTCTTCTCACCTACAAGTGGAATCATGATCTCTGGAACGATGTCATAACCGCACTCTTCCTTCACTTCGATAGCAGCTTCCATAACGGCTCTTGTCTGCATCTTAGCGATCTCTGGGTAGGTAACAGCCAGACGGCATCCACGATGACCCATCATTGGGTTGAACTCATGAAGCTCATCACAGGTAGCTTTTACATGCTCAACAGTCAGACCCATGTCTTCTGCCAGTGCCTTGATATCTTCCTCGCTGGTAGGAACGAACTCATGCAGCGGCGGATCCAAGTAACGAACGGTCATTGGTCTTCCCTCAAGAGCCTTGTACATAGCCTTGAAGTCGCCCTTCTGGAACGGAAGCAGCTCATTCAAAGCAGCCTCTCTGGCCTCTACTGTCTCGGACAGAATCATCTTACGAATCTTCGGAATTCTCTCCGGCTCGAAGAACATATGCTCTGTACGGCACAGACCGATACCTTCTGCGCCCAGTTTTACAGCATTGATGGTATCTGCTGGAGTATCTGCGTTGGTGCGTACCTGCAAGGTTCTGAACTGGTCAGCCCAAGCCATGATACGTCCGAAGTTTCCGCTCACGGATGCCTCTACGGTCTTGATGTCGCCCTTGTAAATCTTACCTGTCGTACCATCTAAGGAAATATAGTCTCCCTCAACGAATGTGTATCCGCCAAGTTCAAATCTCTTCTCTTCTTCGTTGATCTTGATTTCGCCGCAGCCGGATACACAGCAGGTACCCATACCACGCGCAACTACTGCTGCATGAGAGGTCATACCACCGCGAACGGTCAGGATACCCTCAGATGCGTGCATACCCTCGATGTCCTCTGGGGATGTCTCCAGACGAACCAGGATAACTCTCTCACCTTTCTCATGAGCGGCTTTTGCTTCATCTGCTGTAAAGTAAACTTTACCAGCAGCAGCACCAGGAGATGCCGGAAGAGCAGAGCCGATTACTTCGCCCTCTTTCAGAGCCTTCGGGTCAAATGTCGGATGCAGCAACTGGTCTAAGGATTTTGCTTCGATTCTGCATACAGCTTCCTCTGGAGTGATCTTTCCTTCATCTACCAGGTCGCATGCGATATTGATAGCTGCCGGAGCAGTTCTCTTACCGTTACGTGTCTGTAAGAAGTACAGTTTGCCTTCCTGAATGGTGAACTCCATATCCTGCATATCGCGGTAATGGTTCTCCAGCTTCATAGCCAGTTCCATGAACTCTTTGTAGCACTCTGGTAAATCTTCAGCCAGCTTTGTGATAGGCTGCGGTGTACGAACACCAGCAACAACGTCCTCGCCCTGTGCGTTGATCAGGTACTCACCGTAGATGCCCTTCTCACCTGTGGATGGGTTACGTGTAAATGCAACACCTGTACCAGAAGTATTTCCCATATTACCAAATACCATGGCCTGTACGTTTACTGCGGTACCCCAGTCGCCTGGAATATCGTTCATACGGCGGTATACGATAGCACGAGGGTTGTCCCAGGAACGGAATACTGCTTTTACAGCTTCCATCAACTGTGTCTTCGGCTCCTGCGGGAATTCTTCGCCGTTCATCGCGTTCTTGTAAACAGCTTTAAAACGTACAATCAGTTCTTTTAAATCATCTGCTGTCAGTTCTGTATCGTACTTAACGCCTTTCTCTTCCTTTAACTCATCAATAATTTTCTCGAAGAAAGACTTCGGAACTTCCATAACAACATCAGAGAACATCTGAATAAATCTTCTGTAAGAATCGTAAGCAAATCTTGGATTGTTTGTCTTCTTAGCAAATCCCTCTACTGCTACGTCATTCAATCCCAGATTCAAAATGGTATCCATCATACCAGGCATAGATGCTCTGGCACCGGAACGTACAGATACCAGCAACGGGTCCGCTGTATCACCGAATTTCTTGCCCTGAATCTCCTCTAATTTGGACAGAGCCTCAAAAATCTGTGCCTGGATCTCCTCAGAAATCTCTTTTCCATTGTTGTAATAATCTGTACAAGCCTCTGTCGTCACTGTGAAGCCCTGCGGAATCGGCATACCTAAATTAGTCATCTCGGCTAAGTTAGCGCCCTTACCGCCTAACAGGTTTCTCATATCGGCATTGCCTTCCTTGAACATATAAACCCATTTTGCCATAAGTATTTTCCTCCTAAACAATCGGGGACCATCCCCAACCCTATTGTTACAGATACCCTTTATCTGTTTTTCCCTGCTATTATACCATAATTCTTGTTCTAGTAAAGGGAAAATTTATTTTTTTTGAAAAAAAATTGTACAAAATGCAGTAAAAAACTTCTGAAAGCGCTTTCATTTTATTATATTATTCATATATGCGTTTATCGTTCGTATATGCGACTATTTATTTTTTGTTTTCTGTCGCCTTCTCTTCCACGGCTGCGCCCGCGCTTTTTTTCGCCATTTCCAAATCCGCTGCTCTCATCCTTCGTCTCTCCCTGCTGTCGGCTTTCTGCTGTTTTCGCTCTTCCTCTGGAAACGCCCCGCCTTCCTGCCGACTTGCTCCCAGATGCCATTCTGTTCTTTCTGCTCTTCGTCCCCTGTACCTGCCATATCCAGAGTCCTGCCAGCACGAAAAAGGACAGTAAACTGAGTCCTGCTCCCGCAGCGATTCCAGGGGTCCGGTAGGAAAACGTTATCATATGATTTCCTTTTTCCAAAAATACACCGAAAAACATTCCATTGCACCGTTTCACTGGCACCATTTCTCCATCTACCTTCGCACTCCAGCCGGCGCTGTAGGGAAGGCTGATACACAAAAATTTGTCCTCTGAGACAGAAATGGTTCCCTCTATCCGATTCCCCTTTAACTCTGTATCCAGGCTTTCCTGCTTTCTCTCCTGCGCCTGGCTCGCATAGGAAGCCATAGGAAGAGAATAGACCTCCAGGTTTTTCAAATGAAACTTTCCGGCGAATGGGAAACGCAGTTCTGCCTTCCTGCAGACACGGCTTCCGTTTCCCACTGCCACCAGATAATCCTTAAACTCGCCATTCCACACACTTAGGTCTGAAGCGGCGTAAATCTTTTTCGCCTCGCTCTCTCCATTTCCCACAAAAAAATAAATCAGTTCCTGCCCTGAGCCATCCGTGTCAAATCCACACACGCGCACATAGGTCTCTGCATTTTCTGCTCCCTCAAACTCCAGAACCAGCGTGCCGCCGCCTTCTCCCACAGTGAACTCTCCCGTTTTTGTGTTCCATGTGATATTTTCTATAGAAGAAACCGTGTGCGAAAGAAGCGTTTCTTCATATAGAATATCGTTTCTGCCATCTCTTTTTGTGTCCTGACCGCTCTCCATGCCATCTCTTGCGCTTTGCACTGCCGCAGCTTGCATCAAAGCCTGCTGTTTTCTGATTGCGGGCAATGTATTCCAGGTTTCCTCGTCCATGATCGTGCTGTATGTGTAACCGAGCGGCATCGCATAGGGACTCTCATACAAAACTCCATCTTCGGTTTCTTCCACCTTTTCATAGCCAAACGGCGCCTCCATGCTGCTGTCGGCTTTCACTGCAAAATATCGGACGGACGCCGCGCTCATCATCGCCGCCCTGTCCCCCATCCCATTGTACCAGTTCGGGAATTTTGCATCTGGATTTTCCATCGTCTTCATATACGAATACACATCATGGCTCACAATGCTGAAAAATGGGTTTGTGCCGTTTATCTGGTGTAACATCCCATAGTTGGAATGTGTGATGGTATCCCCCTCGACGCGGTAAAAACTGCTTCCTGCCATTTCCGCTCTCATCTGCACTTCTGCCGGCTGTGACATGTTCTCCCACGCGGTCCTAGAGGGCTGAAATTCTGAGGTATAAAATTCTCCCTCTCTCCCATACAGGGCGCGTGAGGAGGACGCTGCCGACGCTATCACGCAGCCAAGCATCACGCTCTGAAACAGCGCCCTTCTTCCTTTTGGCAGTGCTTTTCCCGCCCTTGGAAGCAAAAATAGCGCCGCGGCACTGATGGCAAACGCTGCCAGAAGTCCTGGCAGCTCTGTCAGATTTTTCTGCTGCGCCTGATACAGCAGACAGCCAATCAGCAGAATCACTGCATAGAAAACTCTCTCTGCCCTGACAGATGTCTCCATTCTCTCTATAGAAAAAACAACGACCAGCGCCATACAGAAGCTGTATCCATATATCCACCTGTGACTGACATAGCTGAACCCATTCATCACATAGCCGCCCAAAGGAATCCAGAGAATCAGACTCAGTATCAAAAGCCATGCTCCAAGCCAAGATGCTTCCTGCGTCTTTTTCTTTCGGCGCAACAAAAGCAAAATACCCAAGAGTACCATTGGCGGATAGCCCAGCACACACCAGTATCTGGCAGAATACTCCGGAAACAGATAGCCTTTGAGCATTTCCCAGTAAAATTCGGATGGATAGGCGAACCAGGTATTGTCAAACCCTGACACAATCCCACTTCTCGCATTGCCAAAAAATGCGAGAATATTTGGAAGCAAAAAGACCGCCCCCAGTCCGATTCCCAAAAGATACCAGCCGCAGCCCGCCAGAAAGCGGCCTAACAAATTTTCTTTCCAGTCTTCCTGATAAAGCACCACAAAACGAGTCACTGCATAGAGCAAAGTCAGGATTGTCAGCATATACAGAAAATAAAAATTGCTGCATGCAGCGATGCCTGTCATGACACTCAGCAGATACCCGCGTTTCTTTCTCAAAACCTGCTCCGCGCCCAGACACATGAGCGGCAGATATATCATGGAATTGATAAAATATGGATGGCGCACACCCGCATACAGGGCATATCCGCAGAACGCATATGAAAATGCCCCTGCAAGTACCGGAATTTCTCTCTTTCCCATCCACAGGCAGTAGATGCCGAATGAGAGACCAGACAGATAATAGCGCAGCACCACAAGAATCCCATAACAGATTTCCATATTTTCTTCAGAAAAGAACAGGGACAACGTCTCTAACGGGTCCCCGAACCCATAGTGATTCAGACTGGTGAAAACATCAAACCCAAGCCCTACCGACGCATCCACCATGGGGAGGGAAGGATGGCCCGAAAACAGGTTTTTTAGCACGTTCTTCCAGTAATTGCTGTAATATACCATAGTCGCATAGGTCTGATACAGCCCGTCGTAGCCCCATATCATGCTGCGATTTTCCTTCGCAAACGGCTGCCATACAAAAAAAGCAAGCCCCAGAAAAAGAGCCGTATAGATACTGAACCAGCGCAAAAACATGCCCTTTTCACTCTGCTTTCCTCTGCTCTGATATGTGCCTGCCATTCTCTTCTCCCCTTTTCTGTCCTGTATTTCCGCTTACTTCCCGTTGCTTTGTGTCATTTTGTATTTTCTTGCGTTATTATTTTCTGTTACTTTTTGTATAAAACTCATTTTTATATTTTTGTGTTTTGTTCATTCCTAGCTTTCTCTCTGTACTTTTTATAAAAATGCCACGGATACACAAACAACAGCATCAGTGCAAACGCCGCGATGCTGATGAGAAGACTCACCTTGTCTCCTGGAATATCGTGCATGGGCGTGTATGTCACACCGGTTATCTTTGCAATCAGCTCGACCACCAGATAGATGGCAAAGGTCTGCGACGCAAACAGAGGAAGGGAGTAGCGCCCACAGTACTGCCAAAACCTGGAATTTTTCAGAAGAAGTGCCGTCAGCGTCAAAGCGGCAATGCCCAAAAATGCAGCTGTAAAATAATACGGCGCTGCAGAATACACGCAATCACAGATATTGACATAGCCAAACAGCTTCGGCCCGAAAAAATAGCTGAACCAGATACACACCGGAATCAGGAATCCGGCAACAGGCCGCAGTTTTTCCAGAAGATTTGTCTTCGTCGTATAATATCCAGCAATCACAAAGACAGCTGCACCGAATCCAGTATCTATCTTCCACGGAAGACGGTCCATCACAGGCAAATATGGGTCAATTCTGCGGATGTTGACTGCCAGAAGAGCGAGCGCCAGCAGACTGTAACACTTAGCTAAAAGCGGTCTTTTCCCAAACAGGCGAAACCAGGTATACGTAATCAGCTCTGCCATAAAAAGTCCCACTAGAAACCACACCTGCCCGATGTAGAGATTCTTTGGCTGGGCATAATACAAAATCCAGGTAAGCTGGTATTTTAACCCGTCAGCCAGCACCGGCATGCGGTAATCGGGCCGAATCATACAGATGACAAATCCAATCCCTGTAATCACAAAATACGGAATTATCCTCTTTTTCCACTTTTCTTTCAGGAAATGTCCGTACCCTCTGTATTTTTCCGGCCGGAATGTCATACCAGACAAAAAGAAAAACGCTGGCATATGAAACGTAAAAATCCAGTTGAACAAGGTTCCGTGGGACTCCAAAACATGTCCGAACACCACTAAAAACAACGTAAATCCCTTCGCCACATCAATCTCTGTCCTTCGCCTGACTGGCCTGATGGATGGTGTATATGTCTCCATAAAAAACTCCTTTTGTCTCATATATGGAAAGATAGTATGCTATTTTTACTATGAAAGCCCCGTCAGGCGACATATCCGTTTAATGGCATACTATCTTTCTGCTTTTTCTTCTTTATCCTTTTTTTGTTCTGTCTTCTCTCTGTCTCCCCACCGGATTTTCTGTATCTCTTCTGCCAAAAGCTTCACATTCTCAAACAGCGAATCAAACGCGCCGTACTGGTAAAAATTAATCGCCAATAATCCGACCGGAACTGCAAGTATCATTCCTGCAATCCCACGCATACGGAAGCCCAGGTACAGGAAAAACAGAGTGACAAGCGGGTGCAGGCCAAAAGAATCACCCACGATTTTCGGCTGAATCACCTGACGCACAATCTGGGATACGGCGTAGAGAATCAAAAGCCCAACTGCAAACCGATATTCTCCAGAGAACATCTTGACTGCCGCCCATGGAATCAGCGCCGTCCCCGTGCCGAAAAACGGCAAAAAGTCCAGAATCGCAATCAAAATGGCAAACAGTGGTGCATACTCAACCCGAAGGAGCGCAAACCCCACTGCCAGAATTACCGCCACCACAAACATAATCTTAAATTGGGCCATAAAATATCCGCCCACCACTTTTCGGATATCCCCTTTTAAGTAGGCAAGATACTTTTGGACCGATTTTGGTGCATAGTTCCGATATCCCGCCATGATTTTGTCTCTCTCTGCGA
The DNA here is from genome assembly GCA_030524675.1 of bacterium. GTDB lineage: Bacteria > Bacillota > Clostridia > Lachnospirales > Lachnospiraceae > CAJMNU01. Next base: position 7,679 of record JAUNGE010000005.1, read on the forward strand.
TAAAGAAATACGCAGACAGAATCGTGATAATGGAATAAATCAGGGCGTTTGGGATTTTCTTTGCCACATTTCCTGCCACCTCGACCGTGGGGGCTGCGATTTCTTTCACAGCTTCGCTGATGGCAGAGCCAAGATTCTCAGAGAATATGTTGAAGGAATCCTGCAGGCGCTGCGGCAGAAAATAAAAAATTCTCTCCAGATTGTTCATCGCGCCGGAGACCTCATCTGCGACCAACTCATACAGCTTTGGAAGGTCCTTCACAAAAGAGCTGACCTCTATCGCAATTTTCGCACCAATCAAGTACATTCCCAAAACCACCAGGGCAAGCGCTGCTACAACCACGACCACAGAGCTGTGCCGCCGCACCATCTTTAGACGCTTTTCCATAAAACGCACCAGTGGATTGGCAATCATCGCAATCACCCAGCCGATGACAAACGGCATAAAGAAATTCAATAATTTCGGCCCCAAAAGAACCACCAGGCCAATCCACAGCAATGGAATACCAATATTTAAAAATATTCTGATAAATTTCAATCTCTCTTCCACATCTCTTCACCTGCCTTCTTAATTTGGGGCAGACCTTTTATCTTGTCACTCAAAAGCATGCGCTTCTACAGGACGCATAATGACAAGTTCGATTTAGCGGACATTTACAAACTTCTCCAGGAATGTGAACAATGCCTCCATCTCTTCATCCGTTCCAATCGTAATGCGCAGATATTCGCTGAGTCTGTCCTGCTTAAAATAACGAACGAAGATTTTCTGTTCCTTCAATGCGAGGAAAATCTTTTCGGCAGAGCACTGCGGATGTCTGGCAAAAATAAAGTTTGTTGAGGAATCTGGAAAGACAAATCCAAGCTCTCTCAACCGCACTTTTGCCTTCTCTCTTGTAGTTATAATCTTACGGACCGTCTCTTTGAAATATGCCTCATCTCTCAGCGCAGCTACGCCAAGCACCTGGGAAGGCATATTCATGGTGTAAGAATTGTAGGAATATTTCACATCATGCAGAGCCCGAATCAGAGCAGGGCTGCCGATGGCATAGCCGATGCGCATCCCCGCCATGGAGCGGGATTTGCTGAATGTCTGGACAACCAGAAGATTTTCATACTTGTCCAAAAGCGCCAAAGCGGACTCTCCGCCGAAATCAATATACGCTTCATCCACAATCACAACCACATCCTGGTTGTGATTTAAAATATCCTCCACAAACTCCAAGGGCTGCACCAGCCCTGTTGGCGCATTGGGATTTGGAAAAATCACGCCGCCATTCTCCTTGTAATAGTCCTCTCTGCAAATCTGAAATTTCTCATCCAGTTTTGGAGTCTCGTATGGAATCTGGAACAGCTCTGCCCATACTTTGTAAAAAGAATATGTGATATCCGGAAACAGAACCGGTTTTTTGGAATTGAAAAAGGTGAGAAATGCCATGGCCAGAACATCATCCGAACCAACACCCACAAACACCTGCTCCGGCTGCACCTGGTACCATCTTGCCAGCTCATTCACCAGTCCGGATACAGCAGGGTCGGGATACTTTCTGAATGTGTCATAGTTCATCTCTCTCAGCGCTTTCTGTACCCCAGGTGCCGGCGGATATGGATTCTCGTTTGTGTTCAGTTTGATTAATTTGTCTTCCTTTGGCTGCTCGCCTGGAACATAGGGAACCACCCTTCTGATATTTTCTTCCCATGCCTTCATATGCTTTCTTCCTCCTGTCTCTTTCTTTCTGTCTCTTTCTTTTGTCTGCTACCAGCGTCTTCGATTGCACAAAAACCATATCACTGCTGTCACGGCGAGATAAAACCACGTTGTTGGATTACTGTACCACGTCGAGAAGAAGGACAGCATCAGATAGGCGGCAAACTGTGCATAGAACAGATAGCCCACTGGATTCTGAATTTTTCTGACTGCTTCCATCAGAAAATATGCTGCTGCCCCCAGAATTCCCGAGAACACGCCCACGCCGACAATGCCAAAGTCATAATAGGCATCATAAAACAGCGTCAGTGTAGTCAGCTCTGTCTTTGTCACAAAAATCGGGAAATCGACCAGTTTCGGAACCATAAATTTCAGTCCAGTCAGCGCCCAGACCGGAAACAGCATGCGAAGCCCGAATGTGTGAGACGGCAGTTCGTTCACCATACAGTTGAAATTGTCGTAATTATTCGCAATGTACATATATGGCTGCGTGATAAAAATCGGAGTATTGCCGTTCTTCATCTCAAAAATACCATTCAGATATGTGACATCATGCGCGCGCGCAATCGTCAGAATCACATAGAGAGCAATCATTCCGACCACACCGCATCCGATAAACAGTGGATGCACGCTCTTTCGTGTGAGAACACCACAGAATACGGCCAAAAGTACAGCCAGAATCAGCTGGAATCTGGATACGCACAGAATTGGAATCAGGAGAGACACCAGCGTACACACCAGCACAATCGCTCCTCTCAGAGAATTTCTTCCCCGCTCCACATAATAATACAGTACAGCAAAAGAGGGCACCAACACACACGAGACGGTAAAATAATGCACGCCGGTCAGATGAAAATACGAGTACGCATGGGGCACACCCACCGTAAATAGCGGAATGTAGCGCAAAACTGCAGCTTCCACCAGAAAGGCAATCGAGGAAATTCCGGTGATTCCTAAAATTCCCGCATACAGTCCTCGCTCCGTCCCCTGCAGATTTCTGGAACCATCCGTCTGTCTGTCCACTCTCCCGCACAGATAAGACAGCCATTCAAAGACCAGCCAAAATCCCAGATACGCTGCTAACAGGCAAAGCCATGTCTCCACACTCCAGGGTTTTTGCAGGCGGCTCAGTTTCAGACAGGAAATTCCTTCTCCTCCCACCCAGAACAGCCCAAAAAGCGCACGCAGATGAAGAAAATTGCCGGACACGCGGTAATCTTCCCAGTAAAGCCACGCCGCCGCTGCCATAAGCACCAGACCCGACAGGTAGTAATACTCTGCTCTGGCAAATAAAAAGGCTGACAGATAACAAATCAGATAAATTCCCATACTCCATCCCTCACTGCTGTGTTTTGGTTAAAAAGGGCTGCTGTATAACTTACACAACAACCCTTTTTTGTTTTATTACGCTGCGCCTTACGGCTTGGCGATTTCTTCTTTTCCGTATCTCTTATTTCTGAGACTCCACAAATTCTGTCATATATGCACGCACTTCTGCCTCTGTGGCAAAGCTCATAGCCTTCTCTGCAACTGCCTGCAGCTCTTTGGAATCATATCCGCAGATTAACTTTCTCGCATTTAAGAGAGCAGATGCGCTCATACTGAATTCGTTCAAGCCAAATGCAAGAAGCAGCGGAATCATCAGCGGGTCACTCGCTGCCTCACCGCACATGCCGACCATGATATTCTCATTGCGGGCACATGTGATGATTCTCTGGATGCTTCTGAGCACTGCCGGATTCAGTGTGGAGTACAGATAAGAAATCTTGTCGTTTCCACGGTCTACGCTCATGGTGTACTGTGTCAGATCGTTCGTTCCGATACTGAAGAAATCCACTTCCTTTGCAAAGATATCTGCAATCAGGGAAGCGGCAGCCGTCTCAACCATGATACCTACCTGGATATCCTTGTTGTATGCGATGCCCGCTGCGTCCAACTCTGCCTTCAGCTCCTCAATCAGAGCTTTTGCTGCTCTGTACTCGTCAATACAAGTCACCAGAGGAATCATAATCTTGATGTTTCCGTAAGCGCTGGCGCGAAGCAGTGCGCGAAGCTGAGGTTTGTACACATCCTCTTTTCTGTCCAGGCAGAAACGGATAGCGCGGTATCCCAAGAATGGGTTCTCATCTTTCTGAAGTCCCATATATGGAATTTCCTTATCACCACCGATATCCAATGTACGAATGATAACCGGTTTTCCGTTCATTGCCACTGCCACTTTGCGGTACGCCTCAAACTGCTCTTCCTCTGTCGGCATGGCCGTTCTGTCCATGAACAGGAACTCTGTACGGAACAGGCCGATTCCCTCACCGTCATACTGCAGCACTTTGTCCACATCTTCCGGTTTTCCGATATTTGCCACCAGTTCTACCCTCACACCGTCTTTTGTCACAGTCGGCATACCGATGAACTTCTCCAATTCTTTCTTTTCTTTCAGGTAAACTTCTCTCTTCGTCTGATACTCTGCTGCTTCTTTTTCGGACGGATTTACAATCACAATTCCAGCTCCGCCATCCAGAACGATGGAATCGCCGTTCTTTACCTCATCCATGATGCCGCTCACTGCCACCACTGCCGGAATCTCCAGAGCTCTCGCAAGAATTGCGGTATGAGAAGTCTTTCCGCCAAGCTCTGTCACGATACCAGTCACGTTTGCCGGATTGATGCCTGCCGTGATGGATGGGGTCAGGTCCTTTGCCAGAATCACACTGCCTGCCGGAAGTGCAGATACATTCACAGAGTCGATTCCCAGAAGTTTCTTCTGTACTCTGGTCTTGATATCTCTCATATCTGTCGCACGCTGCTGCATCAGCTCGTCATCCATGGAAGCAAACATATCTGCATACATAGTAAATACACTCTCAATCGCTGCTTCTGCGCAGGTGCTGCTTGTCTGAATCATCTCCTCCACGCCAGTTGTCAGCATTGGATCCTGCAGCAGCATCAGATGTCCATTTAAAATTTCAGCCTCTTTTTCCCCAATACGCTCTGCCATGTCCGCTGCCAGTTCACTGACATCTTTCACACTTTTTTCTACGGCGTCGCGAAATCTCTCCACTTCTGCCGCCGTGTCAGAAACGGCATGATTTGGAATCACCAATTCTACTTCCTCAATAATCACTACTTTGCCGATTCCAATGCCGGCGGATGCACTTGTCCCTTTTTTCATTGCTACTTCCTCCTAAATCTCTTTTTCATGCATTGATGAATTATATAGACTCTCCCAGTCCACTCTCCACGGCGGCAATCATTGCCTGGAGTGCCTCTGCCTCGTCAGGTCCCTCACAAATAAATTCCAATTCTTCTCCGCAGCCGATGCATGCGCCCAAAACACTGAGCACACTCTTTGCATTGCCGCTTGATGCCCCTCCTCCTGTCTGAAAACGAATGGAAGATTTGTACTGCCCCGCCAAATTACAAAGCACTCCTGCCGGCCGTAAATGAAGTCCGGTAGAATTCTTCACTACTGTTTTCTGCCTTATCACACTGCTGCCTCCCACTTGTATTACTTACTGTTTGCTAAGACTCTGTTTCCGATTCTCTCGTCTCTCCCTCAGACTCTGCCTGCGACGTCTCTTCCGCCTCAGTATCGGATACCGTCTGTGCCTGTCCTGGAGACAAATATTTTGCCTTCACAGTCACCATAAACGGCGAATAGCTTTGAATCATAAAACTGTCTTCCAGATGAAACTCCAGAGAACCCTGATGGCTTCCCTCTGTCAACTCGCTGACATCTATAAAAGCCTGAAGCTGCTCTGGCTCCAGCTTTGCCAGGTCCTCCTTTAATCCCTGTACGGTCACTTCAATCTGTTCTTCATCTATCTCATATGTGCAGTTGCTGTCTTCTCCCACGATAGATATGTTTGAACTATCGAGCATAAAGTCCTGGCTCACCAATTTCTCCACATTCAGAGTGACAGAAATCACACTGCTCTCCATGCCGGCAAGGCTTAACGATGCGCTCGGCAAAAATTTATTCAAATCAATCGAAACCTTCTTATCTCCTGTCAGTCCATCCAGATTCAGCTCCGCATCTGTGATGTGTAAACTCGTCAGTTCCGCCAGCACGGACTTAAATCCCGCCACCGGCACAGATTTATAAGGGCTGGAAATGCCAGTAAAACGGTATCCATCCGCCACTTCTCCTGTCACTTCAAAATTCAGCGCGAGTTCCTTGATGCGCAGAATCACCTGCTCAAACTCCACTTCTTCTGTATCGATTGTCACCTTGGAACCAAAATCCAGCTCATGGCCGTTCGCATCATACATAGCCGTTCTCGCTGTGCCAGAGAAATCGCTCTCTTTTCCATCCAGATTGATCTCAATTCCCACAGAGCTTATCATGCCGACCATGGACTCCGGACCTTTTACCTTAACTACGTTCGGACTCAATGTCGTGGTTCCCATCGCATAGCCATCTGAAAGCGCTCCAACCGAGTTCACCCTTACAGTGAACGCCTTCTCCTGAATCGGCTCCGTCACGACATGCACCACATCTGTGTTGGAAATCGGCGTCCCCTCCATCAGATTTTTATTGCTCACCACCTCGATCCGAACCGGCACCGTGCCCGTCACAGACCAGAGGTCTTTCAAATCCACATATGCCCTGAAATCCGATTTCTGAATTTTATTGAAATCCAGAGTCCTCACAATCACGCTGACAGAAACTGTCTTTTTCCCCTCAATCTCATAGGTCAGTCCAGCATCTGTCAGCACTTCGTCGTTCAGCACCTCCAGAGGAATGTCAGTCACTGATTTTGTCTTTAAAGGGTTTGAGAGGTTCACAACCATAATCCATATCAAAAGCGCAATACACACAGAAATCAGTTTGATAAACAGATTATTCGTCAGCCTTTCTTTCATTTTTCAGCCTTCCTTTCAATCTTCCAAAACGTCTCGGCTCTGAAGGATTTGTCTTTAACTTGGAAAGTTCCTCCCTCAGCTCCTCCTGCGTCATATTCCGCGTCAGATGACCTCCTTTGGCAACCGACACATAACCGGTCTCCTCGGATACCACCACGGTGATGCTGTCCGTCACCTCGCTGACCCCAACAGCCGCTCGATGCCTGGTTCCCAGCTCCTTGCTTATCATCATATTGTCGGAGAGAGGCAGATAGCATGTCGCCGCCACAACGCGGTTCCCGCGGATAACCACTGCGCCGTCGTGAAGCGGTGTATTATGCTCAAAAATATTAATCAAAAGCTGGCTGGTAATCAGACCATCCACTTCGATTCCTGTCTTCTCAATATCTTTTAGGGATGTCTCGCGCTCAATCACCATCAGCGCGCCCGTACAGACTTTTCCCATCTCAAAGCTCGCCCGCACCAACTCATTGATGGTCTTATCCGTAAACTGTCCAGCCTCTTTTTTACTCGTATCGTCAAATAAAGCGAGGGTCGTCAGAATGTTCTTGCTTCCGAGCTGTTCCAGAGCACGCCTTAACTCTGGCTGGAAAATAATCATCACCGCGATAATCGCCGTCGGCGCGCTCTTATAGATAATCCACAAAATCGTGTTCAGCTCTGCAATCTCCGCAAACGCGGTAAAGAGCAAAATCACGACAATTCCTCTCAAAAGAGTCCATGCTCTGCTGTCTCTTATCCATGCCAAAATCTCATAAATCAGAAACGAAAGAATCACAATTTCCAAAAGATTACGAATCGGGTCAGTAAAGGGATTTAAGGAAATTTTAGGCAAAAACTTACTCCAATCTTTTAAAGAAAATACAACTTCTTCCACGCTCTCTCCTCCTTTCACTTTCCTTATGATTTCTCCCTGCTGCCTCGGCTGTTTCCTTTCACGCTGCTGATCTTATGTACCTGCACATCCGGCTCTGTCACCATCATCTTAGGTACTGCTTTCACATAATAGTAGTATTCATCATCTTCATACTGCACATACTCCACCCTGGAGTAATCCACAGCGAAGACAAACAGCTGGTACACTGCCACTATCAGAAGGGATGCCAGGATCCCCAAAATCAACTCTCCTATTTTCAGGGAGACATGAATCTTCATACTTCCCAGAAAAATCACCGTGACCTGGGCTATCATTCCCATAATAACGGCCGCCATCCAGGAATAATTAAAGGACATGCGGTGCAGCACCCAGACAATCACCAGGGAGCATGCAAACGCAGTTATCATTACCAGCATCTGCTTATTGTTTATAACGATACTCACCGCCTGGGAGTACTTCTGCAATGCCTCGGCCTGCGCTCCGTTCGTGAGAAGTCCGGTGTTCTGCTTTACATACAACAGTACATAGTAGATGCAGATACCACAGCTCACAGGAATCACAGCAGACACGCCGCACGCCAGCCCTGCTACCAGCGGAACTACATAGGGTATTTTCAAAGCAAACATCAGGGGCGTCACCAGAAGCAGGACACTGTCGCCTGGCTGCTGCCCATAATATAAAATCCCGACCAAAAACAGCACAATCGCCGTCACCACCGCTATCTCCGCCGAAATGCTGAACAGATGCATCAGCATAAAGACAGATGCAATCACCGCTGTGATTCCATATGGCATAAAAGAACAGACCAGCGCCAAAACCAGTGGAACCACAGGATTTTTCAAGAGCGGCATCGAACCGATATTCTGATTTAACAGATAGAAAATCAAAAAGCTCAGAATAAATTTCAGCACAGCTATCACATAAATATCATATTTTCCGTAAAAATTTTTCAGGCGCTCTCTGAATATGAGCAATCCCATCATGTTCGAGTTCCTCCTTTTGCCAGTTCCTTTGATTTTTCCTGAAACTCATAACGACGTTCCAGGCGTTTTAACTTCGCAATATACAGCCGCATCACTCTAGCTGCCCTGTTATAGCGGATTTTGTAAGTTCGATGCACAAAAAAGAGATAACCCAAAAGCCCTATGAGGTAGGCGATACCCCAGGGTTTTAACAGCTCATCCCATTCCTCCAGATTCAGATTTGTCAGAATTTCTTCTGCCTGATATAAAAACGCAGTGCCCATAATACACACAAATCCTATCGTATATATAATAAAGGATTTCAAAAGATGGCTGCTGATGTAGTCTTGTCTGAAATAATTTCCAGCTCTTTTCAGCTGTTCATGCTGCTGTTTTTCATACAGCGCAATCTCTGCCATCAGTTTGACTTTTTCTTCGTTCAGCACGCCGCTTTTCCTCCCAATTTTCTTAGTTTTATGATGAAGAGGTCAAAAGATGTTTGATTCTCTTCATCCTGCGAATTGCTTTGCAGCTGTCTGCCCTGCTTTCTGCCGAGAAAACACAGCTACCGTTTTTTCATTATATATCATAATCCACTCACTCGTAAAGAGTTCTTATGAGATAAATTAAAAAAATACCTCACTCTAAAGTAGTATAGCATAAACTCGTCGTTTTTGCGATAATTTCCTCAGAATTTCAGAAAATTGAAAGGAAACCAAAAGCCGGATCGCGGAAAAAACATGTCCTGTTTTTCCCGTTTCCGGCCTTTCTTTCCTTACATTTATGTCATTTTTTCAATTTTTTAGCTTCTGAGACTTTTTTTCTTTGCACCGCTTCCTGCACACAGGCAGCGCAAGAAAATCGTAAGTTTTACAGTCTGGTATCCCATTTTCCGCAGAATACTGTATCGCTCGCGGTTCCCTTGAACTCGCTCTTTCCGCAGATTTTCTCAATGGCTGCGCGGATAGAAGTGCGGGTGTTTCCGTATGCATTGATGAATGTGTGCACCTGTGGCACATCAATCAGATGGTTGGTGTAATTTAAGCTGATGCCGACGGTCGGAACCTCGGTTGCATACCACGGCAGCTCGCTAGAATGGTTGCAGCTCCAGCGCAAACGCACATTGTTTTCCTGCGCATAGCCCTTGATATTCAGCACCAGGAACACCACATCGTACTTGGAAGCGAATTCTTTCATACTTCCACACTCCATCATCGTCATCATATGCTGCGGTTTCGGGCCTTCCTCTGCTTCCAGGTCATGGAAATTCGGTGCCACATCCACAGTAAATCCGGCACGCTCCAGCTCTTCAATCACGACCTGTTTTACTGGATCGCCCTTGTAAGCTTTACTGGTAGGCGTGGACTGGATGAACACCAGGCGCGCTCTCTTCTGTGTCTCTGGGTTGATCGGCAGATTATTCTGGGTATCTTTTACCAGAGTGATGCAGCGGTCTGCTGCCTCGGCTGCCAGTCTCAGATGTTCCTCACATCCCACAACGCTCTCTTTTACTTCCGGAGCCATTGTCACATTCTCTTTCTTGTACAGACCCAGTCTTGCCTTCAGGCCAAGAATTCTGTGCAGCGCATCGCTCAGACGCTCCTCACTGATGATGCCGTTTCGGATGCCATTCTTCATGTACTGGAAATCTTCTTCTGCATCGTTTGTGAACAGGAACATATCGCAGCCGCTTGCGATAGCCTTCGGCACAGCAATCTCTCTCTTCTCCATACATGCTATGCCGGCCATATGGGAAGCGTCTGTAATCACAACGCCGTTAAATCCCATCTCGCCGCGCAGCAGGTCTGTCAAAAGTTCTGGTGCCAGAGTTGCCGGCATAATCTCGGAATCCTTGATGCCTGGACGCAGCTTTCTGCTCATCTTGGGAAGTGCGATATGGCCCACCATGATACTCTCCAGGCCTTCGTCAATCATAGTCTGATATACCTTGCGGAAAGAAGCATCCCACTCTTCCACGCTCAAGTCATTCACACCGAGCACCAAATGCTGGTCGCGCTCTTCCACACCGTCTCCTGGGAAATGCTTGCAGCAGCATGCCACATTGCTCTGGTGAATACCATGGATAAATTCGCGGATGTTCTCAATCACTCTGTCCGCATTGTCACCGAAGGAACGAGTATTCACAATCGTGTTTCTCCAGTTCATAAAGATATCTGCACATGGGTTGAACATCCAGTTCACGCCGACGCTGGATGCCTCACGTCCTGCCACATAGCCGATATCATATGCCGTCTTTGTGCCTTCTCCTGCTGCCGCTTCCGCCGCTGTTGCCACAAAAGTACCATCAGAGAGGCATCCGTCGCCGCCGTTGTCGCAGTTTGCAGCAATCAAAAGCGGAATTTTGGAATTTTCCTGATAGGTCTTGTTCTGATGATACACGCCGTTTCTGTCACCGCCCTGCCAGCGCAGGCCACCCTGATGATAGCGGTTCAGTGTGTCCTTAATTACCTCCTCATCCAGGCTCTTTCTCATCTGTACAAACAGCTGACCGACCTTCTCATCCTCGCTCATGGATGCAATCGTGTCCTCCACCCACTGAATCGCCTCGTCATTCAGATAAAACGGCTTTTCTTTCAAATTTACCATACGTTCATTTCCTCCTGTTTTTCATTTCTATGGAATACACAGAAGACAGTCCTCCTTGCGGAAAACTGCCTTCTGTTTCTCATACAGAGACAACCTGATTTTAGTTTAATAAATTTTCAGAAAAGTTTCCAGAACAATTTTATCCACTTTTAGCATTACTTTCACACTATTTTCGACATCTATTTCTCTAACGCTTTGCCTTGCGGTATCCAGCATCTTCTGCCTCTTTCTCGGAATGAAAAATCACCAGATAACTCGAATCGGCCATCTCCTCATACGCGGCCTGTCCTGGACAATGGTAAATTTTTGATTTGGAATTTCCTCGGATTTCGGTCCGCCCGTCCTCGCTTTCTGTACTCTCCTGCTGCAGATAGCTCTCGCCAGTCCTATAATCAATCACAATTCCTGGCTGCACGTTGTACACAAACACATGGAAACACACGGACTCTCCCTCATCCTCCACCGAGTATGCCTCCATCTCCACACCTTTTGCCACCAGGTCGTCACCGGTGAAAATCGGTGTCACACGGTACAGCACATGGTTTCCCGTCTCCTTCACATAGTCGGCAACCATATCCTCAAACGGCAGCATGCCTTCCACGTTCATATAGCGGGTGCCTGTTATCAAGTTCTTTTTGTTGGCATTCTCACCGGTCAGCTGAAATCCAATCAGGTGGCAGCGGTTGTACAGATGTTTTCCATCCACATTGTCATACTGTACGCTCTGCCAGCCAGTCGGTTTTACCTGACTGATGCTTCCGCGCTTCTCAGTCGGCATCAAATCCTGCCCTACATTGGCATATGCGGCCTGACATCTTCCCAGCGAGTCCAAATCGCTGTACTCTTCAAAAGAAATCTCCGTGAGGTCCTCCGGCGTAAAATTCGGCATATTTCCATTCAGCACCACATATGGCTCGCCAGTATATTCCGGCAAATTCTCCAGAGAAATCAGATTTTCCTGGTTCTCCTCTTTTTTATCGGATATATTTGACGCATTTTCCTGATTGGATGCACCTTTCTGTTCTGACGGATTCTCCTGAGAAGACGGCTCTGCCATCTGCTCTATGTATATGTCTGTCTTGTCTGTTTCATCCTCCACAATCTCGATTGTGACACAGGAAGTCAAAAACAGACACAGCAGCATTGCCGCCATGGCAAACCATCTCTGCCATCTGCCTTTTTTCAGCATTTTTCTATTTATGACGTCTTTCATAGTCTCCTCTTTCTGACGCGCCTGCTGCGTCATCCGGACAGATTACATGTCTGTACACTTTTTCTGTGATTTCAGGATGTGAAATTCCGGCAAATTTTGTCTCGCTCTCCAGCTCCCACTCTCCCGAATCCAAATTCAAATCCAGATAAAAGTCTGCCGGATATTTCTTGTTCCAGCAAAATACAATCACTTTTTCTATCTGAGATTCATATGGTTTCAGAGAGGCGTCCTCCACCAGGCAAAAATCTCCATCTTCTGCCTTCTGCAAAAACGCTTCTTCCACTTCTATTTTCACTGGTTTTCTTTCTGTTTGTATCTGAGCGTCTTTTAGACACTCCTCCTGAAGGCTTTTCTGAACACCCTCCTGAGAACTTTCTGTATCTGTCTCAATCTGATTAACCTGTAAAGGCTCATACAATTTATAGGAGTATGCTTTCATCCAGAGCACACTTCCCTCACACAAATGCAAGATTCGCTCCCGCACTGCCCGATCCTGGCTCTGGCGGCGCTTATTGAACATCATCCCCTGCCTTTCATCCAAACACACAATCACATTCATGGCAGACCTCCCTGTTTTCTTTTCTGTTCTCTTTTCTGTTTTCTGTTCTCTTCTTTGCCTTCTTCTCCGTCTTACTGCACTTTACTGCCTATGTGCGTTTTTCGTTTTACTGCTTCCCCATTTTTCTCGCTACAGCAGCCACTTCACGGGCAATCTCCAGTTCCTCGTTCGTGCGAATGACAAGGACATTCACGCGGGACGTTCCGTCTGAAATCCGAACTGCCTCTGCGCGCTCCCGATTCTTCACCTCATCAATGGTGATACCCAAAAAGCCCAGATATTCGCAGATTTCCTGACGGATATCCGAGTCGTTCTCCCCAACGCCGGCTGTAAACACAATATTGTCCACCCCATTCATGGCCGCCGCATAGCTTCCCACATACTTTGCCACCTTGTAGGCAAAAATCTCGCGTGCTAGGGCCGCTTTCTCATTGTACTTAATCTCTGCATCTTTCAGTTCTCTGAAATCGCTGGAATAATTCTTTGAGATGCCGAGCACTCCAGACTCCTGATTTAAGATGGTCATAATCTGCTGAAAATCCAGATTTTCCTTCTTTGCGAGATATTCCAGAGCGCCTGGGTCCACATCTCCGCACCGTGTTCCCATCACCAGTCCTTCAAGCGGGGTAAATCCCATAGAGTTATCAATCACGCGCCCATATTTGACCGCGCTGATACTCGCGCCATTTCCCAAATGGCACACAATCGTCTTCACTCTGCCTGGGTCCTGTCCCATAAACTCTGCTGCACGCTGGGACACATACTTATGGCTGATACCATGGAATCCATAGCGGCGGATTTTGTGCTTTTCATAGCACCAGTACGGCAGGCCGTAGAGGAATGCCTTCGGTTCCATTGTCTGGTTGAATGCTGTGTCAAATACTCCTGCCATCAGAGTATTTGGCATCAGTTTGCGGCAGGCCTCCACGCCGACTAGGTTTGCCGGATTGTGTAAAGGCGCCAGGTCGTTGCACTCTGTCATGGCCTGGATGACTTCATCCGTAATCACCACAGAACCACTGAATTTTTCCCCACCGTGGACCAGGCGGTGCCCAATCACATCAATATCACTGAAATCCTTCATAATTCCCTTCTCAGGGTCTACCAGCGTGTCCAAAAGTGTGTGAACTGCCTGTGTGTGATTTTGCATCGGCACAGACTCCTTGATAGAAATGCCAGTACTTGTCTTATAGGTAAAAATTCCGTCAATGCCAATTCGCTCACAGACGCCTCTCGCAAGCACCTGTTCCGTCTCAGAATCAATCACCTGGAATTTGAGCGATGAACTTCCACTGTTGATAACCAAAATTTTCATAATTTTCTGTCTCCCCTTTTCCTTTGTTTTCCTTTTTTCTCTTCTTTTTATTACCTACGATTATAGTATAGCCACCATAAAATAGCCAGCCAAAATTTATGCTGCCTTTTTTCTGTCTCTTTCTCGATATTTCTGCCAAATCCACATGGCTGCATACAGGAGAACCACGCCAAGAAACACACCCACGCTATCCAGCATCACGTCACTAACCTGACCGCTGCGCCCTGGCACAAAAAGCTGATGAAACTCATCCGTCGCTGCATAGACTGTGCCCGAAATCCATGCGGGTATGATATGTTCTCGCATATTTTGTACTGTATTCTCTGACCTTTTTCTCTTCTCCTGCTCTCTCATTTTAGCCATGCTATTGTAACACCCCATAAACAAAAATCCCAGCACTGCATACTCTGTTGCATGGGCCGTTTTTCGAACCGGATGGTCTATTCTCTGTGCAAACTCGAGCTGTCTCTCCTCCGTCCAACTGCGAAACCCTGGCACAAATAGGTTTCCGACCGCCAGTCCCACACGGTTGCTGTCCTGTGTCGAGATATCTGCGGGGCGGGAAGAAAACAGAAAAATAAGACTCATCCAAAGAAGGATAAGAATGACCCAAGCATACGTTCTTAACCTCGTCTGTTTCTTTTTTCCATCTTCCATCTGTTCTGTGTTTTCACCTCTTCTATGGATAAATTTGCCCCGCAGTTTCCCATTTTTCTGCTGTCTGGAAAGATTTCCGTTAAAAACTCTTTCCTGCATTTTATTTTGTTTGTTCTTTTTCCTCGCTTTCCTGCGGCGGCTGTGACATTGTTTCATTATAAATGCCCTGCTGTCTGAATGCAAGAGACTTCTTTCTCCTTGTTCTCTTCTTTTTATGGCTCTGAATTTTTCCTTTTGCAATCTGACAGCACTCCGTGATACATTCTACCGTCCCGTCCTCTTTCGCCATGCGGTATCCCACAAAATCCGCGAGCGCTCTGCTGTTTCCAGAAGAGGTCAATGTCATTCCAAAACTCGTGCCATAATGCACCTGGTCGCCATAGGAAGTCACTCTCAGGATAAAATCCGAAAAAATATAGTATGGAAATTCCAGGAAATCTGGTATTTCCTCTTTCTCTTTTTTCCATTCTGCAATGCAAATCCGCTCCCCCGCGCCATTTTCATCCGGCAGAGCATTCACAGCTGCCAGAAAAGCCGTAAAATTCTGTTTCATGGCCTGCGCCGCACTGCGTCCATTTATCATCCGGTCATACTCCTTCTTCTTTTCTTCCAGCCTTGCCACCATCTCCTCCAGCATTTGGTCATACATACTTCTTCCTCCGGTGCCGTAACTGCCTCTCATTCCGCGTTCTTCTCCTAGGGAAAGCCCTGCTGCATACACTGCTGCCATCTTTTTCTGATAGATGTCTTCACAGTTTTCTTCCAGCTCCGCAATTTCCATCTCCAGTAACTCCAGCTTCTGCTCCATCACATCGCCTCCTCCCTCCTTCTTTCTCAGGAAATCATACGATGCGCGAAATCTTTGCATAATCTCTGAACCATCCCCATTCGCTGCATAGTCGCGTTTGATGCGGTAAAGCATTTCCATAAAAGACTGTTCCATGGAAGTCTCTGTGAGAACCAGCGCTTTGCAGCATCTGTGCGAGTTGTCCGTTCCGCATTTTCCAGCTGAATTCGGGCATTTCCAGACAGCATAGGAAAAGGTATAGCTATATTTTGCCTTATATGCTCCAGTCGCCTTCTTGATTCTTCTGTGAACGCCGTGCATCTCGTCAAACTTCTTTTTCAATCTGTTGTTCTGAATCGTCGAGTTATATGTCATGCGGCGCATTTTTTCCCCACAGATTCCGCAGCGAATACCATCAAACGCAGACCGGACGGCCCCGCGCTTTCCCGCTCTCTTCTCCTGCTCTATTCCAATTTCCATCACACCCTCCTCCGTCTCAATCTGTCGGCATATCTGTTTCCCGCGCTCCCCGCGCTTTTTCAGCAGAATCTGTGTCATCTCCCAGGTTTTTCTGCTGATAATCGCCTCATGGTGGTTTCTCAGATAGTACTTCGGCATTTCCCCATTGTTCGGGATACTTTTATGCGTCAGAAAGCTCTCTGTGACCGTCTTTTGCATCTCCAAATCCCCCACATACTTCTCATTCCGAAGAATGGTGTACACCGAATCCGAGCGCCACTCTCTTCCATTGACCGTCTTTTTCCCCTGCCGGTTCAGCTCTTTCGCAATGCCATTCCCACTCATTCCTCGAAGAAATGAATCAAAAATCATGTGCACAATCTCCGCCTGCTCCTTGTTAATCACCCAGCTTCCGTCCTCATGGGCGTCGTACCCCATCATTCTCTTTAAATTCACATGCGGCTTTCCAGATTTGAAATTTTTCTGGATGGACCAACGGATATTTTCAGAGATAGAATGGCTCTCTTCCTGCGCCATTGAGCAGTAAAACGTCAAAAACATCTCACTGTTTGAATTCAGGGTATCAATATTCTCCCGCTCAAAATAGACCCCCACCGGCGGGCGCAGACGCTGGAGCTGATGTACACAGTCCAGTGCATCCACCGTATTTCTCGCAAAGCGTGAGATGGACTTTGCAATGATATAGTCCATTTTTCCGGCAGCCGCATCTTCCATCATGCGGTTGAACTCGATTCTTCCCTTTCTGGAAGTACCGGACTTCGCCTCATCTGCATAGATTCCGGCCAATTCCCATCCCTCTCTGCTCCCAATCATACTTTTATAATGCTCTTTCTGCGCTGCATAGGAATTTTTCTGGCTCTCCTCCTCTGTTGAAACACGGCAGTAGGCCGCCACGCGAAGAGAGCGCTGCTTTCCAAACTGATTTTCGCTCTGCATATAGCGCTTTGTCGCCGGAATCACATCCACTTGCATTCTGCGGCGGTAAGACGGCGCCATATTCCACATTTCTCCTGCATTTCCTGCTCCATATTCCTCTCTATTCATATCTTTTGTCCTTTCTGTCCATTCTCTCCATGTAACAGAACCTTCTCGTACTCCTGCATTCTCACACTTACTTCCTCATTCCAGTTTCCTCTCGACACATTGGTGTACATTCTCACTTCTGTCCACACGTCGTCAAACCAATGTATCCGGTACAAAAATGGAGATATAATTTCAATCGTGAGGATAAATGCTCTCATATAGCCGCTGTCCATTCCCTGCAAAAATCCGGCAATTCCCTGCCATCCGTCTGGAAGCTCCCTCATCCAGGCAATCGCTTTTTGGCGCCACTCATAGTCAGCTTCCAGCTCCATCCAATACTGCTCCAGATGTTCCAGCTGTCCGGAGAGCTTTTGGACTCTGCGCTGCTCTCTGGCTAACTCCTGACTTATATGGCGTATTTTTTGTTCCAGCGCTCCAGTCTCTTCCTCCAGGCCAGAGCTGCCTTTTGCTTCTCTGCTTGTTTCCAGGCTTTCGTTCATCCCTTCCAAACTCTGCTCGGCCTCCCACACACAAGTCTGACTCTTTGCAATCTGCCGTTTCAGAAACATACAATCTTGCTCCATCTCATCTGCCTGCTGGATATGTTCCATCTTCTGAATCAGCGTTCGGATAAACTCGCTGTTTTCGCTCCCACATTCCGCGACTGTGTAGATTCTGTCATCTTTCTGCCATCTCTCTCCAAACAGCTCATACCGCTCTATCACCGCCACGCAGCACACCCGCACCAGCTGTTTTTCATAAATCCGCTCTGCGTGACATACACACTTTCCGTTGTTCTGAGCGGTGGAAGCGCAATACCAGACGGGGCGGCTTTTCCGGTTTCTGGTCCAGTAAAAACGGCCGCACTGGCTGCATACCAGCTTTCCCGAAAACGGGTGGATTTTCTTTTCTTCCTTTAGACCAGACATCTTCTTTTTTGCCACTCTGACTTTCTCCACATTCAAAAACATCTCCCTATCAATCACAGCCGGATGGTGATTTCTGACATAATACTGCGGCAGTTCTCCCTGATTTATCTGTTTCTTAGGACTCCGATAATCTGGTTTGTACGTTTTTTGCAGTTTCACATCCCCTGTATATCTCTCCAAATACACAATCCGACGGATATGCGCGGCTGTCCACCCTTCGTCCAACCCTTTTTTTAATCTTCCCTTCGGCGTCTGTGCCATCGCCTTGCGTCTCAGAAACACCGCACTTTCCGGCGCGCCAATCCGGTCAAAATTCAGGTCTCTGGCAACGGAAATATATGTTTTTCCTTGCGCTAGCTCCGAAAAAATCCGCCTGACCGTCTCCGCCCGTTCTGGTATCACTTCCACCTGGCGAAACCGGTAGCCGCTCTGCGTGACCTGCACTGCCTGCTCCCCTTTGGCATAGCGGTAGCCATAAACCACAAAATTTCTCGCCTCTCCGTTTGGATACCGTCTGCGGATTCCCCAGCTCACATTGCTGGAAATGCTGCGGCTCTCCTCCTGCGCAACGGCGGCAAATGCAGTGAAAAACAGGTCGTTCTGCACCACTGCCGTGTCCAGCCCTTCCTTCTCAAATGCGATTGTCACATGGTTTTTCTTTAACATTTCCAGGGCTTTCAAAAAGTCTCTGGTATTTCTCGCAAATCTGGACACAGACTTTGAAACAATTCTGTCGATGCGCCCTTCCCCACAATGGCGCATTAGCCTTTGAAAACCAATCCTTTTTTCCTCAGAAGTGCCTGAAACACCATAATCACAGTACACACCTGCCGAAATCCAGGCCGGATTCTTCATAAGAATACCCGAAAAATACGCCAACTGCGTCTCGTAAGATTCTTCCTGGCCGCTGCTGTCCGTAGAGACACGGATATAGGCCGCTACACGCAGCTGCTTTCTCTTCTGTTCTTTCTGCTCCTCATACTCCTCATACTCATCGTACTCCTGCTTTTCTTTCTGCTCCTTCTGCACCTCCTCTTTCTGCCAGATTTTCTGTGAAAAAAAAGCCGGCTGTTCAAAACCGGCTTGCTGTATCTCTTCCTGCATATTCTCTTTTTTTACATTTTCTTTGGGTATTTTCTCTTTCTGTACGTATTCTTCCTTCATCTTTTGCCTTTCTCTTTCGCATTTTTTCTTTTGTACTCCCACACATGCCGTGCTGGAAAGCATCTTTTGTGCTCTGCTGTTTCAGATGACTCTGACCTTTTACTCTGTTGATGTCATTTCCTTCATTCGGCATCCCCCCTTTTTCTTTATTCTGACAGCTTTCTTTGAATCCTTACAGGATAATTCAATCTGCAGGCAGTCAAAAAGGCTTCTGCCCTGTAACACACAAGACAAAAGCCTTTTTTCATTCCAAATCATATGCAAGGATGTGAGCCAGCTTTCTGCGGCACATGAAGCTACCACATTTATTTTAGCACAAAAACGCCTAATAAAAAACGGTTTGCAACTTCCTGTTTCCTGTTATTCACCAGAATTCGTCCTCTCACTCACTTCTCACCATCTCCCGCTTCAAACGCTTCATAATCTTTTTCTCCAATCTGGAGATATAGGACTGTGAAATTCCCATCAAATCTGCCACTTCCTTCTGTGTCATCTCATTTCCGTTTCCATTCGCCAATCCAAAACGCAGCTCCACAATCCGTCTCTCCCTGCTGTTCAAGCGGCTGATGGCCTTATTCAGCATATTTCTCTCAATCTCTTCTTCCAGGTCTTTGTAAATCACATCCTCATCGGTTCCCAAAATATCAGAGAGAAGCAATTCGTTTCCATCCCAGTCCACATTCAGCGGTTCATCAATCGAGACTTCCATTTTCGTCTTGTTGTTTCGGCGCAGATACATCAGGATTTCATTTTCAATACAGCGGGAGGCATAGGTCGCCAGTTTGATATTTTTGTCCGGATTAAACGTATTGATAGCTTTGATTAAGCCTATCGTTCCAATGGAAATCAAATCCTCCACCCCGACGCTGGTATTATCAAACTTCTTTGCTATGTACACGAC
This sequence comes from bacterium, assembly GCA_030524675.1. Classification (GTDB taxonomy): domain Bacteria; phylum Bacillota; class Clostridia; order Lachnospirales; family Lachnospiraceae; genus CAJMNU01. The sequence goes on from JAUNGE010000005.1 coordinate 27,721, forward strand.
CAACCTCAGATTGTGCTCAATCAGCTTTGATTTTGCTTCCTTATCCCGCTCTGTTCCCAGGGCAGCTATCATCATTGCCTCCTCCTTCGCTTCCAGGGGCGGCGGCAGAATGTCTGCCCCTCCGATATAATGGATTTCTCCCTGCCCTGGCATCATCAGCGTGCGGAAACTCGGCACCGCCTTAAACTGAAATTTGTTTGGAATTGACACTTTTATCATCATTTTTCTCCTCCTCCATTTTCTTTTTTCTCTTTCTTCCCTTTTCCTCACTTTTTGTCCTTCGAGCTTCCTTCTCCTTCAATAAATCCCCATGCAGAAGCATCTGATAACTCCCATCCGCTGAGACCTCTCCCTGATACAGCGCAATCACAGGATTTTCTACCTGTATTGTCTGCTTCCCCAAAATCCGTATCCTGTCAAAAACTACTGCGGGAAGTATTCCTCCTTGTTTTCCAATCGACTGATATGGAATGTACAAAATCCCCCCTGTCTCTTTTGCCAGTTTCTGCACACAGGATGCAGAAACTACACAGACGGGTTTTCCTCCATATGGCTCATACAGCCGGTTTCCTGTATCCAGAAGAGCCCGCACATCTGCCCTCTCTCCATTCTTCTCCAGTTCTATGTCATAAAGCTTCTGTTTTTGTGCCTCTCCTTTCATTAACGGAAGTAACACCGCTTTTATCACACAAATAAGACTAATAATTAAAAAATTTAACGACCAGATATGTCGTCCAAAGTGCCTTACCAGAATTTCGCCGATTCCTCCGGTCAAAAATGCGGCCAGATAAAACAGCAGAAACATCCGAATTCCCTCCTGTACACAGGAAACAGGAAATGCACACAGTATCATAAAACAGGGAAATGCTGCATAGCGCAAAACAGGCTGCAGCCATACAGAAACAGGGACAAAAAACAGCAGACACGCTCCAAATGCACCTCCAGCTGCTGCCAAAAGCAGCCGGACTATCTGAAACCGTTTTCTTCCCACTTCTCCCAGAATCCACAAAAGCAGCAGATTCATGCAAAAATTAACCCCAAACCAGATATCTATGTACAAAACACCGGCCATGCCGTGTCTCTTCCTTTCTCCTTATTTTGGGCAGTCCGCTTCTGCTTCTATATAAGCAATATGCTGCCAGAATCGCTTTGCGAATCCTACAGGCAGACTGGCCATGTGAAGTATGCTATACATCTTTTATGAGAAGCTGCTTCGCAGCTTCTCAATACGTTACATTATAAAAAATATGTATTCCAAATTTTGTCAAACGGGGGACAAGAAGAACTTTTTTTCATCGACATGATATAGGAATCTTCTCCCTGCATATACTAGAAAACAGAAAGAGAGCAGATTTCTTTCCCTTTAGAAATAAAAACTTTGACGAAATGAGGTGTTATTTTGGAAAAAAAAGAATCATTGATGGAACATGACACATTTCAGGCGGCTTCCAGCGGCGATTGCACAGGACTGATTCCCGCCCTGCCATCCACCGAGCAGGAATTGGAATTTTATGAAGAACTCTATAATTTTCTCCCACCAGGCGGAAAAAATGCCATGCAAAAAGATCAACAAAAACAGGAGCAAGTACACTAAAATAGCCCTAGTATTTTAGTGAAAACGGACATGCCTGCAGCAGGCATCACTATGCAGGAAACTAAGAATCTGTCACCGCATACAGGAAAGCAAGAAGTTTCTGTTCCTGCTAAATTCCTGTATGCATCTTAAAGAATGTATCTGAATTTTTTGAAGGTTAGAAGTATTTTTGGAAATGTCTTTCATTTTTTTCAACGGTTACTCAGCTAATCTGTCAAATCTTTGCCGCAATGGTCACAATCTCCGTCCCCATCGGCATCTGGATGATGCGCCCCGCCATAAAATTCTTTGCCTACCACCTGGCGGGTGTTTCGGATTTCCTCCACCATCTTGGAAATCATCTTTCTTGTCTCATATGGTTTTTTTATATTTTCCAGCAGCAATTCCGGAGTGGCGTCCACACGAACCTGAAGAATCAGTGTTCCTGTGCCAAAAAACTTCTGTGCCAGTGAGCGCTGCAGTGTAATATCTGTCACACGGTATAAAAGCGTCTCATCCAGTTTCGTGGATAAAAGCCCTTTTTCGATATACAGGCTTTCCTCCTCTATCCAGTATTTGGTAAAGCTGAATGGAAACCAAAGATGATGTTTTCTGTCTTTCCAGACACATGTATTTTCTCCCATGGGCTTTATTCCCTCCTTTTCTGTCATAAAGCAGACTTTTTCCATGTATAACAGTATAGCATATTTTTTTCTTCATGGGAACCTGAAATATGCAGCAAAAAAAGAGACAGAAAAATGACTGTTTTCTTCATTTCTCCGTCTCCTGTCTTATGACTTATTTTCTATATTTCTTATAGCTCTAAACTACTATGCGTAAGGATTCTCTGTCTTGTACAGCATGCCCTTTGGCTGATTAAATCCAATCTCCTCAACACCCAGATATTTGAATACCTCAAAGATCTGTTTTCCGAAGTGACCGAAAGCCACTGCGCCGTGGTGCGGATAGTTGTTCTGAATCAGGACATGGCGGTAGAAACGTCCCATCTCGGAGATTGCAAATACAGCGATGCTTCCGAAGGACTGCGTTGCCACTGGAAGAATCTCTCCCTCAGCCACATAAGCGGTCAGCTTTGCATCTGCTGTGCTCTGCAGGCGGTAGAATGTAATCTTTCCTGGAGCAATATCGCCTTCCAGAGTACCGTAGGTTACTTCTTCCGGAAGTGTTCTCGCCATAATCTTCTGGTTTCTCATCTCACAGAAGGACAGTTTTCCAACTGCCGTGTTGCCGCAGTGGAATCCCATGAAGGTATCCTTGATGGTGTAGTTGTATTTGCCCTTGATCTCGTTCTCGTACATATCGCGCGGTACGGAGTTGTTGATGTCAAGCAGTGTCACTGCGTCCTCGCTGATGCAGGTACCGATGTACTCGCTCAGAGCGCCGTAGATATCTACCTCACAGGAAACTGCCATGCCCTTTGCAGCCAGACGGCTGTTTACGTAACATGGAACAAATCCAAACTGTGTCTGGAATGCCGGCCAGCACTTGTTTGCAAATACAACATAGCTTCTCTCGCCTCTATGCTTCTCTGCCCAGTCTAAGAGAGTCAGCTCATACTGAGCCAGTTTCGGAAGAATACCAGGCAGCTTGTTTCCGGTTCCCAGCTCTGCAGTCATCTCCTCCACGATCGCGCCGATTCTCTCATCGCCTGCATGCTCATTGAACGATGCAAACAGATCCAGCTCGGAGTTTTCCTCAATCTCCACACCCAGGTTGTAGAGCTGTTTGATTGGTGCATTACATGCCAAGAAATCCTGCGGACGCGGACCGAAGGTGATAATTTTCAAGTTATTTAAGCCGATAATCGCTTTTGCAATCGGGATAAACTCTGCCATCATATCGGCAACCTCATCCGGTGTGCCAACCGGATACTCCGGAATATACGCCTTGACATTGCGCAGTTTTAAGTTGTAGCTTGCATTTAACATGCCGCAGTAAGCGTCGCCGCGGTCATCACACAGCTTGTCGGATGCATCCTCTGCTGCTGCCACAAACATCACTGGTCCATCAAAATATTTTGCCAGCAGTGTCTCGGAGCTCTCCGGTCCAAAGTTTCCAAGGTATACTGTCAGCGCATTACATCCTGCTGCCTGGATATCTGCCAGTGCCTTTCTCATATCGCGCTCATTTTCAATCGTAATCTGGCAGTTGTACACATTCAGACCCTTCTTCTCACATTCTGCTGCCACAAGATTTCTTCTTGCAGTAGAAAGAGTGATTGGGAAACAGTCTCTGCTGACTGCCACCAGCGCCAGTTTTACTTCTGGAATATTGTTCATTTTTTCTGTTCCTCCTGTTATTTCTGTTCTGTTTTATCGTTTCAACCTTTGCTCGGTCATTTCACAGAATTCTCGCTTATTTTGTTGAAATCTGCCTAAATATAAATCGTACTTTTTTCTATTTTTCTTTTTATACTGCCAGATTTTCACCTTTTAAGCCGATCCATGCCTGCTTTGGAAGACCGCCCTCCGGATGTCCAATCAGCCACTTGTTCTTTGCAAACAGCAGTCTGTCTTCCCCCTCGGTTTTAGGCACAGTCTCCAGGTCCGTGTTTGTACCGCGCGGAAGTCCTACCACGCAGCGAAATCCCTCTCCGTCAATGCCGCACGGCGCATAGTGCAGTGTGGTCGCATAGACCTCAATCACCGTTCCCTTCGGCACCAAAAACGCCTCCACATTGGCTGTATCGTAAGTCGCATCTGCCTCAATATCTTTTTCCATACCGATCAGCAAAATCAAATCCGTCGCTGCCACATTCAGCTCCGAAGAGCGGTGATACTCCAGCGCGTTCAGTTTCTGGTTATGTCCGTTGCAGTACCCAATCTGCCAGTCCAGACCACCGCCAAAGCGCGCTGTCAGTTCCCCTACTTCCGGCAGCTCCTCGATTTCCTTGACAGAAGGCACATAAATCACATCAGCCGGCACCTCTGTCTTCTCCATTGCCGCCAGAAGCTCTGCCGTGGGGTATCCCGTGAGAACTCTTCCGTATTTGGCAAAGGATGCATCCATTACATTCTGAATTTTCATTTCTGTTCCTTCTCCTTTCCGGCTGACATGCCTGCGAATGTAGGCACCGCCATCTATGAGCATCAACTGTGCTGCATCCGCGCACTCACACAATCCCCGATTATGCGAATTCTGCGAACAGTCCCTTCACAGTCGGATAAATCCTCTTAAATTCCTGGTAGCGCTTCTCATATGCCTCCACCAGTTCTGGAGTCGGCTCCACGCTTCCAATCACATGTACCAGCTTATCAGCGGCTGCCTGCACGCTCTCAAACTCTCCGCACGCAACAGCTGCGAGCATCGCGCCGCCATACCCTGGGCCTTCCTCTGTCTCCACGATATCCAGGCGGATATTCATGACATTGGCAATGATGGTCTTCCAGAGAGAACTCTTCGCGCCGCCTCCGCAGATTTTGGAGGAAGTAATCTGAATACCCAGACTTCTCGCCACTTCCACAGAATCTCTGAGGGCAAATGCCACGCCCTCCAAAACCGCCTGCGTCATATCCTCCCTGGTCGTATCCATGGACATGCCGAAGAACACACCGCGCGCCTTCGGGTCATTGTGCGGGGAGCGCTCTCCCATCAGGTATGGAAGAAAGTATACATGATTCTCACCGAGTTTTGTGATGTCCTTCTGCTCGGCTGCATATTCTTTTGTCTTTAAAATCTCATCCATCCACCACTTGTTGCAGGATGCTGCGGAGAGCATACATCCCATCAGGTGATAGCCGCCGTCCGCGTGGGCAAACGCATGAAGCGCATTGTTCTCATCCACACCGAAAGTCTTGCTGGAGATAAATACGGTTCCGGACGTGCCAAGAGAAATCGTACATCCGCCCTCACCCACTGTTCCAGTACCGACTGCGGCTGCCGCGTTGTCTCCGGCGCCCGCCGCCACTTTCACAGTCTCGGAAATGCCAAGCTGCGCCGCAATCTCCGGCTTCACGCAGCCCACTGCCTCAAAGCTCTCATAAATCTTCGGCAGCTGCTCTTTTGTGATGCCGCAGATCTGAAGCATCTGCTCAGACCAGCATTTGTGCTTCACATCCATCAAAAGCATACCAGACGCATCTGAAACATCAGTACAAAATGCGCCGGAGAGGCGGTATGCGATGTAGTCCTTTGGAAGCATAATTTTTTTGATTCTGGCGAATTTTTCTGGCTCATTGTTCTTCATCCAGAGAATCTTTGGTGCAGTAAATCCGGCAAACGCGATGTTTGCTGTATACTCAGACAATTTATCTTTTCCAATCACCGTATTCAGGTAATCGGTCTCCTTCGCACTTCTGCCGTCATTCCAGAGAATCGCCGGACGAATCACTTCATCGTTCTCGTCCAGTGTCACCAGCCCATGCATCTGTCCGCCAAAGCTGATGCCTGCCACCTGACTCTTGTCACAGTCTGCTAGGAGTTCTTTCAAACCTGTCATCACGCCGTCCATCCAATCCTTCGGTTCCTGCTCGGACCAGCCTGGATTTGGAAAATACAGCGGATACTCTTTGGAAACTACGCGCTCAATTTTTCCCTCACTGTTCATGAGAAGCAGCTTCACCGCGGAAGTTCCCAGATCAATCCCTATGTATAACATCTCTATTCTCCTACTATCTTCCACTGTCTTCTATCATCTATCAGCGTTTTTTTATTCACCGAACACAGCCTTGTAGTCTGCCTGGAATTTTGCGATTCCCTGGTCGGTCAGCGGATGCTTTGTCATCTGCTCCAGTACCTTGTAAGGAACGGTTGCGATGTCGGCGCCTGCTCTTGCACAGTCAATCACATGGATCGGGTTTCTCACGCTCGCTGCAATAATCTGTGTCTTGATATCATGCATCTGGAAGATTTCTGTGATCTCTTCAATCAGGTTGATGCCTGGCATGGAAATGTCGTCCAGGCGGCCCAGGAACGGAGATACATAGGTAGCACCTGCTCTCGCTGCCAGAAGTGCCTGTGCGGAGCTGAATACCAGAGTCACATTTGTCTTGATGCCCTCTGCGGTCAAAACTTTCACTGCCTTTAAGCCTTCTACTGTCATAGGAATCTTTACAACCATGTTCGGGTGAATGGCTGCAATCTCACGGCCCTCTTTGATCATGCCTGCTGCATCTACTGTTGTCGCTTTTACTTCACCGCTGATAGGTCCGTCTACGATGGAAGTGATCTCTTTGATTACCTCATTAAAATCACGGCCCTCTTTTGCAATCAGGGACGGATTTGTGGTAACTCCACAGATAATTCCCATATCATTTGCTTTTCTAATATCTTCTACATTCGCGGTATCAACAAAAAATCTCATACTGGTAACTCCCTCTCTTTTTTTTATTTGCTTTCCATTTTTTGATTTCATGGTCTCATCATTTTATAAGTTCTCTCATTTGCAGAGCCAAGCCGGCCGGCATTTGTTCTGTTCCTGCTATCTGTATTATAAAAAAAGCGCACCTGTTTTGCTAGTAAAAACTTGTCATCTCAATGTCATTTTTTTGTCCTTTTGTATGTTCCCCGCCATCTTCTCCAGACTCCTTCTGTATTCCCCAGGAAGCACGCCGAAGCGCGCCTTAAAGGCACTGGAGAACGCCTTACAGTTCGGAAAGCCGTGATTTAAGGCAATGTCTCCGATATAATGGTCTGTCTCCACCAGCTCCTGCACCGCATATTCCAAGCGCAGATTCTGCAAAAAAGTCTTGTAATTCATGCTCGCATACTTTCGGAACATTCTTGACAAATAGGCAGGCGAAAATCCGAACTGCGACGCCACCAAGTCCAGACTCAACTCCTGATTGTAATTCTTTCTGATATAGTTGGTAATATCTGAAAGGCGGTTCAGATTGCGGTTTTGGCGCAGCAGTTCCTGGTCTGTCTCATTCACTTTGTACTCTGTCACCATCTCATACAACATCAGAGAAAACATTCCGTTGACCGCGAGGTCATAGCCATATTTTTTCTCCTCATACACCTGAAACATGTCCCGAATCAGCTTCACAATCTTCTCATCGGAGTCCGCCCTGGAGCGCATAAAATAGATATAATCGTCCTCGCCCAGATACCCGCTGAAATTTTTCAGAGGAATCTGCAGCACAATCGTCCGATTCGGAACAGGCGCTTCAATCTCGTGCAGCTCATTGGAATTCACCAGAATAAACGGCCGTGTATCAGGACTCATCGGGTACAGGGTATCGTCAATGTAAAAATTCAGGCTTCCTTCCTGAATCACATAAATCTCCACAGAGCGGTGCCAGTGCTTCAAAACCCTGTATTTTCCCTCCGCTCCCTCAAACGGAAACATCCGAAAAGTCAAATCCTCATTCGGAATCACAATCTCATGTTTATAGTTCATTTCCCATTCCCCCATTTCAGACAGGTTTGTCCTCCATTTCTATTACCAGTGTACCATCATTCCTCTATCCCGTCCAGCCTTTTATTTCCGTGCTTTTTTCCTCTTTTTCAAGTGTTTTCCGTTAAATCGTATGGTTTTTCCACAAAATCTTCTGTACACATTGCACAAAAAACGGGGTATAATAGTTGTAATATTCAAGGAAAGGACGTATTGCTATGCGAAATAAAATCAGTTTCAATGATTCCTGGGCTTTCTCCAAGTCCTGTGACTCTATCCTGGACATCTTCCCATCCAACTGGGAAATTCTGGACCTGCCTCATACCTGGAATGCTCTGGACGGACAGGACGGCGGCAGCGACTACTACCGCGGTACCTGCTGGTACGCAAAAGAATTTGAAAAACCTTTCGTTGCCCCTGGAGACCACGTTTACCTGGAATTCGAGGGTGCTGCCGCTGTTGCAGACGTGTACGTAAACACCAAGAAAGTGGCACACCACGAGGGAAGTTATTCCACGTTTCGCGCAGACATCACAGACCTACTAAAAGAAAAGAAAAATCTGGTATGTGTCTCTGTGGACAATACAAACCGCAGCTATATCTACCCGCAGATGGCAGACTTCACGTTCTACGGCGGTTTATACCGCGATGTAAACCTTCTTATCGTATCTGACACGCACTTTGACCTGGATTTCCAGGGCGCCGAAGGACTCGCCTTCTCCTCCAAGGTGCAGGGAAACGATGCTGTCATCACACTGGACGCCTGGGTTTCCAACGCAGCGGCGGGCGACAGCGTGCAGTTTTGCATCACAGACGCGGAGGACAAACCTGTGGCAGAAGGGTTCGCACCAGCTAGCTCTCACGTTCCGATGACGCTTCTGATTCCCGATGTGCATCTGTGGCAGGGTATCAAAGACCCCTATCTCTACACGGTGACTGCCAGAATTCTGCGCGCCAACGACGCGATTGATGAAGTATCTGCAAACCTCGGTGTGCGCGAATACTATGTAGACCCAGAGAAGGGCTTCTTCTTAAACGGAGAATCCATGCCTCTGCGCGGTGTTTCCCGCCATCAGGACCGTCTCGGAGTCGGCAACGCGCTGTATGAGGACGAGCACTGGGAAGACGCTCTGATGATTCGCGAACTCGGCGCAAACACCGTTCGTCTCGCCCACTACCAGCACAACCAGGCATTCTACGATGCCTGTGACGCACTGGGTCTCATTGTGTGGGCGGAGATTCCATTTATCTCAGTTATGAACAAAGATCCGCTGGGACATGAAAACTGCAGAAGCCAGATGAAAGAGCTGATTTATCAAAATTACAACCATCCGAGCATCTGCTTCTGGGGTATCTCCAACGAGATTACCATCGGCGGCGACCGCCCTGGCCTGCAGGAGAACCTGGAAGATTTGAACGCCCTGGTACATTCTCTGGATTCGACCCGCCTCACCACGATGGCGCAGGTTTCCTCCCTCCCGATGGACAGCCAGCACAACCAGATTACGGATGTTGTGAGTTACAATCACTACTTTGGCTGGTATGGCGGCTCGCTGAACCAGAATGAAGAATGGCTGGATGCGTTCCACGCAAAATATCCGAACCGCCCGCTCGGCATCTCCGAGTACGGCGCAGAGGGCATCATCACCTACCACAGCGACGATCCAAAATGCCGCGATTACACAGAAGAATACCAGGCACTCTACCACGAGCATATGGCAAAAATCATCTCTGAGCGTCCATATCTCTGGGCAACTCACATCTGGAACATGTTCGATTTCGGATGCGACGCCAGAAATGAGGGCGGCGTGCAGGGACGCAACAATAAAGGTCTTGTGACTCTGGACCGGAAGATAAAGAAAGATTCCTACTATCTCTACAAGGCATACTGGAGCGATGAGCCATTTGTACATATCACCAGCAAGCGCTATGCAAAGCGCACCGGCGATACGTTCACAGTCAAGGTGTACTCCAACCAGCCAGAAGTGACATTGCTTTTGGACGGCGAGACAGTCGGCACAAAGAGCGCAGAGAAGGTATTTGTATTTGAAAATCTGCCTCTGACAGACGGATTCCACACGGTTCTCGCGGTGGCAGGCACCTGCAAAGACTGTGCTTCCTTCGAGAAAGTACAGGAACCGGTAGCTGCTTACACCTTTATCGATGAGGAAGAAGATGCAGACGGCGTTGCAAACTGGTTTGATATTGTGGATGTCAATAACATTCCAGAAGAGATGACCTTCGACTCGCATCATTACTCTATCCGTGACACGGTTAATACGCTGATTGCCAATGCACAAGTGCGGCCGCTTCTGGAGTCTGCACTGGGCGCTATGTCCGGCATGAAAGTAAAAGCAACCATGCTTGCCATCATGGGCGACCAGCCTCTGGAAGAACTCAAGATGCTCGTTGGAAATGCGCGCAAGGGAATGTTGGAATCTCTGAATGCAGAATTGCAGAAAATAGAGAAAAACAGCTGATAACCAAGAACGGCAAAAGCGCTGCAATCCGTTAAGCTTCTGTCAATACCTACCCCCTTCAAAGAAAATAAAAAGGAAACCGCTGTAACCTTGATGCTTTTTGGTTACAGCGGTTTTCCCTTTCTACAGTGCAATTTCTACAATGCAATTTCCTCTACGCTTTACAAACTTCTCCGTCTGATCTGTCATGGTATCCTACAGCTCAAACCAGTCTGCATATCCCATCTGAATCAGATTGTCGCGGCTGATTCTCAGACTCTCAAACTGGTCGCGACCATAGGTGTCATCCTGCTCAATCAGGAAGTACTGGCTGCCGCCCGCAAATCCTGCCTCGATGCACTCCTTAATAGGCAGAGACCCCTCTCCGACCTCAGCAAACTGTACATTGCTGGTAAACACATTCATGAATGTCTTCGGGTCAAACTTCTCCGGAATCTTCACTTCACTGATGCGGTAATCTTTCAGGTGAAGCAGGCGGATACGGCCCGCATATTTCTTGATAAATTCTACTGGATTCTCGCCACCTCTGTGAATCCAGTGGATATCCAGCTCAAATCCCATATATTTTGTGTTGTTCTTGATGATATCCAGCAGGTATTCTCCATCATATTTGATAAACTCTACATGGTGATTGTGATAGTACAGGTCAATTCCGTGCTCCTTCAGGCGTGCCGCCATCTCATCCGCGCGCTTCACGAAATCCAGCGCCTTCTCACGGCTTCCCATACAGGTCATCGGAAGCATGCCGATGCGCAGCATATCACAGTTTAACGTCTTGCAATCTGCCACAATCTTATCAAAGTCGCTCACCAGATACTCGCCAGGCATACCTGGAATCATCGGCTCCAACGATGCGCTGCATGCTGCAATCTTGATGCCAAACTCTTCACATGCTCTCTTCATGCCTGCCACATTCTCCGGTGTCATCGGAATCTGGGAAACTTCCACGCAGTGATACCCCAGCTCTGCACAAGCCTTCAGCGTTCCATATGCACCCAGCTCTGCAATTTTATCTTTAATGGTACTCATCTGAATACCAATCAATCCTTTTGCCATGTTCGGTTCCTCCTGTTCTGTTCTCTTCTCTCTTTCTTGTGATTTCTTTTTTATCTGGTCGGGAATTTGCCTTCTTCTGCAATCTTCTTGTTCAGCTCTGCCAGATACAAATCTTCATCCACCGGCAGCTCTACTTCTTTGCCAAGCCAGCTTGACAGCAGCGCCGCGTTCGCCAGGTTCACGCCGTTGATGCCTTCTGCGCCAGGCGCCAGAAGAGGGGTCCCCTCCAAGATGTGCTTCGCAAAATCTTCCATAACTGTGGTGTGCTGCACGCCCCACCCGTCCGTGTTGGAAAACTCCTCCGTGGTGTACAGACCGGAACCGCCTGCGGAATTTCCGCTTGTCAGCTTTGCCACATCCATCATGGACATCGTATCATTCAGCTCTTTCTCACTCTTAATCAAGCGGTATACGGTTGCTTTCGCACTGCCGTCCACTACAATCTTTCCGCCTTCCAGGTCGATCTCCAGACGGTCCGTACCGATCGCATCATGCGTACAAGTCACAAAACTTCCTGTCGCACCGTTTGGATACTCGGTCACTATGGTAACATCATTCTCCACAACAATGTCTCTGTGGCATCCATACAGGCATTTTGCGTACACTTTGTTTGGAATACCGCACATCCATTGCCACAGATCCAGCTGGTGAGGCGCCTGATTTACCAAAACGCCTCCGCCTTCTCCTCCCCAGGTTGCACGCCAGTCACTCTGGCGATAATAGCTGTCCGGCCGCCACCAGGAATTGATAATCCAGTTTGAGCGGCGAATTTCTCCGAGTTCACCAGAAGCAATGATCTCCTTGATTTTCTGGTACAGTTTATTGGTGCGCTGGTTGAACATAATACCGAACGCCACATCGGGATGCGCCGCTGCACACTCGTTCATCTCGCGGACAGACTTCGCATAGACGCCTGCTGGTTTTTCTACCAAAACGTTCATTCCATGCTCCAGACAGTAGATCGCAATTTCGGGATGCAGGTAGTGCGGAACCGTCGTAATCACCGCATCCACCGTGCCAGAATGTACCATATCCTTCCAGTCTTTAAAGAAAGGAATCTCTGGATATTTTTCTTTACACATTGCCTCCTTTGCCGGATCGATGTCGCACAACGCCCCCAATGCACAGTGAGGCGGGCACTCCGGCGCCGGCATCCCTGGGAAACCTGCCTTTCCCGTCAGAAATCCCGCATATGCGCCGCCCTGCGCTCCGATTCCGATCAGACCAAATCTTACTTTCTCCATTATTTCTGTATCTCCTTTCCTTGTAAAGCGGACATTCGCCTTCCGCTTTACTACATACTCAAAAACATTCCCATCATTTGCTTCAAACACATCTCTTCTTACAAAAATAAAAGGGGCGCTGCAAAACGGAACTTTCCTGTTATTCTCAAGTACCCATTCCGTTTTTACAGCATCCCCCATCTCTTACTATGTATTCTTATATCCTCTGCATAAGCAGACAGACTGTCACATCATTACATCAAAATCATACCATTTTCATCTGGTTTCATCGGCAGTGCAATCATCAAGTCCACAATCGTCATCGCGATTGGAAAACCGGACCAGAACAGTACCAGATACAAAACCGCCGTCTTATATTGGTGGGTATAGAAGCGGTGTCCTCCGCACCATCCTGTGAGGAGTGCCAGCCAAATATATTTTTTCCGGCTCACTAGGCGCTTTTCACGGGCATAGACAATGCTGTAAACCCAATTCACAATGCGCTCCAGTTTTGTCGGTTCTTCCACCACTCCATACTCTTCTTTTACTTTTTCCAGTTCATTTGCCAATTCCAGATACTCTGTCATCTGCTGGCGGTCCAATTCTTGCTGACTTTTCTTCTTTGCTGCCATAGTGCCTCCTGATGCATATGCTCTGCTTTTATGCTTTCTGACTTTCCTGCTTGGTGACGCCTGCACCAGCAGACCTGTCCACTTGCTGTAACTGCTCAGCCATGCCCACATCTGTGCACCAATCGCCGCATGGCTGAGTCGTGATAAATTATTCTTTCATTGCCTTCTCTTTGATTGCTCGGATTTCATCCTGAATCGACGCCATCATCTCTTTGGACAGCGGATAGAATTTCATGGAAATCAGGTTGCAGATCAAACCGAAGATAATCATGCCGTACATCAGGAAGATACCTGCGTACTTCAGGCTGTCGCTGTATGGGCTGGCCGCTGTCGGAAGCTGATCTTTAAATCCAACGGCTGCAAATACAAGACCTGCCAGAAGAGGAGCCAGGGAGGAAATCAGTTTATCCACGAAACTAAACAGAGTTCCCATCAGACCAGGCACGTACTTACCGGAACGGTATACCTCATAGTCGGCACAGTCTGCCGTCATAGGAATTACGATGTTTCCGGAAATTGCCTGGAATCCGTCTGTCAGAGCAGTCAGTAAAACCAGAGTCAGGGAGAAGAAGTTCCATCCTGCAAATCCGGCCACACCAGGAAGTGACAGAGAAGTCGGATTTCCGAACAGCCACAAAAGAACCAGAAGCGTATTCGTGATAAGACCGCCGACAGAACCGATAACCATTGCTTTCTTCATGCCCAGTCTGGTAGCCAGTCCACCGATACCTAACACGATAAATGCAATCTTAAATGGAAGTGTGTATGCATTAACACCGCCGTACAGTGCGAAGTTTCCGCAGACTACACCGAACATAACAGCCGTAACTGCAGATGTCTTTGCCTGCTGGCCCAGCTTATCTGTCGATGCGTTTACAACCAGCATCTGGATGGCGCGGTTGTGGCAAATCACTTCAAAGTAGTCTCTAAATTTCACCATAACTGGTTTGCCAGTACCAAAATACTTGGTCTGGTCTTTTGGCCAGATAGCCCAGACTGCAATCAGCATGCAGATAAACGCTGCGATTGCGGTAAACAGCCAGAAATCGTGGAAAAATCCCTCTGAAATAAAGTTTCCGTCATATTTTGCTACAATCTTTGCAACAACGATCGCAAGTCCTGTAAAGATAAAGCTGTTGTAAATCGCGTCAAACAGAGAGAACAGAGGTCTCTGTTTCGGGTCGTTGGTCAGACAAGTCTGTGCAGATTTTGTAACTACACACTGGAAGGTATATCCAATATAGTACAGCATGGACATAAATATGAAGAATACTGTACGAATCGGACCTTCCGGAAGCTTATGTGTGACATGGAACATAATAAAGCTAGTCACTAACAAAATCAAATGTCCAATGATGATAAACGGACGGTTCTTGCCGAATTTTCCATCAGTCTTGTCTACAATGTAGCCAATGAACGGGTCCGTCACGCCGTCCCACACTCTCATAACGGTACTGAAGCTGGACGCCATAACCGTCGCCATACCAACAAAACCATTCAGGTAGTATGCCACATATCCCATAAAAAACAGGTACAGGTTGGTGGATGAATTGTTCAATGCAAATGCTGCGATACGATAAATCGGGACGCCGTGAAGGCCATTCCCTCTATCGTAAGGGTCTCTTTTTGATGCCATAATAAATATCCTCCTTTTCTTTTTGTGTATCAAATCCTGATTTGCAGCAGCCGCACTCCATCTCACCCCTTGTCGGCTGCCGCATTTTTCGTAGATGATTCTCCTTTTATGAGATCATCCTCGTTCCCCCTTTTCACCTCTTCTTTCCTGCAGGATAAGCACCGCTTTCAGACCAGCCTCTCTCTCAAACAAGTGCTTTTTTCAACCTGGTATTTTTCTTACACCTATATCTGACAGCTTAATAAAGCTGGCATTGTAAAACGTTCAGACTCTCGCCTCTGCGCGTCCGCAGAATACGTTCTCATTGTATCTGCCCTTGAACTCGGACTTGCCCATCATCTTCTCAATCACTGCATGCACCGCTTCCGGATGGCTCATATAGCCGTTGATATAGCATCTTGCCATCGGCACATCAATCAGCAGGTTGGTAAAATTCAGGGAAACCACAAAGGTCGGAACCTCGCTCATATACCACGGCTGCTGCGTCGGAAGTCCCCATTTCACGCGCATGGTATTGTACTGTGCAAATCCGGTCACATTCAGAATCAGAATGACTGCGTCGTATTTTTTCTTAAACTCTTCCATCTTGCCTTTTGCGAGCATATCCTCAGCATCCACCTCAAAACCTGCCTCGGTGAACTGGCGGATGATGTCGGCCTTGACAATCTCGTCATTTCCTTTTGTCAGCTTTCCTGCCACCACATGGCCCTCACCGCCGATGTAAATTAATTTGAGCTTTTTATATTTCTCCGGTGTCAGCGGCAGATAGTGCTTTGTGTCTTTTACCAGAGTCACATACTGGTCCGCCATTTTTTCGGACACTGCGTGATGCTCCGCGCATCCCACTACAGAGAGATTTTCCTTCGGCTGCATCAATTTTCCTTCGGCTTGGAGTGTATGCAATCCCAGAGCTGCCTTGACGCCCAGAATTCTGTGAAGCGCATCATTCATGCGCTCCTCGGTAATCACACCCTTCTTATAGCCGTCCATCATATATCCGAAGTCTTCTTCCATATCGTTGAAGAACAGGAACATATCGCAGCCCGCTGCAATCGCGCCAGGTACCTGCTCGCTTCTCGGAATCGTAGCGCCGAACATACCAATCATGTGGGATGCGTCTGTCACTACCATACCGTTGAATCCGAGCTGTCCTTTTAGGAGGTCGGTAATCAATTCTGGCGCCAGCGTAGCCGGACGAATCTCGGCATCTGTCATGCCTGGACGAAGTTTTTTGCTGTAGTTGGGAAGCGCGATATGACCTGCCATCACCGTCATAACGCCCTCGTCAATCAGCGCTTTGTACACTTTTCCGAATGTAGCATCCCACTCCTCGCAGGTGCTGTTGTTCACACCCATCAGAAGATGCTGGTCATTCTCCTCCGTGCCGTCGCCCGGGAAATGCTTCATACAGGTCGCCATATTTTGTGTTCTGGTTCCCTTGAAGAATGCCTTCGCATACTTGATGATGTCATCTGGGTCATTGTTGAACGCGCGGGTCTGCACAATGGTATTTCTCCAGTTGTACAGAATATCCACAATCGGAGCAAAATTCCAGTTGCAGCCGACTGCGCAGCCTTCCTTTGCGCCGATGCGCGCCATCTCGTAGGCAGCTTCCTCCGTGTCAATCGCAGCCACTGCAGCGCCGTTTGCAATCGGCGTACCACCGTCCACACCGCCGTTTCCACCCATCTCACAGTTGGATGCAATCAGCAGCGGAATCTTTGAGTTCTCCTGAAGAATACGGTTCTGCTCGTACAGTACTTCGGGATTTGCGTTGCGGTAACGGATTGCGCCGACATGGTATTTCTCCACCACCTGTTTCAGAGCTTCCGGACTTCTGTCTGCTACCATATTGACAAACAGCTGGCCCACTTTTTCCTCATCTGTCATACCCGCAATCGTGTCCTCCACCCACTGGATTGCCTCGTCTGACAAATAGTACGGCTTCTGTCTCAAATCTACCATAGAAACTGTTTCCTCCTTCATCCTTTTATCATTCTGTCTGCCACCTGGGCTAAAGAATATTTTTCTTCCTTTCTGAATGTCAGGATGTTGGGGTCAGCAGATATTTTACCCCCAACATCGTTTCAAACATGTCTATGAGAGATTGTCCTCAAATTCCTTTAAGAGCTGCGCTTGGTATGCTCCCTCATACGTGCCTTCTAAGAATTTTGTAAGTGCCTCATTTGCAAATCTCTCCCAGGATTCCTTCTCTCTCCTCACCAGAATCGGGTAATACAGCACACCATTCTTCTCTGCTGCCTGTCTGTCTCCAGGCGCATCCCCCACCATCAAAACATGCTTTTTCTCGTACCCTTTTTCTACCATTTTTCCGATGCAGTATGCCTTACTTCCAGCATTCTGCGCCAGCATGATATCCACATGGTCCATCAATTTGTGCTGTTCCCACTCTTCAATCACGGCATCTGCGTTCGCGGAA
This sequence comes from bacterium, assembly GCA_030524675.1. GTDB lineage: Bacteria > Bacillota > Clostridia > Lachnospirales > Lachnospiraceae > CAJMNU01. The sequence goes on from JAUNGE010000005.1 coordinate 45,119, forward strand.
GATACAATCGCCACATCTGCGGATTCATGTGCCTTTGCAAGGCCCTCTCTCGCACCGGCAAACGGCTGCTTTGTCTCATCTGGCAGTTTCTTGATATTCTCGTTCACTGCTTTAGACCATGCGAGCGCCTTTCTCATACAGATGCTGTCCAATTTTTCTGCTTCCTTCTCCAGAGCGCTGTTTGAGAGTTCATTGGCTGTCTCGGCCCAATGCTCCAGATTTCCCAAATCTTCAATCGGTTTATACTGGTGGCTGACCTCTTTCAGACACAGAACCAGCGCCTTAAAACGGTTGATTCCTCTGGTCATGGAATACAGGTTGATTTCGTTCCATCTCTTTAAGATGGCGTCCCTCCACTCGGAGAGTTCCCACTCATCCACCATACACGGCCCAAAGCACTGAAAATGTTTGATATCCATAGTATCCATCGCACAGCCGTCAGAATCTACACAAACCAAAAACGCTCTCTTTTTCTGAAAATTTTCTATTACTCCAGACATGTTCTGCCCCTCCTTTTTTTGCTTTTCCCATACCATTTCTCTGTCTTCATTTGCCGTTTTTCCGCTGTTATCCGTGCTCGCGGTGTTTTGCACTTTTTTGTGCACCTTGCCTGTTTTTTCTATATTGCATACAATCTACAGAAAAAACATCTGGTATTTCCTACCAATTTTCTCTATCTCATATGTTTTCTATTATAAATTTTTTATAAACTTTATAGAAGTAACAATTTTCTTTATTTACCATACAATTTTACTTACGGATTGAAATGATATAAAAATCATGCTATAATATATAAAAATTGTATGTACGAGGTACCTTTATGCAGGTGAATTTAGTTACTTTTCTACAAACCATCCTCCAGGGGCAGGGACTTTCTTTCCGTATTTTTTCTTCCCCATTTTCAAATATTCAGACAATCGACTTTGGCCTGCGCGACCAGCTTTTTGTTAACTTTGACTATTGTACCTACTTTCTTCCTCTGTTTGAGCAGTGCGAAGAGGGCCGTGTCTGCCAGTTCACAGACGATTTTGACACTTATCTTTCACTGTTTCGCGTACCAGTGCCCGACCAAGGGGAGGCAGACCCGATTTCCTACGTCGTTATCGGCCCCTACATAACGGAACGCATCGGAAATGTGCGCTTTTTTGAGATTACACAACGGCTGAAAATTCCGCAGGTCCTTCACAGAGAACTCCTCGAATACTATAACAGTCTTGCTATCCTCACCCCTTCTGCTATGGAGAACTTTCTGAATGCAGCTGCCACTATGATTTATGAGGGAAGCAAAAATTTCAAATTTGTCTCCTTGGACAACCACATGCGCCTTGTTCCCGAACAGATAGAATTCAACCCGAGTTCCACTTCCGAGTTTGCCATGTCCATCATCGAGCAGCGTTACCAGATGGAAGATAAGCTTCTGTATGCGATTCAGTGCGGTGACACGAACAAGGCGTTGGACCTGTACACCAAGTTTTTAAACTTCAAGATCGTTCCGCGCACGCAGGACCCTCTGCGCAACTCCAAAAACCTGATGTTTGTCCTGAACACGCTTTTTCGAAAGACTGTTCAGAAAAGCTATGTCCATCCCTACCATATTGATGAACTGTCCACCCATCTCGCCATAAAAATCGAGGCCATGAGCAATCCAGAACACTCGCAGACTCTGGGGCGCGAGATGATACGAAAGTACTGCAATCTTGTGCAGAATTATTCTCTGCGCAATTACTCTCCGCTCATCCAGAAAGTCGTCAACTATGTAGATTTTCACTCTTCAGAAAATCTATCTTTAAAAGTGCTCGCAGAACTTTTCTCTGTCAGCCCGAGCTATCTGTCCGGTTTATTCAAAAAAGAAATCAAAATCACGCTGACGGACTATATCAATCAGAAACGCATCGAGCACTCTCTCGTTCTCTTAAACACGACTTCTCTGCCCATTCAAAATATCGCAGAACAGGTCGGATTTTCTGATGTGAACTACTTCACGCGCACATTCAAAAAGTTTAAGGGCATGTCCCCGCGAGAGTACCGCATGGAAATTCAGCGCTGAAACGAAAACAAACGCTGCAGTCTTTGGTATCACACTCTTTCTGATACCAGAAACTGCAGCGTTTTTCTCTGCCTTTTTATTCACGTTCTATATCTTGTCATACGATATGCTGTCTATGCCGTCCTACACGATGGCGCCTGTGCCATCAGGCATGCCGGTTTCTTATTTTGCCAGTTCAGCCAGTTTTTCTCTCAACATCTTTCCGACTTCATCCGGCGCCGCTTTTCCGCGCATCTGCCGCATCACATTTCCCACCAGGAATCCAAACACTTTTTCTTTTCCCTGAGAGAACTCTTCCACTGCCTTCGGGTTCTGTGCCAGCACGTCCTGCACCGTTTTTTCCAACAGTCCTGTGTCGCGCACAGTCTTTAACTGGTGCTCTTGCATGTAGGCGAGCGGTTCACAGCCTTCCAGAAGCATCGCCTCAAACACCTTCTTCGCCGCCTGGTTGTTCAGATTTCCATTCTCCACCTCGCCAAGGAAGGTCAAAAAGTCTTTCGGTATAATGGACACGCTCTCCAGAGCTATTCCCTTTTCTCTAGCCAGGCGGAACGTCTCTCCAGTCAGCCAGTTTGCTGTTTTTCGGGCATTGCCGGAAAGTTTTACGGTCTTCTCAAAAATATCCGCCAGGTTTTTATACTCTGTAATCTGCCTTGCATCGCTCTCGGAGAGTCCGAACTCCGCCTGATAGCGAGATGCGCGGTGCTCTGCAAACTCTGGCTGTTTTTCCCTCAATTCTGTAATCCATGCATCCGGAATGTGCACCGGCGGCAGGTCCGGATCGGGGAAATACCGGTAATCCTTCGCGTCCTCCTTCGAGCGCATAGAGCGGGAACTCTCCTTATTGTCATCCCAGCGCCTTGTCTCCTGGATGATGGCCTTTCCCTCCTCCAGAAGCTCAATCTGGCGCTCCCTCTCGCCCTCAATCGCATGCATAATCGCCTTGAAAGAGTTCAGATTCTTCATCTCGGTTCTCGTGCCGAATACACTGCTCCCCACTTCGCGCACGGAGAGGTTGACATCCGCTCTCATAGAGCCTTCCTGCAGGCGGCAGTCCGAGATTCCCAGGTACTGCGCAATCTTTCGCAGCTGCTCCAGATAGGCAATCACTTCGTCTGCGCTGCGCATATCCGGCTCAGACACAATCTCAATCAGCGGCACACCACTTCGGTTAAAATCAGCCAGCGAGCAGTCCGCCCACTCGTCATGAATCAGCTTTCCAGCGTCTTCCTCCATGTGAAGCTCGTGGATGCGCACCTTCTTTGTGCCAGCTCCTGCTGGAATCTCCAGATATCCGTCCTGGCATATTGGCAGATACAGCTGGGAAATCTGGTAGTTCTGCGGGTTGTCCGGATAGAAATAGTTCTTTCTGTCAAACTTGCAGAGCTGGTTTACATGGCAGTTTAACGCCAGACCCATTGCCAGCGCATATCGCACCACCTGGCGGTTTAACACCGGCAGGGCGCCAGGCATTCCGGCGCACACCGGACAAATCTGCGTGTTGGCTCCTTTTCCGAATGTGGTCGCACATCCGCAGAAAATTTTTGTCTTTGTAGACAGCTCAATGTGCACTTCCAGCCCGATAACTGTCTCATACTGTTTTCCCATCACGCTCACCTCCCGATTCCGTCACATGCACTTTTTTCAGACACTGTGTTTTTAGCAGACGGTCTGTCCTCCTCCAGGCACGCCGCCGCGCGAAACAGCTTTCTCTCCTGGAAGCAGTCGCCGATTAGCTGGATTCCCACCGGCAGCCCGTTCTCATCTTTTCCCCACGGCATACTGAGACCTGGAAGCCCTGCCAGATTGACTGCTACCGTATAAATATCACTCAGGTACATCAGAATCGGGTCCTGCAAAGATGTGCCGATTTTCGGCGCTGTCGTAGGCGCTGCCGGCCCAATCAGGATGTCATATTTCGCGAATGCCTCGTCAAACTCCTTCTTCAAGAGGGCTTTCGCGCGCAGAGCTTTCAGGTAGTAGGCATCATAATAGCCGGAACTGAGCACGAACGTGCCGAGCATGATTCTTCTCTTTACTTCCTCCCCGAACCCTTCCGAACGGCTCTTTTTGTACATCTCATGGAGCCCTTTGTACGCAGCTGCGCGATATCCGTACTTCACACCGTCAAAACGCTCCAAGTTGGAGCTTGCCTCCGCGCAGGCAATCAGATAGTAGGTCGGAATCACATAGTCTGTCATGGAGAGGGAAAAAATCTCCACCTCGGCACCTCTTTCCGCCAGCGCTTTTGCCGCTGCCTCCACGGCATCTCTCACCTGTGGCTGAATCTGGCTGCTCAGATATTCCTGCGGAATACCGACGCGAAATCCTTTTAAGGATTCATCCGCCCTTGCCGCCGCCTGTGTGATACCCACTAGGTCGCTTCTGTCCATGCTGGTGGAATCGGCGGCATCCTGCTTTGCCAGAATCTCCAGCATGGCCGCACAGTCCGCTATATTTGTTCCAATCGGCCCAATCTGGTCAAGAGACGATGCATAGGCGATCAGGCCCGAGCGGGAAACGGTGCCGTAAGTCGGCTTTAGGCCGGTCACACCACAGTAAGAACTCGGCTGGCGGATGGAACCGCCCGTGTCAGAGCCGACTGCAAGAAACGTCTCCCCTGCTGCCACTGCCGCGCAGGAACCGCCAGACGAACCGCCTGGCACATGCTCCGGATTGTGCGGATTTCTTGTCACGCCAAACGCGGATGTCTCTGTGGTGCTTCCCATCGCAAACTCATCCATATTGGTCTTTCCGACAAGAATCGCGCCCGCTTCCTCCAAAAGAGAAAACGCTGTCGCCGAGTACGGCGGCACAAAATCACCGAGCATCTTTGACGCACATGTCGTCCGGATTCCGGCTGTACAGATATTGTCCTTGACAGCAATCGGCACACCGGCGAGAGGCCCCGTATAGCGCCCTTCCTGTATTCCCTTCTGCACTTCCTCAGCACGCCGGTAGGCGTACTCTTCTGTCAACGTGAGAAATGCGTGAATCTGCGGCTCGCTCTCGGAAATCTTCTGGTAGGCCGCATCCACTGCCTCTTTTACACGTATCTCCTGTCTCCTGATTTTTTCGCCCAAGGAGAGGGCACTCTGCTTTCTCTCTGTCATCCCATAGTCCTCCTATTATGCCTCTCATTTCGCGGCTTTTTCTGCTTTCTGCGCAAGCTTTTGCTTTCCGGTGGTTCTGCAGTCCGCTAAGCCTCTCCGATTGTCTTGGGCACCTCATACTGTCCATCTTTCTGGTGCGGTGCACTAGAAAGAATCGCATCCCGCATGTCTGTACCTGTCACCACATCCTCGCGGAACACATTGGACACGGAAAAAATATGACTCATCGGCTCCACAGAGCCTGTATCCAGCTCGTTTAATTTCTCCACATAATCTAACATCTTCTGCATTTCTTGCTTCGCCTTCTTCGCCTCTTCCTCAGAAAGCTCCAGCTTTGCCAGAATTGCAATATCCTGAATCGTATCCATCGACAATTTCTCTGCCATTCTCTGTTCCCCTCTCCATCTGTTCGCAGCCGTTCCTGCCTGCTTTACCAATGCTCTCCAGAATGTTTTCTCTTCTACTTTCTCACAGCCTATGGAGCCAGTCTTCCCAAATCTCTCGGGAACAGGCAAGCCTCACGCACATTGTCCTCGCCCAGAAGCTGCATGGTCAGTCTCTCCATGCCGATTCCCAGGCCCCCGTGCGGCGGCATTCCATAGCGGAACGTATCCAGATAGCCTTCCATGCCTTCTGATGTCATGCCTCTGGACGCCATCTTCTCGAGCAATGCGGCATAATCGTGAATTCTCTGACCGCCTGTTGTCACTTCCAGCCCTCTGAACAGAAGATCAAAACTCAATGTCACCTCCGGCTCGTTCGGGTCATCCATCGCGTAGAACGGACGTTTTCTCGAAGGATAGTGCGTGACAAACACGAAATCCGCTCCCTGCTCTTCCTTAAAATATGTCCCAATCAGCTGCTCCTCCTCCGGTTCTAGGTCATACGGGGAGCGAATCGGTCTGTGGTATTTCTCGGACACCAGGCGCTTCGCCTCGTCAAATCGGACGGCTGGAATCACATCGACATTCGGAAGCTCTACCTGCAGAATCTGCAGTTCATTCTCGTATTCCATTTCCAACATTTCCATAATATACTGTAAAACTGCCGTCTCCATCTCCATAATCTCTCTGAAATCATCAATATATCCCATCTCAAAATCTAGGCTGGTGTACTCGTTCAGATGGCGCTTTGTGTTGTGTTTCTCTGCACGGAACACTGGTCCTGTCTCAAACACGCGGTCAAACACTCCCACCATCATCTGCTTGTAGAACTGTGGACTCTGCGCCAGCACAGCCGGATGGTGGAAATAACTGAGCTTAAAGATATTGGCGCCGCCCTCTGCACTCTTTGCCCCGATTTTGGGTGTGTGAATCTCCGTAAATCCCTGCTCATACAAAAAATCGCGGAATCCTCTGACAATGCCTTCCTGAATTCGGAATCTCGCCCGCTCTCTGACATTTCTAAGTGAAATCGACCGCTGGTTCAGTCTCGCCTCCAGGGAAGCGCCCATTTTCCATTTATCGACTGGAAGCGGAAGCGGCGCAGCCGGTTTTGACAGCACCTTCACTTCCTCTACTACCAGCTCAATCCCATATGGTGCGCGCTCCTCTTCTCTCAGTGTTCCCGTGATACGGACTGCCTCGCCCTCATGCAGCTTTTCCGACACACTGCCTTCCTGCGCCCCTGTTTTCGCTGCCTCTGTCTCTTGCGTATACTCTACCTGCGCTGCTGCTTCTGTCTCTTTTGCCAGATCCAGTTTTCCTTTTTTCTTTTCCAGCACAGCCTGAAGCAGCCCATCCCTGCTGCGCAGAATGACAAATGCGAACTCTCCCATATCGCGGATACTGTGTATCATGCCCTCTGCTGTGACTTTGTACCCATCCTGCACCAGTTCGTCTGCTATTGTTATCAGCTCCTTCAGGCTGCTCACTGGTTTTCTCACAGCTCCTGTTATCTTTTCCATACTGAATTCCTCCTTCTTTCTATAAGGCATCCCATGTGTTTAACAAAGAGCTGCCATTCCGTCTTATTTTCTGTATATCAAGTAGCCATTTTTCAGAGAAAAATGAGCGAATTATGAATGTTTTTAGGGCGCCAGGCGCCAGTGACGCCTGCTTGGCGTCGGTCGAAGTGAAGCGTAGACCTTGCGGTAGCACATAGTGCGGCGCACAAAATATTCTATAGCTGGCGAATCTTCTCCATCGCCTTCTTTGTATTCTCATACGTTCCAAATGCGGTCAGTCTAAAATACCCTTCGCCGGACGGTCCGAATCCGGAACCAGGGGTTCCCACAATGCCAGCTTCATTCAGCAGCACATCGAAAAACTCCCAGGAAGACAGATTTCGCGGTGTCTTTAACCAGATATACGGGGAATCCACACCGCCGTATGCCTCATATCCAGCTTCCTTTAAACCTGCCAGAATCGTCTTTGCATTGCGCATATAGAAGGCAATCTGCTCCTCAATCTCCCGCTTTCCCTGCGCAGAATACACAGCCTCACCCGCACGCTGCACAATATAAGGCGTTCCGTTGTACTTGGTTCCCTGGCGTCTCATCCACAGATCGCGCAGCGACACGCCATCTCGTTCCAGCTCTCTTGGGACCACAGCAAATCCCAAGCGCACGCCGGTAAATCCGGCCTTCTTTGAAAAGCTGCGCAGCTCAATCGCACAGGTCTTCGCTCCCTCGCACTCATAGATCGAGTGCGGCGCATCGCTGGAAATATATGCCTCATATGCCGCATCGTACAAAATCACGGACTCATGCACATTCGCATAATCCACCCACGCCTGCAGCTGCTCTTTTGTGATGGCCTCTCCAGTTGGATTGTTCGGAAAACACAGATAAATCAGGTCCGGCACTGTCTCAGGAAACTCCGGCACAAAATGATTCTCTTTGGTGCACGGCATGTACACAATGCGCTCATATTTTCCCAGTGCTTTGTCGTATTTTCCGGTTCTTCCTGCCATGACATTGGTGTCCACATACACCGGATACACAGGGTCGCACACTGCCACAATGCTCGCCTCGTCAAAAATCTCCTGAATATTGCCGCAGTCGCACTTCGCACCGTCAGAAACGAAAATTTCATCTGCTGAAATCTCACATCCGTGCTCTTTAAAATCATGAAGTGCAATCGTCTCTCTCAAAAATTCGTATCCCTGCTCCGGCGCATAGCCGCGGAATGTCTCTGCATGTCCCATCTCACGCACAGCTGCCTGCAGCGCATCGGTCACTGCAGGAACCAGAGGAAGGGTGACATCACCGATTCCCAGGCGGATAATCTCCTTGTCAGGATGCATCTGCTGATACTGTTTTACTCTATTTGCCACCTCAGAGAACAGGTAACTTCCCTGTAATTTCAAAAAATTTCGATTTATTCTTGCCATGACTTCCTCCATCTTGTAACTGTCTTTTTTCTATCCTCTACCGCTTTTTCTATTACTTTCCTGCGCTTACTCCCCTTCGCTTAAAAGCAGCACCATCCGTGCCGATTCCACAATGGTTCTTCCAGTATCCATGCTGGTCTTCTGCAGATAATAGTGGGCGTCCTGTTCTGAGATATGATTGCGTTCCATCAGAAGCTGCTTCGCTTTTCGGACCAGTTTTTCCTCCTCCTCGTTGCGAAACTTCGACTTGGGCCGCATTGCCTTCTGATGCTGCTGTGTCAGAAGCTTCACCGTGTTCACCAGCTCATATACTTTGAGCGGCATTGCCACTGCCATGATTCCCGCCTCACAGCGGCTGATAATTCTCTCAGAACCTATCAGAAGCAGCGCAAACCCTTCTGGAAGGTCCTCCTTCAGTTCCGTATAGTACATGTCTGTCAGATGGTAGCCGCTTATCACCAGTCCTCCCGCGAACCTCTCACACTCTGAGAGCGTCTGCGCGCCGGATGTGCACACAACCATGTCTGAGAACCCATTTCTCTGTAAAATCGTCTCTATTCTTTTTCCGTCCTCTATCTTTGCAAATGTGATGATAATTCCTCTCATCGGCTCCCCCTACCCGACTCTTACATGCGGTGCAGGTATTCCTCCATCTCCCAGGAAGTAACCTGTCTTTCATAGGTATCCCATTCTTTTTCCTTCAGCGCCTGATAGATCTTCACGACGTTTTCTCCCAGAACCGTTTTTACAAAGTTTCCGCCTTTCAGCCGATGAATCGCATCTCCCAGATTCTTCGGAAAATGCACTGTCTTTTTCTCTGCTGCTTCCTGAATTCCCAGCACTCCGGCCTCCATGCACAGAGCGAGCACAATATAAGGATTTGCCGTTCCGTCCGGCGTCAGTATCTCGACAGCTGCCCTGTCTTTCCACGCATTCCAGTTTGTCACCGGAACAACGGGCTGTTTTATCATCTCCGGAATTCCCAGAACTCTCTTGTACGAGTTGACAGTTGGATTGGTGAACACTGCAATCTCAGCTGTCCGGTTTGCGATTCCGTTCAGGAAAACATCTCGGATAGATTCGTCCTCCAGCACATTTTTTCCATCCTTCCACAGCTCCATCTGGATGTGCATGGCCGAACCGTCCACATCCATCTTGGGCTTCGGCATAAATGTGGCGTGCAGGCCATGGCGCTTTGCAATCGCGCGCACCGCCATGCGCATGGTCATAATCCGGTCTGCGGCCTCCAGTGCGCCTGCACTCTCAATATCAATCTCATGCTGTCCTGCGCTCGCCTCATGGTGGGAGGACTCAATCGGAAGTCCCATATCCTTCAGTCCCAGCACCATATCACGCCTTGCATTCTCTCCCAAATCCACCGGACTCACATCCAGATACCCTGCCCTCTCATGTGTCAGGTTCGTGGGGAGCCCGTTTTCATCCGTGTGAAACAGGAAGAACTCACATTCAGGCTTTATCACAAAGGTGTATCCCGCCTGTTTCATCTTTTTTTCCGTTTTCTTCAAAATTTCTCTGGAACTTCTCTCCCATGGCTTGCCGTTTTCGTCCACAATATCACACAGAAAACGGGCAACTTTTCCCGTCTGCGGCCTCCAGGGAAGAATGGCAAATGTTTTGCTGTCTGGAATCAGATACAGCTTTCTGCGCTTTCCTTCCAGCACTTCCCCTTCCACCGGAAACGGATTCGTGAAAACCCTTGCCAGCTGGTCTGCTGTCACGGCAATGTTTTTCAAGTTTCCCAGCAAATCCGTGAACTGTAAGCGGATAAACTCCACATCCTCCTCCTGCACCATCTCCATAATCTCTTCCAGACAATACGATTCCATTCCATCCTCCATTCTATGCAAACTCATGCAAAATTCATGCATGAACCCTGACATCATGATGTTGGGGTCAAAAGGTATTTTGACCCCTTTGATACCGGATTGCTTCGCACTACATGCTCCCGCAAGGTCTCCGCTCCGCTCCGGTCGGCGCCAAACAGGCGTCACTGGCGCCTGGCGCCCTCAAAAACATTCATAATTCGCTCATTTTTCTTTGAAAAATGGCTACTTATTCATGTTTTTGGCGGGTCCCAAAGTCAAAAATCCTCTTGCAAGCAAGCTTGCATCGGATTTCTGACCTTTTGACCCTGGTATCATACTATCACTTTCTAAACTGACATGCCACATGTATTTTGTATCATTCCAGATTAGTATATCCCATCAAGGAAGCATCCACGGCTTTCGCTGCCTCTCTTCCCTCTCGGATTGCCCATACCACCAGGGACTGTCCGCGCCTCATATCGCCTGCACAGAACACACCGTCCACGTTCGTCTCATATCCGTTCTTTGTCTCCACATTTCCTCTCTGTGCCAGCTTCACGCCGAACGCATCCGCCACATAGCTCTGCGCTCCCAGAAATCCCGCGGCAATCAGCACCACGTCAGCATCCACCATCTGCTCGCTTCCGGCAACCGGAACCATGCTCATGCGGCCTGTGGCTGCATCCACTTTTCGCTCCACCTTCACCAGCTTCGCCTTTGCGACCTCGCCCTTCTTATTTCCGATAAACTCAGCTACGGTCGTCTCATACTGTCTCGGGTCTTTTCCAAATACAGCAATCGCTTCCTCCTGGCCGTAATCAGTCTTTTCGATTCTCGGCCACTCCGGCCACGGGTTCGATGCTGCCCTGCATTTTGGCGGTTTCGGCATCATCTCCAACTGTTTTACGGACTTTGCACCGAGGCGGATTGCCGTGCCCACACAGTCATTTCCTGTATCGCCGCCGCCAATCACCAGCACATGTTTCCCTTTTACTGGGACATATGTTTTATCTTCCAGAGAGGAATCTAACAGGCTCTTTGTCACACCGCCGAGGAAATCCACCGCAAAGTAAATGCCTTTCAGCTCTCTTCCTGCCACGGAAATATCCCTCGGTCTCGATGCGCCGCAGGCAAGAATGATGCGGTCAAACTCCTTCTTCAGCTCCTCCGCCTTCTTTGTATTGCCCACATCCACGCCGGTCTCAAACACGACGCCCTCCTGCTTCATCAGCTCGACGCGGCGCATCACCACGTCCTTCTCCAGCTTCATGTTTGGGATGCCGTACATCAAAAGTCCGCCAGCTCTGTCATGGCGCTCAAACACGGTGACGCTGTGTCCTCTCTTATTCAGAAGTTCTGCTGCTGCCAACCCCGCAGGGCCGCTTCCGATGACTGCCACTTTCTTTTTTGTGCGCACCTTCGGCGGCTTCGGCACAATCAGCCCGCTCTCCCACGCATGGCTCACAATCGCATACTCATTTGCCTTTGTCGCTACCGGTTTTCCATTTACATTGCAGGTGCAGGCCGCCTCACAGAGTGCCGGACATACCCTCGATGTAAACTCTGGAAAACAGTTTGTTTTCTCCAGGCGGTTCCACGCCTCATCCAAATTTCCAAAATATAAAAGGTCATTCCACTCCGGAATCAGATTTCCCAGAGGACAGCCGGAGGTCATTCCGGCAATCTCGCCGCCATACTGGCAGAACGGCACGCCGCAGTCCATACAGCGCGCGCCCTGCAGTCTCTGCTCCTCGGGCGCGAGAGGCGTGTGAAATTCATGGAAATGACAGATTCTCTCCTTCGGACTCTCCGAAGCAGCATCCTTTCTGTCATACTCTAAAAAACCAGTTGCTTTTCCCATTGTTCTTCCTCCTGTCTTCCCTTACTCCGCGCCTTCTTACACACCGCGTCCGCTCTGGGTTGCTGTGTAAAATGCTTCCACCTCTGCCTGTTCCTTCGTCAGGCCCTGTGCCTCCAGCTTTGCAGTCAGCTGCAGCACTTTTTTATAGTCATTCGGGATGATTTTCTTAAATTTCGGAAGGCACTGTGCGAAATTCTCCAGGACCTGCTTTCCTCTCTCAGAGCCAGTCTCCTTTACATGTTCCTCAATCATCTCTCTCAGTTCTTTTTCATCGTATGGATTTTCCACTTTCTCCACGGAGACCATCTCTTTGTTCATGTGCTTATACAGGATGTTCTGTTCATCCAGCACGTACACGATACCGCCGCTCATACCGGCTGCAAAGTTCTTTCCGGTAGCGCCCAAAATCACGACTCTTCCGCCTGTCATGTACTCGCAGCCGTGGTCTCCGACGCCCTCTACCACTGCACGTGCGCCGGAGTTTCTCACACAGAAGCGCTCGCCCGCCACGCCATTGATGAAGGCTTTTCCAGACGTTGCGCCGTACAGCGCCACGTTTCCGATAATCATGTTTTTGTCCGCCTCATAGTGCGCGCCTGCTTTTGGCTTTACCACGAGCTTTCCGCCGGAGAGTCCTTTTCCAAAATAGTCGTTGCTGTCGCCGCAAAGACGAAGCGTCAGACCTTCTGGGATAAAGGCGCCAAAACTCTGTCCGCCTGCGCCCTCACAGTGCACCACAAAGGTGTCCTCCGCAAGTCCCTTCTTGGTCTTCTTTGTAATCTCCGAGCCAAAGATGGTTCCGAACGTTCTGTCTGTATTTCCCACACGGACAGAAATTTCTGCCTTCTGTCCTGCCTGCAGCGCCGGACCGAGCTTCTTTAACAGCACAGTCTCATCCAGCGTTTTCTCCAGCTTAAAGTTATACTCATCTGCCGGACAGAAGTACTGCTTCTCGTTCTGGTATGGATTTGTGAGAATCTTGCTGACATCCACTTTCTGCTCTATGGAACCGTCCGCGCATGTTTTCTTTCTCAGAAGGTCGTATCTTCCAACCATCTCATTGACGGTTCTCACACCGAGTTTCGCCATATATTCCCGCATTTCCTGTGCAATGTAGTACATAAAGGTCTCCACGTACTCTGCCTTGCCCTGGAAGCGTTTTCTCAGCTCCGGATTCTGTGTCGCAATGCCCATCGGGCAGGTATCCAGATTGCAGACACGCATCATCACACATCCGAGCACCACGAGCGGCGCTGTCGCAAATCCGTATTCCTCTGCGCCCAAAAGCGCTGCCACTACCACATCCCGACCGCTCATCAATTTTCCATCTGTCTCAATTTTTACACGGGTTCTCAGGCCATTCTGAAGCAGTGTCTGATGTGTCTCCGCCAGGCCCAGCTCCCACGGAAGTCCTGCGTGGTGGATGGAGCCGACTGGCGCTGCACCGGTTCCGCCGTCATAACCTGAAATCAGAACCACCTGCGCGCCTGCCTTGGCTACGCCGGCTGCTACCGTGCCGACACCTGCCTCCGATACCAGCTTTACGGAAATCTTCGCGTCGCGGTTTGCATTCTTCAGGTCGTAGATGAGCTGCGCCAAATCCTCAATCGAGTAGATATCGTGGTGCGGAGGCGGAGAAATCAGGCTGACTCCTGGTGTGGAATGTCTGGTTTTTGCCACCCATGGGTACACTTTCTTTGCTGGAAGATGGCCGCCCTCGCCAGGCTTTGCGCCCTGTGCCATCTTAATCTGAATCTCCTTCGCACTCACCAGATAGCGGCTCGTCACGCCGAAACGGCCTGAAGCCACCTGCTTGATAGCAGAACATGCATCATCCGCCTGGCCTGCCGTGTCAAGGCGCTTCTCGCTCTCGCCGCCCTCACCGGTGTTGGATTTTCCGTGAATGTGGTTCATCGCCACCGCCAGAGCTGTGTGCGCTTCCTCGGAGATAGAACCGTAGGACATAGCGCCTGTCTTAAAGCGCTTCACAATGCTCTCCACGCTCTCCACTTCCTCAATCGGCACGCCTTTCTCCGGATATGCAAACTCGAACAGGCTTCGGATATTTCCGACGGATTCCTTGTCAACCTCTCTCGTATATTCCTGGAACATCTTATAATCTTTCTGCCATACGGATTTTTGCAGCAGGTGGATGGTCTTCGGATTGTAGCGGTGCTCCTCCTTGCCGCTTCTCATCTTGTGGAATCCCTCACTGTTTAAGGAAGTATCGGTGGAAAGTCCTAGCGGGTCAAACGCTCTGGAGTGCAGGTCATCGACCGTGCGGGAGATATCTTCCAGTGTGATGCCTCCGATGCGGCTCACGGTGTTGGTAAAGTATTTATCAATCACTTCTTTGGAGATACCAACTGCCTCAAAAATCTGAGAGCCCTGGTAGGACTGAATCGTGGAGATACCCATCTTGGAAGCAATCTTTACGATTCCGCTAAGGACTGCATGTGTGTAGTCCTCAACTGCTGCGTAATAGTCCTTGTCAAGCATCTTGTTCTGAATCAGGTCACGGATGGTCTCCAGCGCCAGATACGGGTTGATGGCACTCGCACCGTATCCGAGAAGCGCTGCAAAATGATGCACATCTCTCGGCTCGCCGGACTCCAAAATCAGGGAAAGCGCCGTTCTCTTTCTCGTTTTTACCAGGTGCTGGTGCACAGCGGACACTGCCAAAAGAGACGGAATTGCCACATGGTTTTCGTCCACGCCGCGGTCAGACAAAATCAGGATGTTCGCGCCGTCGCGGTACGCCTTATCCACCTCGACAAACAGGTTTTCAATCGCGCGCTCCAGTTTCATGCTCTTAAAGTAGAGAATCGGAACCACCTCGACCTGGAATCCCTTCACGCGCATATTGCGGATTTTTAAAAGGTCGGTGTCTGTCAGAATCGGGTTGTGGATTTTTAGTACCTGGCAGTTCTCCGGCTTCTCCTCCAGAAGATTTCCCTCTTTTCCTGAATAAATCGCCGTGGAAGTCACAATCTTTTCACGAATCGCGTCAATCGGCGGGTTTGTCACCTGCGCGAACAGCTGCTTGAAGTAGTGGAACAACGGCTGATACTGTCCGGAGAGAACAGCAAGCGGGGTGTCCGCGCCCATCGCGCCGATATTCTCCGCGCCGTTTAATGCCATGCTGCGGATGGTCGTTCTGCACTCCTCGTATGTGTAGCCGAACGCTTTTTGCAGGCGCAGAAGTTCTTCACGTGTGTACTCTGGAATACTCTTGTTCGGAATCTTGATATCCTTTAACTCCAGCAAGCCGCTGTCAAGCCACTCACCATATGGCTGACGGCTGGCATAGGATTCCTTGATCTCCTCGTCTTTTAAGACAGTGCCCGTTCTTGTATCCACCAGAAGCATTTTTCCAGGATACAGACGCTCTTTTTTCACAATCGCCTCTTCCTTCACCGGAAGCACGCCGACCTCCGAAGATAAAATCAGGGTGTCATCTTCCAAAATATAGTATCTCGACGGACGCAGGCCATTTCTGTCAAGCACCGCTCCCATCACATCACCGTCGGAGAACAGGATGGACGCCGGACCATCCCACGGCTCCATCATCGTCGCATAGTACTGATAGAAATCACGCACTTCCTGCGGCATCGCATGGTTGTTGTCCCACGGCTCTGGAATCGTAATCATCACGGCGAGCGGCAGGTCCATGCCGTTCATCATCAAAAACTCGAGTGTGTTATCCAGCATCGCGGAATCGGAACCATGTGTGTTGATGACTGGAAGGATTTTGTGGAACTCATCATCCAGACAGAGAGACTTCATTGTTTCCTCTCTCGCAAACATCTTGTCGGCGTTTCCGCGGATGGTGTTAATCTCACCGTTATGGACAATCAGACGGTTCGGATGCGCTCTCTCCCAGCTCGGGTTTGTGTTCGTGCTAAAACGGGAATGCACAATCGCGATTGCGGACTCATAATCCGGACTCTGCAGATCTGAGAAGAAGGTGCGCAGCTGCCCCACCAAGAACATGCCTTTATAGACGATGGTCCGGCTGGAGAGGGACACTACATACGTATTCTCGCTGCTCTGCTCAAACACACGGCGCACCACATAGAGGCGTCTGTCAAATGGAAGGCCTGCTGCCAGATGTTCCGGCTTTTTGATAAATGCCTGCCAGATGGATGGCATACAGGACCTTGCCTTTGTTCCGAGAACATCCGGCACGGTCGGAACCTCTCTCCATCCCAGAAACTCCAGTCCCTCTTTTTCCACAATAATCTCAAACATCTTCTTCGCCTGGCTGCGCTTTAACTCATTGGCAGGAAAGAAAAACATGCCGACGCCGTACTCACGCTCATTTCCAAGAGCGATGCCAAGCGGCTCCAGAGCTTTCTTAAAGAAGGTATGTGAAATCTGAAGCAGAATACCGACGCCATCGCCGGTCTTTCCCTCTGCATCCTTACCTGCACGGTGTTCCAGGTTTTCCACGATTCTCAGGGCATTCTCCACTGTCCTGTGGTCTTTTTTCCCTTTGATGTTGACAACTGCACCGATACCGCAGTTATCATGCTCAAATGTCTTCTCATACAGCCCCGCCTGGGGCTGCATTCTTTCGTGTGTTTCATATACTGTATCTTTCATAGACAATCTCCTCCATATTTCTTTCTGCATAGCAGCCATATTTCTTTTTTTGGGCTTACAGAATGGCGATTTCTTTTGCTCTTACTTTCA
Organism: bacterium; assembly: GCA_030524675.1. GTDB lineage: Bacteria > Bacillota > Clostridia > Lachnospirales > Lachnospiraceae > CAJMNU01. The sequence goes on from JAUNGE010000005.1 coordinate 61,994, forward strand.
TATCATGTTGGTGTCGCCTGAAGGCGACATGTCCGCTACTTCTGTGCATATTTACATGCGGCCTGAATCAGTCCGGCAAACAGAGGATGCGGCCGATTCGGGCGGGATTTAAACTCCGGATGCGCCTGTGTTGCCACAAAGAACGGATGTGACGGAATCTCTATCATCTCCACAATCCGTCCATCCGGTGACAGTCCGGACAGCATCATGCCGTTTTCTTCCAGCACATCGCGGTAGTCATTGTTGACTTCGTAGCGGTGGCGGTGGCGCTCTGAGATTTCTTTTGTCTTATACAAAGCATATGCTTTGGAGTCTTCCCGCAGCACGCACGGATACGCGCCGAGCCTCAATGTGCCCCCGATGTCCTCCACACCGTTTTGCTCCGGCATCAGGTCAATCACCGGATGCTTCGTATCCGGATACAGCTCTGTGCTGTGCGCATCTGCAAATCCCACTGCGTTTCTGGCAAATTCTACCACTGCCATCTGCATTCCCAGGCAGAGTCCTAAAAACGGAACTTTATGCGTTCTCGCATACTGGATGGCTGTGATTTTTCCCTCGATGCCGCGGCTTCCGAATCCACCTGGAACCAGGATTCCATCGGCATCTCCTAAAAGCTCGGACACATTTTCTGGCGTCACCGTCTCGGAATCCACCCACTTGACCACTACATCCGCGTGGTTTGCGATTCCTCCATGCTTCAACGCTTCCACCACACTGATGTAGGCGTCATGCAGCTGAATGTATTTTCCGACCAGAGCAATTTTCACAGTTCTCTGTGGATGCTTCAGAGCTTCCACCATCGCTGTCCAGTCTTCTAAGTGCGGCTTCGGACACGGCAGTCTCAGACAGTTCAAAACCACTTCCGCAAACTGCTCTCGCTCCATCGCAAGCGGTACTTCATACATATATTTCTCATCCAGATTTTCCAGCACATGTGTGACTGGAACATTGCAGAACAATGCGATTTTCTCCCGAATCTCCTTCGTGACCGGACACTCCGAGCGGCACACCAGAATATCCGGCCAGATGCCCATGCCCTGCAATTCCTTCACGCTCGCCTGCGTCGGCTTTGTCTTCATCTCACCGGACATTTTCAGATAAGGAATCAAGGTAACATGAATCAAAATGGCATTTTCATGTCCGACCTCATGCTGGAACTGGCGAATTGCCTCCAAAAACGGCTGACTCTCAATATCTCCGACCGTTCCTCCCACCTCGATGATGGCGATTCTGTCCTCGTTTCTGTCTTTTGGCTGGTAAAAACGGCTCTTAATCTCATTTGTAATATGAGGAATCACCTGTACGGTCCCTCCGCCAAAATCCCCATGTCTCTCCTTCTGGAGCACCGACCAGTACACCTTTCCGGTCGTCACGTTGGAATTTTTGTCCAGGCTTTCATCAATAAAACGCTCATAATGCCCGAGGTCCAAATCCGTCTCCGTTCCATCGTCTGTCACAAAGACTTCCCCGTGCTGGATGGGGTTCATGGTTCCTGGGTCTACATTGATATAGGGATCGAATTTCTGCATTGTGATGTGATACCCTCTTGCCTTCAACAGTCTTCCAAGTGATGCAGCCGTAATTCCCTTTCCCAGTCCAGAGACTACACCGCCTGTTACAAATACGTATTTTACTGACATAATAGAAACCTCCATCCGCTTTGGCGTTTAATTGTGTTGATATTTTTAGAAAATATCTTTGTTTTTATTATTACCTATTAAAAAGGCGTCAGATACCTCTTGATAGGTAACTGACGCCTTTGTCATCGCTTTTTAATAAGTCATTATAATAACGCATCTTTTTTCATTTGTAAAGAGGAATTTTTCAAAAAATTTTTTTTCCGCTTTTTTTAAAAAAAATGATTGACAATCTGATTTTTTCGTGTATACTGCTATCTGTAAGCAAGGTTGCTTCGAGTTTCGTGCTCGAAGTGCCTTGTTTTTTTGTTTTACAGGAAAATTTGATGAAAAATTCTTCCTGTAGGATTATGAAACAGGCGCGGACTTTCCAGATAGAAAAGAAAAGACAGTCTGTTTCTACTTAGGAATTGCGCAGTTCCAATGATACCTCACACATGTTTTTTCTTTTCAAGAAAGGAGAGTTCTCCATGAGCCAAAATATCCCTGAATTATACGGAAGCCTTGTTTTCAATGACAAGGTAATGAAAAACAAATTACCGAAAGATGTTTACAAAGCATTGAGAAAGACCATGCAGAATGGTACCCATCTGGAATTAGATATCGCCAATTCTGTAGCAACTGCAATGAAGGAATGGGCAGTGGAACACGGGGCAACCCATTTTACCCACTGGTTCCAGCCGATGACAGGCATCACAGCTGAGAAACATGACAGCTTTATCTCCCCAGTAGGAAACGGGGAGGTCATCATGAATTTCTCCGGCAAAGAACTCGTAAAGGGCGAGCCGGATGCATCCAGTTTTCCTTCCGGCGGTCTTCGTGCTACCTTTGAGGCGAGAGGCTATACAGCCTGGGACCCGTCTTCTCCTGCATTTTTGAAGGATAAGACATTGTACATACCGACTGCATTCTGTTCTTATACTGGCGAAGCTCTGGATAAGAAGACACCGCTTCTGCGCTCCATGGAAGCATTGAGCAAAGAGGCAACCAAACTGCTTCATCTGATGGGACATGAAGATGTACACGGTGTGACTACAACCGTTGGTCCTGAGCAGGAATATTTCTTGATTGACAAAGCTTTGTACCGTGCGAGAAAGGACTTGGTTTTCTGCGGAAGAACCTTATTTGGCGCCGCTGCTCCTAAGGGTCAGGAGATGGAAGATCATTACTTCGGCGTACTGAAACCAAGAGTTTCTGCCTATATGCACGACCTGGATGAAGAACTCTGGAAGCTGGGGGTTCCGGCAAAGACCAAACACAACGAAGTTGCTCCGTCTCAGCACGAACTCGCACCTGTTTTCGACACCGCAAACGTGGCAGTTGACCATAACCAGCTCACCATGGAAATCATGAAGAAAGTCGCTGACAAACATGGTCTGGCATGCCTGATTCATGAGAAGCCGTTCGAGGGCATCAACGGAAGCGGCAAGCACAACAACTGGTCCATCAGCACCGACACAGGTGTAAACCTCTTGGACCCTGGCAAACAGCCATCTGAAAATATTGACTTTCTGCTGTTTTTGGCTGCTGTCATCAAGGCTGTGGATGATTATGCAGACATGATGCGTGTCTCTGTAGCAAGTGCCGGAAACGATCACCGTCTGGGCGCAAATGAGGCGCCGCCTGCTATCGTATCCATCTTCCTGGGAGATGAGCTGACAAATGTACTGAAGGCTGTGGAAAAAGGCGTTTCCTTCCATGAGCCGGAAGCCATCCAGATGGAAACCGGCGCTCATGTTATCCCTCATTTCATGAAGGACAACACAGACAGAAACCGTACTTCACCGTTCGCATTCACAGGAAATAAATTCGAGTTCCGTATGCCTGGCTCTGCACTCTCTGTCGCAGGACCGAACGTGGTATTAAATACAGCTGTATCAGAAAGTTTACAGCAGTTCAACGAGGTTCTCGAGGGTGTTCCGGCGGCTGAAAGAAGAGAGGCTGCTTTTGGCCTGGTTCGCGAGACCATCAAGGCTCATAAGAGAATCATCTTCAACGGCAACGGTTATACGGACGAGTGGGTAGAGGAAGCAACAAAACGCGGCCTGTACAACTTAAAATCCCTGCCGGATGCTCTGCCGCAGTTTATTGCTGAGAAGAACATCACACTGTTCACCAAGCATCATATCTTCACCAAGGAGGAAATCTTCTCCCGCTACGATATCCTGCTTGAAAACTACAGCAAAGCCATCCATGTGGAAGCAAAGACCATGATTGAGATGATGGAAAAGGATTTCCTTCCGGCTCTGATTTCCTACACAAAAGATGTCGCTGCTGCTGCATGCCAGAAGAAAGCGCTGCTTCCTTCCGTCTCCACCTCAACAGAGAGTGCTTTGGTAGAAAAACTGACAAAACTGTCCGATACCATCTATCAGATGACAGAGACCTTGAAGGCAAATACAGCAACCGCAGAATCTACTGCAGATGTGCTGGATACTGCAAAGTATTACCACACCGAAATTCTGGAAAAGATGAACGAGCTGCGTACGTTTGTAGATGCCGCAGAAGCACTGATTCCAGACAGTTATCTGCCATATCCGACATACGACAAGCTGCTGTTTTCCGTATAAAAACTGTATAAAACTGTATAAAAACAGCCCGAACAGAATGAGTTTTGTCTGATACAGCAATGTCTCACTGATTTTTTGCATACATTTATTATAGAATATCAATCACCAATGGAGGTGTCTGCGGATGCAGGCACCTCTCCTACATAGCAGCGAATTGGGGGATTCGCAGATATATGCTATGTTCTGATACCTATAGGGGTGTAAGGAGATAGGGAGGAAATCATATGAGTTCTGTAAATACAATATGGGTTCTCGTAGGTGCTGCACTTGTTTATTTCATGCAGGCTGGTTTCGCAATGGTGGAGACGGGATTTACCCGTGCAAAGAACGCCGGAAATATTATTATGAAAAATCTTCTGGACTTCTGCATCGGTACTCCAGCATTCTGGGTAATCGGCTTTGGTTTGATGTTTGGTACTGGCAACGGATTTATCGGTTCCATCCACGGAATCGCTGAGGAAGCCAACTATGGTTCTGCCATGCTTCCTGCTGGCGTACCGTTCTATGCGTTTCTGATTTTCCAGACCGTATTCTGCGCGACGGCTGCAACTATCGTATCCGGCGCCATGGCAGAGAGAACGAAATTTTCCTCTTACTGCCTGTACAGTCTTATTATCAGTCTTGTGGTCTACCCGATTTCCGGTCACTGGATCTGGGGCGGCGGCTGGCTGGCCGAGATGGGATTCCACGATTTCGCAGGTTCCACCGCAGTACATATGGTAGGTGGTGTTGCTGCATTTATCGGCGCTATGATTCTTGGACCGCGTATCGGAAAGTATGATGCGGATGGAAACCCGAAGGCAATCCCAGGACACAGCCTGACACTCGGCGCATTGGGCGTCTTCATTCTGTGGTTCTGCTGGTTCGGCTTCAACGGTTGTTCCACCGTTTCCATGGACAGCGACGCTTCCATCGCTCTGGCAGGAAAAATCTTTGTGACAACCAACCTGGCAGCGGCTGTTGCCACAGTCACAGTTATGCTTTTCACCTGGGTGCGCTACAAAAAGCCGGATATTTCCATGACGTTAAACGGCAGCCTTGCTGGCCTTGTTGCCATCACAGCCGGATGCGATACTGTATCCCCGCTCTCCGCTGCCATCATCGGTATTTTAGCAGGATTTGTTGTTATTTTTGCGATTGAGTTTATTGATAAAGTCATCAAAGTGGACGATCCGGTCGGTGCTGTCGGCGTTCACGGATGCTGCGGCGCATTTGGTACGCTCTGTGTCGGACTCTTCTCCGATGGAACCAGCACAGTGACAAAGGGACTTCTCACTGGAGGCGGATTCACACAGTTTGGTATCCAGCTTCTTGGTATGGTATCTGTTATTGCATGGGTTACAGTAACTATGGTTGTCACCTTCCAGGTCATCAAGCACACCATCGGCCTGCGTGTCAGCCGCGAGGAAGAGATTGCCGGACTGGATATTCAGGAGCACGGCATCCAGAGCAGTTATGCAGACTTTATGACGGGCGACGGTTTCAGCGCAAAGGCCATCGATTTGTCCTCTCTGGAGGAGGAAGATCATGCTGCACATGCCGCAGTTGTTTCTGAGAGCGCTTCTGAAGCAACAGGGGTTGCCGCTGTGGGAACTACCGTTTCCAATCTTCACAAAGTTGTTATCATCACCCGCCCGAACAAATTAAATGAATTCGTTCAGGCATTGAATCAAATCGGTGTCACCGGTGTCACCATCACGAACGTTCTGGGCTGCGGCGCGCAGAAAGGTTCCACAAAGCTGTACCGTGGCGTACAGATGGAAATGAACCTGCTCTCCAAAGTAAAGATTGAGGTTGTTGTGAGCAAGGTTCCTGTAAGCAAGGTAGTTGCTACCGCAAAGGCTGTGCTTCACACAGGCCACATCGGTGATGGAAAGATTTTTGTGTACGATATTTCTAATGTAATCAAAATTCGTACTGGCGAAGAGGGTTATGACGCCCTCCAGGATATTCCGGAATAACAGACAGGAGGATTTCCATGAAGAAATCAGAATATGAATTGGACGAAATGGATGCCAAAGGCATTCAAGACAGGAAGTATGAGAATGACAGGAACCGCAGATGCAAAAAAACGGACACACGGCTTTGGCCTGCGGATGCAGATGATAAGCCCAAAGAAGAATGTGGTGTCTTCGGCATCTATGACCTGGATGGAGCAAATGTTGCATCTTCTATCTACTATGGTTTGTTTTCTTTGCAGCATCGCGGTCAGGAGTCCTGCGGAATCGCAGTCTCCGACACGAGCGGACCGCGGCGCAACATCTCCTACCACAAAGGGCTTGGGCTTGTGAGTGAGGTATTTAAAGAGGAGGAACTTGCCAAACTTCATGGAAATCTCGGCGTCGGCCATGTGCGCTATGCCACCAGCGGCGCCACAAACCTGGAAAATGCCCAACCACTTGTTTTAAATTACATCAAAGGCACTCTGACACTGGCACACAATGGAAATCTGGTCAATGCGGCCCAGCTTCGCCGTGAGCTCGAATACGGCGGCGCTATCTTCCGCACGACCATTGATTCTGAGGTGATTGCCTACCACATCGCAAAGGAGAGAATTCACTCGAAAACGGTCGAGGAGGCTGTTCTTCGGACAGCACGCAAACTCTCTGGCGCGTATGGCCTTGTCATCACCAGCCCGCGCAAACTTATCGGTGTCAGAGACCCGCTCGGTCTGAAACCTCTCTGTATCGGCAAGCGGGACAATGCCTATATTATTGCTTCTGAGAGCTGTGCGCTCACAGCAGTCGGCGCCACGTTCCTGCGGGATGTGGCGCCAGGAGAGCTTGTCACCATCACCAAGGATGGCATCGCCTCCGATTTCAGCCTCGTGCAGGAAAAGAAAGCGCACTGCATCTTTGAATATATCTATTTTGCCAGATTGGACAGTACGCTGGACGGTATCAGCGTCTACTCCGCCCGCATCCGCGCCGGAGAATGTCTTGCCGCCTCGTACCCGATTGAGGCCGATCTGGTGACGGGCGTACCCGAATCCGGTATTCCCGCGGCTGTCGGCTTTGCCAAAGCATCCGGAATCCCGTTCGTTCAGGCATTTCATAAGAATAGCTATGTCGGACGAACCTTCATAAAACCCACCCAGAAGGAGCGCGAGGACAGTGTGCATCTGAAACTCAGCATCCTGGAACCGGTAGTTGCCGGAAAGCGCGTGGTTCTGGTCGATGATTCCATCGTCAGAGGAACCACCATGGCAAATCTAATCCGCATGATGAAGCAGGCGGGCGCCATATCCGTCCATGTGAGAGTCTCCTCTCCGCCATTCTTATATCCCTGCTACTTTGGCACGGACGTACCGTCCAACCAGCAGTTAATCGCCGCTTCCCACAGCCCCGAAGAAATCTGCCGGCTGATCGGTGCGGACTCTCTGGGATATATGAAGATTGAGGACCTCGAAAAGATGGTCGATGGGCTTCCGATCTGCAAAGCATGTTTTGACAAACATTACCCGATGGAAGTTCCAAAGGGTGATATCCGCAATATATTCGAGTATTAATGGAGACCTCCGCAGTCCGCTCCTTTACATGGGTTTGAATCCGAATCTATCCTATTTTTTGCGGACGCGGCTTTCTCATTAGTATCTATCCCCTCAGTCAGAAAAGAGGTACGGCATGAATGCATCTGTTCCCTGGTGACAGGAAGCAGGACATTCGGCGGTACCTCTTTTCTCATTTTGGCCGGAATTCTGGCCAAGATTTCTGTCTGAACACAAAACGGGGTCTGCCAAGACCATCCGTGCCTGACAAACCCCTGAAAATTGAATTCTCTAATAAACTGAAATAATGTTCTATCCTAGAATCTGCTTAGAACTTGCCAGCCTTTGCTGCTTCCTCGATAGCAACAGCAACAGCAACGGTCATACCAACCATTGGGTTGTTGCCGGCACCGATCAGACCCATCATCTCTACGTGAGCCGGAACGGAAGAAGAACCTGCGAACTGTGCGTCAGAGTGCATACGTCCTAATGTATCTGTCATACCGTAGGAAGCTGGACCTGCTGCCATGTTGTCTGGATGCAGTGTACGGCCTGTACCGCCACCGGATGCAACGGAGAAGTACTTCTTTCCTGCTTCTACGCACTCTTTCTTGTAAGTACCTGCAACCGGATGCTGGAATCTGGTCGGGTTTGTGGAGTTTCCTGTGATGGAAACATCTACGTTCTCTTTCCACATGATAGCAACGCCTTCACGAACGTCGTTTGCACCATAGCAGTTTACTTTTGCACGAGGACCGTTGGAATATGCCTTGCGGAATACTTCTTTCAGCTCGCCTGTGTAGTAGTCATACTGTGTCTCCACATATGTAAATCCGTTGATTCTAGCGATAATCTGTGCAGCGTCTTTTCCAAGACCATTCAGGATAACGCGCAGAGGTTTCTGACGAACTCTGTTTGCCTTCTCTGCGATACCGATAGCACCCTCTGCTGCTGCAAAGGACTCATGACCTGCCAGGAAGCAGAAGCAGTCTGTCTCTTCTTCCAGAAGCATCTTTCCTAAGTTACCATGTCCCAGACCTACTTTTCTCTGGTCAGCAACGGAACCTGGGATACAGAAGGACTGAAGGCCCTCGCCGATTGCTGCTGCAGCATCGGCTGCTCTTGTACATCCCTTCTTGATTGCGATTGCAGCGCCTACGATGTAAGCCCAGCAAGCGTTCTCAAAACAGATTGGCTGAATTCCCTTAATCTGGTTGTAAACGTCCAGACCTGCATCTTTTGTGATTTTCTCTGCCTCTTCGATAGAAGCAATTCCATAGCTATTTAAAACAGAATTGATTTTGTCAATTCTTCTCTCATATGACTCGAATAATGCCATGACTTTCTTATCCTCCTTGTTTCAACTCGACTTTTACCTGTAATTTCTTTATTCCTGTCTTGGATCGATAATTTTTACAGCATCAGCGACACGGCCATACTGACCTTTTGCTTTCTCGTAAGCAGTATTTGCATCATCGCCTTTTTTGATGAAGTCTGTCATCTTTCCAAGGTTTACGAACTGGTATCCGATAATCTGGTCATCTTCATCCAGAGCAATTCCAGTTACATAGCCTTCTGCCATTTCCAGGTAACGAGGACCTTTCTTCAGAGTTCCATACATGGTACCAACCTGAGAACGTAAGCCTTTTCCAAGGTCTTCCAGACCAGCGCCGATCGGAAGTCCTTCCTCAGAGAATGCACTCTGTGTTCTGCCATAAACGATCTGTAAGAACAGCTCTCTCATAGCAGTATTGATAGCGTCACAGACAAGGTCTGTGTTCAGTGCTTCCATAATGGTTCTTCCTGGAAGAATCTCTGCTGCCATAGCTGCAGAGTGAGTCATACCAGAACATCCCAGAGTCTCAACCAGAGCTTCCTGGATGATACCCTCCTTTACGTTCAGAGTCAGCTTACAGGCACCCTGCTGAGGAGCACACCAGCCAACACCATGTGTCAGACCGGAAATATCCTTAATTTCTTTTGCCTGTACCCATTTTGCTTCCTCTGGAATCGGGGCAGCGCCATGATTAACGCCCTGTGCAACAGTACACATTTTTTCTACTTCATGTGAATAAATCATTTTAAAACTCCTTTCAATTAAAGAATCATAATCGTGAAGTACTTTGTTAATTTTATCACATCATACTTGCTTACATTTTCTCACAAAATGTCTGATTCGTCCAGAGTTTTTTTCATATTTCTCCATTTTTTTCAAAAATAGATTTGTCTTTCAATTCTTTTAAAATTCCTGTCACAATCACGGTGGCTAAGATGAATGTCAGGAGGTCTGCAACCGGCTGTGAGAACACAATTCCATAGATTCCAAACATTTTCGGAAGAATCAAAAGCATCGGAATCAGGCAGAGTCCCTGGCGGCCCATCGCCACGATGGAGGAGCGGAACCCATATCCAATCGACTGCGACAGCATATTCACCATAATAATCCACGCCTGAATCGGCAGTGTCAGCACCTGAAGCCGGAGCGCCATCGTTCCAATCTCAATTACTTCGAGGTCCTCTCTTCTAAATGCCGTGATAATCGGGCGGCTGAATACAAACGCCACCACGCCGAACACCGTCAGCATCACCACTGCCACCTTCACACAGAACCAGAATGCACGCAGCACTCTGTCATACCGCTTTGCACCGAAATTAAAGCCACACACCGGCTGAAATCCCTGTCCAAATCCAATCAATGCGGAGTTGATAAACATCATAAAGCGGCTCACAATCGACATTGCCGCAATCGCAGCATCCCCGTAAGGGCCCGCTGCCACGTTTAAGATAATCACGGAGACACTGGCAATTCCTTGCCTGCAAAAAGACGGAAGTCCCGCATGGAGAATCTCGCCGTACAGTTTCAGCGACGGCACAAACCGACGGATGCGGATATGGATGGTGCCTGCTCTCAGATTGCACTGGCAAAGCAGAATCATAAAGCTGATAAACTGGCTGAGTGCCGTCGCCAAAGCCGCTCCGGCCGTCCCCATCTGAAATCCGAAGATAAACAGTGGGTCCAGAAACATATTTAAAATACCGCCTGTTGTGATTCCAAGCATCGCATACGTCGCATTTCCCTGGAATCGCAGCAGATTGTTCATGACGAAAGACCCCATCATAAACGGTGCAGCGAGGAAAATATATCTCGCATAGCTCTCCGCATACGGCGCAATCGTCTCCGTCGCTCCCAAAAACAGCACCAGCGGCTTGATAAACAGTGTTCCGAACACAGCAATCAAAATTCCTATGCCGAATGCGGTGAAAAATCCAACCGCCGCATACTTATCCGCTTCCTCGTACTCCTGCCTTCCCAGACACTGCGAAATCCGGTTTCCGCTTCCCATGCCCAGAGTGAATGCAATCGCCTGAATCATGGACATGGCAGAAAAAATCACTCCCACTGCCCCAGACGCACTCGTTCCAATCTGGCTGACAAAAAACGTGTCTGCCATGTTATAAATCGACGTTACCAGCATACTGATAATTGTTGGAACGGCAAGCCCTGGAATCAGTTTTTCCACCGGAGTCTCTATCATCTGGTGATACTTTTCCTCTTGTGTCAACGCTTTCTTCACTGTATATTTCCCCTTTCTGCTTCTCTCCTGCTTTCCTGTTGTCCATCTATTTTTTCATCTTCACTGTATCTTCCTACAAGCAAGCTTGTATCTGATTTTTGACCTTTTGACCCTGGTATCATTTTCATATTCCAGTACCATTACTATCAAATATGAATATGGATGCGCGATTGTATTCTGCAATCACGCATCCATTCCTTTTTCCTGTTTCGATACTATTTTGATACTGCTTCGATACTATTTCGTAGAAAGATACTCGTGGATTCCCTTTGCTCCAGCTTTTCCTGCCTCCATAGCCAAAATCACCGTAGCCGCTCCGGTCACAGCGTCGCCGCCCGCGTAAACGCCTTCCTTGCTGGTCTTGCCGGTTGCTTCCTCAGCCACGATACATTTGCGTCTGTTGATCTCCAGACCCTTTGTGGTGTTGGAAATCAGTGGGTTCGGGCTGGTTCCGAGGGACATAATCACTGTATCCACATCGATGGTATAGTCTGAGCCTGCAATCTCCACCGGTCTTCTTCTTCCGGAAGCGTCCGGCTCACCCAGCTCCATCTTGCGCACTACCATACCGTTTACATTGCCCTTCTCATCCGTCAGAATCTCCACTGGATTGGTCAGAAGGTCAAAGATAATGCCCTCTTCCTTTGCATGGTGCACTTCCTCCACACGCGCCGGAAGCTCTGCCTCACTTCTTCTGTACACGATATGTACCTCAGCGCCCAGACGAAGTGCTGTTCTCGCTGCATCCATTGCCACGTTTCCGCCGCCCACGACAGCCACTTTCTTTCCTCCTACGATTGGAGTGTCATAGTCATCGCGGAATGCCTTCATCAGATTGCTTCTTGTCAGATACTCATTCGCGGAGAATACACCGTTCGCATTCTCTCCAGGGATTCCCATAAACTTCGGCAGACCTGCGCCGGAACCGATAAATACAGCATCAAATCCCTCTTCCTCAAACAACTCATCGATTGTCATGGTCTTTCCGACGATAACGTTTGTCTCAATCGTGACGCCGAGCTTCTTCACATTCTCAATCTCAGAGCGCACAACCGTATTTTTGGGAAGACGGAACTCCGGAATACCATAGGTCAGAACGCCGCCTGGCTCATGGAGCGCTTCAAAAATCGTCACTTCATATCCCAGCTTTGCCAGGTCGCCCGCACAGGTCAGACCCGCAGGGCCGGAACCAATCACAGCGACTTTCTTGCCGTTTTTCTTTTCTGCTGCCTTTGGAACAAAGCCATTCTCTCTGGACCAGTCAGCCACAAATCTCTCCAATTTTCCGATGGAAATTGGCTCGCCCTTGATGCCGCGGATGCAGACACCTTCGCACTGGCTCTCCTGCGGGCATACACGGCCGCAGACTGCCGGAAGCGCGGAGGAAAGTGCAATCACATTCGCTGCGCCCTCAATGTCGCCTTCCTGTACTTTTGCGATAAAATCTGGAATATGAATCGAGACTGGGCATCCGGTCATACATTTTGCATTTTTACATTTCAGACATCTGGAAGCCTCCGCCTGTGCCTCTTCCATATTATATCCAAGACATACTTCCTTAAAATTGGTTGCTCTTACCTTCGGGTCCTGCTCTCTAACCGGAACCTTCTTCATAGCATTTACTGTAATCGCCATTATCTGTCACCTCCGCACTGTCCACATCCGCCGTGATGGGTCTTGCCCTCTCTCAGTCTGAGAAGTGCTTTTCCCTCTTCTGTCTTATACATCTGCTGTCTCTTCATTGCCTCGTCAAAATTTACCAGATGGCCGTTAAACTCTGGTCCGTCCACACAGGCAAACTTCACCTCGCCGCCTACACTCACACGGCAAGCGCCGCACATGCCGGTTCCGTCCACCATAATCGGGTTCAGGCTGACAATCGTCGGGATTTCCAGTTCTTTCGTCAGTAAACATACAAATTTCATCATAATCATCGGCCCGATGGCTACACAGACATCGTACTGGTTTCCTTTTTCCTTCACCAGTTCTTTGATGACGTCTGTCACCATACCCTTGCGTCCGTTGGAGCCGTCATCGGTTGTCACATACAAATTACCCGCAACTTTCTCCATATCGTCTGCCAGGATTACCAGGTCCTTATTCTTTGCACCGATGATAACATCCACATCGATGCCATGCGCCTTCATCCACTTTACCTGCGGATACACCGGAGCTGTGCCGACGCCGCCGGCAACAAACAGATATTTTCTCTTCTTTACATCTTCTATGTCGTCTTTCACAAACTCAGAAGCCTGTCCCAGCGGGCCTACCACATCCTGGAAAGAATCGCCCGCCTGAAGCTCGGCCATTCTCTCTGTAGAAGCACCGACAATCTGGAACACGATTGTCACAGTTCCTGCCTCTCTGTCATAGTCGCAGATAGTCAGCGGGATTCGCTCTCCCACTTCATCCATCTTTACAATCAAAAATTCACCTGGCTGACAGGACTTTGCCACTCTCGGCGCTTCCACGTCCATCAGATAAATCTTATCTGCCAGCTTCTCAGCTTTTAAAATCCTATACATTCCTATTCCTCCTGCACATACTCATGTACTTCTATTGTATATTCTGCTTCAAAGGTCTTATGGCCTTCTACTGCCGTAATTCCGGCTCTATCCTGCAGCTCACCCGAAAATCCCTTCGTGGCGGTACGTCCATACCACGGTTCCAGGCACAGGAACGGATGGGTGCCTTCCATTGTCCAGACTGCCAAATACGGGAACCCCTCACACTGAATCGTGATATAGGGAGCACCGTTTACCAGCAAATCCACCTGCCCCACCTGAGCCTCATCAAACATGTACGTCAGTGCCTTCTTGAAAAATCCAGGCACAATATCGGTTTTTCCGTTGTCCAAAGCAAGTGTGCCTGCTGCTTTTGGCACCTCAAACCCTGCCTCGTCCGGCGCTTCATAGTGAAGTTCGTCTTTCTTATCAAACTGCAGCGAAAAATCATACAGGGAATGTCCCTCTGGAATCAAAAATGCCGGATGGCCTCCAATCATGAAGAACATCGTCTCATCGCCTTCATTTATCACTTTCCACATCACATGGATGGTGCGGTTTTCCACACGGTGTCCCACCAGAAGCCGGAAATGGAACGGGTATTTCTCAAACGTCTCCTGCGTGTCACGCAGTTCATACCACACTTCCCTCTCGTTCTCTTCGGTTTTTGTGAACTCCATGTCTCTTGCAAAACCATGCTGAGTCGGCATCGAATATTCTTTTCCCTTATATGTGTATGCTTTCTCCCAGCATTTTCCGACAAATGGAAACAAAATAGGCGCATGACGGTTCCAGACTGCCGGATCCGCGCTCCAGAGAATCTCCTTGCCTGTTTTTCTGTCCAGAATTCTGGATAACTCTGCTCCCAAATCATTTACTTCCACCCAAAGGTCGCCGCTTTTTAAAACTGTCTTCTTATCCTTCGACATAACTTTCCCTCCTCAACATTACATTGTTTAATCTTAACATTATCTAAAATGAATAGCAAGACCTGATTCTGCACTTTCTTATACTTTTTGTCTATTTCTTCTATATTGTAGTGTTATGATACCAGGGGCAAAAGGTATTTTTCGTTCCTAAACGGACATGTCGCCTGACAGCGACACTACCATGATATGAAAGTCGATTGCTCCGTGCTCACGCACTCCCGCATTCGTCGCCTGTAGGTCTACGCTCCGCTCCGGTCCGCGCCAAGCAGGCGTCACTGGCGCCTGGCGCCATAATCCGGCCTATCGGCCTACTTATTCATACAGGTTAGCTCGTCAAATGTCCAGTCGGCCTGGTGTGCAAGCACCCCTGCCGCCTGGCCGCTTGACGAGACTTTCATAGTAAAAAACATCTTGTCTCATTTCACATTCTCCATTATAATAGGAAAGACACACTAGAAAATAGCATATGCAGAGACAACATGGTACAATTTATGCTATTGTCATACCATCAAAATAAGAAAATGGAGGGAATCCACACATGATTCAATTAGAGCGCACCAGCGTCATGAATATGGAAAATGCAATTCGCGGGGCGAGAAATCCCATGAACAGTTGGCATAGAATGGACAGTTATTATAACGAAAACGGAGACTATATTTTGGGCCCCAATGACCTGGACCTGGCTGTACGCCTCCGCAAAGCCGGCAGCGACCACAGAAAATACCTGCGTCAGATTTTTGTGTCCGTTGATATCACAGCGCCGCTGTACTGGTGGAAGGAGTATGACACCTATAAGATAGCAACTGTCGCAAACTCCACCAGCACCATGCATAAAATCCACTCAAAACCATTCTCTATCGATGATTTCAGCCACGACCATCTGACCGACGACTCTCTGGCTTTCATGGAGCAGATAGTCGCCAAACTGGAAGAAATCCGCCTCCGCTATATGAAAGATAAGAACAAGACCGACTGGTACGATATGATTCAGCTTCTGCCATCCAGCTACAACCAGATGCGCACTTGCAGTTTCAACTATGAAACTCTGGTGAATATCTACTATGCCAGAAAAAATCACAAGCTGGCTGAATGGCATACCTTCTGCGACTGGATTCTGACTCTTCCTTATGCAAAAGAACTGATTGTAGCAGAGACGTCAGAAACCGCAGAACAATAGGTTTTCAAGAATTACACATACCAAGACAGCGCAGGGATATACATAAGAACGCTAAACGCTTCTTACATGTATATCCCTTTTTTGGAAGTGAATGTATCTAAGAACCCAATATCCTTTAACTGTTGGAGTGTCAGATGCGAATTCCCTTATTGAGTGCAAAAGAATAAATCCATTTTTCCTTCACGCTTCGTCCCGTCATCTGGCTCAGTGCCTTTTCATAGTAATCCAGCTGAGCCTGATAACGCTCACGCAGAATATGCTCACCGCCCCGAAAGACACGGTCCGTCTTATAATCCACCAAAATGATCTCTCCATCCTCCACGAACCAGGCATCGATAATTCCCTGAATCACCACAAGCTCCTCCGATTCTGCGAGTCCTGGAATATCTTTTGCAGGAATTCCGATGACAAACTGCTTTTCTCGGTACAGCGTATTCTGCTTTGCCGCCCTGGCCATGCGCCGTCCTAGGTCAGAACGCAGGAACCGTGCAAGTGCCGAATACTCGACAATTTCCTTCTCCTCTGGCATGATTTTGCCGCGCGCGGCCAGTTTCTCTACCTCCTGCATAGTCCACAGCTCGAGTTTTCCCTGCGCGGCCAGCTCTGAAATTTCCGGCTGCAGCAGTTCGTCAGGAATCTCCGCCACTGGAAGAAGCTCCAGCACATGATGATACATAGTTCCTCTCTCGACGCCCCCTCTTATTTGCTTTCTGGAATTCTTTACAGATTCCTGTTCCTCCTCTGCCTCTCCCTTTTTCATAAATTCCGGCAAGCTTGGAAGCCATGCTGCCTCCTCCACATCCATCTGGTATGCTGTCTTTTTCAGTTCTGACACGGCCATCTTTGTATGCAGGAAAATATCCGCCTCATGCGGATATACAAATCCCATCACACGTTCCAGATGTTCCCGCATCTTTCTGTCATACTCTTTTTCTGTGTCAAACTTCAGCAGTTCCTCTCTGCGCAGTCTCCGCTCTGCCTGCTGCGCCACTTCGTCTTTCACCAGTTCTTCCATGCTGACAGTTTTCACATCAATCCATCCAAACGGCACGTTCTTTTCTCTTGCTGTCAGAATTTCTCTGATATCACCCGAAAAGCTCATAAGCATCCAGTCCAGATAGCTGGACGCACTGACAACATTGGTAAACAGCATCTCTCCCTGATTTTTTCCAGCCAGACTCAGTATTTTCTTTTCCAGACCAGGAACCGCAGCTGTCATAATCAGCTTTTCCTTTGCCCGCGTCATCGCCACATACAGGACGCGCAGTTCTTCACCGAGATTTTCCACTTCCAGGCGTCTCTTTAAAACCTGCTTTTTCAAGGTGGCAAACCGCACACGGCTTTCCAGGTCCAGATAATCCACAGCAATCCCCATCTCAGGGTCAATCAGGACTTTTCCATAGATATCCATCTTGTTGAACTTCTTGCCCATTCCGGCCAGAAAGACAATCGGAAACTCCAATCCCTTGCTCTTGTGGATACTCATCATACGAACGGCATCGTCCTCCTCGCCGGCAAGCGATGCCTCGCCAAAGTCAGTATCATACGATTTCAGTTTTTCGATATAGCGGATAAAATGGAACACACCGCGGTAACTGGTCGCCTCATAGGCGGCCGCCTTTTCTGCCAGCATATCCAGATTTGCCGCGCGCACAGCTCCCGCTGGCATCGCTGACACATAGCGGTAATATCCTGTCTCCTCATAAATAGCGTACAGCAGTTCGTGAATCGGCAGATACTGTGCCCTTCTGCGCAGTATGTTAAGCATTTTTTCCAGTTTTTGCACTTTTTGCATCAATGCCTCCGACAATACTGGAAATTCTCTCTCCTGCGCTGTTTCGGGCTGGCGCTCCAAAAACTCAACATCAGCAGCATACCTATCGCAGTCATCTTCCGGCTCGTACTCTGTGTAATAATCTGGTACGCTGTCAGGAATGTTTTCGGCCTCTGCTATCTGCCATTCCTCCAATTCCCGCTGTGCCAGATACGTTTCCCAGGCTTCCTGCTGTGCATCGCCCCCAAGCTCACTCTGCATTTTCTGTTCCAGTTCTTCCTCACTCTTTTTTGGAACTCCATAGACCGCTGCGGCATACGCCCCATACAGCCCTCTGTCCTCGCCTTTGTTTGCAAGTTTTTTATACCCTGCCATCAGTTCTGCCAGTTCCCGATCCGACAGGCCGCCGACAGGCGAATGTAGCACAGCCGCCAGCGGGATATCCTGCATCGGATTGTCCAGGACACTGAGAAAACTCAAAATCGTCTCCACCTCAATCGTATTGAAATACCCTGTCCGCGTCTGGGCGACAGCCGGAATCTCCGCGTTCATGAACACATTGGTGAAAATCTCCGACCACCCTGCCATACTGCGGCAGAGCACCACGATATCGCGATATCTCGCGCGGCGGTATTTCTTTTCCTTTTTGTCCCACACCAGCATGCCAGTCTCTTCATCCACAATCTGCTGAATTCTCTTTGCAATCAGGTGTGCCTCTGCCTCTTTCGCTGTAAACTCTTCTTTGTCCTCTGCGATTTTCGACTCTGTGCCATCCTCCAGAGAAACCTCCTTACCAGCATCCGAGATATCACAAAGAACCAGCTCCGTCCGATACATATCCGTTCGATGCATATCCGTCTGATTCCTATCCGTCCCATGCGTATCCAGCTGCTCCTGCGGCAGTTCTTCAAACGAAGCGCCTGGATACAGGGCATGTTCTTTTGTGTAGGCAATTCCGCCCACCGTGCGTATCATTAGCTTCCAGAACACCTGATTTGCACTCTCCAGAATCTCCTCGCGGCTTCTGAAATTCTGATGCAGCTCTATCTTCTGGTATTTGCTGTCCTCTCTCGTGTAGGTTTCATATTTATGCAGAAACAGCTCAGGGCGCGCCAGACGGAAGCGGTAAATACTCTGCTTCACATCCCCCACCATAAACACATTCGGGCTTCCCTCCCGCTCTCTGGAGATGCTGTTTAAGAGCGTCTCCTGCACCAGATTGCTGTCCTGATACTCATCAATCAAAATCTCTTTATACTGGCTGGAAAGCTGCTTTGCCGCCTCTGTCGGCACTCTCTCCCCATTCTCTTCGCGCAAAAGAATCTGAATTGCAAAATGTTCCAAATCTGAGAAATCCACCAGATTTTTCTCCTTCTTTGCCTCCTGGTATCGAATCCCATACTCCTCGGCCAGCCGCAGAAGTGTCAGAACCGCCGGCCTGCATCCCTGCATGGCTGCAATCACATCCTGCCCGCTTCCTGCCGCGTACAATTTGCGCATCTTTGTCAAAATCTGTTTGACCTGCGCCCGAATCCCGCTCGCTTCCTCCTTCTTTGCAGGATCGACGTCCTTGCTGCGGACAGCTTTCAGCCGTGTCAAAGTCCCGCTCCCCGCAAGCACTTCTGTCAGTGTCTCATACGTCCCTGCCTCAAGAATCTTTACAATCAGCCGCTCATCGTCCAAAAATGCATCCAGGTACACTTCCGGCCCATTTTCTTCCCCGCAAATCTCTTTTGCCCTCTCCACGAGTCCAAGAAGTTCCTCTGCCTGCCGTCTGGCATCTTCCAGCAGATACTGAACCCAGGGCATCTTCTCCAGTTCATCCGTCTGTTCCAAGGCAACTTCTCTGCGGCATGCCTCAAACCATTCCTGCGGCCACGGCGTACTTCTGGCAAAATTGTGGACCTGATAAATATACGCATCAATGCCATAGTCGCCCTTTCCTCTGGCGTACGTCTCCACAAAATCACTGAAATCCTTGTCCTCGCTCTGATAATACTCTTCCAGCATCTCCTCCATCACGTCTGCCGACAGCAATTTCAGCTCCCCCTCATCTCCGATGCGAAACGATGGGTCGATATCCAGCTGGTTGAAATAATTGCGGATGACATACAGGCAAAAACTGTCAATCGTGGTAATCTGCGCCTGATGAATCAGCGTATTCTGGCGCTTCAGGTGACGGTCCTGCGGATTCTCATCCAAAAGGGAAGCCAGCGCAGCAGCCACTCTCTCCCGCATCTCCGCTGCCGCCGCATTGGTGAACGTCACCACGAGCAGTTCATCCACATCCATCGGATGCGCGGCATCTGTCACCATCTCCACAATTCTCTGTACCAGAACCGCTGTCTTTCCGCTTCCTGCAGCTGCGGACACCAAAAGATTCCTGTTATGTGTCCCAATGACTTTTTTCTGGTCTTCTGTCCATGATACACCGCTCAACGTTCGTTCTCCCCCTTCTTCTTTGCTCTGTGATTCTCTCCTGTGTCTGCATATTCATCTATATTTTTATGTCCTTTGTTCTGTGCTTTGTCACATGCTTTTTCCATCTCACTCCAGATTTCATCTTCTGCCATCTTTGGAAATACCTGGTACGCATGCCCCTCTGTTTTCAGGTCAAATCCGCAGATTGGGTGATATGGGCAGTAATCGCATGCCGTATGCATCCCCTGCTTCAATGGACGTATCTCATCCTTTCCATCCAGAATTTCCTGACCCATCGTTTTGAGTTTGTCTCTGGCGAATTCACGAAGCACCAGGAAACGGTTCTCATTCGCCACACTGGAGCGGGATTCCTGCACCACCCCATTTTTTAGGGCAACCGGAATGACATCCGACTCACTCTCAATCGAGCTGTCCAGATGGCGGATGACCTCCAGCTTGCTGTTTACCAGCCCATTCATGCGCAGCGCCTTGAATACTGCCTGCTCTGCCTGCTCTTTCGTCATACTTTCCCCAGGTTCTGCGTCCACCACAGGGTCCCCGATATTATAGTAAAAAATGCCTGCCGGAACAACTTCCTTATCCGTCTTCTTCTCCTGCATTTCCATCACCGCATCCAGATAAACCACAAGCTGCAGCTGTGTCCCCCTGTAAAATGCCGCAAGGTCAAAACTCGTGCTGCCCGATTTATAGTCGATAATCTTGACATACACATGGTTCTCATCCTCGCACAAATCCATGCGGTCCACACGGCCCCTCAAGCGCAGCTCCTCGTCCTCTGAGAGGGCAATCCGCATCGCCCGCAGATTGTCCGCCGAGGAAAAACTGATTTCCATGCCGGACGGCTCAAAATCGCCTTTTTTCAGCTGCTCGCACAACGCCCAGATGGTCCGGTTCGTGATTTTCTCCACTCTGGCGGCCAGCCAGGCATTTCTCGCAGAACTTGAGAGAATCGTGTTCCCATACTCCTCGGCGCATTTCTTCACACACGCCTTCACCATACCCTCGCGCTGTTCCTGCGTCAAATCGCGGAACGGAATGTGATTTTCTTCCATCTGCTCAAAAAATGTCTCGATGGAATTGTGGAACAGATTTCCGATGTCCACCGCTTCCAGCCGGTATTCTTGGCGCTCGGACAGTTCCAGCCCATATTTCAGAAAATGCGCATAGGCGCAGGACGCAAACAGCTCCAGTCTGGTGACGCTTCCCTGCAGCACATTGCCGTAGATGGCGCGCGCCGCAGCCCGTCCGATGCCTTTCTTTCCCTGATAGGAGTACACCGACGCCTCCACCAAGCGCATTGCCTCCTCTCTGGATTCCTCCTGTCCGAAAAACCAGCGGTACAATTCCAAAAATGCCGCATCCTCCGAAAGTTCTGCTTTTTCCCGCAGGCCCGTGCACAGCAAATCCCATGCATCGCGCTTCGAGTACAGCGAAATTCCCTGGTATTTCTCCTCCACCGTCTCTGTCCGCAGAAGAGGGAACAGCTTTTTGATGTGTCCAATCAAAAACGAGGGCCGTCTGCTCTTCCCGTCCGGTGAGAGCATCACATAGGACAAATACAGACGGTGCGACGGTTTTGTCATAGTCAAGTACAGGTAAAATTGCTGTTCAAACCCATCCTCCCTCGCCGACGGCGCCAGCTCCATATCATGCTCCTCAAAAATCTGGCGCTCCTTTTCTGACAGTACGCCGCCATTTTCCTTCACAAATGGAACCTTTCCCTCATTGATGCCGAGGAAAAACAGTACCTTCACCTGGTTGGTTCGAGTTCTCTTGACATTTCCGACCACCACGCGGTCCACACACGCCGGAATCAGACCCACTTTCAGCTCCGCAAGCCCTGCATCCAGAATATCGGAAAATTCCTTTCTGGAGAGCCGTTCCTCCCCCAAAAGGCCCGCCAGACGGTCAAACAGCTCCAAAAGAAGCCCGTACACCTGCTCATACTCCTTTGCCAGATTCCACTCCTGCCTCTGCTCAAACTCCACCTGCCTGTCATGCAGCTTTTTTTCTATCTCCAAGGTCTCCAGAAGTTCCACAAGAGCTGTCAGCCACTCGGTCACTGTCCCGTTTTTCTTTAATCCAGCCCGAAGGGAAAGAAGCGGCGCCAAAATCTCCTCGCGAAACACATTCATGGCCTCCATGTCATAGCCTTCTGAGCCACGGTACTGCCTCTCCCAGACTGTATTCCATTTATAGTAGCCCCGAATACCCAGCGCCATCACATAGTTTTCCATGCGGCACAGTTTTTCTGCATCCTCAGTCACAAACCCCGTTTTCAGATAGCGGAACATGCCCTCATAGCTGAAATCCTTATTGATAATCTCGAGCGCCGCCCGCAGCACTTCCGCTGCCGGATTCGCCAAAATATTTTTTTTCTCATCGAGAAAGCATGGAATATTGCGGATGGAAAACTGCCTCACAATCTCTTTCCCGTACTCCTCCAAATCTCCGCTGACTACGGCAATGTCCTGATAGCGGAATCCTTCCTGCTCCACCAATCTCGTGATCTCCTTCGCCGCCATCGCAATCTCTTCCTGCGGATTTAACGCCTTCAGCAGATGAATCTGCTCCTGCTCTTTCTGCATGCTGCGAATCGGATAGCGCAAAAGATTTCTCTCCAGATGCCCGAGAGCTGGAGATTTGCGGAAACGAATCGCCGGATTCTCTGGAAAACGCACGGACTTCTCAATTCGGATGTGGTTCTTATCGGCCAGATCTCCCAGACGGCGAATCATGCGGTGACTCATATAAAACAGGTCCTCCTGTCCCGCCTCCAGGAACAAATCCTCCCGCCCGTCAATCGTGACTGTCACGGACACTTTGTCCGCCATCTGCAAAAATTCCTCCACCAGGCGGTACTGAATCGGTGTGAAGCCGGTAAAACCATCCAGAGCAATCACGCTGTCCTTCAAGAGCTCCGAGCGCGGCAGCTCCCGACATAGGATATCCAGGATTTCCTCCGATGTGATGAAATTCCCCTGAATATAATTCTGAAACTCTCTGTAAATCACTTCCAGGTCATGCAGTTTCTGATGAAACAGCGGAAGGCCGTCCACTTTGGAGGAAAGCTCTGAAAGCGCCTCCGGCGTCACTCCGTACTGGTACATCTCCGAAATCATGGATTTTAACTGACTGATAAATCCGACCTTATCCAGTTTTCCGGCATACAATCCCAGATTCTTCTTCACGTCCGCACTGACGCGGCGCAGCACCATGGATTTTCCCATGTCATCCAGAACCATCGGCTGAGAGATGGAAAGTTCCTCAAAAATACGGTACGCCAATCTCTCGAAACTGACAATATCCAGATTCATCACCCCATGGTTCGGGTGCAATGTCACAATATCCTTCTGTGCCTGCATCGTAAACTGTTCTGGGACAATCAAAAAGAATTGTCTCTCAGATTCACGCATCGACTGCTCTATCATCGCCTGATATAACGCCCTGGTTTTTCCGCACCCTGACGCCCCCAGAATAAACTGTAAACTCACGCTCTTTTCTACCTCCCACTGTCTGTCTCTCTGCTGTATGTTTCTATTTTACACCATCTGCCACGCAACTTTTCTGTACTTTTCTGCATTTTCTTATTTTTTCTCTCATACACTGTATCAAAGAAATCCCGAGGTCCCCGTATGAGTTCCAAAACGAAAATTGTTGTGCTGCGGATGAAAGAATTAATCTATACCGCCATTTTTATAGGGCTGGCACTTTTGCTGATTGCACTGTTTTTCATTATGTTCCGTCCGCAAAAAGAGGCCAGTGAAACCACCTCCAGCTCTGCCCTCTACTCTCCAGGAGTCTATGCCTCCTCCATAAAACTGGGGAATCAGATGGTTAATGTGGAAGTCGCTGTGGATGCAAATAAAATCAATGGCGTCAGCCTGGTTCCCCTGAGCGAGTCTGTCACGACCATGTATCCTCTGGTTGAGCCGGCCCTTGCCTCTCTCAGTGAACAGATTGTGGCAAATCAGTCCATCCAGAACCTGGAATATGCCCCACAGACTCAGTATACCTCCCAGGCACTTCTAAAAGCGATTGAGCTGGCGCTGGAGAAGGCGAAGCGCTGACACAATCAATCCCTACATAGACGCACTCTCATCCTCGCTGTCTGGATTCGTAATCCGAGCTATTCTGACATGTGAAATCCCGCCGTGACAGGAAAGAGGATGATGCCATTTTACAGATTCTGCATCATCCTCTTTGATTTTATCGTTCGTATCCTGTACTGTATCGTATCATATTCTACACTGTATGTTTCTGCTTCCCTGCAAAGCGGATGAAAGCGGATTTAACGGCTGATTGCCACCACGCGCAGATTGCCCTCTTCCGTCATACCCAGCGCAATATTGATGGTTCCTTTTCCCATCACTGCCAAGTCGTCTTTGTCAATCTCGACCTCGGACGCCTTAATTCCCTTGATGACATTCATCAAACGCTCTGTAAACACATCCTCGGGCTTTAATTTCAGGAATTCTTCTTTATTTGCCACTTCGATTCCTTCTCCATCAGGACTCGCGATACCGATAGGGTATGCCACCAGGTCCGCCAACGCCTCCAAATCCTGGTCTGCCACCGCTTTCTGCACTTTGGAAGCCAGATCATGAACGTTGCTCGTATTCTTTGATGCAGTCGTGCTCTGTACTGCTTTGGTCGTCTCCGCCTCAGACCCTTTTACTTCCAGTGTCTCTTTGGTACTCTCTGTCTCTTTTTGTGTCTCTTTCTGTGTCTCCAGAGGCGCCATAGTGGATGCTGTCGTGGACGGCGCTGCCGTCTCTGCCGGTTTTTTCGCGCACGCACTTGCACTCACGATGGCCGCACTCAACATCAAAAATGCTGCTGTCTTTTGGTATCTCTTCATGTCTTGCTCCCTCTTTTCCCTTATGTTTTTTGCGTTCCCATTGATTTTACTGGTTTTTGTTTCTCACCTGCTCTGCAAATTTTCGGATATTGGAGGCATTGACCACCTTTGTCATCTCTCCATTTTTCATCAGAACCAGCGTTGGCGCCTGCATAATGCCCAGCTGGCTGCTTAACTCCATATTTTCCTCAGCATCGACTACCTGATACTCGATATCCCTCAAAAATTCTTTTGCCTTATTGCAGTTCGGGCAGGTCTTTGTGGTAAACAGATACATGCCGTTTCCCATCACTTTCCATTCATCCTGAGACTCCGGTTTTCCAGCCGTCTCTGCCATATCCGTCATATCTGCGGTGCATGTGCTCTCTTTTGCTGCATACACACCTTTCTCTGATGCATATGCCATTTTGCTTGCCGCATACTTATTTTTCTCTGCCGCAGCTGTTTTCTCATTTGCTGCGCATCCGCACTCCTGCGCTGCGGCCGCCTCCAGAACGCCGGTATTCTCCGGCTCGCTGTTTTTATACCGACCGCTCTCATGCAGAGTGTTTCTATAGCGGCTTGCAATATCGTAAGTCTTGCGGTTCTTATACTCTTCCAGTTTTCCTTCATTCCAGTTCTGCACTGGGCGGTAGTATCCGGTGATTCGGCTGTACACTTCGGCTGTGCCGCCGCATTTCGGGCAAGTGAAGTGCTCTCCGCTCAGATAACCGTGCTCCTTGCAGATGGAGTATGTCGGAGACAGCGTGTAATATGGCAGTTTGTAGTTCTGTGCAATGGTGCGCACCAGTTTTGCCGCTGCTTTCCAGTCAGGCATCTTCTCACCGAGGAATGCGTGGAAGACTGTGCCGGATGTATACAATGTCTGCAGTTCGTCCTGAATATCGAGAGCGTCAAAAATATCCGCCGTATATCCAACCGGAAGATGGGAACTGTTGGTGTAATATGGAGTTCCACAGTCACCGGCCGCTGTGATAATATCAGGATACCGCTTCTTGTCATGTTTTGCAAGACGGTATGTGGTGGATTCTGCTGGAGTAGCCTCCAGGTTATACAAATCACCATACTCTTCCTGATACTGCACCAGTCTGTCTCTCATGTGATTTAAAACATCTTTTGTGAACTCCTGCGTCTCTTTATGTGTCAAATCCTTGCGCAGCCACGCTGCATTCAAGCCCACCTCGTTCATACCAATCAGGCCGATGGTGGAGAAATGGTTCTCAAAACTGCCAAGATATCTCTTTGTGTATGGATACAGACCGCCGTCGAGAAGTTTTGTGATGACTTCTCTCTTAATGTGCAGAGAGCGCGCTGCAATGTCCATCATATGGTCCAGACGCTCGTAGAACTCTTTCTCGCTCGCGGACAGGTAGGCAATTCGCGGCATATTGATGGTGACAACGCCCACGGAACCCGTGCTCTCACCTGAGCCGAAGAATCCGCCGGTCTTCTTGCGCAGCTCTCGAAGGTCCAGACGCAGGCGGCAGCACATGCTGCGGACATCACTCGGCTGCATGTCGCTGTTGATATAGTTGGAAAAATACGGTGTGCCGTATTTTGCCGTCATCTCAAAGAGCAGACGGTTGTTCTCCGTGTCGGACCAGTCAAAATCTTTTGTAATCGAGTAAGTCGGAATCGGATACTGGAAGCCGCGTCCGTTCGCATCGCCCTCAATCATCGTCTCGATGAAAGCGCGGTTAATCATATCCATCTCCCTCTTACAGTCGCCATATGTAAAGTCCATCTCTTTTCCGCCCACGATAGCTGGCATATTCGCCATATCATCCGGCACGGTCCAGTCCAGCGTAATGTTGGAGAACGGCGCCTGTGTGCCCCAGCGGCTCGGTGTGTTGACGCCGTAGATAAAGGACTCGATGCACTTCTTCACTTCCGGATACTGCAGATTGTCCGCCTTTACAAAAGGAGCCAAGTAGGTATCGAATGAGGAAAATGCCTGCGCACCTGCCCACTCATTCTGCATAATACCGAGGAAATTCACCATCTGATTGCAGAGAACAGAAAGATGCTTTGCCGGAGAGGAAGTAATCTTTCCTGGAATACCGCCAAGTCCCTCCAAAAGCAGCTGTTTTAAGGACCATCCGGCACAGTATCCGGTCAACATAGACAAATCGTGCAGGTGAATGTCTGCATTGCGGTGTGCCTCGGCAATCTCGGTGTCGTAAATCTCAGACAGCCAGTAATTCGCTGTGATGGCGCCGGAATTGCTCAAAATCAGTCCTCCCACAGAATATGTCACAGTGGAGTTCTCCTTCACACGCCAGTCTTCCACTTTCACATAGCCGTTCACCACATCTTTGTAATCCAGCATGGTAGCGTTCATGTTGCGGATTTTCTCACGCTGCTTGCGGTACAGAATATACGCCTTCGCAACTTCCGTGTAACCTGTCTGCTCCAAAACATGCTCTACACTGTCCTGTATCTGCTCCACAGAGATTCTGCCGTCTTTCATCTTAGGCTGAAAATCTGCTGTCACTCTCAGCGACAGCAGCTCTAAAATCTCGTGGTTATACTCTTTTTTGGTGGCTTTAAATGCTTTCTTTATCGCCTCTGTAATTTTGTTCAGACTAAACTCTGCTATTTCCCCGTCTCGTTTTACGACTTGTATCATAAAATCTGCTCCTTTCATCTTTCCCAAAAACTTTTGTAAGTTTTTGGCTGCGCCTCCCCAAAAGCGCTATGAAGACCATTATAACAGACTGTCTCACAAAACGCAATATCTTGTTTTCTTAATTTATTTCAAATCAACATCTAGTAGAATTTTGCTTAGTTTTCAGACAATACCCCCAAATACAGTTCCGCTGGCAGATACCCCTTAACCAGTATACCATCCTGTCCATATTCCTCCGAGAGAAGTTCACCATACCTCCTAATCTGCTGAATTTTGCCTGCATTTTCATACGAATACAGATGTTCAAAATACACGCGGCGCTCGTTCAAAATCGTTGTGAGAAGTTCTCTCAGCTCGTCCAGCCCTTCGCCGGTCTTCGCGGAAATCCGCACCTGATAGTCCGCACAAAAATCGCGCAGTGAGGAAATGCTGTCAGCCTTGTCGCACTTATTGAAGACAGTAATCACCGTCTTTCCCTCCACCCCCAATTTCTTTAATGTCTCATACACAATGTACATCTGCGTGTCCATTTTGGGATTGGAGCTGTCCACCACATGCAAAATCAAGTCGCTGTATTTAGCCTCCTCCAGCGTACTCTGGAACGCCTCAATCAGATGATGCGGCAGTTTTCGGATAAATCCCACCGTGTCGGTCAGGAGAATCTTCTGGCCGCCCGAAAGCTCCATTCCTCTCGTGGTCGGATCCAGTGTGGCAAACAGTTTGTCCTCCGCCAGGATACCTGCATCCGTCAGGGCATTGAGCAGCGTCGATTTTCCCGCATTGGTATACCCCACAATCGCCGCCACAGGTGTATGGCTCTTTCCACGAAGCTGCCGCTGCACTTCGCGGTGCCGTTTCACTTCCTCCAGCTCTGCTTTCAGTCTTCCGATTCTATCATGAATCAAACGTCTGTCCACTTCCAATTTTGACTCACCAGGCCCTCTCGTGCCGATTCCGCCGCCCAGACGCGACAGAGAATTTCTCAATCCGACCAGCCGCACAGCCCGATATTTGAGCTGTGCCAGTTCCACCTGGATTTTTCCTTCCCGTGTCGTCGCATGGCGGGCAAAAATATCCAGAATCACCATCGTTCTGTCCATAATCTTAATATCCAGCGCTTCCTCCAGATTTCTAAGCTGCGCCGGTGAAAGTTCATCATCGCAGACAATCCCTGTCGCACCAGTCTCAAAAATCCGCCATTTTACTTCTTCTATCTTTCCTTTTCCTAGATATGTGCCTGGATGCACCTGTTCCCTGTTCTGGATAATTTTCTCCAGGGTCACTGCGCCAGCTGTCTTCACCAGCTCTTCCAGCTCATCCAGAGACGCTGCTGTGTCATCTTCCTCGCAGGTACTCACCCCGACCAGAATCACCCGCTCTCTCTCATCTCCCGTCTCAAACAAAACTGCCGCCTCCCTTCTGTCTGACATGATTTTTGTTTCTTTTTTTCCAATTCTTTTTTGATTCTTCTTTCGACTCTCTTTTCGCTTCTTTTTCCAATTTTTCTTTCTTATCTCGTCCTGAGAAAGGCAAGTTCTCTCTGCGCCTTGGTGTCATCCGGAAATGCAGCAACATACTGCTCCATGTACTCCCTTGCGCCCGAAAAATCGCCTGTATACTCACATGCCACAGCCCGATTAAACAAAAGCTGCTGATTGCCTGCATCGACTGTCAGGCCATTCTGAAACGCCGCAAGCGCCGCATCATACTCTTTGGCCTCCAGATAGCACAGTCCCACCTGATTGTACACATCAGCTGTCGCCTGACCGGACGAGATCGCAGACTGGTACAGCGCCATCGCTGCCTCCGTCTGACCCTGGTCTAAGAATGCATTTCCGAGCGTCAGCCGTGCATCCGCTGCCCCTATGGCCTGCGCATCCAGCCCATCTCCTTTCTGGAGGGACTCCTGTGCCGCATCCAACTGCCCTAAGTTTGCCTGCGCCATGCTGAGAAAATAATAATACTCCGCGCGCTCCTTATCTGCCTGCAAAAGCACCTCATACGTCTTTTCTGCTGACTGGTAGTCCGCCATCCTGTATTCTGCCTCTGCGCGGTATTTTAATACATCCAGCTCAAATTTTCCCACAAATCCGTTTGAATGGGCAATCGCCTCATCAAACTGCTGCACCGCCTCCGCGTATGCCCCCGCTTCCAGCGCGGCAATCCCAGCTGTGCGGTAGTCCTGTTTTGACATCGCATCTTTGCCGCAGCCTGACACAAACAGCATGCCGCACAAAGCCGCCACCGCAATTCCTCTTCTGATTTTTTTCATGCATTTCTCCATTCTACATCTACTGCTTTCCTGTGCTCCCAAATCCCCCTCTGTCCGCATGCCCTAGAGATTCCACCTCACAGAATACAATCTTTGGCTGATGTTCCATGATGCGGAACTGGCAGATTCTGTCGTTTGTATGAATCACGGTATCGCGCAGTGCAATGGCCGGAAAACACCACTGGTCATTGTCTCCGCAGTATGTCTCATCTATCACACCCATATGATTCGCCTGAATGATACCAAAATTTTTGTAAGTACTGCTGCGCGGAACAATATGCGCCTCATACCCTGCCGGAAGTTCCATCGCAATTCCCAACGGAATCAGGCGAAACTCTCCCTGTTTCAATTCCACATCCTCGGCTGCCCGCAGGTCAATCCAGTCCGATTTTCCATCTACATAGCACAATTTTTCGATTTTATCTGATACATACTTAATCCGTATCTGTTCCATCTTCCTTTTTCTCCATTTCTGCTCTGTCTCTCTGCTTATTTTTACTCTGCTCCGGCCTTCCTTATACTGTCTCAGTCTCCCCATACAGCACCACATTGCCGCTTTTTAGCGTTTTTTTCACGTCAATGACTCTCTGGTTGGAACTGCCCTTCCAGTGCAGCGAATTGTCCTTTAAAGCCGCCACAAACCGGCCATCCACCATCACATCTACCATGGACAGATATGGCAGGTCACAGACCTCCTCCCAGGTATATCCTGTATACAGCCAGATGGTTTTCTCGGGAAAGCGCTCTCTGATTTCCGCCATCAACTCTGCTACTCCCTGTCGATTTCTATAAAACAGCGGATCGCCGCCGCTGAACGTGATTCCTGTCATATACGGCCTCTGCAGATACCCAAACAGTTCTTCCTTTGCTGCTTCATCAAAAGGAAGGCCCCCATTCTCATCCCATGTCACCGGATTCTGACATTCTGGACAGTGATGGTCGCATCCCGCAAGCCACAGCACCGTCCGAAGTCCCTCTCCATTCAACATATCATCCTTGGTTATATTATGATAGCGCATATCCATTCTCCCTGTTCTCTTATTCTCTTGCTCTTCATTTGTCTTTTTTATATGGTCTTTTGCCGCTTTCTGGCATGTTAAGTGCAACACTTTCCGGCACTGCTGTTTTTTATGATACCATACTTCTCTCTGCATTTCTACCGAGAGTGCACACGTTTTCTGCTGCTCTATGTTTAGATAGGCTCTGGCATACTCCCTTGCCCAAAGCTGCAGACAAATGCTGCAGACAATCTGCAGACTGTAAATTGTAAATTGCAAATAAAAACTGCAGACACATCACGCATCTGCAGCCTTTCTCTTCATCCTCTTTGCAACAATCGGTTCTCACTATCCGTTCTGTCTAATGGACGCTTATGCCTGCGGTCCCTCATACTCTGCACTGCCGAATCCCAGAATTAACTGGAAGATAAACGGCAGTAAGAATAAACCGATTCCAAATCCTGTGCCTTTCCCGAATGCCTTTGCCAGTTTCAGGTTCATAATCAGAGAAACCACAACACCAACGCACGGAACAAGCTGCAGCAGAAACAGCCAGCCGGTTCCCCAGGAAATCTGATACATCTTATAGCTTGAGTAAAATGGAACAATCGCTGCCCAGCCTGGCTCATTTGCCTTTTCAAAAATTCGCCAGCCTGCTACAATTCCTACAACCAGAACAACGAGAAACACGATTCCATAAGCTGCACTGAATACTTCTGCAAAACCAGAATTATCTACATACGCATACTGTGCCATACCCTTCCCTCCTCTTTCTGCATCCTCTCTGCATCTTTTCCGTTGCTTTTATTTGTACTATTTTTATAAACTTTTTATGATGATACCATATTTTCTTTAGAATTACAACAACTGTTTTGCCGCTTGTTCATTCTTGCATACTTCTTACATACTTTTTCTCTCTTTTATTTCCGCCATCTTTGCATCGTTCAGTCTGGTATCGCCCTTCACGCGGGAATAGCTCAGGTAGCCGTTCATTCGGTCAATTTTTGTCAGATTGCGGCTGCCGCACTGTGGGCACACATCCATATCGAGTTCTTCATGACCGCAGTCATCGCAGTAGGACAGGGACAAATTGACGCCCTCATAAAATCCCATCTTCATCGCACGGCGCACCAGAGTCTTGATGGCTTCTGTATTGTACCCAATCGGATATTTGACATACTGGATTTTTCCGCCGTTGGAGAGCTCCCAGAAACGGTACTCCAGATCCTGCTTTTCAATCGGGGTAATGTTCTCTGTCACATGGCAGTGAAAACCGTTGCTGACATACTCACGGTCAGAAACATTCTCCACAATGCCGTACTTTCTGCGGAACTGTTTCACCTGAAGACCGCAAAGGTTTTCCGCCGGAGTCGCGTAGATAGCATACAGATTGCCGTCCGCCTTTTTGAACTCTTCCACTTTCTTATTGATATGTTTTAACACATCCAGAGCGAACTGGCCATCCTCCACGAGAGATTTGCCATTGTAGAGTTCCTGCAGCTCATGGAAGGCAGTGATGCCGAACGATGCTGTGGCTGTCTTTAACAGAGGCTTAATCTTATCGTGCAGGCCCAGATGGCCGCCGTAAAAACCACCCTCACAGTAAGCCAGAGGGTTCGTGGAAGCACGCATCTCACCCAGATACGCATATGTGCGGATATGAATCTTTCGGATTAACTCCAGGTAATAATCGAGCACTTCATAAAAATCGCGGTTCTCCTGGCGCGCCTTCGCCAGAATCATCGGAAGATGCAGACTCACAACACCAATGTTGAAACGTCCCACAAAAACTGGTTCGTCATTCTCATCCGCCGGACTCATGCCGCCTCTCACATACCATGGAGACAGAAATGCACGGCATCCCATCGGGGAGATAATCTTTCCGTATTTTTTGTACATGCTGGCGATATATCCTTCTCCAGTCAGGGAAAGCCAATCCGGATACATGGTCTTTGCAGAACATGCAATGCCCGCCTCAAACACATCCTCCAGTTCTTTTCCTGGTCCATGCAGGTTCTCGTCGTACAGGAACACAATCTTCGGGAAGAGCACTGGTTTCTTGTGGTCAGCCTTTCCCTGGCCTTTTTTGCGCACATTCAGCATCGTGATGGTCGCCATCTTCGCGAAGCGGCTGGTTCCGGTTCCGGCTGTCATAGTGATAAACGGATAGTCGCCGCGGCTTGAGGAGACAGAATTAAACTTGTACTCCCATCCCTGGAACCCCTGTTCCATCTCACGCGCAACATCATTCCATGCCACCTGCTCTGCCTTCTCCCTGGAAATTCCCAGGTCCTCATACTTTTTAATGTACTTTGCATAGGATTTCTCTGCATATGGCGCAAGAATATTCTCCACACTCGGAACAGTGAATCCGCCGTACTGCTGGCTGGCAGCACTCAGCACGATATCTCCAATCACGTCAAATGCCACATCCAACGTCTTTGGTTCATTGTACCAGATGTTTCCCATCTCAAATCCGCCAGTCAGAACATGCTCCACGTCAAACAGGCAGCAGTTCATCGTATCGCGTCTGGCAGACATATCATGAATGTAAATATAGCCCTCGCGGCAGGCCTGCAGTTCCTCTACAGTCATAAAAAATTTCTGATACAGAGATTTATTCAGCTCATTAAAAATCAGGCTTCGCTTTGTGGAGACCAGTGCGCTGTCCGTATTGCTGTTCTCCTTGTCTCCGATGTACATGATGGACTGGCTCTTCTTGTAAACCTCGTCCAACATCTGCACAAAATCCTGTTTGTAGTTGCGGTAGTCGCGGTAACTCTTTGCTACCTGCGGATTGACTCTCTCCAGAGCGCCCTCCACAATATTGTGCATCTGCGCAATCTGAATTTCTTTCACGCCAAGTTCTTCTGCCTTCTCTGTCACAAATTCACAGATAAAGTTTAACTCTGCCTGTGTAAAGCTAATCATCGCGCGATTTGCCGATTTATTCACGGCCACGACAACCTTCTGTACGTTGAATTCTTCCCTCGTTCCGTCCTTCTTTATAATCTGAATCTCGCTGTGGTCCATATGCGATTTCCCTCCCGTTTTCCCTTTTATAGCAAAGTTTTCTCATTATATTTTCGCCTATCTTGTGGTTTGCATAATTGTGAAAACTATATTTTGTGTTTTGTCAGAGTTCTATCTTACCACGCGCCATACAGGAAGTCAAGGACATTCTCTCTATTTGTTACATGTACCAATCTCTCAAATATACGTTTGTTATGGCTCTTTTTTCTCCTCTTGCGCCTGCGCCTCCCATTCTTCCTTCAATTCTTCCTCAACTTCTTCCCTCATCTCAATGACCTGTTCCGGATAAATTTCAGGGAGCGATGTTACAGAGCCCACACCAAACCGGCGCAAAAATTCTTCTGTCGTCGCAAACAGAGCGGGCCTGCCAGGTGCATCCATGCGGCCCGCCTCATAGACAAGATTGTACTCAATCAGGCGGTTCACGGCATGGTCGGATTTTACTCCGCGGATTTTCTCAATCTCGATTTTTGTCACAGGCTGACGGTAGGCAATGATAGCTAACGTCTCCAGGACCACATCGGAGAGAATCTGTTTTTTCGGCACCGCCGCCACCCGAATCAGATTTTCATAATATTTTCCCACCGTGCACATCTGATACCTGTTTTCCAGCGCTACAATCTGTATCCCCCGCTTCTCACTCTGATACCGCTCTCTCAGGCGTTCTGCGGCCTCTCTCGCCGTCTGCTCGCTCTCGCCGAGCGCTGCTGCCAGACGGCTGATTTCCACAGATTCTCCCATAGTAAACAGAACTGCCTCCACAATGGCCTCCTGTTCCCTCGCACAGAGCGCAGCACTCTCCTTCACATCTTCTGTGCCCATCTCCAAACGTTCCTCTGAGGGTACCTCTGTTTCACTTGGCACATCTGCTCTGTCGGGTATATCTATTCTATCTGGCACATCTGCCTTACCTGTCATATCCATCGTATCTGTCTCATCCGTCACATTTTTCTCATCTGTCATGCCAAGTTCGTTCTCCATACTATCCTTCTTTGCTCCGTGCTGCTTCTCTCATTCTTTTCTTCATCGCCATCTGACATGGACATTTCCTTACCTCTGAAAATCGTCCATTCCTTCCAGAACCCACTCTTCCTCGCCCTCACTGTACGGTTTCAGCGTCTCAATCTGCATATCCGCAAACGCTTCCTCCTGACTGAGACGAATTCTTCCGGTTTTCATCAACTCCAGAAGCGCCAAAAATGTCACCACTACCTCAAAACGGTCCCTATGTCCGGACAGAAATTCCCGAAAACTCCATGTTCTATGTTCCGACGCATAAAATAGTACCTCCCGCATCTTCTCCTCCAGACTCACTGGCTCCTTCTGGATGGTTCCGAATTTGCTGCGGACCGGATCCACTTTGTCTTCGCACCGTTTTAAGACAGCCTGAAAAATCTTTTCCAGCCTGTCCAGTGTCACCCCATCCAAAAGCCTGTCCAAATCAACTGGCGCTTCATACTTTGCCACCTCTTTTGGAATGGTAGGTTTCTTATAAAAGACGCGCTCCGCCTCTTCCTCACGCTCGCCCAGCTCGTCCGCCATATATTTGTACATCTTATACTCCAAAAGCCTCGCTACCAGCTCCGCTCTCGGGTCATCTTCCTCAAGTTCCTCCTTGGCCTCTGCCGGAAGCAGCATCCTGGATTTGATGTCGAGAAGCGTCGCTGCCATCACCAGAAATTCACTGACAACATTCAAATCCTGCTCTTCCATACGGCTGACATAGTCCAAGTACTGGTCTGTAATCTCAGCAATCGGAATATCATAAATATTGACCTTATTTTTCTCAATCAAATGCAGAAGCAAATCCAGCGGCCCCTCAAATTTCTCCAGCTTATATGAAATTTCTGCCATCTTTTTCTTTTCCGTTTCTGTTTTTTAGGTTTCTATTTTTTAGTCTTCTGTTCTGTTTCTTCTCTTCCATTTCCGGCAACAACCTCACCACCACCAGCTGCGGCAGATTTCCAATTCGGATATTGATGGTGTGTGTCCCCAGCCCTCGGCCCACAAGCAGATATTTTCCATCTTTCTGAAAAAATCCGGCACACTTAGGATGAAAGAACTGATACTGCGGTGTCATCACCCCTCCCAGAAGCGGAAGCCGTATCGTTCCGCCGTGAAAATGGCCAGAAAGCGTCAAATCTGCGCCCCACTCCCTACACGCACAAAAAAACAGCGGCGAATGAAGCAGCAGAATCTGAAACTTCTCTTTCTCTGCTTTTCCCAGTCTTTTCTCCAAATATTCTGTCTCCATCCGGTCAGGAAAAAAATCACGGTAAAACCGTTGCTCAAGTTCCACGGCAGACACAGTGAGCCAGTCGTTCAATGCCACAGAGCCATTTTCAATCTGATGAATATGCAGGCGTCTCAGCTCATTCTGGTATCTTTGATAACCATCTTTATACTCTTTTTTCCGCTCTTTCATCCGCGTCTCATGGTTTCCATTCGCACAGATAAAAGGATAGCGCTCCGCCAGCTTTTCAAAAAGCGAAATCGGAATCGAACAATCACACTCTCCCGATTTCACCACCATGGAATCGCCGCCGGACAAAATATAATCCGGATGAATTCTGTCGATTTCCTGCAGAAGCGGCTCATTTGCATCTCCAAATACCTGATTGTGCAAATCGGTCAGAAAGACCAGTGTGGTCTCCTGCTTCACTTTTGCACTTTGAATCGTAAACGTCTCCGTCACAAAATGCTGTCTTTCGTACTGGGAACGCCAAAGTCCGCCCGCAGTCACTGCCGCCGCGACCGATACTCCTGCTGCCATCCACGCCGCAATCGCCATATTTTTTTCCTTTCCCAATGCCTCTACTTTTTCTAATCTTTTCATCTTGATTGAAGTGTCAAAACCCAAATTCAAGCCAAGCTTGCGCCAACCGACACGTCTATTCCTTCTCAAAGAGACGTATCACCTGAGACAAATCCTCACACTCTGCATACAGTACTTTTCGGGTATCCTCGGTCGGCATTGTCAAATCCGGCACCATAACAGGAAGAAAACCTCCTCTTCTGGCCGCCTCGATTCCCTGCAGACTGTCCTCCAGAACCATGCACTCTTCCGGCTTTCTTCCAAGTTTTGACGCTGCCAAGAGAAACAATTCTGGGTTCGGCTTACATTCTTTTACCATATCGCCGCAGGCAAACGCATCAAAATATGGCAGCACTCCAATACTCTCCAGATACCATCTGGCAGCCTCCTGCTTTGTCGATGTCGCCAGAGCAATCTGTATGCCCTCTTCTTTCAGAAAAGAGAGAAGTTCCTTAAGTCCTTTTTTGACAGGAATCCCATTTTCACGCAACTCTTTCGTCACGAGGTCCTTTTTTCTCTGGTAGATGGACTCGAAATCTTTATCCTTTCCATAAAAAGCATAAAATCTTTCACGGCACACAGCAGCGCTGGTCCCGCGGATGGTACAAAGCCAGGACTCCTTGATTTCCAGCCCTTCCTCTTCTCCGACCTTTTTCCAAGCCCTCGCTGACACGCGCTCTGTGTCCACCATCAATCCATCCATATCAAACAGGACAGCCTTTATTTTATCCCGCACTGTTTTATTTTCTGTTCTTTTATTTTCTGTCGTCTGATTTTCCATCGCCCTGCTGTTCCCGCTTTCCGTCTTTGCATTTTTCTCCATATATCTTTATTCCTTCTTATAGACAGGGTCCGCCGGATAACTGCCCACAATCTTCTGCATAGTTCGCGGAACTGCGTCTTTGGAATTCTTCCAGTCCGCATCCGCATTGCGATAATCGTATTTTTCAATAAACCAGTCGATATCTTCCTGAATCCGGTCCAGATTTTCTGACATTTTCCGGTACAGCAGAGGAATCAATGTCTCTTTCGTCTGTGCATCCAATTTTTCCTCGCACTTTTCCAGAACCTGTGCAAAATGGTGCAGACACATCCCCTTGGAATGTTCGATTTTCTCCATCATCTCCCCATCCTGTTTTACCATGTAAGCGAAGGTGTCCAGATAGCGCTGGTATGTCGCATCCATTCGATTGCAAATATAGCAATGACTCTCCTGCTCTCTGATAAAACGGACCGGCTCCGGCACAGACGTCTCCTCTGCCTTCTTCCATTTTGAGAGAAACGATTTTTTCTCCGGCGTGTAATCTTTCATTTTTTCTTTTAAATTCTGGTTTAAATACTTCATTCTGGTCTTCAGAATCCAGGCATTGCCCAAGTAATTTCCGTAATCATACATTTTTTTGGTATGTACACGGCAAAAACCTGTCTTGTCCGTCTGCTCTCTGATATCACTCTCCATATAAGAACAACCCAGAACAAAGTCCAGTGTATCCTGCTCCAATTTTCTCTCCAGATAACAAAATGGACACTCATCCCCCGCTTTAAATGCGTCATTCACATCAATGGTATACAGTTTTTCCTTCATTCTTCGCTTCCCCTTTGGTCTCCTCTTCCTACAATAAGTCCCAATTTACAACTCTTTTCTCACTAGCCTTTTTCTTATGGTTCCTTTTCTTATCATACAACGAGGAGAAAGCCAGCGTCAAGTCCTATCCTGATGGGATATTATCGCCAGAAAAGCAACCACCATTGCGCCAATCAAAAGAGAAAAAATGGCTGACAAAATAGCAAACGGTACATACCTGCTATCTCCCTGAACTGGAGGAATATACAGGATCAAGCGAAAAATGGTCGCACTGACTAGCAGCAGAGATATCATATAACACAAAATACTTCCTATTTTTTTCATAGAAATCCACTCCTTTTTTCTCAACTATACTCCATTTTTCGATATTGCACAAGAGAAAACTTTCGTCATTATCCGACTAAATAAGGAGATATTTTCCGCAAAATCAGGCGTTTTCAAACCATTTCCATTCCCTGTTCCTTATTGCTGCCAGATACCAAACTCATTGACCGTATATCCGTCTGGTGTCACTCCGTTTGTGAACAGACTTCCGTCATCTGACAGATAGTACCATTGATTGTTTGTCTGAACCCAACAGCCCTTTTTCATCGCTCCGCTGGCGCCGAAGTAATACCAGTCCTTCCCGTTTACCTGTTTCCATCCAGTCGCCATATATCCGTCTCCGTCAAACAGATAAATCTGGTCGTTGATTTCCATCCAGATACTTTTTACAAAGTTTCCGTTTTCATTCACAAAATACCAGCCATATTCATTCTGTTTCCAGGTGCCCAAAGCGACATTCTGTGACCCCATTTTTTTCTGTTTCAGATAGGAAAAGCCATAATCCAGCATCGCTTTTGTGTCCTGATAATGTGTCTGAGAACTCTTTAAGACAACTGCCACCAGGCGTTCGCCGTCTCTCTCTACGCAGCTCACCAGCGTATTTCCTGCTTTTGAAGTATACCCTGTTTTTCCTCCGATAATTCCCTCATAGTAGCGGGAATCGTTCTTGAAAAACATTTTGTGTCCCAGTGTGATGGTTCTCTCTGTCGTCACGGATTTGGTTGCAGGAAGTTGATAGGAGAGAGTAGAGTTAATCTGGCACAAAGTCGTGTTCTTGAACGCTTCTGCCGCAATCAGCGCCATATCATGCGGTGTCGTGTAGTGGTTTGTATCGTTTAAACCATGCGGATTGGTAAAATTTGTGCCAGTACAGCCGAGCGCTTTTGCTCTTTCATTCATCATCTGGGCAAATCCAGCCTGGCTTCCTCCCACATACTCAGCAAGTCCAGCTGCTACATCATTCGCAGACTTTAGTAAAATCGCATACAAACTGTCTCTGACTGTCATCTGATCGCCTTCTGCCAGTCCCAGTTTGACTGCCCCTGACTCCAGATTGTACGCTGAAGAAGCATGATAAGTCACAACAGAATCCAAATCGCATTTTTCCAATACCAGGAGAGCTGTCATAATCTTGGTGATGCTCGCCGGATAGAATGTGCTGTTCCCATTTTTCTCAAACAGCACTTCCCCTGTGGATACATCGAGCAGGTATGCGCCCTCCGCCTGTACGGTTGGAGTCTTCAACGTTTCTTCTTCTTTTTTGTAAGTATCTGTATAATATAACAGCGCTTTTTCGGGAGTCGAACCATCTCTCACAGTCTGGGAAGTCTGCGTGGACGAATTGGAAGACGAACTTCCGCCTGGATTGGAGGATGGATTCGAGGATGCATTCTGATTTTGGTTCTGATTCTGCTGATAATAACTTGACGGACCGCTTGACGGTGCAGCGCCTGTACTTCCGGTTCCTGGATTCTGAGCAGAGCTTGTATTCTGCTCCCCTCCTGGATTGCCTGCGCCTGGGACCTGACTGCCCGATGCAGTATTCGCTGTATTATTGTTTCCTGGACTCTGATTCGTCACGGTATTTGTTGTTCCCGTGCTTCCATTTGTCCCAGCCATTGGAAGGCCACTTGCCGTGTTTGTCGCATTTGTATGATTGGTTGGATTGGTATTGTTTGCCGTATCCGTACTGTTTCCTGCTGGACTCGTGTAGGAGTTATTGGTATTCTGATTGGTCTCGCCAGATGGGCCTACCAGGGAAATCTGTGTGTCCGCATAGGCGCAGACCGGCTGAACCGTCGCCAGTGAAGCTGCCAGTATGTAGGTTAAAAGTCTTTTTTTCCTCATGATTTCAGTCCTCTCATTTCGTAAAATATTCATTTATCTTAAGTTTTACTTTTTGCATCTCATTCACGTAAACAGTATATCATAAACCTACTGTAAAGAAACTGTCAATTTTCTTAATTCTCCACATACAAAAGGCAGCTTCAGAATTTCTCAAATCTCCATTCTGAAGCTGCTCTTTTTTACCTTTTATTTTGTATCTTTCATTGGCGTTTTTACGGATTCTATTTTTTTATTTGTTTCTTTCAATCCCCGCTCGATAGTTACATTTCACAGAATGTGGCGAAGTTTTTAAGCGTTTTGAAACGCTTACATTAAGGACTTGTACAGCGCAATAATATCCTCTAATGTCGGGTCTTTTGGATTTCCTGGTGTGCAGGCATCTTTGATTGCAGATTCTGCCAGGAACTGAACATCCTCCGGTTTTACAATTTCCTTTAAGTCTGCTGGAATTCCTACATCCTTGGACAGTTTCTTCACTGCATCCACAGCTGCCTTGCGGTACTCTTCCTGGCTCATATTCTCTGTGCCTTCTACGCCCATAGCTTTTGCGATTGCGCGGTATTTCTCACCGGTTGCATCTGCGTTATATTCCATAATGGTCGGCAGCAGGATTGCGTTTGCTACACCATGCGGTGTATCATATACTGCACCTAATGCATGTGCCATGGAATGTACAATGCCCAGACCCACGTTGGAGAAGCCCATTCCGGCTACATACTGTGCCAGTGCCATACCTTCACGTCCCTCTTTGGTATTTGCCACTGCGCCTCTCAAGTTCTTTGCAATCATCTCAATTGCTGTGATATGGAACATATCTGTCATTTCCCATGCGCCCTTGGTAATATAACCTTCGATAGCATGTGTCAGTGCATCCATACCGGTCGCTGCCGTCAGGCCCTTCGGCATGGAGGACATCATATCTGGATCTACCACTGCAATCACCGGAATATCATGTGTATCTACACAAACGAATTTACGTTTTTTCTCAACATCGGTGATTACATAGTTGATGGTTACTTCTGCTGCCGTACCTGCGGTAGTCGGAACAGCGATAATCGGAACACATGGATTCTTTGTCGGTGCCACACCTTCCAGGCTTCTCACATCTGCAAACTCTGGGTTGTTGATGATAATTCCGACTGCCTTTGCAGTATCCATGGAAGAACCGCCGCCAATAGCGATGATATAGTCTGCCTCAGCTGCCTTATATGCTGCAACGCCTGTCTGCACATTCTCGATAGTTGGGTTTGGTTTGATATTGGAATACAGCTCATATGCCAGCCCAGCCTCATCTAACAGTGTTGTCACCTTACCAGTCACACCAAATCTTACCAGGTCCGGATCTGAGCATACAAATGCTTTCTTAAATCCTCTTCTCTTTGCCTCATCTACGATTGCAGAGATTGCTCCTGCTCCATGATAAGAAGTTTCATTCAATATAATTCTGTTTGCCATACTATATCTCTCCTTTGCTCTATCTAATCCATTCTGATATTCTTTTTTTGTTTATTTATTTGAAGTAAAATATCAGAATTTTTGCAATATCCGACAGCCATTTTACGAAGACCCGCCTCTGGCTGTCTATTGCTTCCGCAAATAGTATATCATATTTGCACAAAAAAATATACACAATTTTCTATTTTCTATCTATTTTTTCTTTCACTTTTTTCTTTTTATCCGCTCCGTCTCTGCTCAACCGTTCGAGTACTTCTGCTGCCGCACTCTCACCATAGACAGGAATTTGGGCTTCTTTCAGGCACTTTGCTGTGACCCCATCGCCCAAAATTCTGGTATGCGTAAAGGTTCCGTCATAGATCTCTCCACTTCCGCAGGATGGGCTTCTCTCCTTTAGAATCACCGCCTCGCAATGATACAGCCTAGCTAAACGCAGACTCTCCGCCGCGCCCTTTTCATAGGCGGCTGTCACATCTTCCCCTTCCTGGGTAACAACATGGACTGCTCCCTTTCTTTTCACACATTCTGCCGGACAGCGAGGGGTTTTCAGTCCTCCGAGCTGCTCGGGACAGACAGGAATCAGGTGAATGTTCGGGTACGCTTCTATCCATTCTGCATTTTCTCCCCCGCTGCCGTCATATCGGCACTTCACACCCAGCAGACAGGCACTCACCAAAACGTTCATACTCGCCTCTCTCCTCTTGATTTTTCTTTTTATTTTGCCTCTTCCATCGCCGCCGCTTTTCTAAAAATCAGATATCCCACCACAAACATCACTGCCAAAACAGCTACGCCCAGATTGGGGCTTCCTGTGATTTGGGCAATCAGACCCACAAGAGCCGTTCCCAGAAAAGCAGCTCCTTTGCCGCAGATATCAAAAATCCCAAAGAACTCTCCTGATTTATTCGGCGGAATAATTTTTGCAAAGTAGGAGCGGGAAAGCGCCTGCACAGCGCCCTGAAACATTCCCACAAAGAATGCCAACA
Source organism: bacterium (assembly GCA_030524675.1). Classification (GTDB taxonomy): domain Bacteria; phylum Bacillota; class Clostridia; order Lachnospirales; family Lachnospiraceae; genus CAJMNU01. Next base: position 104,898 of record JAUNGE010000005.1, read on the forward strand.
CCCAGAACTCCCATTGTTTGTCCAGCTGGATTGCAAACACGGCGATGGCTGTATATGCCAGAATACAGATTTGAATCAGGCGGTCTGTCGGATATTGTTTTGCCAGCCTTGCAAAAATAAGAGCACATGGAAATGCAACCACCTGCGTCAAAAGGAGTGCCAAAAGCAGACCTTCTGTCTGCAGTCCCAGAGAGCTGCCATATGCGGTCGCCATGTCAATAATTGTGTACACTCCATCTATATAGAAGAAAAATGCCAGCAGGAACCAGAAAATTTTTCGGTATCGGCGTATTTCCTTTAGTGAGGAAAACAGTCTTTCAAAACTCTCTCTCACCACATGTTCTCTTTTTTCCACATAATACTTCTGATGATACTGCATCCAAAGGGGAATCGTCATAAGAATCCACCAGCCAGCATTGACCCAGAGAGAAATCCCCATGGCAGCAGACAGAGAAATTCCGATGCTTTCATATCCTAAAATCAAACCCAGGCTCACCAGAAATGGAATACAGCTGCCGATATATCCCCAGGCATAGCCATAGGAAGACACCTGGTCCATCTTTTCCGGTTCTGTGACATCAGAGAGCATAGCGTCATAAAAAATCAAACTTGAGGAATATCCCACCTTCGCAATCACAAACACCAACAGAAACAAGTTCCATGGAATATGGAAGGATAATGCTGCAAGTCCTGCTGCTCCGACCGCCACCGCCACGGTAAAAATCGGACGTTTCCATCCTTTGGTGTCCGCCATGGTTCCCAAAACCGGACCAATGCACGCGACAATCAGGGTGGAAATGGAAGCAGCATATCCCCAGTAGGCTAGGGAATCTACCTCCGAAACTCCGGCAGCCATCGTCAGAGAATTAAAGTAGATAGGCAGAATTGTCGCCACCAGAAGAGTAAATGCCGAATTTCCCACATCATACAAAATCCAATATTTTTCCAGTTTTGTCAACTTTGTCCGCTTTTCGCTTGCATTTTTACTGCCATTTTCTTCGCCGTTTCTCTTTTTACTTTCTTTTTTTCCTGTTTCTGTCTTTTTCATAATCCCCCTATCTGCCATCACTCAAAGTTTCTCTCAAAGCGGCTGTTCCACTCTTTTTTCTTAAACACTGCTGCCTGGTAATCCTGAATCAACACCGGCGCCAGTTTCAATGCCCCATCATACAGACGAATCAGCTCTTTTACACTCTTAATGCACTTTTTGTTGGTTTTGGGCAGCAGCATATGCCCTTTCAGTTCATGATATCTGCCTGTCATGCGCATCAGCAAATCCAGGAGGCGGCGTTTACCGGCAGTCGGCGTTATCAGCATATATTTGCAGAAACGCATAGCCCGAAGCGCTTTTTGTATCTCATCCACTGTCACCTCAGGATAAAATTTCGCCATGCACTTGGCCGTTCTGCGGTCCGTAGGAATCAGTTTCCAGCTCGGATAAGAGAGCAAAAAATGTTTGTCCTTTTTCATAAATGCTTTTTCCAGCTCGCTCTCAATCTCAATATGCCCCACTTTCGTCTCCTTTACCTGCTGCTCCACATACCAGTGACACTCGCTGTCAAGGGTAAAATGGCAGATAAATCCGTACATGTACACTGCCTCCGGACTGTATGGTCCCTTCTCTCTGACAATCCGCTGTGAATGAACCAAAAAGTCAATCACCGGTTCCTCATGCAGGTCATATCCCACCTGATTGACCGGAGTCTTCTTATAAAATTTATAAAAAAACAGGAAATCGGGTCCCTGCAGACCAATCTCATATAATTTTTTATTTTCTCGAATGGCCCGCTTCATTTTCGGGTCCAGACTTTGATAAACCATTTTTCCAAAACGCTCATGTGCATAAACTGCCGGCATTTTTTTCCTCCTTCCGCACATTTTTCTCTTATGCCATTTTTCTCTTTAGAACTACAATTCATTGTCTAAAGCCAATGCGCTCCCTGCTTCAGCAGATAAGTCTGCATGCTGCAGGAAATGCTACACAAAATATCACAATATCCCAGAAAATATCACAGGAAATATCACAGGAATTTTCTCAACTCATTTTCAATATATCCATTTCCTGCAATAATATCCGACGGCTTCTCCATGGAGACTGCACCATCGTTGTATGTAATCACATGCCCGCCGGCTTCCTCCACCAGAAGAACGCCCGCTGCATAATCCCATGGTTTCAAATCTCTCTCAAAGAATCCGTCCAATCTGCCACAGGCAACATAGGCTAAATCCAGAGCTGCAGAACCACTTCTTCTGATATCCTGGCAGGCCATGAAAACCTTCTCAAAAATCGGGAAATTTTTCTTCGCCCACTCTTTGTTGTACGGACTTGTGCCAATGGAAATGAGACTTTCGTCCAGTGTTTTTGCCCGACTCACATGAATTCTCTCATTATTCAAATGGGCCCCTTCGCCTTTTATGGCATAAAATACATCATTGGTATACGGCTGATAAATAATGCCGGCTTTCACCTCTCCATTCTCGCAGTATGCCAGAGAAACTGCACTGTGATGGTAGCCGTGAATCAGGTTTGTTGTTCCGTCAACCGGATCCAGAATCCAGACAGGTTTTGAGAAGTCAATGGAGCTGTTCTCCTTCTCCTCTCCCATAAACTGTACCTGCGGATATTGCGCATACAGCTCCTGCGCCAGAAAATCCTGCACAGCAGTATCCACTTCCGTCACATAATCTGCGCGGCCTTTCTCACGGAAATTGCCAGCTGCATCCTCATTCATAAACAAACTGTGTGTTTTTTTTACAATCTCGATTGTTTTTCTTATTTGAATCATTGTCAGCATCCCCTTTTTCTGATATTGTTCTTATGCTTTTATATGTCTTTTTGTCTCTTTTTCAAAGCATAACATAATCTGTATTTCAAAGGAAGCTCTGATATTCACAAAAATCTATGCCTCCAATCAGCTTTTCATGGAACTTTTACCATGAAAGCTGGTCTTCCCTTCCTTTCAGACAAAAGCAGAGTAAAAACAGCACACCGGCAGCCCCAATGCCTCCTGCACGCCGCAGTCCGCTTTCCATCAGCCATTCCGCCGCGCCCGCCTTCGTCAGAGCCAGAGAAAGCAGGTTCGCTGCTATATGAGCAGCCATCGGCGATAAAATCCCATTTTCAGATTCTGCCAGCCACGCAAACAGAAATCCCATGCCCCCCGCATATATGCCCTGCGCCAGATGTCCGTGATAGAGGCCAAACAGCACAGAAGATACAAAGGCAGCCGGAAAAAAATGCAGTATCTCCCGCAGTTTCCGATACCCTAGGCCACGAAAAATCAGTTCCTCCACAATCGGGCAGAATATCCCCGCTGCCAATATCTGCAAACCAAACCCGTTTTCATAGATTTCTCTGGAAGATTTCACACCGCTCTCTGAGAGCAGAAGCAGATTGAAAACCAGACACGCACTGCACGCCAATGCCATGGCGAGAGCCACTTTTTTCAGAGGAATCCGTCTGACTTCATACTTTCTATTATAAATACCAAAAAGCCAGATACTTGTCAGTACCGCGCTAAGAAGCAGTGCATATCCGCTCGCTCCTAAACCAGCCTCGCTCATCCACGCAGAAATTCCCGCTGTCACACAGACATAAATCACATAGGGATACAAGATTTCAAAACTCATGCGAACTGCCTTTTTCCATCCGTCCATATATTCATTCCAACTCCACATATCTCATAGTTTCGGTTCAAAATAGCCATCTGCCAGATGCTTTTCATCACGTCATCTATTTTATCATAGGAAGGAATCGGATTCAATCAAAAAAGGGAACGCAGCATCCCACTCTTTCTCCTGCATTCCCCATTTCTTTTCCCTACTTATCCCACGGTTCTAATGAAAGTAAGGGATATTCGTTATTGTGAACCTGGGCCTCCTGAAGACGGACTGTTTGTACTGCCCTGTCCTGCCGGTCCGCTTCCTTGACTTTTTGTTTCTGAGAGATTTTGTCCTGGACTGGATGCTGGCTCTTTCGTCGGCTCAGAAGCTGAATTTCCAGGCTGCGCCGCTGGCGTCTTGGTCTCTCCAGGCGTTTTGTTGGTTTCTGTCCCATTATTTCCTGGTATCTGTGTGATCGCTGCTGTTGTTTCTGGTGCCTTCGTCTCAGCTGCTGTCGTTTCCGGTTCTTTAGTATCATCTGCTGTTGTCTCTGGCGCCTTCGTCTCTGTTGACTTCGTCTCAGCAGCCGTAGTCTCCGGTGCTTTCGTTTCTGGTGCTTTGGTCTCTGGCGCTTTTGTCTCGGCGGCTGTCGTTGCTGCCGCTGTCGTCTCCACAGGCTTTGTTCCTGTGGATGTCGTCGTCGATTCCGAGCCCTCTAAATGATAGCAGATAACTGGATCGTTTTTCTTGATATTCTCAAAAATCGTCTTCGCAGCATTGTATGGCAGATTGACGCATCCGTGGGAACCATTCGTCTTATAAATCGTTCCGCCGAATTTGTTCCTCCATGTCGCATCATGCAGGCCGATACCGCCATTAAACGGCATCCAGAAAGAAACTGGCGTCCTGTAATCCTCGCCCTTCAGCACGGCGTCTTTTTCTGTATAGGTAATCCCATAAATTCCCTCCGGCGTATCGTAACCTTTTGCAGAGTTTCCTGACACAAAATCCGTCTCCACAAGCAGCTTTCCATTTTTATAGAAATACAGATGCTGGGCGGTCAGATTGATCTCCACATAGGTCGAACCCCAGTCTTTATCGCTGTGAACCACAGCTCTCTGATAATACTCCACTGTGCGCGTCCCGCTCTCAGCATCGCGCACCATCTGTGTCAGCGCCTTTTTCTCTGCCGGCTGGTTCATGCGCCAGCCATAGTCTCCTTTGGAGATAGTCACAGTCTGTCCTGTGGTTGTCTTAAAGTTTCGCTTTGTGTATGCGGTATTGTATTTTTTCGCTATGGATTTCACATAGGTTTCAATCGCCCCTTCATCCACGGACACGGACAGATCATCTGCAATCGTCACCCAGCTATGTATCGTGTCACTGTCAATCGTCTCCAGCGCCCCTTCTCCCATATCCAACGTAATGTTGATATTCGCATAGCGGTTGTAGACCTGCAGTGTATTCTGCAGCGCTTCATTGTCCTGCAAAATAGACGGCTCTTTATAACAGCCCTCCTCTTCCAGGTTGACAGACTGCTGAAGATTTAAAATCGCATGGGAAATCACTTCTATCACTTTGTCTTTATCCAGCTCATTGCCCTGCTCTTCCGGAACAATCGAATACCCCACTCCAGGTGTATACTCTGACAGATAGGCGTCCTGCGGCTGCGTCACATTCTCCGCATCCAGACATTCCAGACTATCTATCCTTTCCTGAAACGCCGTCTCATCGTAAGCAATCATGGTCGGCACCTCAAATGCCTGCGACTCGCGGGTGTAACGCAGCCATTCATTCGGATTCTGCGCTTCGAGCATCTCCTCCAGAGAGCCGTCAAACACGGAGTGGAGCCCGATTTCTTCCATCGTCACCGTCTCTTTCGCTCCCCCGCGCTCTTCAATCACCAGCTGATATCCCTGGATTCCCTCTGCAATTTTCTTTTTTACTTCCTCTATTGTCTGTTCGGAAGCATCCACCCCGTTAATCACCGTATTCGGGAAAAATACTTCCTGATACTTTTTTCCCTTTGAAATGTAAAAAGCAGCTCCTATTCCCCCTAAGACCGCTAAGAAAAGAAAAATCAATACAATCAGGCGAATCCACCACTGAGCAGCCCCCCGCTTACTTTTTCTGCTCCTTGGCATATGTCTCTCGCTCATTGCAGCCTCCATTCTATATGCATCCATATCTGCATAATTCTTCTCGTTCTTTCCAGACGAATCTTTCTGCCGTGCAGGCAGCTTCGTCAATGGTTCTCATCCCTTGTTCTCTCAGATGATATCTCTAGTATACATGAAGTTTGCCTGCAGGCCGACAGCTTTTTTCTTATATTATTCTTACAGTTTTCTTATGAAGAATTTTTCTCATAATTCATACTGAGACCTGTGATTTTCCGCCTTTTACTCCTCACAGGAGAATTTCATATTCCAGGATTCTCGGATATCATCCATCAATCCCAGTACCAGAAGAGAATCTGCAGGCTTAAAGATTTCGCTTGCGGACTGTCCGTTCGCTGCGCCTTTTCGCACTTCGCGAATCTGATACTCAAATCCATTCACGTCAAACGGGAACTTCTCTGTGATGGTCTCTCCCCCATAGATATGGAGAGTCACCTCCTGCGCCTGCTGAAAATCCGGCAGTGTGATGGAACCCTTTGTACCAAAAATAGCTGCCTGTCTCGGCATTTCCATCCCAATCGAAGTTGTCAGCGCAGCCGTCTTTCCACCTGGATACTCCAGAAGGATTGTACTGAAATCGTCTGTACCGTACTCATTGATATGCACGCGGGAAGAGAAATTCACTGGTGTTTCTCCCATCACCATGTGCGCAAATCCGAGATTGTAAATACCAATATCCAACAATGCACCTCCGCCAAGAGAAGAATCAAACTTTCTGTCTTTTCTCGCGCCCGTAGTGATAAATCCATAATCGCTGCGCATATGAACCACTTCCCCGATAGCGCCCTCGCGAATCCATTCCTGCATCCGCATCAGGGCCGGAAGGAAGCGAATCCAGAATGCCTCCATCAAAAACAGTCCTTTTTCCTGTGCTAAAGCATACAACATCTCTGCCTCTTCCTTCTTTATCGTGAATGGCTTCTCACAGAGCACATGTTTTCCGTGCTCCAGGCACATTTTGGTATTCTCAAAGTGCATGCTGTTTGGCGTCGCAATATAAATCGCCTCCACCTGCGGGTCCATCGCCATTTTCTCATAGGAATCATATGCCTTTGCAGCCCCGTACTCCTCTGCAAACGCCTCTGCCTTCTTTCGTTCTCTGGAAGCCACCGCCTCCAGAACCTCTCCTTCCTCTTTCATTCCCTGTAATGTTCTTGCAAACTTATTGGCAATCGATCCTGTCGCTAAAATTCCCCATCTCATAGTTCGTATCTGTTCCTCCTGTTTTTTCTTTTCAGCAGCACACTCGCAAGCACTGCTATGTTTCCAGTACACTCGCAAGCGCTGCTATGTTTCATTGTATCACTTTGTTGGCTTTTACGCAATTCTCCTCCCATTCTAAAAAACAGCATTTATGCTCCTCTGAAACAACCAAAAAGTGCTGCAGATGAAATATACGCCATACAGCATCCCTATCATCCACAGCACTTTTTCTGCATCTGTTTTAGTCAAAGCACGTCTTTTATTTCATATCTTCCATAATATCCTGCACATAGCGCATCAAATCATCATACTGCGTCGCTGACATGTTTCCATCCTGATACAACTCCTGAATATGTTCTGAAAACTGTTCCAAATCCATATCTACATTCTCGCCATTCATGAAATCTACCAGCATATCCTTCAATTCTTTATACTCCTCGCAGAAAATATGTCCATCGTACATCTCCATTCCTCCTCCCCTTATACAATCCAATATACATACAATTCCACACACAATCAAGTACATTTTTGGTACTTTTCTTTTTTATTTCTCTATTGTTTAGACACCGCATTAAATGAAATATTGCATTAAATACGTATTGTATTGAATCAGACCTTATATAAAATCAGACGAAATCAAACATTATATCGAATCAAAAACTCTGGACTTACTGCCTTGAAGCTCTGCTTTCCATCCATGGAACGAAACACAATGCCCTCTCGCAGTGTATCTGCTAGCTGACTTTTCCCTGTCGCATACTCCAGCACTTCCGCCACGCTCATCCCCTTCACGCGCACCTTTTCCGAAACGACAGGAACAAACTTCAATCCGCAAGCCTCCACCTTTTCCTTCGCCTCCATGGAACCGACTCTTCCATCCGGATAAATCAAATTGAACACATACAAATCGGCTTTTGTCACATGATATTTGTTTCCCTGCACTGTGGGGGCCACACATTCTCCCTGAATCGCCACCCATTCTTTCTCTCCAATCAGCTGATGCAATACTTTCTCGAGCTGGTAACGCTCCGCCACCTGCCAGTATGAAGTACTGTTTTTTTCCATCTGCCTGTAGTTTCGGGAACACACCGAGAAATCATAACGTGTGCGGTTCCAAAAATGTTTTCCTTTGATTCTTTTCAGAGTAAACGAACCGCTCTGTCCATCCACTTTCTCTGTCGCCACCCATTCACAATCCCAGTCCAGAAAATAAGGGCTGTTCTGAATTCTGACTTCATCTGTCTTACTGATAAAGTCCGGAAAGCCTGCCTTAACCGGCTTTGGCGAAACCAGCTCACGAAACCAGGCTCTTCTCATCAAAAATGCCGGATATTTTCTCTTTGGCGCTGTCAGGCGCTCTGTTTCAGCCGACGGTTCCGGCTCTTTATCCATTGTCGCCTCGTACTGCGTAATCCCCATCAGCTCCGTCACATCGTCTCCCACCTGATAGTCTCCTTCCGGCAAAAATGACAGCGGAAAGCAGATGCCCTGGCTGATGACTCCCGCCATTTTCATAGTTTTTATGCGAAATTTTTTGGAGCGCAGAAATTCAAACTCCGGCTTCTCTGGAAGAATGGAATCTGGCTCACAGAAAATCGTCTTATCTCCTATCTGATACTCGTCTTTCTTAACAATCACACTCCATCCATCTACCAGCGCCAGCACAATCTTATCTCTGCCTTCGATTGGCTTAATATCCGTAATCACACGAATACTTGCTAGCTGTCTCACACTATCTCCTCCTTTTTTCTCCTCTTTTTCTTCTCTTTTTTGCTTCTTCCTGTCTCGTTTTTCTCTTATTTCTCCATATTTTTTTGAAACATTCTGTTTCCAATCGGCCTGTGGGGATTCGAACTCCAAAATCAGCGGTTCGTAGCCGCTTGCCTTCTCCATTTGGCGACAGGCCGTAAATTCGACGCAGACTCCAGAAATCCTCCGATAACGACTCAGGTAATTCCGGCATTCTCAGAACCTACATCAAATCTGCTCTTTTATCGCTGTCCCTCATTCAGCAATACTTATTATAGTTCTTTCCCTGCAGGCTGTAAATTTACCTGCAGGATAGATACTCTTTTCATACTTTATCAAAAATACTGCTCATTTTTACTCACTCTCTAAAAAATCCATCATTTACCAGCCTTGTGTTAAACTCAGAGGCATCTACTCATCGCAAACCTTATTGACCTGTATTGCTACAGAATCTGTAAAATCTCAGCATATAACGCCCTGTGCTTTTCGTCTATCCACATATCTTCATGGTAATGTCCAAAATACCATGTCCGATACTGACAGGATGCCTTTATCTTTTCAAAATACTCTGTCAATTCATCTGTTTTAAATTCTCCATCTGAAAGCGCTGCCTGCGCGCTGGAAGGGGCACAGTGGGATATGATATAATCACATGTCCACTGATTTTTCTGGAGAGTCTGTTCCCCTTCCTGATACTCTGCCAAAGACGGCATTTCTTCCTCCCACCAGGACAGATGGCGAATCCGGTATAAAGCCCCCGCTCTATTTAGTTTTATCACTTTCTGAGGAAGCTCAGGATCATCCGCCTCTAAAATTCCATCCTGGATATCATGACTTCTTGCACCGCCAAAAGTAAAAAATTTCCTTCCCTGCAGTGTAAACATCTGCCCCCGCATCAGGTGAATCACATTTTCCCTTACAAACTGTACTTTTCCGCCATTCCATTCCTGCACAGGAAGGTCTGCCAGAAGGTCAAAATTTTCGTGATTGCCTGACACGAACAAAATTGTAAAATTCTTTCTTTCAAGCTGCTTTAACACATACTCCTGTTCTCTGCTCTGGTCCCAGTATCCAAAATCGCCGCAGACAATCACATAATCCTGTCTGTCCATTTCTTCCTGAGCTGGAAACCACGGTAAATCAAACCGGCCATAATTGCCATGGCAGTCTCCTGTGACAAAAATCATAACGCTTCTCTCCTGTTCCTGTCTCATCCCATATGGGTACAACCATATTCCAGCATCTCATTTGTAATATAAAATTGGATATCAGCACAGAAAAAGCCTGCATCACAATCCCATCCGCCTGTAATGATAATCTGTCCCAGATATTTGTGAACATAAGAAAGCGCTTTTTTCAAATATTCCACTTCTTCCGAAGTTGGCTCACTTCCTTTGCGATGAAACCATTTTGGAAAATTATCTAGGTTCCGTTTCAGTTCCAGATATTCAGAGTCCCAGGCAGTATCCCCACTGACTCTCTTTTTATCCTCATACGGCCCTAAAATATACCAGTCAATCAATCCTAGAATGTCATCTTCAATATCCAGCTTTTCCCATATTTCTTTTATAGTTTCCTCTGAGTTATTAGAAAGACTTCTGCAGTCAATCACGACACCGCCACCCCGTACAATGGCCTGCTCTGGAGCGCCATTGACCATCTGCTCCAGTTTATTTATTTCGCTTGAATCAAAATAGAGATCATCTGGCAAACATAAACCCACATTATACGGAAAATCTCCCATCATCTGACGGATTCTATTTGAAAATTCTTTGTCTATCTCAAACGGTCCTTTATAACCCTCAGGATATGTGAGATAAAAATCTAAATTCCTTTTTTCCTGCCAGCTCTCGCTGGTACGCACTCTCTGCAATTCTTCATACACAGCAGGTTTTGTTTTCACAAAAGCATCAATTTCTTTAACTTTGTTCAACCAAGCTCGCTCTATATCCTGGTACAATCTGCCTACTCTATCAATCGTCCAGTCATGCTTGCAGGGTTCTCCAAAAATAAAACTGGAACTGCTAGAGTTCGTCACATAATCCAGACATATTTTCATAAGTTTTCTCCCCTTTCTGCCACAAGACACGGCGCTTCCTTCCTCTGACACCACCAAATCATCTGCTGCTGGCTATCCCATATGGGTGCAGCCATACTTCAGTTTTTTTGCTATATCCCGCGGAATTGGAGATAAATATACACATTCCAACTCGCTTGCAACCACAATCTGCCCCAGATATTTATGAATACACGCCATTCCTTTTTTTATATACTCCAATTTCTGCTCTTCATCTGGCCCGTTCTCTTTGTCAAACTGCCGCGGCCACTGTCTTAACAGGCCCTTCAAATCTTCATACATCTCATTGTATTCGCAGAAAGGCATTTTGTTTTCTTCTATTTCTTCTATATAAGAAAAATCCAAATACCACTCCAACACTTCCCATATTAAATTGGCAGAATAAGGACTATCCAATTCTTTCTTAACTATACTTAACCTTTTTTCTGTATTATTGGAAAAATCGGTACAATCCAAAACCAAAGCTCCACTCAGCACAGCAATGGCATCCTCTGGTTTTCCAACTGCTAACTTCTCGAGTGTTTTTATACCATAAGAATCCACAAGAAGATCTATAAAATCTTCATCAGTAAATTCTTCTATCATCTTCCTGACCGTATTGGAAAGTTCCAAATCCTTTTTCAAGCGCCCTTTGTACTCTTCAGGATTCATAATATATGTTTCAAAATTCCACTTTCGCTCCCAGTCGTGATTTGCACGTATCTGCTGCAATTCTTTATATACAGCAGGATTTGCTTTCAGGGCATATTCCACCTCGCTGATTTTATTCAACCAGCTTATTTCTATTTCCTGGCAGAATCTTCCCACCCGTTCTATACTCCAGTCATATTTGCAGGGTTCTCCGAAAATAAAACTGGAGCTGCTGGAGTTTGTCACATAATCCAAACAAATTTTCATTCGATTTTCCCTTCTCAGAACAGATGCTTTTCGCCCATGCTCTCTCCATTTCTTATTCTTATATTCTTCATGTTTATATCTTGTACTTTTGTTTTCCTAGCTTTTATATCCTGTACTTTTATAGCCTTTGTTCTCGTATTCTTCCTTTCTGTATTGTTCTCTTCTGCTGCAAAGCGTAACAGAATTTACAATCGGGCAGCCGCCACCACACAAATACTGCATACTGCATCCATGACAGGTGCTCTGTAACTTATATCTGAACTCCTGAAATATTTCGCTCTCCCACGCTTGTTTTATGCCAATTTGAGATTTTGGAACAAGCTGAAATTGCTGTGCAGCATCCTGATTTGCAAAGCTGCATGGCATTGCTTTCAAATCTGCACTCACATACATGCTGAATCTGGCGCCCTCACAATAATCCATAAATACGGATTCATATCGTCTGGAAAAATTGAGCAGTCCTGCACTGGAGCAGCTGTCAAATCCCACCTTAAACGGCACATTTCTGGTATCAAATGCCTCAAAAAATGTCTTTATCCTCGTATTATATAGTAGTAGTGTTTATAGTCCCTCTCCAAGGACTGTATG
>JAUNGE010000031.1 GCA_030524675.1 bacterium
ACGGATTTTTACTTTATTAAAATCAAGATTGCGAACTTGTTTCGCAATTACCTATGCAAAAATTTGCATTGTTCGCGCTTGTTTTGCTCCTTTTGCATACTTTTGCTGGTCTCAAAATTACCAAAGCCATGCATGGACTGTGAACATGTCATACATGAGCGCTCGATGCTGGTATCCTGTTTCTATTGTATGAAAAAAATCGGACATATATTCGGATTATATAGAAAGAGCCCCGCAAAACGTCAGTTTCACGGGACCCTCTGATTCTTTTTTATGATTTACTTTACTGCTGTTTTTCGGTATCTACTCTTACCGCCTGCTTCTGCTGCTTTTATTACTTGCTTACTTTCACCTTTTCCAGATGCCAGATGTCATCCACATACTGCTGAATGGTTCTGTCAGATGTGAACTTACCGGAATGAGCCACGTTTAAGATAGCTGCCTTTGCCCACCACTTCTCATCTCTGTAAGCCTGGTCGATTCTCTCATGCGCTTCTGCGTAAGAGCGGAAATCTTTCAGATTGAAATAGGTATCTGCGCGGTCTGTGCTCAGTGTGTTCAGCAAAGAATTGTAAATCGGACGGAACAGCTCCGGATCCTGTGGGCTGAAGTAGCCATTGATTAACTGCATCAGCACGCGGCGGATATCCTGGTCGTTATTAAAGATATCCATTGGATTGTAGCCGCCGTTCTTCTCGTAGTTGATAACTTCGTCAGAAGACATACCAAAGATAAAGGCATTGTCTCTGCCGACTTCCTCCACGATTTCCACGTTTGCACCATCCATAGTTCCCAGAGTCAGCGCACCATTTAACATGAACTTCATGTTGCCAGTACCGGATGCCTCCTTGCTGGCTGTGGAAATCTGCTCGCTGACATCAGCTGCCGCGAAAATCAGCTCTGCGTTGGATACGCGGTAATCCTCGATAAATACCACTTTGATCTTTCCGTTGATGGAAGCGTCATTGTTGATGACGTTTGCCACAGAGTTGATTAACTTGATTGTCAGCTTCGCAATCTTGTAACCTGCTGCTGCTTTTGCACCGAAGATAAAGGTTCTCGGAACCATATCGAGATTCTTGTTGTCCTTCAGCTGATTGTACAGATACATAACATGAAGAATATTTAACAGCTGGCGCTTGTACTCATGCAGTCTCTTTACCTGCACATCAAAGATGGAACGCGGATCTACATCGATGCCATTGTGCTCCTTGATATATTTTGCCAGACGCAGCTTGTTCTGGTATTTGATATTCATAAACTCCTGCTGGCACTTCTCATCATCTGCATAGATAGCCAGTTTCTCGATATGCGGCAGGTTTGTGATCCAGTCGTTGCCAATCTTGCTGGTTACCCAGTCAGCCAGAAGTGGATTGCCGTGAAGCAGGAAACGTCTCTGGGTAATACCATTGGTCTTGTTGTTGAACTTCTCCGGCATCATCTCGTAGAAATCCTTTAACTCCTGGTTCTTCAAAATCTCGGTATGCAGTCTTGCAACACCGTTTACGGAGAAGCTGGCAACGATAGCCAGATGAGCCATCTTTACCTGTCCATCATAGATGATTGCCATCTTGCGGACTTTCTCATAGTTTCCAGGATAACGGTTCTGGATTTCCAGAATAAATCTTCTGTTGATCTCCTCAACAATCTGATAAATTCTCGGAAGCAGTCTGGAGAACAGCTCGATCGGCCATTTTTCAAGAGCCTCTGCCATGATCGTGTGGTTTGTGTAAGCGCAGCACTTTGTGGTGATATCCCATGCCTGATCCCACTCCAGACCTTCCTCGTCCAGAAGAATTCTCATCAGCTCTGCCACTGCTACAGTCGGGTGTGTATCGTTCATCTGGAATACTACCTTCTCATGCAGCTTTGTGATGTCGTCATGGTTCTCTTTGTATTTCTGAACCGCTCTCTGCAGACTCGCAGAAACAAAGAAGTACTGCTGTTTCAGGCGGAGTTCCTTGCCGGAATAATTGTTGTCATTCGGATAAAGAACTTCTACCAGGTTCTTTGCCAGGTTCTCCTCGCTGACTGCCTTCTGGTAATCGCCCTTGTCGAACGCCTCCAGGTTGAAGGTGTTCATCGGCTGTGCGTCCCAGATGCGCAGTGTGTTTACTACATTGTTATTGTAACCAACGATTGGCAGGTCGTACGGAACTGCCATGACGGACTGATATCCTTCCTGAACAAAGCAGTTTCTCTGTCCATTCCAGACCGTCTTTACATAGCCGCCGAATTTCACTTCCACTTCATACTCCGCACGGCGCACCTCAAATGGATTTCCATCTTTTAACCAGTTATCCGGAACCTCTACCTGGTAGCCGTCGCGGATTTTCTGTTTGAACATACCATAATGGTAGCGGATGCCGCATCCATATGCCGGATAGCCGAGTGTTGCCAGAGAATCGAGGAAGCACGCTGCCAAACGTCCCAGACCGCCGTTTCCAAGTGCTGCATCCGGCTCCTGGTCCTCAATCACATTTAAATCAAATCCCAACTCAGCCAGAGCTTCTTTGATTTCATCCTTTGCACACAGATTTATGATATTGTTGCCCAGCGCGCGGCCCATCAAAAACTCCATAGAAAGGTAATATACGGTCTTGACATCCTGTTTTGCGTATTCTTTGTGTGTAGCAATCCACTCATCAATGATCTCATCTTTTACAGCATAAGCTACTGCCTGGAATACCTGCTGCGGCGTTGCTTCATCAATCGTCTTTCTAAACAGGTTCTTCACGTTGTCAATGACGGACTGTTTAAAAGCTTCCTTATTTATTCCCTGATTCATACTTTGTCGCTCCTTCTAAATCCTTCTAAAATCAAATTACACTGATTCTACTATTTTCTCGACACCAAGAATTACCTTTTCCCCATTGATGTTCCACTCTTTCTGATATCCGCCTTGCTGCCCTGGTAATACTGTGCCTGCCATCACTTCATTTTTGATTGTCTCTTCATATTTCTGGAAGATTCCAGCAATCTTCTCGCTGCCGTCCGCATAGACTCTGATGCGGTCCATCACCTCAAAGCCTGCTTCCTTGCGCATGGTCTGAATCTTGCTGATGAGCTCTCTCACCAAACCTTCTTCAAGGAGTTCTTCTGTCAGATTCGTGTCCAAAACTACCGTGACATAGTTGTCTGCCTCTGTCACAAATCCTTCCATCTGCGTCATCTCAATCAACAGATCTTCCTTTGTGAGGACAACCTGCTGACCGTCAAACGTAAAGGTAAGCGCACCACTCTCATTCAGCGTATCCATCGCTGCGTTGCCGTCCAGCTCTGTCAGCGCAGTTCTAATCTTTCCGAGCAGTTTGCCGTATTTTGGACCCACCGTCTTTAACTGCGGTTTGAAGGTGTAGGTGGTAAACGCTCTGACATCATCCGTAAACTCCACCGTTTTCACATTCAATTCATCCTCAATGATGTCTTTGTAAAATGCGGACAAATCCTGCGGTGCTTTCACAAACATCCGGCTGATCGGCTGACGGTTCTTGATGTTTGCTGTGTTTCTGGCTGCACGGCCCATCACAACAATCTTCAGCACCTCATCCATATCCTCTTCCAGTTTTTTGTTAATCCATTCTTCTTTTACGGACGGGAAATCGCACAGATGAATACTCTCTGGCGCGTCCTTCTGGATGCTTCTCACCAGGTTCTGGTAGATGTCCTCCGTCATAAACGGAATCATCGGAGCTGCAGTCTTCGCAATATCCACAAGCGCGGTGTACAGAGTCATGTATGCATTGATCTTATCCTGCTCCATGCCCTTCGCCCAGAAGCGCTCGCGGCTTCTTCTAACATACCAGTTGCTGAGGTCATCCACGAACTCCTGCAGACTTCTCGCCGCCTCAGGAATCCGATAATTTTCCAGGTTGTCGTCCACTTCTTTGATGGTACTTTGCAGTTTGGATAAGAGCCATTTATCCATAACAGACAGTTTCTCGTACTCTAACTCATAGTTTGTAGCGTCAAACTGGTCAATGTTCGCATACAGCACAAAAAATGCGTATGTGTTCCAGAGTGTTCCCATGAACTTTCTCTGGCCTTCCACCACTGCCTTTCCGTGGAAACGCTTCGGCAGCCACGGTGCACTGCTGCTGTAAAAATACCAGCGGATTGCGTCCGCCCCGTATGTCTTCAGCGCGTCAAACGGGTCCACAGCATTTCCCTTAGTCTTGCTCATCTTCTGCCCGTTCTCATCCTGCACATGGCCCATAACAATGACATTCTTGTATGGCGCCTGGTTGAAAATCAGAGTGGAGATAGCAAGAAGAGAATAGAACCATCCTCTTGTCTGGTCCACGGCCTCGGAGATAAAGTCCGCCGGAAACTGCTGCTTAAACAACTCCTGATTTTCAAATGGGTAATGGTGCTGCGCAAACGGCATCGCACCTGAATCGAACCAACAGTCGATAACTTCCGGCACACGGTGCATCTGGCGGCCGCACTTTGGACAAGTAATCGTCACAGCGTCGATATAGGGACGGTGCAGCTCGATATTGTCTGGGCAATTTTCGGACATGGACTTTAATTCCTCGATGCTTCCGATGGAATGTTGATGTCCGCACTCACACTCCCAGATATTTAAAGGTGTGCCCCAGTAACGGTTCCGGCTCACGCCCCAATCCTGCACATTCTCCAGCCAGTCTCCAAAACGGCCCTTGCCGATGCTCTCAGGAATCCAGTTGATGGTATTGTTGTTGCGGATAAGGTCATCCTTCACCGCAGTCATCTTGATAAACCAGGATTCTCTCGCATAGTAGATAAGCGGAGTGTCACATCTCCAGCAGTGCGGATAGCTGTGCTCAAACTTCGGCGCTGCATACAGAAGTCCTCTCTTATCCAGGTCTTCCAGTACCTTCGGGTCTGCCTTTTTGCAGAACAGGCCTGGCCACAGAGTATCCTCTGTCATCTGGCCCTTGCTGTCCACTCTCTGTACAAACGGAAGGTCATATTTGCGTCCTACTTTGGAGTCATCCTCACCAAATGCAGGCGCGATGTGAACGATACCAGTACCATCTGTCAGCGTAACATAAGAGTCGCACACAACATAGTATGCCTTCTTTCCGTTTAACTTATCGTACGCATACAGCGGCTCATACTCTTTGTACTCGAGGTCTTTGCCGACATAGTGCTCCAAAATGGTGTAGTTTTCTTTCAATACAGAATCCACCAGAGCAGCTGCCATATAGTACACAGTTCCGTCTTTCTGCACTTTTACGTAGTCCTCAACCGGATTCACGCAGAGCGCTACGTTGGAAGGCAGAGTCCATGGTGTTGTCGTCCATGCCAGGATGTAAGCATCCTCGTCCTTGCACTTAAATTTTGCAATCGCAGAGCGCTCTTTTACATCCTTGTAGCCCTGAGCTACCTCATGGCTGGAAAGCGGGGTTCCGCAGCGCGGACAGTAAGGCACAATTTTAAAGCCCTTGTACAGAAGCTTCTTCTCCCAAATCTGCTTGAGCGCCCACCACTCGGATTCGATGAAGGTGTTGTCGTATGTGACATACGGATGCTCCATATCTGCCCAGAAACCAACCGTGGCAGAGAACTCCTCCCACATGCCCTTATACTTCCAGACACTCTCCTTGCAGTGGTCAATGAACGGCTCCAGACCGTACTGCTCAATCTGTTCCTTGCCGTCTAAGCCCAGCATTTTTTCCACTTCCAGCTCCACTGGAAGTCCGTGCGTATCCCATCCTGCTTTTCTTGGAACCATATAGCCTTTCATGGTGCGGTATCTTGGAATCATGTCTTTGATGACACGAGTCTCCACATGGCCAATATGCGGTTTTCCATTGGCAGTAGGGGGACCATCATAAAATGTGTAGGTTTCTCCCTGCTTCCGGCTCTCAATACTCTTTTCAAAAATATGGTTGTCTCTCCAAAATTTTTCAACCTTTTTTTCTCTTTCCACAAAATTCATATCTGTAGAAACTTTCTCATACATATCCATTTTCCTCCAATCAGAAGTGTTGAGGTCAAATACTTATGACCCCTTGATACCTATGCCGAACCAGGAGCAGGACCACGCGTTTTATAAAAAGATGTATATAAAAAAGCAGCCGCGTCCTGCAACAGGACGAAGCTGCAAAGCAATCCGCTATACCACCTATTTCAGCATACTTGTCATATGAGTTCCTGTAACGTAGAAAATACGGCCCAGCTTAGTCGGCGCGCATCTGCTTTATACAATGCTGCCTTTCAGCCTGCTGCTCCAGAGTGATATTCCGTTCTGTTCTACTCTTACCGGACTCCCACCTTCTCCGGCTCGCTGTGAATTTCAATCAGTAGTACTGTCTCTGTCATTGCATTTTTTACTCGTCTATTCTATATTTACCGCTCTTTTAATATAGGCTTTTTTATCCAGATTGTCAAGCTCCCGCGGACATTTGCCGCTTTTTTGTACCTTTTTCAACATTTTCGCCAATTTTCTCCAAATTTTTTGTGAACTTCTCAGATGCTATCTTTTAGCTGCTTTGTCTTTCATTCCTATATGTTATTTTTTTAACAATCTGTTTGTATTTTCTGCTGGATGTGCTATACTACACACAACTTAACGAGCGTCACGGGGCACATTGTGATGGTGATATCGGATACATACCAGACGCAGGAAAAGACAGAAAAAAGGAGAAAAGATTATGAACAGAAATCTGACATTACTTACGGATTTATACGAGCTGACCATGATGCAGGGATATTTCAAGGAGAAATCTGTCAATGAGACAGTAATTTTCGACGCATTTTTCCGCACAAACCCGTTCGGAAGCGGCTACTCGATTGCGGCCGGCCTCGAGCAGGTCATCGAGTATATCAACAACCTGCACTTTGAGCAGGAAGATGTGGACTATTTACGCAGCACAGGGCTTTTTGAAGAAGATTTTCTGGACTATCTTCTGCATTTTCATTTCTCTGGCGACATCTATGCCATTCCTGAGGGAACTGTGGTATTTCCAAGAGAGCCTCTCGTCAAAGTCATCGCGCCGATTATGGAGGCGCAGCTGGTTGAGACTGCTCTCCTAAACATCATCAACCACCAGTCTCTGATCGCCACCAAAGCATCCCGCGTTGTTTATGCGGCCAAAGGTGACGGCGTGATGGAATTCGGCCTGCGCCGCGCACAGGGTCCGGATGCAGGCATCTATGGTGCAAGAGCTTCCATGATTGCAGGCTGCATCGGCACTTCCAATGTGCTCTGCGGCCAGATGTTCGATGTCCCAGTCAAGGGCACGCATGCACACAGCTGGATTATGAGTTTTCCGGACGAGCTGACAGCTTTCCGCACCTACGCAAAGCTCTATCCTACCGCTTGTATTCTTCTGGTTGACACCTACAACACCTTAAAATCCGGTGTGCCACACGCCATTCAGGTATTCCAGGAGATGCGCGACGCCGGCATCCCGCTAAAAGGCTATGGCATCCGTCTGGATAGCGGCGATTTGGCATACCTTTCCAAAAAAGCCAGAAAGATGTTGGATGACGCTGGATTCCCAGATGCCATCATCTCCGCTTCCAACGACCTGGACGAAAATCTGATTAACAGCCTGAAGCTGCAGGGCGCTGCCATCAATTCCTGGGGCGTCGGCACAAACCTGATTACTGCCAAGGACAATCCTTCCTTCGGCGGTGTCTACAAACTGGCTGCCATCCAGAATCCGGAGACTGGCAAATTTATCCCAAAAATCAAGCTGTCCGAAAACACAGAAAAAATCACAAACCCAGGCAACAAGACCGTGCGCCGTGTCTACAGCAAAGAGACCGGAAAGATTATCGCTGATTTGATCTGCCTGGTGGACGAGCAGTACTCCGAGGAAAACTCTCTTCTGCTCTTCGACCCGAAGGACACCTGGAAAAAGACGCTTCTCGCCCCTGGCACTTACACCATGCGCGAAATCATGATTCCTGTCTTCTTAAAAGGCGAATGTGTCTACCATTCTCCGAAAGTGATGGATATCCGCGAATACTGCAAACAAGAGCTCTCCACTCTCTGGGAGGAGACACTGCGTCTTGTGAACCCAAACCGCGTGCACATTGACCTGTCGAACGAGCTTTGGCACACCAAACAGCAGCTTCTGGACAGCTATAATATTCACTAAACAGCAGCCAAACATGCAAAACATGCACAATACATACAGGAAAAATGATGATATTGTGCGTGTTTCATGCATCCAAGCGGGGTAATTTACTTGCATAATATTCACTTATCTGTTACAATACAAAAGAAGAGAGCAAAGAGGGAAACTTTCATGTATGCTGGTGTCTGCGCCAGCAGGCATATCCGTTTACTGTGTACTTCTTTATATTCAGAACAGACAGGAGGTGTACAATTATGGGATTAAAAGAAAATCTGCGCTCCGCGAGAAAAAGCTGCAAAATGACATTGGAGCAGGCCGGTGACCAGATCGGCATCACAAAAGCAACTCTCCAGAGATATGAGAGTGGTGCTATCGCCAACATTCCTTTTGAGAATATTGAAAAACTGGCATCCATCTACAAAACCACTCCTTCTCAGCTGATGGGTTGGGAGGGCGATGCTCTGCCGATTCTTGCCGATGTATTTAACCTGCAGTTGGGCAAACAGGATTGGGACGACCATCTTCGCCATCGCATGGTAGCTTACTACGATGCTCTGGGCAGTGAGACGATAGAAGCTCTGTTAAGCAAATATTCCACATTGGACGACAGAGGCCGCCATACAGTCAGCACTGTTTTGGAAATGGAATACGAGCGCTGCAAAAAAGAACAAGAGACAACATAATATGAAAAATAGTACAGCTTCTTGATTTATGGGGGAAGAAGCTGTACTATTTTTTTATCGATTGCTTTTTATTTTTACACTCTGTTCTTCTACTCTTCTATCTTTCCGTTCTCTTTTTCCACTATCTCTTGTTATTCTTTAAGAACTCCGGAATCGTGATATTGTCGGAACGTGTCGGACGGTATGGAGCTGTTCCTGCCGGTCTGTTTCCATAAATCGGACCAGCATTGGCGGTAGCTGCCGCCTCATTGTTGGGTGAGGAAACGCCTGCCCCTCCAGCATTTCTCGGAATCGAGTATGTCGGCTGCTGCTGCGGTCTTGTGGATGTGTTCTGCGTAAATGTTGGTTTTGCTGTGTACTTGCCCAAATCAGACATGACTGTCTTAATCGGAGTCGCAGATGCGCTGTGGTCATCCAGTCCTGTCGCAATGACAGTGATGTTTGCCTCATCCTGCACGCTCTCATCGTACATCGCACCAAAGATGATATTCGCATCATCGCCTGCCAGCTCCTGTACATACGTAGCTGCCTCGTTTGCCTCAATCAGGCTGATATCGCCGGAAATATTGATAATCACATGGCTCGCACCCTCAATCGTGGTCTCAAGCAGCGGGCTGGATACTGCCTGTTTTACAGCTTCCAGAGCCTTGTCGTCGCCCTTGGCATGTCCGATACCAATGTGTGCGATGCCCTTGTCAATCATAACAGTCTGGATATCTGCAAAGTCCAGATTGATAAGTCCAGGTACATTAATCAGGTCCGTGATACCCTGTACTGCCTGCTGCAGCACCTCATCTGCCTTCTTTAAAGCTTCCGGCATTGTAGTGCGTCTGTCTACAATCTCAAGGAGTTTGTCGTTCGGGATCACAATCAGAGTATCCACGCTGGCTTTCAGATGTTCAATTCCGGAGAGGGCATTCGCCATGCGTGTCTTTGCCTCAAAACGGAACGGTTTTGTCACAACACCGACCGTAAGAATTCCCATATCTTTTGCAAGCTTTGCCACAACAGGAGCTGCACCGGTACCTGTACCGCCGCCCATACCACAGGTGACAAATACCATATCTGCACCTTTCAGCGCTGCAGAAATTTCCTCCGCACTCTCTTCCGCTGCCTTCTCGCCAATCTCAGGCTTTGCGCCGGCTCCCAGTCCCTTTGTCAGTTTTTCGCCAATCTGCATCGCCGTCGGCGCTTTACAGAACTGCAGCGCCTGCTTATCTGTGTTGATGCCGATAAACTCAACACCGGCAATATTTTCATCAATCATGCGGTTCACAGCATTGTTTCCTGCGCCGCCTACACCTACAACCAAAATCTTCGCAGTATTCTCTGCCTCATTTATCTTAATTTCTAACAAGAATTTTGCCCTCCTTCAAACTCCCTTTTTGTAAATGTGTAACTATTTTTTGCATGTTTCTCATCTGTCTTCATGTGACTCAATACAACTTTGTATGTACTATCCTTTTGTACATACAAGTTTTCTTTTTTCTGGGTCCTGTATTTCGCAGCAAGAATACAGGCACATTTTTAAAACTAGCTCACCTAATAGCATATTTGATTTTACCAAAAAAATCAACCTCAAATTTGAACAATTTTATGATTTTTTTCTAAAACTATTCTTTCCTTTTGAACGAAAACCACTGGTCTGGATTCAGTTCGTCATAGGTGCTCAAATCCAGCGTTCCTGCATGTCCGGCCAAAACCGGCAGCATGTCCGCAAGCTCTGCAATTTTTCCGTTCAAGTCACTGCTCGACCCCAGCTCCACAGTAATCTCTCCCATCGTCATCCGCACTTTCAGGTCCTTATCGTAATAAATCTTGTCCACCGAAATTTCATGGGAACTCAGAAGCTGCGTCAGCTGCATAATCTGGTCAAACACCCCTTCCTGCGCCACCGGAAGCACCTGGTACAGCACAATGTGGCCAAACCGCAGGCCGGTAATCATGGGCACCCCCTCCAGCGTTTCCCTGGAGCTCTCCACAATGATGCCGTCTTTATCAAAATACATGTTGCTTCCCATATAGGAGACATAGCCGATAATCGCCTTCTCGTGGACAATCACCTCCAGACTGAACGGGCTGTTGAAGACCAGTTTATACTCTTCGACAAACGGGATGTTCTCATGTTCCTTGAATTTGTCTTTGTAATAACAATAAAAGGTATTTTTGTCCCATCTGCCGGAAAACAGGAGCGTCTTTATCTCCTCTTCCGTATAGTTTTTGTTGCCGCTCACAGTGATTTGTGTCAGACGGACAGACAGAAACAGAATCACCAGCAAAAGCACCAGAAACACCGTTCCGCCTATCCATATTCTCTTATGCCCTCTTCTCCTGCTTCTCATGCTTTCCTTTCCTCCGCTCAGGACACGTTTTCTGTCTCCCGCGAATGTTTGCGCCGCAGCGGGGATGTGAAAACCGCTGCGCTTTCTCAGCTTATTTTCACGTATCCTTCCGAAAATGTCAAGTAGAAAAGTGGCTGATACAGATATCTGCTCCCAGCAGCCTCAAACTGCCGCAGATATCCTCGTAACCTCTGGCAATATGCTCATATCCTGAAATTTGGCTGCACCCATCTGCTGCGAGCGCCGCCGCCACGAGCGCAGCGCCCCCGCGAAGGTCCGGCGCATGGACAGAGGCGCCCCGAAGAGAAGGAACTCCGGTCACACAGACCCTATTTCCTTCCACTAAAATCTCTGCCCCAAATTTCAAAAGCTGCCTTGCCGCCGCAAACCGCCCTTCAAAGACTGTCTCCTCCATACAGTTCTCTCCGTCTGCGACAGCAAAGACCGCCAACAACAAGGACTGCATGTCGGTCGGAAACCCTGGAAACGGCGCGGTCTTTAGTGGCACATCCTGCCGGAAGACTCCACCCTTTGGCCTTCTGCCCATCTGCAGGCGCAGTGAGTCCCCTTCCTGCGTTATCACAGCGCCCAAAGAGCGCAAAACAGGCAGCACCGGCTCCATCCCGCGGGTACTCACGCCGCACAGTCTCACATCTCCTCCTGCACACATCGCCGCTGCCAGATATGTACCTGCTGCAATCCTGTCAGCACCGACCCGGTACCGCACTGGTGTAAGCGCCTTCTGTCCCTCCACCTCGATTCGGGAAGTTCCCTCACCGCGAATACAAACTCCCATCTTTCTCAAAAAATGGACAAGCTCCACAATCTCTGGTTCCCTCGCACAGCCTTTCAGAACCGTGACTCCCCGCGCACCAACAGCCGTCAAAATTCCATTTTCCGTCGCACCCACACTCGGATACGGAAGGTGCACGGCCGCCGCCAGAAGGTCCGCCGCCTTCACACAGATTCTTGCACCCGAATTTTTGTTTTCTCCTGGCCCGATTTGCCATTTCCCGCTCTCTGCCTCTTCGACGTTCGCGCCTAGCGCCCGAAAGACAGAAAAATGCAGGTCAATCGGCCTTTTCCCTATCGAACAGCCGCCCGGATAATAGACGCCCGCCTCCCCGAGCCTCGCTAAAAGCGGTCCGGCCAGAAGAATGGAGGAGCGCATCTTTTCCATGTCCTCCCGACAGATTTCACACTGTGACAAAGCAGAGGCATCAATCAGGACCGTATGCCCCTCCATGGAAACCTTGCATCCCAGAGAACGCAATATCCCCATCATACAGTACACATCCTGTATTTTGGGGACATTTTCTATCACCGTAGTTCCCTCATAAAGCAGCGATGCTGCCATAATTGGCAGCACAGCATTTTTTGAACCCTGAACCTGGATTTCTCCATATAGAGGATTCCCACCTGCGACCTGTATCACACTTCATGCCTCCCACAGAATACACTTCTGGTCTATTCTATGCAGGATATGGAGAAAAGGTGACTTGGCGCCGTTTATGTATGCAGTTATCTTTCCAGCCGAATCTGGTTGGACACGCCCAAAACCAGTCCCATCTCCGCCAGAAGAAACAGCACCGAAGTTCCTCCATAGCTGATAAACGGCAGCGTGATACCCGTGTTTGGAATGGTGTTTGTCACAACGGCGATATTTAAGATAACCTGAATCGCAATGTGCGCCATGACTCCCACCACAATCAGAGCGCCTAACAGGTCGGGCGCATTGCTCGCAATAATCATAAAGCGGTAAATCATAAACAAAAACAGGTAAATAACAAAAATCGCGCCCACAAAGCCCAGTTCCTCGCAGATAATTGAGAAAATCATATCATTCTGTGCTTCTGGAAGAAAACCAAGCTTCTGGATGCTCTGCCCCAGACCCTTTCCGAACATTTTTCCGGAACCGATGGCGTAGAGTCCCTGCAGCGTCTGGAAACCGCCGTTCAGTTTGTGCGCCGCCGGATCCAGCCACACATAGATACGCTCCATCTGATAAGGTTTGATAAACGGCAGCATCTCCAAAAGTTTCACCAGCTGGGGCGCAAACGTCAGCCCCAGCACACCGGCAGCCAAAGCACTGTAAAACGGCCAGCGGATTTTGGATGCCACAAACGCCATCACAAATGCGATGCCGAAGATGATGATACCGGAACTTAGGTTATTTTCTGTTACCATCAGCGCAATCGGTGATGTAATCAACACCACGCGCATCAGACCGCGCATATAGTTGATATGTTTTCCCATCTTTGTGATGCACACTGCCAGCATCAAAATCAAGGCAATCTTTACCAGCTCCGTGGGCTGAAAGCTGATGGGTCCCAGTTTCAGCCATCTCTTCTTTCCGTTCACCTCCATGCCAAGCGGGGTAAACATCGTGAGAGCCATCAAAACATAGGACATCCAGTACGCAAACTTTGCAAACTTTACCCAGAAATGGTAATCCACCTTTGAGATAACAATCATAGCTACAAATCCCACGGCGGCAATCGCCCCCTGGCGGGTCATGTAGTACGAAGCAGGTCTTCCGGCAAGCTGCGCCGCATAAGAACTGGAGCTGTAAATCATCAAAAGACCAAATGCGGTCAAAAATATAATCACAAACAGCAGGCTGTAATCATAAAACCGATTGTTTTTCTTCTTTTTCTGGGATTGTTTTGCCGCCATACGCCCTCTGCCTCCTTACAGGTTTCTCACACACTCCTTAAAAATTCGTCCCCGCTCCTCGTAGTTGGAAAACATCCCCCAGCTCGCACATGCAGGGGACAGCAGAACGCAGTCACCCATATTGGCATAGGAAGCGCAGACCTGAACGGCCTCTTTCATGTCCTCCGCATACATGATATCCGTAAAGCCGTGCTTCTTCGCGCACTCTGCAATCTTGTCGCGTGTCTGTCCAATCAGCACCAGATAGCGCACCTTTCCCTGGAACGCCTCAATCCACTCGTCATACTCCGCATGTTTGTCGTATCCGCCCGCAATCAGAAGGGTCGGTGACGGCATCGCCTCAATCGCGCGGATGGCCGCATCCGGATTGGTTCCCTTAGAGTCATTGTAATACTTCACGCCGGTTCTCTCCAGCACAAACTCGATTCTATGTTCCACCGCCTTGAATTCTTTTACAGTTTTCTGAATCTTCTCAAGCGGCACGCCAATCTCTATCGCAATCGCCACTGCGGCCATCACGTTCTCATAGTTGTGGTTTCCGATCAACTGCAGCTCATGTACATCCACAATCGGCGTCTCCTTCTTATCTTTCTTTGAGATAATCATATCGCCGTCCATATACACGCCCTCTTCGAGCTTCTCCTTGCGGCTGAAGAATACGACTTTTGCCTTCGGCTTTTTCTCAGGGTCCGTTCCAAATTCGCGCAGAAGCGGGTCATCATAGTTTAAAACGCAGGAGTCCTCCTCGGTCTGATTTCTCGCAATGCTCTCCTTCACCTGGGCATAGCACTCAAAGGTACCGTGACGGTCCAGATGGTCCGGTGTGATGTTTAAAATCGCAGAGACATTCGGCCTGAAATCGGTGATTGTCTCCAGCTGGAAACTCGAAATCTCCGCCACGGTCATGCTCTCATCCTCCGTCTCCATCGCAATGTCTGTGTACGGAGCGCCGATATTTCCCACCACATGCGTATCTTCAAACTGGCTCTTCATAATCTCGCCGGTCAGCGCTGTGGTCGTCGTCTTACCGTTGGTTCCTGTGATGGCAACTAGCTTTCCTTTTGCACACTGGTATGCCAGCTGAATCTCACTCCAAATCGGAATCCCCGCCGTGTCAATCACCTCGACAAACGGCGCCGTCAGCGGAATGCCTGGGCTGATGACACACAGCTCCACGCCCATCAGGTCGGTCTTTTTCAGTTCTCCCAAAACAACCGTCACATGGGAAGCATCCTCAAATTTTCCTTTGATTGTCTCCTCGGAGAGCGCATAATTTCCGTCATATAAGACAACATCGCCTCCTTTTTTTAAAAGCAGCTTTGCAGCAGCAATCCCGCTCAGTCCTGTTCCTGCCACCAAAACCTTCTGACCCATATCCATTCCTCCTATAATCCTAAGTATGCTACCAGACAGAGTATCGCTGTCACAATCGAGAACACTGCCACCACTCTGGTCTCCGACCATCCGCCCAACTCAAAGTGATGGTGAATCGGCGCCATGCGGAAAAACCGTTTTCCTTTTGTCGCCTTAAAGTAGGACACCTGTATGATCACCGATAATACCTCTGCCAGATAAATCAATCCCACAATCGCTATAAAAATCGGCATCTGCATCATATAAGCCGTAGACGCCACAAAACCGCCGAGCGCCAGGGAACCGGTATCGCCCATAAAGACCTTTGCCGGATACACATTGAACAGCAGAAATCCCAGAAGACTGCCCACCACAGCACCTGTGATCGGGCTGATGCCGGCATCCTCCCCCATCGCCACCACGGTAAAGAAAGTCGCCACCAGAATCGTCACGCTGGTGCACAGCCCATCCAGACCGTCGGTGAAATTGACACCATTGTCAGTTCCCAGCATAATAATAAAAAGAGCGGGAAGAAACAGTGCTTTCAAATCCAGGAAATACCCATTCTCAAATCCGCCTGTAAACGGAATCAGCATGGTCGTCTCCACATCGCCAGAACGTAAAAGGTATGCGGCGAAAATACCAGTTATCACAAACTGCCCAAAAAGCTTCTGTAACGGCTTCAACCCTTCGGAATGTTTCATCACAATCTTGATGTAATCATCCAGAAAACCGATGATTCCAAAGCCCACCGTCACGAAAAGAATCGGAATAATCTTCGGGTAATCCTTCACATACAGCAGCGATGTGACGATAATCGCGGCCAGAATCACCAGACCTCCCATCGTCGGCGTTCCCTGCTTTTTCAAGTGCGTCTGGGGACCGTCCGTCCTCACCTGCTGCCCGAATTTTAATTTGTGCAGAAAAGGAATCACAACCGGACAGAGCGCCGCGCTGACGGCAAAGGCAATAATAACTGCTAAAATTGTTTCATTAATCATAGGACACCTCAACATCTTATGTAAGTCTTTGCCGCATTTGGACTATGTATTTCCGCCTTTTTCGATGCGGATTTATATGCAGCAAGTTTTTTACAACTACGGATAGTATAACTCTTTTTGTCCGAATCATCAACTGCTTTCTGAATCCTCAGAAATTCCCAGATATGGCAGAACAGACTGGAACAAATTTCCAATCACAGGCGCTGCAATCGTTCCTCCATAATAAATGCCTTCCGGCTCATCAATCGTAATCAGTGCCATCACCTGCGGATTTTCGGCGGGCGCAAATCCAAGAAACGAAGAGATATATTTTTTCAGGCTTCTGGGAAGTTTTTCGGACGTGGCGGTTTTTCCGCCGATGTGATACCCCTCAATTTTTGCCTGTTTTCCACTTCCCTCGGACACGACCTGCTCCAACACATAGCGCATCGTCTCGCTCGTCTGCTCCGAGACAATGCCTTTTTTGACCGGATAGTCAAATTTTCGCACAAAACTTCCATCCTCCGACTGCACTTTTACGCCGAAGTGCGGCGTAATCCGATTTCCCCCATTGACGATGGATGCGGCGGTTGTAATCAGCTGCACCGGCGTAATCTGGAAGGACTGCCCAAACGACACCGTCGCCAGCTCCACCAGCCCCATATTTTCTTTTTTGTGCATAATCGTCGCCGCCTCGCCAGGAAGGTCAATCCCCGTCTTTCCCATCAGCCCGAACTGCTGGAAATAGTGATAATACCGGTCCACGCCAAGGCGCTGCCCGACGTCGATAAAGACGGGATTGCAGGAGTTCATAACCCCCTGCAAAAATGTCTCCCCGCCGTGACCGCCGACCTTGTGGCAGCGGATTTTTCTGTCCTCCACCACGCGAAAGCCTGGGCAGGAGAACGAATCCGTCAGACTCACCACCCCCGCCTCCAGGCCGGCTGCGGCAGTGATAATCTTGAATGTGGAACCTGGCTCATACGTATCATTGATGCAGCGGTTTCTCCACATCTGGTTCAATGCATCCTGTGAGACAATCGGAACCGCAGACTCGGATTCCTTCTGCAACACCGCCGAAAGTGCCGACTCGGATGTATCCTGCAATGTGGGCGAAGCTTCTGACTCGGATTCGCCCCCTGCGCTTCCCCACGCCACATCTGTATTCAAGGTAAACGGGTCATTCAAGTGAAACTCCGGCGCATTCACCATCGCCAGAATTTCCCCGTTCTGCGGATTCATCACAATGATGGACACTGCCTTTGCATTCTTCTCCTCCATCACCTTGTATGCCGCCTGCTCCGCGTATTTCTGGATATTGACATCCAGACTGATATAGAGGTCTTTTCCGGCAATCGGCTCAATCCGGCCTTCCGCCGCATTCTCCAGCTCCACTCCCGCCGCATCAGTCTGCGTCAGGATTTTTCCGTCCGTCCCCTTCAGATATTCCTCATATTTGACCTCAAGTCCGATAATTCCCTGGTTATCGCCGCCCGTAAAGCCCAGCACCTTGGACGCAAGCGTGTCATACGGGTAATACCTCTTGTAATCTTCATCCACTTTGACCCCCGCCATCTTATAGCCGCGGATTTTATCTCCCAGCTCCTTCTCCACATTCGTCTTTATAATTTCTCTGGAAGAATATTTTTCCACCTTTTTTCTGACGCTGTCCTCATCAAGTCCCAGCTCCTGGCATAGCACCGAAATCACAGTCTCTTTGTCCTGAATCTGGTTGTGGATGACGGAGACGGTGCAGACGGTCTTGTTTGCCGCCAGCTTTTTTCCGGTAGCATCATAGATATTGCCCCGCGCCGCCTTGATGCTTCTCTCCCTCTCGTGCAGCTCCTGCGCCATGGCACTGTAATACTCCGACTCTGCTATCATAAGATAAAACAGCCGTCCCATGAGTCCTGTCACCATAAGGAATGACAGAAGACAAAAGACGGCTATCTTTTTTCTGTGCATGGTTCTGCTCTGGTTCATTCCTGCCTCTGACTGTCTGTCTTGGTACAGTATATGAATCCTGTCTTTTTTTATGTCTATCACTCGCGCCGAAACTGTGACTGCGTCATCACAGCTGCACCTGCCTCTATTGCTGTGTCTGCGTCTATTGCTGGGCCTGCGTCTGCTGCTGTGACTGCGTTTCAGCCTGTGTCTGTTGCTGCTGCGTCGGCTGTGACTGGCTCTGTGTCTCGGCCTGTGTGCTTCTGGACGGGTAATCCTGCGGGTTAATCACCATAGGGTCCGGCTTCTCTGCCGGCAGTGTCTGCTGCTGCCGATTTTCCTCAGCAGCCGCCGCGAACGGATTGTCCGGAAGAACTGTGCCGTTATCCTCTCCGACCGGATGCTCATCACCTTCCAGGCTCTCTGCCCTGGTCGGAACAATATATCCGTCGTCATTTTCCGGAAAAATATTCAGATATGGCAGAATATCCTGCATGATTTTTCTGAAAATCTCCGCTGCAAATGTACTGTGCGCCTGGTCCTCCACATTCGGCTCATCCACAATCACATACACGACCACCTGCGGGTTGTCCACAGGCGCAAAGCCGATAAAGGACACCAGATAGGTCTTTGCGGCACGCGGCAGCTTCTGCGCGGTTCCTGTCTTTCCGCCCAGCTTGTATCCCTCTATTTTAGCGGCCTTTCCAGTTCCTTTTTCCGGATTGTAGACCGTCTCATATAAGGCGTCGCGGATAAATGCGCTGGTTGTTGCCGATACAGTCTCTCTCACAGCCACAGCGTCTTTTCTCTCCACCACGGAACCCTTGCTGTTCAAAATCTGCTTTACCACATGCGGCTGATAGTACGTTCCGCCATTAATTAAGGAAGAGAATGCGGCTGCCATCTGCACCATTGTGACATTGAAGTTCTGGCCGAAGCTGTTGGTCGCAAGGTCCGTCGGCCCCATATTTTCCTCTTTATAAATCAGGTTACTCGTAACCGCCTCGCCAGGAAGGTCGATGTTCGTCTTCTGTCCAAAACCGAACAGTGTCTGATACTTGGTAAATATGTGTTTTCCTTCCTTCGCTGCAATCTGCATCAGAACATCGTTGCAGGACACCATCAGGGATTCCGGCACAGTCAACTGATTGTGCCCGTTTCGGTTGACGCAGCGGATGCGGTAACCGCCGATTTCCTGATAGCCGTCGCACACAAATGTCTCTTTTCCGGTAATCGCGCCTTCCTCGAGCGCTGCTGCGATGGTAAATGGCTTCATCGGAGAACCTGGCTCATAGGTATCGCTGACACAGTAATTTCTCCAGATGGTGTTCCATGCCTCCATCTGCTCTTCTGTCGTCATCGCATCAATCTGCTCCTGGGTGTACCATTGGGTCAGGTCTCGCGGATTGTTCAGGTCAAACTGGCGGCTGCTCGCCATACCCAGGATTTCACCGTTGTTCGGATTCATCACAATCGCTGCAGTCGTCTTGCTTCCGGTCTCTGCCTCCCACTCATTGATGTAGCGCTCCACCACCTTCTGAATATTCACATCCATCGTGGACATGACTGTATTTCCGTTGGAAGCGTTTTTGATGACGCGCTCCACATTGGAGTCCGCGTTCAAATAGCCGTACTCCCTTCCGTTTGTTCCCAGAAGTGTGCTGTTGTAGTACTGCTCAATACCGCCTGTGCCGGCGTCGCCGTCGCGGTTGGAAAAACCGATAATGTTACAGCCCAGAGAATTGTAGGGGTAAATCCGGTGATACTCTCTCTCAAACCAGATGCCCTTGATTCTCTTTCGGCTCTCGCTGGAGTCGGTCAGCTTCTTGTAGGCATCGGTCGCGTCTTTGTCGTACTTGTCAAACGTGTCCTTCACATCCTGGCTCACCATGCGCGCATAGCGGATATACGCGCGGGATGCATTGTCACGGATATACTGGCGCATCTCATTTTTGTCGTATCCGAACACGGCCTCCAGCGCTTCCACCGTCGGCTCCAGAAAATGTTCCTCGTCCGACATGATCTGCTTCGGGTCCAGAATCAGGTTGTAGACCATCTCGCTGGTCGCCAGATATGTGCCGTTTCGGTCAATGATATCGCCTCTTCGCGCCGGAATCACACGGCTGTCGTAGTCCTGCTGCATCAGAATCTGCCTCTCATAAGAATCCCCGTCCTCATCCACAATGCGGAACAGCACAGTGATCAAGGCAAATAAAGCCAGCGTAATTACAACTACGGTAATCGCCAGCCTTTCCTGCATACGTTTTAAAAAAACTTTCTTCTTTTTTATTTTTACTTTTGCTTTTTTATTTGGATTTCTAGTGTTTCGGGATGTCCTCATTTTGTCTTACATACTCTCTTTCTGTCCTGTGGTACTGAATCACCTGGCTTTTTCCTGCATATACCATGCCAAGTTCTTCTGTTGCCACTCGATATACATAATCCAAATCCACATAGGTATGTATCCTGGTTCGAAGAGCATCGTTGTCAATCTGGTACTGCTCCAGACTCTGCTCTAAGGTCTCAATGTTATGGATTCGTGCTGTTATGGAAGACTGAATATGAATATAGTTGGCGCACACAAACAGTGTCACGGCAACCGCTACGGTCAGAACCGCCACGTACGGCAAATCGACATAGAGTGCCTTTTGCTGATTTCGCCTCACGTTTTTACTTACCTGTCTTTTTACCTGCTGCTGTGGCCTCTTCTGAGGCCTCTCTCTGTGGATCTCCTTGCGCACGGTGTTGCCGTCTACGTATACCTTCTGACTGCGGTGTCTTCTCTCTTCAGCCATTCCATTACACCTCCTAATCTTGTAAAGCGGACATTCGGAATCCGCTTTGCTCCTTCCTCACGAACGCAGGCTGCTTCGCAGCTGTCAGATGGGAATATTCCATCTGACACAAGCATCCCCCTTACTCACAATTTGGTTCTCCTACATACCTAAAATGGGGATTGCTTGTTATGCGTTCAAATACTCTTAACTTTGCACTCTTCGAGCGAGAATTCTGCAAAAGTTCCTCCTCCGACGGTAAAATCGGTTTTCTCGTCACAACTCTTCCTTTGCTCTTCTTTCCGCACACGCAGACCGGAAACTCCGGTGGGCAGGTACACGGATTTTCATTCAGGCGAAATCTCGTCTTCACGATTCGGTCCTCCAGAGAATGAAACGTGATAATCGAGAGGCGCCCGCCTGGTTTTAACAGCGAAATCATCGTGTCAATCGAGTCATTCAACACATCCAGCTCGTGGTTTAACTCAATGCGGATCGCCTGGTAGGTTCTCTTGGAAGGATGTCCTCCGGTCGCCCTCACCTTCGCGGGAATCGCTGCCTTTATGATCTCATTGAGCTGTCCTGTGGTAGTAATCGGTGTCTCCTGCCTTGCCCTCACGATGTGCTTCGCAATGTTTTTGGCGAAGCGGTCCTCACCGTAATCGCGGATAATCCGGTAAAGCTCCTGCTCGGTGTAGGTATTTACCAAATCCGCCGCTGTCATGGGATTTCTCTGGTCCATGCGCATATCGAGCGCCGTGTCCTCGCGGTAAGTAAAGCCGCGCTCCACAGTATCCAGCTGATAGGAGGAAACCCCCAAATCCAAATAAATTCCATCCACCTTGTCGATGGAAAGCTCCTCCAGCACAGTTTTTATATTTTTATAGTTGTTTCTCACAATCGTGACCTTGTCACCAAACGGGCGCAGGCGCTCTCCTGCTGCCGCAATGGCATCGGCGTCCTGGTCAATCCCGATAAGCCGTCCATGTTCTCCAAGCTGCTCCGCCACCCGAAAAGCATGTCCGCCTCCGCCGAGTGTTCCGTCCACGTAAATTCCGTCCGGCTTTATCAAAAGACTGCCCACAGTCTCCTCCAAAAGCACTGATTTATGTACAAATGTCATATCCCAAAACCTTCCATGCTCTCTGCAATTTCATTCATATCATCATATCCGCTCTCACCGGCCCAGGCTGCATCATTCCAAATCTCAATGCGGTTTCCCACACCTGCCAGGACTACGTCCTTCTTTAAGCCTGCGAATTTTCTGAGAACTGCGGGAAGAAGAATCCGTCCCTGCTTGTCCATCTCACACATCGCAGCACCTGCCAGAAAAAAACGAGTCAGTTTCCTGGCGTTCGGATTTGTGAGTGGCAGAGCACGCAGTTTCTGCTCCAACTTTTCCCACTCCTGTAAGCCGTACACGAACAGACAGCCGTCGAGTCCTCTCGTCACCACAAAGGAATCTCCAAGTTGTTCTCTGAACCTGGAAGGCATAATCAGACGGCCTTTTTCATCGATTGTGTGACTATATTCCCCTATAAACATACCGTTCTGCCCTCTTTGTGGTTCGAATTGCCTTATTCTCCCACTTTATGCCACTTTTTCCCACTGTCAAAGTTCTAATGACTCATTTTTATTCTAGTACAACCTTCACAAAATGGCAAGGTTTTTTTACCACATTTTGTAAGAAATCTATCGTCAGGAAACGTTTTGAAACGACAAAGAAAAGAAACCGGAACAAAATGATTCTCATCCGGTTTCTTTCCCTTCTGCCTGTCCTTATTCTCTCCTTATTTTATCGAACATACATTACGAACATGTTTTCCCTATACGGACATTTCTGCCGCTTCTAGCTATATGTATCCAGTTTCATCTGTGCTATACTGCTGTCTGCATCCATGCTCCCATTTGCATGCATGCCTCAGTCTGCATCTGCACTCATATAAGCAGCAATCAGGCGATCCATCTCTTTGCTTATCTTTAAAATCTGTTCATAATCTATCTTTCTGTCAACAGCGTCATTTAAACGTTCCCTCATCGCTTCAATCTGGCGGCTTAATTCTTCTTTTGACATCCTTTTTTTCTCCTTTCGAATGTACTGACCGTACCATGTCTTAGGCGCTTTTTGTTTTTAATCCTGCCTTTATTTTACCCCTACTATATTGAAAAATCAAACAGATTCCATCGAATGTTCTCGACAGGAATCGACCTAATATGCGCTAATGTATTTGGGTACACTCTGATAGATTCACTCCGCCCATGTGATATTCCAAAGTCACCACGCTTCTCTTTTTTTCTTTCTCTTTCTTTTCCCGAAAAAATGTGTTATGATAGGTTGAAAATATATTTTGTATCAGTTTGGTATCGTACAGGCAGCATCGTATCGGCACTATTTATTGTATGGGCAGCATTGTATAGCCAGTCTCCTTACAGATATCTGAACTGTTACATAGTTTTCTATAAAAAGAAAGGACGTATTCATTATGAAATTAGGTATTGTTGGACTGCCAAACGTCGGCAAAAGTACCCTTTTCAATTCCCTGACAAAAGCAGGAGCAGAATCTGCAAACTACCCATTCTGTACCATCGACCCAAACATCGGTATCGTACCGGTTCCAGACAGCCGTCTGGGAAAACTCGCTGCTCTGTACAACTCTGAAAAAATCACTCCGGCTGTGATTGAGTTTGTGGATATCGCCGGTCTGGTAAAGGGCGCATCCAAAGGGGAGGGCCTTGGAAACCAGTTTTTATCCAATATCCGCGAGGTAGATGCGATTGTGCATGTAGTGCGCTGCTTTGAGGATTCCAATGTCATCCATGTGGATGGAAGTGTCAACCCGCTGCGCGACATTGAGACAATTAATCTGGAATTAATCTTCTCCGATATCGAGATTCTGGAGAGAAGAATCTCGAAGTCTGCCCGCGCTGCCTGCAACGACAAGGCATTAGCAAAAGAAGTGGAAGTTTTGAGACGCCTGCAGGCACATCTGGAGGACGGAAAACTGGCGAGAAGCTTTGCATG
The DNA here is from genome assembly GCA_030524675.1 of bacterium. Lineage (GTDB taxonomy): Bacteria > Bacillota > Clostridia > Lachnospirales > Lachnospiraceae > CAJMNU01. The sequence goes on from JAUNGE010000031.1 coordinate 23,850, forward strand.
TGCAGATGAGGACGAGCTGGCACTTGTGTCATCCCTGAACCTTCTGACCTGGAAACCAGTCATTTTCGCTGCCAATGTATCAGAAGATGACGTGGCAGATGACGGCGCCTCCAATGCGCATGTAGCAAAAGTGCGCGAGTTCGCAGCAGAAACCGGCAGCGAAGTCTTCGTGATCTGCGCGCAGATTGAGCAGGAAATCGCAGAGCTCGATGACGATGAGAAAAAACTGTTTTTGGAGGATCTGGGACTCTCCGAATCCGGCCTCGACAAACTGATTGCCGCAAGCTATCGTCTTCTCGGCTTAATCAGCTATCTGACCGCAGGCGAGAAGGAAACCCGCGCATGGACTATCCAGCTCGGTACCAAAGCTCCGCAGGCTGCCGGAAAGATTCACTCCGACTTTGAGCGCGGTTTCATCCGTGCCGAGGTCGTAAATTACCAGGACCTGTTAAACTGCGGCACCTACACAGCAGCAAAGGAAAAAGGACTGGTTCGTCTGGAAGGCAAAGAGTATGTGATGAAAGACGGCGACGTGGTACTGTTCCGCTTTAATGTATAATATGATGATGATACCAGGGTCAAATAGACCAAAATCCGATGCAAGCTTGCTTGCAAGAGGATTTTGGTCCAGTTGACCCGCCAAAAACATGAGAAAGCAACCCGAACAGGGCGTAAGTAAAAACCCCCGCCAGCGTCAAATGCAAATGACGCTGACAGGGGTTTCTCGTTTTATTATGGATGAAACCCGTTTTCTTCTTAAACGGTCTTTATTACCTTCACCGGACACTTCGCTGCGCACTTGCCGCAGTTTGTACACTTGCTGTAATCGATATGTGCCAGGTTGTTTGTCACGGTAATCGCACCGGACTCGCAGACTTTGGTACACATCATACATCCGATACATCCCGCATCGCATGCCAGCTTCACGTCCTTGCCCTTTGCGTTGGAGTTACACTGTACCAGATTCTGTGCCTTGTACGGTACCAGCTCAATCAGGTGGTTCGGACATGCAGCCGCACATTTTCCGCATGCCACACATTTCTCCTTGTCCACCACTGCCACACCGTCAACTACATGGATGGCATCAAAATCACACACCTTCACGCAGCTGCCGTATCCCATACATCCGTATGCACATGCCTTCTCACCGTGCCCTGGAACCACGCTCACGCCTGAGCAGTCATCCAAACCATAGTAGCGGTACTGCACTCTCGTCTTGTCGCAGGTTCCTTTACATTTCACGAAGGCCACTTTCTTGTCTGCACCTGCGCTCTCTACGCCCATGATTGCTGCAATCTTGTCTGCAACCGGTGCGCCGCCAACCGGACACGCGCCGACCGGTGCCTCGCCTGCCGCAATGGCCTTTGCCAGGGCATCACATCCGGCATATCCGCAGCCGCCGCAGTTGTTTCCTGGCAGCTCGCCGCGCACCAGAATTTCTCTCTCGTCCACTTCTACTTTAAATGCTTCGCTGGCAATCCCCAAGAGGATACCGATGATAATACCTACTGCCCCGACCATAACGGCCGCAAGCAAAATTCCCATCATATTCATCTTTCGTCCCCCTTTAAATTAGTCCAGAAAATCCGAAAAACGCGATTGCCATCAAACCAGCTGTAATCAGCACAATCGGGGAACCTTTAAACGAATCCGGTATATCGTTGTGCTCGATTTTCTCCCGCACGCCGGCAAGCAGGATGATAGAGATAGTAAATCCCACTGCTGTACCCAGACCGTTAATCACGCTTTTCAGCACGCCGTACTCGTTCTGCACGTTTGTCAGAGCCACACCAAGCACTGCACAGTTGGTCGTGATAAGCGGCAGGTACACGCCGAGCGCCTCATACAGAGACGGCATACTTTTCTTCAGGAACATTTCCACAAACTGTACCAGAGCTGCGATAACCAGAATAAACACGATGGTCTGCAAATACTCCAGGTTCAGCGCCACCAGGATATAGTTGTAAATCAAACTTGTCACGGCAGATGCGATGGTGATAACGAAGATAACCGCTGCTCCCATGCCCCCTGCTGTCTCTACTTTTTTAGAAACGCCGAGGAAAGGACAAATGCCCAAAAACTGGCTCAGTACTACGTTATTTACCAGGGCAGAGCCGATGGCAATCAATAACAATTCTTTCATCTATCCATTCCTCCTACACTTCTTTTTTTAAAGATGCTGCATTCGATGCTGCCTGTGCTTTCAACTCAGCCGCTTTTTTCGCAGCTTCGGCTTTCTTCTTTGCAGCTTCCTCCGCCGCCTGGCGCGCTTTCTCTTCCAAAAGTTCATGGTTTGTCATGCAGGAAGAACCGCTGCAGTGCGTACAGTCACCGCCACATGCCAGATTGGACGGCGCGGAGCCGTTTGTCGCAGACGGCATCTTGAATTTGTTCTGCAGCGCAGTCAACATGGCGAGAACGAAGAATGCACCTGGAGCCAGAACGAAAATCGCAATCGGCTCATAGTTTGCCGGCATAATCTGCGCACCGAAAATCATACCAGAACCCAGAAGCTCACGGAAGATACCGATAGCGGTCAGACCTACGGTAAAACCGAGGCCCATGCCGACTCCGTCAAATGCAGAGGAAATCGGGTCATTCTTGGACGCATAGGACTCTGCGCGTCCCAGAATGATACAGTTTACTACAATCAGAGGAATATAAATTCCGAGCGCACTGTACAAATCCGGAATGTACGCCTCCAGAAGAAGCTGTACAATCGTTACCAGAGAGGCTACGATTACGATAAACGCCGGAATACGGACTCTGTCCGGAATCACCTTGCGCAGTGCAGCGATAATCATATTGGAAAAAATCAGTACGGCGGTCGTTGTAAGGCCCATACCCAGACCATTCATGGCAGATGTCGTGACTGCCAGAGTCGGACACATACCGAGCATCAGGACGAAGGTGGGATTTTCTTTTACAATACCGTTATACACACGTTCTGTACATTTGTTCATCACATCCACCTCCTAATTTCCGCTCACCAGGAACAATGCTGCATTGACTGCATTTGTCACCGCGGTCGATGTCACGGTCGCACCGCTGATGGCATTGATCTCTGCATCGCCTGCGCCGCCGCCCTTCACAAGACTAAGCTGCGGAGCATTTTTCCCGATAAACTGGTTTTTGAATTCGTCATCTTTCGCTTTCATGCCAAGACCTGGCGTCTCATTGATGGTGAGGAAACCGATTCCCGTGATTGTACCATCGCTTGTGATACCGATGGAGATCGTCACTTCGCCGCCATACCCTGCCTTGGATGTGGAAGTCACCAGATGGCCAATGACATTGCCAGAAGCGTCCTTCGCATCCAAAATCTCAGACACGCTCACCTTCTCATAAGCAGAGAGGTCTGCTGAAGCCGCCTTTGCAGTCAGCTCCTCGTTCGTGCTGAAAGAAGAGGCGTCTGCATACACTTCCTTGTAGGTTTTCTGTTTCTCTGCTTCCTGTCTCTGTGCAATGACAGCGGCTGTCATCTCATACACACCGCCTAAGAGCACACCGGAAATCAGGGTAATCACAAACAAAATCAGGGCGTCTTTCATAAATCCTGCTTTTTTCATTTCTTTTTGCCCTCCTTTCCGAATGCAACCGGCATCGTGAAGCGCTCAATCAGCGGCACCAGAATGTTGGAGAAGATAATCGCGTAGGATACGCCTTCCGCAGAACCGCCGAAGATACGGAAAATTCCAGTCAGAATACCCAGAATCACGCCATACACGTACTGCCCCTTCACGGTAATCGGGCTTGTCACATAGTCAGTTGCCATAAAGAATGCACCGAAAATCAGACCGCCGCCGAACAGATGTCCCAAAAGGTAGTTTGCGCTCAGTCCATGGCCGCCGAAAATAGCTGCAAAGATAAGTGTTGTCGCAATATATGTAAGCGGAATCCGAAGGGAAATCACCTTGCGGATAACCAGATACGCTGCGCCAATCAGCAGCGCTAACGCTGATACCTCACCGATGGTTCCTGGAATTTTTCCCACAAACATCGCTGCCACATCCACGGTCTCTCCTGCCTTCAGCCGCGCCAGAGGAGTCGCGCCGGACACGCCGTCCAGGGTAAATGTAGTCATACGGCCCGCAAAAGAAATCAGAAGGAAACATCTCGCCGCCAGAGCTGGGTTCATGAAGTTCTGTCCCAGACCACCGAACAGCTGTTTTACAATGATAATTGCAAACATACCGCCGAGCATCGGAATCCAGAGCGGAACCTCCGGCGGCATATTCAATGCCAGAATCATACCTGTGACAACGGCACTGCCGTCCATCACAGTGATTTTTTTGCCCATAAATGCCTCATAGACATACTCGGACAACACACAGGACAATACACTGACAAGTATAATCATCAACGCCTTGAAACCGAACTGCCAGACTCCGTAGAGGGAAGCAGGAAGCATAGCGATTGCCACATCAAACATGATTTTGCTCGTGGTATCGGTATGTCTCGCGTGAGGAGATGATGATACATTCCATAATTTTGCCATACTAAATTACACCTCCTACGCTTTCGCTTTTTTTGCCTGTGCTGCTGCGCGCACGGCCAGTCTCATGGATTTGAATGCCTGTGTCAGAGGGCGTCTTGCCGGACAGATAAAGGAACAGCAGCCGCACTCACAGCACTCCATGCCATCGTATTTCACAAACAGGTCCAAATCGCGCCGCTCCGCTGCTTCCATAATCTTCTGCGGCACGATATGTCCAGGACAGACGGAAGCACATCGCCCGCAGCGAATGCATGCAGACGGCTCCAACTCTGCCACCTGGTCTTTTGTGAGCGCCAAAACAGCGGACGATGCCTTCATAACCGGCACATCCAGAGTAAACAGCGCCTGGCCCATCATCGGTCCTCCGGAGATGACTTTCTCCGGCTCCTCCTTGAATCCGCCTGCTGCCTCCACCAACTCGCGGTAACAGATACCAGTCGGAACCTTGAAGTTCTGCGGCTCCTTGATGGCATCTCCTGTCACAGTGATAATCTTTCTGATACACGGCGTCGTCTCGCAGACTGCCATATAAATGGAAATCACAGTGTCCACGTTGTTTACCACACAGCCAACATCTGCCGGAAGCATGGTGGAATTGATTTTTCTGCCGGTCACAGCGTAAATCAGCGTGCGCTCACCGCCCTGCGGGTATTTTGTCTTCAGCGGCACGACCTGGATATTCGCCTCTTTCTCAGCTGCCTTCGTCATGGAGGCAATCGCGTCCGGTTTGTTATCCTCGATGCCGATCACGCCTTTTGCGTTCGGGAACAGCTTCAGAATCACTTTCAGGCCGCCCACAATCCGCTCCGGCTCCTCGAGCATCATCCGGTAATCGGAAGTCAGATACGGCTCACACTCTGCGCCATTTACAATCACGTAATCAATCTTGCTGTCGTCCTTCGGTGTCAGCTTCACATGCGTCGGGAATCCGGCTCCGCCCATTCCCACAATGCCTGCGTCCTTGATAATCGCGCGTATCTCGTCCTTTGAGAGTTTCGATGCATCTCTCTTGTCGCCCAGTCCCTGCACGCCCTCGTACAGATTGTCATTCTCTACAATCACGGAATTTACCATGTTTCCGCTGACGGTCAGGCGCGGCTCCACCGCTTTCACAGTGCCGGAAACAGAGCTGATGACATTGGCGGAGACAAAACCGCCTGCCTCTCCCAGAATCTGTCCTACGAGCACATGGTCCCCTTTTTTGACAACCGGCTTTGCTGGGGCGCCGATATGCTGTGACAGCGGGTACACCATCTCGCCCTGCGGCAGCAGTGTCTTGACTGGTCTGTCTTTGGACAGGTCTTTTCCCTCATAAGGATGGACGCCGCCTCTAAATGTAGCCAAACCCATTTTCTCTCTACCCTCTTTCTTCTCTTTTTGTGAAATGATTGACAATGCCTCAAACAGACACAGGGGGCTTTTGCAGCGCTGTCTGGCAGCCGTGCAAAACCCCCTCGTGAATATTCCCTGATATTTTTGGGAAACGTCTCAGGCGATGGCCATGCGAATGGGCGTATTTCACACACACGTACAGGCATATGGACATCGGATGGGCAGTTTCAATCATCTTCTGACATTTTTTCACACTGTTATGATAACATAAAACCGTTTTGGACACAAGTTTTTCCTCTAATGCAATTTTATGTTTTTTTAGCAGTTTTTTGTGCTTTTTCTATTTTTTGCATAAAAATCGTAAGAGCCGCAGATTTTCTGTTTTCTTCTCTGTTTCATTCGGGTATATGGCTTAATCCAGTTCTTTCATTCCGGTGTACAGTTCATAATAGCGCCCCTTCATAGCCAGCAAATCTTCATGGCTGCCGCGCTCGATAATCTCTCCATTTTCCAACACCATAATCGCATTGGCGTTTCGGACGGTGGAAAGCCGATGCGCAATGACAAATGTGGTTCGGTTTGTCATCAAACGGTCCATGCCGTGCTCAATGTGTTTCTCCGTTCGCGTATCGACGGAACTCGTCGCCTCATCCAGAATCAGAATCGGCGCTTTGGATATAGCGGCTCTCGCAATATTTAAGAGCTGTCTCTGTCCCTGACTCAGATTCGAGCCATCCCCCTCCAGCATGGTGTCATATCCCTGCGGCAGTCTGCGGATAAAAGAATCTGCCGAAGCCGTCTTTGCTGCCTGAATGACTTCCTCGTCGGTCGCGTCCAGACGCCCGTAGCGGATATTTTCCATCACGGTTCCGGTAAACAGGTGCGTATCCTGTAAAACCATGGCAATATGTTCACGCAGGTCATCGCGCTTAATGTCGCGGATATTGGTGCCGTCAATCGTGATCTCGCCGCCCTGAATGTCATAAAAACGGTTAATCAGATTGGTGATGGTCGTCTTTCCGGCGCCGGTGGAACCGACAAACGCAATCTTCTGCCCTGGTTTTGCATACAGGCTGATGTCCTTCAAAATCACTTTCTCCGGCACATAGCCGAATGTCACATGGTCGAATTTCACGTATCCTTCTTTTCCTTCCATGCTGACTACATCCGGTCTGTCCGCTGCCTCCGGCTCCTCATCCATCATGGCAAAGACACGCTCTGCACCGGCAAGGGCGGAGAAAATCGTGCTGACCTGGGAGGAAATCTCATTGATTGGTCTGGAGAACTGTCTGGAAAAGTTCAGAAATACAGTCAGACCGCCCACGTCAAACCCGCGCAGGATACAGAGAAGGCCGCCGATACAGGCCGTCAGGGAATAATTCACCTGGCTCAAATTTCCCATGACAGGACCCATGATGCCGCCGAAGAACTGTGCTTTCAGCTGTTTTTCGCGCAGGTCATCGTTTAAGATAGAGAACTCCTCTTCTGCTATCTTCTCATGGTTGAATACTTTGATGACCCTCTGACCTGTGATGGTCTCCTCAATATAGCCGTTCAGAGAACCCAGCGCGGACTGCTGCGCGGAGAAATATTTCTGGCTGCGGCCTGCCACGAAACCGCCGGCCTTCATCATCAACGGCACCATCACCACTGTCACGATAGTCAGCCACACGTTTGTGTAAAGCATCAGGGCAAATGTGCCAACTAGGCTAAGAACGCCGGAAATCAGCTGTACCAGGGTGTTACTGAGCATCTGTCCCACCATATCGACATCGTTTGTGTAACGGCTCATCAAATCGCCATTGTTGTTTGTGTCGAAGAAGCGGATGGGCAGCTTCTGCATACTGGTAAACAGATCGCTTCTCAGTTTCTGGAGTGCATTCTGAGCGATGGTCAGCATAATTCTCGCCTGCAAGTAGTTTGCCACCACTCCCACTGCATAGATGGCTGCCATCACCACCAGCGCACCTGCCAGTCCCGCCGCACTGCCTCGGCTTCCATCCGTCGGTGCAATGTACGTATTGATAATCGGGCGCAGCATGTAGGAACCTGCAAGGGAGCCGAACGTGTTCAGCACCACACAGAACAGTGCCAAAAATAATTTGAATGTATCTTCTTTCAGATATGCCATCAGGCGGCTGACACTCGCCTTCACATCGCGCGGCGTTCCTTTTGCCATGCCTCTGCCTGGTCCTCCTGGACCCCCTGGGCCACGGCGCTTCGGGGTTTCCGCAATGCGATTGCCATATCTTCGTCTTAGACTTTTTTCTCTCTCTTTTCTTGTCATGACCGGCTCACCTCCTCCTGTTCTTTTGCTGTTGTATTCTCTGCATCTGCTGCATTTTTGTTTTCTGTCTCTTTATTTTGGGTTTTCGCCTTCATAGCTGCGTTTTCTTTCTGAATCTGGCAGATTTCCTGGTATGCCTCACAGGTCTCCATCAGTTCTTCATGTGTTCCCATGCCAATGATTCTGCCATCATCGAGCACCAGAATCTTATCTGCATGTTCTACGGATGTGATTCGCTGCGCAATGATAATCTTTGTCGTGTCTTTCAGATCGGTCCGGAAACATTCGCGGATGGCCGCCTCTGTCGCAGTATCCACTGCGCTGGTGCTGTCATCCAGAATCAGGATTTTTGGTTTCTTCAACAGGGCTCTGGCAATACATAACCTTTGTTTCTGCCCGCCAGACACATTGGAACCTCCCTGTCCGATGTCGGTCAAATAGCCTTTTGGAAATGCAGTGACAAATCCATCTGCCTGGGCGCTCGCTGCTGCCCTGCGGAGGACATCCATCGGCGCATCTTCATCGCCCCAGCGCAGGTTATCCTCAATCGTGCCAGAGAATAAGGTATTTTTCTGAAGTACCATGCCGACACCCTCGCGCAGATGTTCCAGAGAGTACTCGCGCACATCCAGGCCGTCCACCAAAACTTCGCCCTCGGTCACGTCATACAGACGCGGAATCAGCTGCACCAGTGTGCTCTTGCCGCTTCCGGTCGCACCGATGATACCGATCGTCTCCCCTGGATTTGCCTTAAAGCTGATATGTTCCAGCACACGCTCATTCGCTTCTTTTCTGTAGCCGAAGCTGACATCGCGAAACTCTACGCTGCCGTGCTCCACCTTCTGATTTTTGTGGGACGCCTTCTCGTCTGTGAGGTCCACCTCAGTATCCAGAATTTCGGACACACGCTTTACGGATGCCATAGCACGCGAACTCTGCAGAAATACCATGGAAAGCATCATCAGAGACATCAGAATCTGCACAATATATGTGGTAAATGCAGTCAAATCGCCCACTGCCATATTTCCGGCAATAATCATATTTCCGCCGTACCACACAACAGCCAGTGTCGTGACATTCATTGCCAGCGTCATGACCGGCATAGTCATAATCACCACTTTCATGGCGCGCACGCTGTTTTCCTTCAAATCCTCGTTCGTCGCCTCGAAGCGTTTTGCCTCATAGTCCTCGCGGACAAAGGATTTGATGACGCGGATGTTCGTGAGCACTTCCTGAATCACATTGTTCAGGTTATCAATCTTCTTCTGCATCACAGTAAAGCGCGGGAATGCAGTCTTTAAAATCGTGATAATGGAAATCAGAAGCACCGGAATCACAATCAGAATAATCACGGCCAGCTTCGGATTCATAATGAACGCCATAATCAGCGCACCGATCAGCATACCTGGTGCACGCATCATCATGCGCAGCGCCATCATAATCAGGTTCTGAATCTGCTGAATGTCGTTCGTCAGACGTGTCACCAGCGAACCTGTGCTGAATGTATCAATGTTTTTAAAAGAAAACTGCTGCACTTTCGCAAACACATCTCTTCTCAGGTCGGAAGTAAAGTAGATAGACGCCTTTGAGGAACAGTACGCGCCTCCGACGCCTCCGATTGCCATCACGATGGCTACCAGCACCATGACAATACCTGTGCCAATGACGTAGCTGATGTTTCTCTCCGCCACGCCTACATTGATAATCATGGACATCAGTTTTGGGAGCATAATCTCTCCTGCTACCTCCGTCAACATTAAAATGGGTCCCAAAATAAAGGAACCTAAATAGGGTTTTACATATTTGCCGTATCGTTTCACCAGTTCATCTCCTCCTTCTCTGTATCCGGCAGAATTTTTACATAATTTTCAAACAAATGCCTTAATACAGCCTCTACCTGCTGCATCTCCTCGTCTGAGATTCCCTCCAGAGCCTGGGCTTCTATCTGCCGAAACATCTGCTTGCTCTTCTCCACGGTGGTTCTCCCTTTTTCCGTCAGAAGAATCTGATTCACCCGATTGTCATCCTCCGCCATACGGCGCACCAGATATCCGCCCTTCTCCAGCTTTTTCAGGGATACAGCGATGGTCGCCGGTGAGGCATGGTGAAGAAGCGCAATGTCCTTCTGTGACACATTCGGATGGTCCGCCACATACATCAAAATCTGATGCTGGCTGCGGTACACTCCGGTCTGATTCACTTCTCTCTCAATGATTTTTTTGTGAAGTTTTGTCACAATAATGAGACGCCGGATGAATTGATGGCGCTGGAACTTTTCTTCCTCATTCGTCCCATCCGCCTCTGTGGCTCCCATTTTTCCTTTTTCTTTCTCTTTTCGCATTTCTTCTGGAGTCCGGTTTTTTTCCAGATTTCTATTTTTCTTCAACTTTCCATTTTCTTCCACGTTTCTGTCTTGCCTCCCTTCTGTGTCATTTTTCCTATCATCTCTCCTACTGTCTGATGAAAGTTTCCTTGGGATGAAAGTCCCTGCTTTTCATCCATTTCTTCTTAATTCTTTTTAATTAGCTTGTTTATAGTTAATTAGCTAATTATTAGTTACCATATTATATGGCAGAATTGTTTTCCTGTCAATAGAATACCATTAGTTTATAAATGTTTTATATTTCTAGGTTTTATATTTCGGTTCATAACCCAGCAATTTTCTACTTGTTTTCCAACAATTTTCTACTTGTTTCCGCTTGACTTTTACACATTTTGATGGTATCATATCAAAACAGGTAGATGTTAAGACCTTTGATTTTATTTTATTAATTTCATGCTATAGTGTCCAAAAAGAATAGGAAGAAGACAAAATAGAGGAACTCAGATTACGCAGTTTCCATTTTCTAACGCTATAGGAAAGATGAATGAGTTGACAGGTGAAGATTACACTTGTAGTCTGTCCAAAAATAAAATCAGGAGGTCATTTTTTATGAAAAAAGAATTAATTCCCGCTATTGAATATGCTGTTTACGAGATGCTTTCCAGCGAATTTCACGATACCGTCATTCTGACGCCTGCCACGGCGGAGAGCCTTTACCTCCACTGGAAAGAAATTAAAGAAAAGGACCAGTATAAGATGGAAGACCTGGCCCTGGAATGGATCGGCAAGATGGAACCGCAGCTCGCACAGATCGGTGCCGATCAGAAAACCGCATATGTATCCATTCATAAAGTTCCAAACCCTTGCGGCGGAGAGCGCACACTCTGTTTCGAGGGAGATGGATTCTCCTTCTCCATGCGTATCACCGTAGAATACAACCATGAGAGACGGAAACAGGAAATTGTCTCTTATCTGAAGAAACACCGCCGCGCTTAGATAACTCAATAACTCGGGCCGGCAGGCCAAAGTGCAAAACAACTTTGGCTTGCCGACCCGTTTTTTTATCTTTTATCTTTTTCTTTTATCTCTTTTTATCTTTAATCTTTAATAATCTTTAATCTTCAATCTTCAATCTTTTTAACGAAACTCCAACCAACCACCACCCTGCTGCCAAAATGCAGCCCACTACAGTTCCTACTGTATTCATCATGACATCTTCCGCCTGAACAAATCCACATTTGGTTATAAATTGCGTTCCTTCTATTATAATGCTTACCATCATGCCGCAAAAAACACTCTTTAAGAACCAGAAATTGTTCTCTGAAAAACTCTTCTGCCCTCTCTCCGACTTCTGTAAAAGCAAAGACAATAAAAATCCAAACGGGATAAAAAACAACACATTTTCTACAGCATAGGCCATCGCTGACGGACCTCTATTCAAAAATTCAAACAAGGTCCAATCCACTCGGTCCCTCGAGCCTGGCGGCCGGCAAAGAATGGAAATATATGCCATCATTGAATTATTCCAAAAAAACAGGAAAAGCAGAATGGGAGACCTCGGCATCCGCCTTTTTATCAGATACAGCAGCAGGCAGAACGCTGCAAATAAGCCAACTGCCAGCCAAAGCGCTGGAAACAGATACTGCATAACTTCTTTGATGTCTTCCGCCACCATTTCTGTGTTTATCTTTTCCCATATTTCCTGTATCTTCCAAAGTTTATATCTCATTCATGCAACTCCAGCGGAAGCCCATCTGGGTCCGAAAAAAAGGTAAATTTCCCTCCAGAAAAGCTGTCCACACGTACCGGCTCTGTCGCAATGCCGCGTTTATTTAATTCTGCGGCGGCCGCCTCCACGTCCCTGACACGAAATGCCAGATGACGCAGCCCATATGCCTCTGGGAAATTTGGGCGTTTCGGATGCTTTTTTGCCTCCGGATCCGGTATGGCGGGAGCAAAAATCTCCAGCTCCACTCCATTTAACAGCAGATCCAACTTATAATCCTGTTTGTCCTCACGAAAATTTTCTCTCACAATCTGAAATCCCAGAAGATTCACATAAAAATCTCTCGTTTTCTGATAATCCGATGCTAGGATTGCCACATGATGCACCGCCTGGATTCCCACTGTCTCATGCATACTCTGATTGGCCGCCTTGTTTTCTATCTTATTTTCTTCCTTATTTCTTATTTCGTGTCTCTGATGCTCCAATATATATACCTTCCTTCTAGTTTCTATTTTCCTTTCAGAATTCTATTTTCCTTTCAAAATTCTCTCAAAAGTATACTCCAAATTTTTCTCTATCATACCCCTATCATACCCCACACACATGTATGATTGTCTTCCATCCCACACGCAAGCGTGTGAGTTTTTCGCCATAAATTTATAACAGCTACACCACAAAAAAAGCTTTCAACAGTGCCCAAATATAAGGAGCCCCAAACACATTCAAAGATTTTGGCCCTGTGATATGCTCCTGATCCGCTTCTAATTTCTGGAGAGCTTTCTGGAATGTAGAGCGTGTGAGAGATTTTGAGCGCCGGTCAATAAACATTTCCCCGCCTTTAATCGTATAAGTAAAAGGAAGTTTCTTCGCTGTATAAAATGTTTCATTCTGATGCTGCACCAGCATAGTCCATAATGTATCTATGGTAATCTCGTTCCCATTTTTATCTTTTGCCATCATTTCCTCCATTCTGTACCTGCTCGGGCACAAACAGATTTTTCCCAAAAAGTTTAAGAAAAGTGTATCACAAATACAACTGTATGGCAATTCATTATGGGAATTCCTCTCATTTCTACTACAATATATTTATGGTTAATAACCCTTACAGCCAGTAAGGAATTACCCATCTTTTATTTCCCTTATTTTTCTTCAGCCAGCCCTAGAATCTGCAATGTCTTTTTATCCGGAATTCCGGCAAAAAACTTATCCAAAACCGCCTGAAACACACTGCACTCCGGCGCAGCAACACGAAACAGAGTCATACAGGAACGCAGCTTCAAATCATCCGGCCATCCCATTACAGCCGTCGGGTTATTGCAGGAAAGTTCCAGCAATGCGCTGGAAATCTCGACAAGTCTCTCTCGAAGAATCGGATCGTTGTAGTATTCGATTGCCTCATTCAGGTCTTTGAGCGCATAATATTCTGCCATAGAACTTCTCCCGAGTCCTGTTATCTGTGGAAAAATATACCATATCCAATGGCTTGTCTTCCTTCCCCGTTTTATCTCGGCCAATGCTGTCTCATAGTCATATTGCTGGGCTGTGTGAAATCTGCTCAAATCTGCCATGCAGCATGCACCTTCCTTTCATAGCAACAACTTTCATTCTCACTGCAAATCTTATAAAGTTTTGCATCTGTTATCTGATAGGCCTCTCCCCAGACGCTTTCTCTCCCATCTTCGCTCATCAGATAGCTTCCATCCGGAAGCACCAAAAACGTTTTTCCAAAGCTGTCGCCATAAGTAATATCGTCAAACAGGCGCATTCCGTCCAGATAATTGTATTTTACCATCTGGTAATGTGGGAGAATCATGGTTTTTGTGAGATTCAAACCAGTTAAATATCTCTGATATCCTGCTGCCACTGCCTCTCCTGGAAGTTCTGGCTGCGCGTACACAACATCGGCACTGTTCATACTTCCAGCACTGATTCCTATGACAATCCCATCAAATCCCTGTATGGACTCTCTCAAATGAATCCGTGAGAAAAATGCATTCTGTGTCGGCACATGCCCGCCACCAAGAAAAATGACATCATAAGAATGAAGCTTCTCACGGGAAGTATCTGCAGTTCTTCCATCCCAAAGATCGAATTGAGATACAGAAAATCCCGACTGCTCCAGCGCCTGATGAAAAAAAGCAGTCATCTCATCATTTCTCTCAAAACCGTCCGGCGCTGCTGTAATGATCAGGCATCTCGCATCCTCTTTCCAGTACTTTCTAAGATTTTCTGTTAAATTATTTTTAGGGTCTAAGCCATCCACATGATAGCTCCCATCCAATGGACCTGTTGGGCTGCTGGTTAAAAATAAAATCATCGTTTTTCCCATCCTTTGTTCTGTTATGGTTGTTAGTTGTGTATTCCTGCTTGTTTCCGCCTGTTTTTTCTTTATGGTCTCCCGTCTACGTTCTGGGTGCCTATGTTTATTTGACTTTGCTGGCATTCATCTGTCTTTTCTTTGTTGTCCGTTTGTTATTCGCTTATTATTTGCATATTATCTGCATTATACCATATTTTCTGCTAAGTATCATGTTTTATATGAAAATATAAAAAAAGAAGTATCACACAATAAACAATATCTGCTTCATTGATACCATTGTGAGATACTTCTATTTGATATTCTCTTATTTTGTCTTTCTTACCGCTCTCATACGTAAAAAATACACATATTATTATCTTTCTATTCTTCTATAAATTTAACAATGTAGGATTTGTATCATTTTTCAATGTTCCTTCATCTATATCATCTAATCTATTAATAACTTTCTGCAGCTGATTAGTTAAGGTAAAAAGCAAAACATTCGCATCATCATTATTATTATTATCATTCGCTTTCTGCGCAGAAGAAATTTCTAACAATTTTATGATTGAATTTATTCCTTTTTGGTTATCTTCCGTTTCCATAATTGCTTTTGTTATATTTGCTCTATCTTTGATCACTTCGTGATAAATTAATTCTTTTCTATAATCAATCGTATTGATTGTACTTATGTCAAATATTCTTGGAGTGTCTTTCTCTTGTACCAGAACGACTGGCAAGTCGAATGCCTGACGAATTCCAAGTTCAAACAATACATTGGGATTTCGGCTGCTCAAATCGCAAATGACCATTGGTGACTTCACAATATCATTAAGAATTCCTACCTGTATCATGTGACTTGCTTTTGTATCATCTGCTCTCTTCGGTTGATATCCAGCCTTTAATATAGCTGGAACAAAAATATCTTCATAAACATGTCTAAAATGATCTGGAGGATAAGATGATAATTCTCCAATGGGCATAATTACAAAACAAGTTTTCTTTTCTTTCCCTGCATTATTCTCCTTTTTATTCATCTTTTTTATCCCCTACTTTTATTATTACATTTCTAAAGATAGCTTTTATCAGGTTCTATCTTTGAAATATCTTTTTCTTCAGTCTCTAAGTAAACGTATATTTTTATAATTTTCTTTATCTACAATCACTTTCTGTTGAAATTTATCTCTAGAGTCTCAGAATTCCAAAATTCAAATACAGATACAATATAACTTTCGTGAATACCATTATCATTTATTTTGCAAATCCCTTCCTATATATTACCATATTAGTTTATATTAATGTGTTCAATTTATAGAGCTATTCCATCTATTTATTCATCTTATTCATTATTTTTCTAAATCTGTTGATACTTTATCATCATATTGCAGTAACATATTTATATATATTCCCAACAGCTGCTTTTTCTTATCAGAAAGACTAACTATTAAAAGTCAATAGGTTTTTGTAAGATTTTTTTAATTCCTA
>JAUNGE010000032.1 GCA_030524675.1 bacterium
GCACGGTGGTGTGAGAGGTCGGGAAATTTATTTAAATTTCCCTCCTACTCGATTGGAAGCATTACAAAAAATCAGCTATGTGGAATATCTGCTGGATATTTTATTGTTTGGAGAAATGGAAGAAAAAGTGACGCTGATTGCTGAACAGGGAAAGGAGGTGATACGGCTTGAACAGCGAATTTCAGAGCTTGCCGCCAGCAGCGCAGGAAGCGGTCATGCGGATAATGGATGCAATGGAACCGGCGCAGACGCAGGAAGAAATCCGGGAAATGCTGGAGGGGACGCAGAAAGGCGGTGTGAAGAACAGCATCAAGAACTGTCTGACAGTGTTCCAGCGTGACCCGCTGCTGCGTGGAGCAGTCAGCTACAACATTCTTTCCGAAAGAGTGGATATTGTGAAGCCGCTGGGATGGGAACGAACCAGCGCTACGCTGACCGATATGGATATGAAGTATCTGCTTTTGTATCTGGAAGAACATTACGGGCTGACCAGCGAAAAGAAAGTGGAGAACGCAATCCAGATCGTAGCCAACGAAAACCGCTACCATCCCGTCAGGGATTATCTGAACAGCCTGCAATGGGACGGAACCGAGCGCATCCGCTACGCCCTGCATCACTTTCTGGGAGCCGATACGGACGATTACACCTTTGAAGCCCTGAAACTGTTTATGATGGGAGCCATCCGGCGGGTATTTCAGCCGGGGAGCAAGTTTGAAGTCATGCTCTGTCTGGTAGGCGGTCAGGGAGCCGGGAAATCCACCTTTTTCCGGCTGCTGGCAGTCAAGGACGAATGGTTTTCAGACGATTTGAAGAAGCTGGACGATGAAAACGTGTACCGAAAGCTGCAAGGGCATTGGATTATGGAAATGTCGGAGATGATCGCCACCGCCAACGCCAGAAGCATTGAGGAAATCAAGTCGTTTCTAAGCCGCCAGAAAGAAACCTACAAAGTGCCGTATGAAACCCATCCGGCAGACCGGCTCCGTCAATGCGTGTTTGGAGGAACCACCAACCGGCAGGACTTTCTGCCCCGTGACCGCACCGGCAACCGGCGCTTTATTCCCGTGACCGTGTACCCGGAACGGGCGGAGGTTCACATACTGGACGATGAAGCGGCGGCGAGGGCGTATATCAGCCAGATGTGGGCGGAAGCCATGACGATCTACCGCAGCGGGAAATATAAGCTGTCATTCAGCGCAGAAATGAACGCTTACCTGAAAGCCCACCAGCAGGATTTTATGCAGGAGGACACGCAGGCCGGTATGATCTACGCCTATTTGGAGGACTACACCGGCGACAGGGTATGTTCTAAGCAGCTTTATGAGGAAGCGCTGGGAAACTGCAATTCCCCGGCAGAGTGGGAAACACGGGCAATCTGTGAGATTATGAATACCGGCATCGCAAACGGCAGCATACAGGGCTGGACAGCCTACAAAAGCCCTAAGAGATATAAGAAGTACGGTTCACAAAAAGGCTGGGAACGTATCAACCAGCCCCCAGCAGACAAGGACGGTTTTCGGGAGATCATGGAGGAAGAAGCCCAACAGATGGAGCTTCCATTCTGAAAAAGCCGTCGGTTGACAGTTTAGTTGACAATTCGGTTGACAGCTGGTTGACAGGAAAAATCCTGATATTTCAGGCTTTTCTCCCCTTTGTCAACCATGTCAACCAAGGAATCAAAGAAAAAGTAAAATAGAATAATAGAACGCCTGCGGATTGTTTTCAAAGTCTTTTGTGCCGGTTGACACGGTTTAGTTGACATTGGAACAGCCTGCGCCACACCAGCCTGACATTGCCTTGTCGGGCATATTTCATTTGCGCAGGCAACGAGCCAAGCGGATATGCTTGCATATCCATTTGGCGACTGCTGCGACAACGATAGTTATGGAGGTAAATGCCTATGAAAGAAATTCCCATCTGGGAAAAGAGCAATCTTAGCCTGGAAGAAGCGGCAGCCTATTCTGGGATTGGAGTAAACAAACTGCGGGACATTACCAACGATCAAAATTGTCGGTTTGTCTTGTGGGTAGGAAATAAACGATTGATTAAGCGCCGCCTGTTCGATCAGTACATCGAGCAGGCGTATTCAATTTAATGCTATCTAATTGCAAATAAGTGATGTAAAATACAGCCTTGATATGATACAATAGGTGTGTCATATCAAGGCTCTTTCCATCACGGAAAGGAGTTTGACAATGTCCGAGAAGCGCAAAGACAATAAAGGAAGAATCCTGCGGACAGGAGAGAGCCAGAGAAAAGACCTGATTTATCAGTACCGATACACAGATATTCGTGGAAAGCGGCAGACCGTTTATTCTTCTGATCTGAAAGAGCTTAGGGAAAAAGAAAAGGAGATTCAGAAGCAGCTTGACGATGGCATTGACTATGCGGCTGGGCAGATTACTGTAATACAGCTATTGGAACGCTATATCAGTTTGAAGCAGGGTGTTCGATATAACACCAAAGTCGGGTACAATTTTGTATTGAATCTGATTAAGAAAGAAGATTTTGGATACCGGCAGATTCGGGATATTAAAGTATCGGATGCCCAGAAGTGGATTATGAAACTCCATAGCGACGGCAAGGGGTACAGCACGATTACAAGCGTCAGGGGCGTTGTCAAACCGGCGTTTCAGATGGCTTATAACGAAGATATTATCCGAAAAAATCCTTTTGATTTCAAATTGGTAGATGTTGTTCCCAATGATTCGCAGAAGCGTATTGCCATGACTGACGAGCAGCAAAAAATCTGGATGGACTTTATTCGGGAGGATAAGACCTACTGCAAGTATTATGATGAATTTGTCGTGCTGTTGGGAACCGGGATGCGTGTCAGTGAATTTTGCGGATTGACCAAGAGCGATCTTGACTTTGAAAATCGCAGAATCCGTGTCGATCATCAGCTTGTCCGGGAACGTGGCGGCAAATACTACGTGGAGAAAACCAAGACCGAGTGCGGTATCCGCTTTATCCCAATGACCGATGATGTGTACCAAAGTCTGAAAAATATCCTTGCCAATCGCTGGAAAATGAAAACGGAGATTATCGTAGACGGGTACAGCGGTTTCAGTCTGATTGACAAAGACTGTCATCCGAAAGTGGCGCTGCATATTGAGAATGAAATGCGGTGGGCGATGAAGAAGTATAAGAAGCTGCATCCAGAACAGCCCTTGCCGCATATTACCCCTCATGTGTTTCGTCACACGTTCTGTACGAATATGGCAAATAAGGGTATGGATATTAAGACTTTGCAATATCTGATGGGACATTCTGATGTGGGTGTTACGCTGAATGTCTATACTCATGCCAGCTATGACCGGGCTGTTGAACAGATGGCAAAAATCGTTGATTTCAAGCAGATTGACAAGCCGGAACAGCGGAGAAAATCAGGTTGATCGTACACCATTTTACTACACCAATTACTACACCATTTGCCCGGAAATTTGCGCAGATTTATGGAGAGTTGCGTAGGTTTTGGGAAAATACAAAAATCAAAGAAAGTGCCAAAAAGACCGGAATTACCGGGTTTTACAGGCTTATAAAGGGATATAAAATTATGATAAAAATACTTTTTATTTGCCACGGCAATATATGCCCTATCGTGTACAAATGACAAAGGGAATGGTAATTGAGATAAAGATAATTATGTGAAATGGAGGCATCAGAATATGGTTAGAGTGCTTATGTGCTGTCATGGAAATATTTGTCGGAGTACAATGAGCCAGTTTGTACTACAGGACATGGTAAATAAGCGAGGAATAGCGGATCTGTTTAGTATTGATTCCAGAGCTACAAGCACAGAGGAGATCGGCAATCCTCCACATAGAGGAACGGTAAAAAAGCTGAAAGAGGTAGGGATCCCAGTCTTGCCTCACAGGGCTACACAAATTACATGGAGTGACTATAAGAACTCTGATTATATTATCGGTATGGATACATGGAATATGAGAAACCTCAATAGGATGTTAAAGGGCGATCCAGAGGGCAAGCTGTATAAATTCCTTACTTTTGCTGGCTCTGATAGGGATATAGCGGATCCTTGGTATACGGGGGATTTTGATACAACATATAATGATATACTGGAGGGGTGTGAGGGCTTTCTGGAGTATCTGAAAGAGAACGGAGAAATATAATGAGGAGGTTGGATCTATAAGCAGGATCCGCCTCTTTTCTTTATGTCCTGTTATAATGGAACTATTGCGGCATACGCAGGAAATCTATATTACAGGAGGTAAAGGATATTATGAAACACAGAAAATTAAGGAGGCTGGGAATACTGGCTTTAGTGCTGGTACTCCTCTTTAACACAATAGGAGCACAGGCAAGCACAGGCGGAGTAACTGTAAATTCTTATGAGGAATTGGTAGAGGCTATAAAACAGGCGGATGATATGGATGTGATTACAATAGGCTCATTTTTTGTAATTCCTAAAGGGAGCACTCTGGGAAACAGCTCTAAGAGGGTAATTATAAAGTATGGGAGTGGAGCACATATAGAGTGTGAGCTAGATGCAAGTTGTAGCACTACTACCACTTTAGAAAACCTTATTTTTGATGGAGAGGGGAAAGTATCAGAGTATCCGCTTATATTGGCAAGAGGCAAAGTTGAGTTTATCAACTGTACATTTCAGAGGGCTAATTATGGGGCAGTACGGACAGCGTACACAGAGTGTAGCTTTACAGATTGTACTTTCTCCAGCAATACAGGAAAATACTATGGAGGGCATATTAACGCCTCAATACAGAGTAATATAACTGTTGATAATTGTACTTTTAGTTATGGAACCTCCTCTAGTAGAGGCGGAGCTATTCATATTGATGATGTAAGCAGTAGTATGCACATAAAAAACAGCAAAATATCAGCTAATGAGAGTGGCTTGGGAGGCGGTATATCATGCTCTGGCTCCCTTATTTTGGAGGATACTGTTATTTATAATAATCACGCTACTACAGGTGGAGCGGATCTCTTTATTGTGGGCTCTTACCAGATACAGAGTATAGAGGAAATGGCGGCGGCTTATCATGCGGAGGGCTTAGAGCCTATTAGTTGGGAAAGTGATTATACAGATCCGGATTATGGCGGTACTTGCTTAAAACTCACTTATGAGGCGTATGTACCGCCTGTAGTACCCTCACAGCCTATATCCCCAGAGCCTACGGAACAGGAAACGCCTCCCAGTAGTGGCGATGATGCAGAAGAAATTGATCCGTCTACTGGAGATAATATAGGCGATACGGAGCCGCCCAGTGAAGATGAACAGGAGCCCAGTGACGGAAATAATGGGGATCCTTCTGTTTCCACTCCCAGTGATGCAGATCAGACAGGGGGAGAAAATACAGAAATTATCAGAATAGACAACATTGATAATAGTGTTGTAGATAATTCTACTATAGATTACAGCCAGACTATTATAGACAGTAGTCAACATAATAGTACATCTTCCAGTATTGTAAATAATTCCTCACATGAGAGTAATGATAACAGCTCTTACAGGGAGGATAACAGCTATAGGGATAGCTCATCTACTGTAAATAATTACTATCAACAGGAAAGCGTTAAGCAGGAGCTCATAGCCTCACAGAATGGCTCACAGCCCATAAATATTACCGTACCTGTAGAAGTATCTACTCAACAGGGAAAAGCCGCCTCTACAGGCTCTACGGCGGCTCCAGAGGGGGATGCTGTAACAGCTCCCATACAGCAAAATATACGGATTGAGGCGGAGGGTGTGGATCTAGTATATGAATATACGGCGGAGGGAGTAAATATCTCTATCAGCTCTCCAGAGACTCCAGAAAGCCATACAGAGGCGATGGCGGTAAATACCTCCTCTCCCCTCACAGAAACGCCACAGGCGGCGGATAAGAGCCCTAATTGGGTAGAATATGTAAGCATGATCCTTTTAGCGGTGCTGGTGGTATTGGAAATAAAGGATAAAAAGAAAACTCATGCAGAGGGATAACATATAAGCAGAAAATGAGGAGGGGCTTAGTGCTCCTCCTTTAGCTTTTCCTCCAGAACGGAGGTAATATAAGCGGTTAGGCTCTTAGCTCCAGAACGATCCGCAAGAGCTTGATACTCCGCCTTTTTCCCTTTAGGTACACGAAACTTTATAAGATCAGTATTTTCCTTTTTCCAGTTTTCTATATACTCCATCTTTTCTTTAGATGTCGGCATCTCAATCACTCCATTCAAGTAAATTACCCCTATCATATCATAATCCCATAACTTTTAAAATATTTAACCTCACTTTTGAGGAAAAGTCTTGACAAAAAGTAGGGTACCCTATATACTTAGGATAAGTAGGGTACCCTACTTAAAAGAGGTAAAGGATATGCAGGAGAATTACATGGAATGTACAGTAAAATTACAGGATTTAACTAATGAGGAGCTGGTAGCAGAATATCAGAAAACTCACAGTGAGGAGTATCTTAAGATGCTCATGATCAATAACAAAGGGCTTATTTTTATCTTAGCCAGTAACTACTCTATTCCAGCTTATGATCTGGAGGACTTGATGGAGGAGGGGTATATAGCTCTCTGGAAAGCCGCTGATAATTACGATCCCTCCAGAGGATACGCATTTACAAGTCTATTAAGAGGGTTTGTACAGCAGACTTATAACCGCCTTTATACCAATGCTCACAGAGCTAAAAGAGGCAGCGGAGAAATGCCTCTTAGCTGGGAGGAGCTGGAGGATATTAACAAAGAGCAATCATACACAGACGATCACGCAGCTTTAGCAATGGAGGAGATTATAGGAGCCCTTACAGGGGCTACAAAGAGTGTAGCCGCTCTCCTTATCGGCGGATTATCTAAGGGAGAGGTTGCTAAGGCTCTGGGGATCACAGCGGCAAGTGTTAGTTATCATGTAAAGAAAATCCAGAAAGCCTATATTGCTTACAGAGAGGCGGTGTAAAGTATGAGCAGTGAGGAATTATTAAACCAATATACCGCCTTAGCAATGGAATTACAGGAGGAATACTTAAAAAGAGCACAGGATTTCAACAAGCAAAGAGATTTACAGAGCCAATACTCTTTTTTGAGGAAAGAAATTTTAAGTAGGATGGAGGGATAGGCATGGTACAGAACAGAGCAACGGAGGATCACAAGCTGTATTTATTCGAGCTGGCACATGGAAACCTCAATAATGAGGAGATTATAAAAGGATTTATCAAATACTATGTACTCAGTGGTTTTACGCTGGGGAATTTGCAGGATGATTATATGTTTCATACTCACTACCCTATTGAGAGAGTACAGGTGGGACTACAGAGCCTTAGGGCGGCATTAGAGAGTGTGGCGGAGGTATGAGGCGATGACGATAGAGGAACGTGTAGCGCTGTATAAAAGCCTCTTTCCAGAGTGTAAAGCCTTTTCCCCTATGAGGCGAGTTATCATAGCAAAGGGATACAGAAAAGCGGATACCCTCCAGAGGATGGAGCTCCTTAGAGAGCTTGATACAGAGTTGGCTAAGGCTTATAAGGTTAGGATCCCAGTAGTTACCTTTTTTGTGAGGGATAATAACTATGTGGCGGCTACACAGGAAATTTATTTAGCGGAGCCAGATCTGGAGGGTTTTCTTCATCAATTCCGCCACCATTTACAGAATGAGGCGAGGCAATATGAGCGGCGGCTCCTCTTAATGGAGGGTATTAAAGGGCTGGATGACAGGATCCCTTATAAAGAGGCTAATAGTCTCCTCTCTGGGGAGGATGATGCTATAGCGTGGGCTAAATTCATAATAGAAAGCGTATAAAAGAGCTAATCTGCTGGAAAATGTGGTTAGCTCTTTTATAATGCCCTCTGTGAGCTCACAGGAGCCCCAGCAAACCTCTTTTCTCCCTTTAGAGGATACTCCTAAGGGTAAACAGATAAAGCGGCTTAAAATCGAAAATAGAGGCATTTTATATAAGGGCTATATAAAATATGCACAATAAATCATTATATAAGAGGTGTATAAATTGTGAAATATGATGATAAAAATATTGACTTTGGAAAGAGCGGAGATTATAATAGGGGAAACAACTAAAAGACGGACAAAGAAAAAGCACCTCTCACGAGATGCTGTATCAGCTCTTAGATATGTTACCAGCATAGCTAAGGGTACAAGGTAATGAGGCTTACCAGATACCACCTAAAGGCAACTGATTTTCTTAGTCCCTATTATAAAGGCTGGGCGGTCAGAAGTCAATAAAAATAGCTAATTTCTCCCCTTTCATAATATGTTTTCTTTACTGGAGAGGCTATAAGGTATTGAGTAATCTCTTTACCTTATAGCCTCTTTTGATGTTTACAGGAGATTGCAGGAGCTTAAAGGATCAGTACAGGAATTATAATGATCTGGCGGCTCCTTTTTTAATTGAATATGGATGAGCGGATAGCGTAACCGCTATAAATAATCGTGGTGTCACAGAGCCTAAATAATAAATCTGTGGGGGAAAAGTTAAGGGAGCCCTACCCTCTTTTCTCCTCAATCGGATCTTATACAACTTAAAAACCGATATAAAAATAAAGAAGTTGGGCTATGGAAGTTTCCACAGAGAGATTACTACCGTTAAAGCGTGGATGGAAATGCGTAACACTCCGCCCTCTGGAGTGGCTGTAGTATTTGGCTGTAATGCTAAGCTATGTAGGGTACTAAGAAACCTCAAAAACGAGGCTTTTTAGGCATGGATCCCCTCCTACCGCTAGGAGATCTATGCCTAATTTCCTAAAAACGAGGAGCTTTCTCATAATAATATGATAAATCAATCATCTATAAAGGGATACTATGGGTATTTATGGGAATTGTGGGAAAAAACTAAGATTTGAGGAGAGGGGCGGCGGTTTTGTGGAATGTCTTTTTATGTGTCCTTATAAGTGAGGAGAAAATTTCTTAATGAAAATATAGAGCGGAGCCAATGAAAAAAATCAAAAATTTTTCTTTAGTTTATTTTACAGTATTGTAAGGATAGCATAACAAAACTACATATAGTATGAAAGAGTTGAAAGAAATACTATATGTTGACTGTATGAGGAACTAATGTTATACTAAAGAGGAACTAAAACAGGATATAAAGGAATGGGGGCTACCTTGCCCTTATAAACAGGATTAAAACAGGAACACAGGATCTAAAGGAGTGTAACTGTTTTAATCCTGTTTTTTTGTGTGAGGAGGTGTATGTAGCGTGAGTACCTTATGTGTGACAAAGGAGGAGGCTGGGAGGTTGCTGGGCGTTTCTCTTAGGATGGTTACAAAATATCTTAAGAGCGGTGCTTTAACAGAGCATCATAGAGCAGGTCGCAGAGTGATGATTGATGTAACAGAGGTTTATAGCCTTAGGGAAAAAAACAAAAATAGAAAGAGAGGAAAATCAAAATGAGTAAGTTTACAAGAGAGGCTTGGATTGAAAAGCGAGTTGCGGAGGGATTTACAGCGGAGCAGGCTGGTAATGAGTATGATAATTATTTGGATCCAGCTATTAAGGAGGCACAGGAGCAGAAAGTACCCACAAGGGGGGAAATGATTCAGATGATTCACGAGGCTATGCTCAATAATCCTAACCGTAAAAAAGTATATACTCCAGATTTTAGATTTTCTAAGGAGTATCTGAAATTAAAAGAGGAAGCGAAGGCTCTTACGGGCGTATCCCCCTATGACACGAGAAAGGCGCAGGAATTATCTAAACAAATGCTTAGTATTCAACTTAATGGCACTATTGCAGAGGAGGAAAGACAGGCGGAGATTGATAAAACTCTTACTATGCCTATTGCGGATATTCTGAAAGAACGTAAGAGGTATGAAAATCTTGTTTTAGAGTATGAGGAGAAAATTGATAATTTTGATATTTCTCCAGTACAGGCTAAGGTCGATGATCTTACAGCAAAATATGAGAGAAAACTTAGAGGAAAACACGGGATAGATTTTAGTATCATTAAAGCCGAATATGAACGGGCTGTAGATGAGCTGAAACATGAGCTTATTGATATTCCTAAAAATGATTTGGCTATTAAACGCTATGAGGCTAAAGAATATTTCCTTATCTATGAGGCAAGAGTTAAATATTATATTGCCGCAAATAGAGAGCTTATTGACGAGGAGATCCAGAACGCTAAGCGCATGGAGATAAGAGGCTCCTTAGTGGATCTGGTAGAATACATGGAGGAGGGCTAAGCTATGATTACAGCGCAGGATGTAAAGAGTGGATATGGGCAGAAAATAGAAAAACCGCATACTTCCGTACTTCCTTATCTTAGAGCACAGGTAAAATCAGAGGAAGAAATTAGAACAGAGCTCCAGAAAGAGTACGAAAAGATAGCGGATAAGGGAGTTACAGATGCCATTAAGAAAAAAGAAAAGGCTAGATTGGATCAGTATGATGAGGCAAGGCTGGAAATATTGAGTGGACAGTATGACTAAAAATGTATCAGAGGAACTGAAAGAGCTTAGGCTGGAATTGATAGATCGGCTTAGCACTTATGGAGTAACAGTAAAAGAACTGTATCCCTTTGATGATGAAGTAAGGGCTATATCAGAAATGCCCCTCAAACGGAGGGAAAAAGCCTTTAATGAGCTCTGCAATAAAATCAGAGCCCATTATAAGAAAATGCGGAGGGTAAAGTAATGGCTGTTAGTGATTTAGGCTTTTATATTGAGGGCTGGGATGAGTTTGTAGAGAATTTCTCTAAATTTGTTGATAGCTGGGAGGCTAAAAAAGCGGAATTACTTATGAGGATGGGTAATATTTACCATGCGGAGATTATTCCTAATGTACCTGTAGATACAAGTAGGTTAGTAGATAGCCTGTTTGTGTTCGGAGAGGGAATACCACAGGATTATGTGGAGGTGGGTACTAATGTGGAGTATGCACTGTATGTAAATGACGGTCATGTGCAACATAGGAGATTTTTGCCAGCGGATAAGCTCACTGTGGGCGGTAAAACAAAGTACCTCAAAAACAGTAATCAAAAAGGCATTAT
The DNA here is from genome assembly GCA_030524675.1 of bacterium. Lineage (GTDB taxonomy): Bacteria > Bacillota > Clostridia > Lachnospirales > Lachnospiraceae > CAJMNU01. Next base: position 10,963 of record JAUNGE010000032.1, read on the forward strand.
GCTTAGTGAGCGATATGTAAACGGTGCTTTCTTCATGGAGAAAGGTATGGAGAGTGCTAAGCCACGATTGGAGCGACTGGCGGAGAATTTTATGAGAGATTGCGCTAGGGAAGTTGAGGGAGGTAGGTTGTAATTATGGAAAAGGTAACTTTTTATAGTTATAAACCGTATCTCACACTAGGCTTGTGCAGAGAAGATGGTATTATTATTACCTTTAGTGCGGAATGTACATACTCTCCTACTAATGAGGTACAGTTAGAGCTATTGCGGAAATATGCGGAGGATACAAAAAATTCCTATATTATTTCTGAAAGCATGGCTCCAGAGGAGCTAAGGCGGCGGTATACGGAGCTGGAGGAAAAAGCGGTACAGGAGGCAGAGGCAAGAGCGGCGGCAAAGGCGGAGGAGGAAGATCGTAAAAGGTGGGAGCATGAGTTTTTCAGTGCTCTTAGATTTTCGGATCAATTATGTAGATAAAGGAGGAGGGCGGCGGAGAATGGCTTTAAAATCAGAAACGGAGCTCCAGAAATGGGCTTTTGAAATATATTACAGCATGGGGAAAAGGCGGAACATGGAGGCGGTGGCAGAGAGAGTAAATCGATCTGTTAGATCAATAGCAAATTGGCGGAAAAAATATTTATGGGATGATCGTATAGTGCAGAGAGAGCTTGAGGACAATGTAGGAGGCTCTACAGCGGTAAAAACGGATTACAGGATTATTATAAATATGCTCATGGAAGAAGCGGCGAACAGGATCGAAAGCGGAGAAATAAAGGTAGAAAGCATAGAAGATCTTGAAAAGTTGGTAAGGCTGGATCTCCTACTCATGGGAGAACCTATTAGAGTAACAGAAGAAATAGCTGTTATAGATTTACCAGAGAGCATAAGAGCTCTCTTAGATGCCAAAATTGAGGAACTAAGACAGAAAAAATAACAGGTTTTACAGATAAACTCACAGAGAAATAAAAGGGAACGGAGGCGGAGCCCTCCCCCTAGATTGGAGGTGTAAAGTGGATTTATTGGATGTAAAAACGCTCTTAGAAAAGGCGGTAAAATCAGCGGATAGTATTATCATTACCGCAAAAAAGCAGGAAAAGGGAGAAATTAAAGCGGCGGAGAGTAATGCTCTTACCAATGCCTATAGATCCGCTGGTAATCTCTATTTAGCTGTGGTACAAGCTGTTGAGGGCTCTACTATAACAATACAGAGTAAAGGAGCTCCTACAGAGCTTTCACAGGCGGATAAGGAGCGGCTGGATCGTATAAGTGATCTGCTATCTGGTAAACCCAGTAAGCAGAGAAAAAGGAAAAAGCAGGAGGGCTAAAGGAAATGATCGGAGAGAAAAGAGCAAAGGAAATAGACAGGAAAGCAAGGCATCAAAGAGAGATGCTGTTAGGAGTATCTTCTACAGCTCCTATCAATGTGCAAGTAAGGTTTAGGCTCTATTGTCTCCTCTGGGAGTTGAAACAGAAATATTATGAAAATGATACTCCCCTCCCTTATGTGACAAGGCGGAGCTATGAGGAGGACTTAGAGAGAGTGCTTTACTGGGAGAGGCGGATTATCACAGGCGGCTCCGATGAAGAAAGAGCCAGAAAAGCGGTAAAAGAGGCTAAAGAATATCTTAGCATTGTAGCAGAGGCTAGGATTAGAGATGCGAAAAAGAACCGAGTATTTTAAGCAGGGAGCATAAGATGCAATCAGTTTTCAAAGTGAGCCGCCCTAATCTTATAATCCATGCTGGAGAGAAAGAATTTTCTTTTAGTGAGGGTAAGTATCACAATCAGCTTACCCTCTACAATGAGGCGGATATAAAAACAGTTAGAGAGTATGCGGCGGCAAGGGCGGATTTTGTGGAGATATACCGATTTATAGAACAGATAGTAGAGGCTGGGGAAAATGATCCGCTATCAGATTGGGATCATAAGCTCCTTAGTAGAACTGTTAGGCGTTAATAATACTGGATATAAGCAACTCATAACAGAGGGGCTTTATCACTTCACAGCTCCTACTCCTTGGGAGGCTGGGGAGTTTATGCTTAGTATATCTATTTGGTGGTTTTGATGTACTTATCCTCATAATAAAGGCTATGGCTTAGCGTTGGTGCAGGCTGTAGCCTTTATTTTTTTTGTCCTCATTTCTAAGGAATGTAGTATAATGTGATTAGAATGTTACAGGAGGTATAGAGCATGAGCTTAAAAGATATTCTTGATAAATATGACACAGGGAGTAAGACTGGAGATAACTGGTTTACATTAAAGACGGATTGCAAGGGCTGTATGTTCGACACAGGCGATCCTAAGCACTGTTTAATCTATCTGGAGGAAACAGGGAAAGAAAAGCCCCAGAGTTGTAAACACATGAGAATTTTTGAGGAGGGAAAATAAGGCATGGAGAAAGCATTTATAAATAGCTCATATTACAAGGGTTTACATGACGATATAGCACACGATTACAGGCGTATAGGACACGCTTTAGATAATTATGGGGTAGATATGAGTAAAGGGCTTAGGGAGGCTCTGGAGGGCTTGCAGAGGGCTACAGAGGCGGTATTAAAGCAGATGGAGGCGGAGCGTGGATAGTGTGCAGAGGAAAATATACAGCTCCTCTCCTACTGGCAGGGTATATTTAGAGTATTATGAGCTCATAGGCGGCGATCCTTTTGGCTGTACAGTGGGGATGCCTGTAGAGGTGTATGAGGCGGTATATGAGCGGTATGGCGGCGAGGAGGGGCTATACAAGGAATGTATAAAGCAGGGTAAGAGCTGGCAGGAGCTATTAGGCACATCTGGTAAATGGGATGAGATACAGTATTAGGGCTAGGGAGCGGATCCTTAGCTCTTTATTTTTTATACAAGGGCTATATAAAAATCAACCTCTTTTGTGATTAAGATAATTAGACCTCATTTAGAGGTACGGGATCATAAAGGAGGATTACAGGATGGAAAAATTAAGAGCAGTGTTTTATGCCAGAGTATCTACAGAGGAAGAAAAACAGCTTAACGCTTTGGAAAAGCAGATACAGGAAAATAGAGATATTATTAAAGAGCAGGGCTGGGAGCTTGTAGGCGAATATATAGATGAGGGTAAGAGTGGTACTACTACTAAGCATAGGAGTGATTACAAGAGGCTCTTAGAGGATATGGAGCAGGGTTATTTTGATATTGTTGTATCTAAGGATCAAGATCGCCTTCAGAGAAATACGCTGGACTGGTATCTTTTTGTCGATGGATTAGTGAGAAATAATAAAAAACTCTATTTATACTTAGATAATAAGTTTTTTACTCCATCGGAGGATGCCCTTATTACAGGAGTTAAGGCTATTATAGCAGAGGAATACAGTAGAAACCTAAGCAAAAAGCTCAATAATGCTAATCGCAGGAGAATAGAAAAAGCACTCAAAGGGGAGGAGGTATCCGCTATGGGTAACGGAAAGAGTTTAGGGTATACGATTGTAAATAAGAAATGGGTACAGGTACCCGCAGAGATAGAAGTATGTAAGCTGATCTGGGATCTGTATGATAAATACGATAGTATTCGCAGGGTAAGGGATGATATTAACAATATGGGGTACACAAATTCTGTAGGAAAGCCTTTTACATCCGAAAGCATAGCTAGAATATTGAAAAATGAGAAAGCCAAAGGTATAATAGTGCTGGGTAAGCATCATCACGATTTTGATAAGAAAAAAATTGTAAAATGTTCTGAGGAGGAGTGGGTAAGGATCCCTCCTCCAGAACTGGCTTATGTAACAGAAGATAGATTTGATAGGGTAAATAATCGGCTTAAGGCTAAAACTGTTAATGGCAGAGGTAGAAATGTAGGTACAGATCCTCTTAGTGGTAAGATTTTCTGTGGTAAATGTGGAGCGGTGCTCTGGAGGAGAGAAAGCTCCAATAAAAATAGAGCAGGAGAAAAGAAAACATATTATCATTGGGCTTGTTCTGCTAAGTATGCTAAAGGAGATATTATTTGTGAGGGTACAGGTACTACTACAGTAACTATAAGGAATGTGTACAAGGAGCTTACAAATGGTATAGAGTTAAATAGAAAAGCCCTTAAGGACTACTTTGTTACATGGCTTAATCAGCTCAAAAAATCTCTTAGTGATACCTCTGATAATGCAAAGATAGAGAAAGAGTTGGAGAGGCTGGAGGGGCAGAGAACAAAGTTGCTAGAGGCATATCTGGAGGAGATTATTTCTAAAGAGGATTACAAGGCTAAATATAATGATTTGGAGTGCAAGATAGCGGATAAGAAAAAGCTCTTAATTCCTGTAGAGGAGAATGAGGAAGTAAAAGAGATAGAGCGGATCTTAGCTAATCTGGATGAGGAGCTTAATATTTTTATTAAAACACTGGACGTTGAGGAAAATAAGATAGATTTTCTTATAGAGCATACTAAGAGGATTACCGTATTAGATAACAAGGATTTGGTTATAGAGTTGGATTTAGTAGCAGGAGCTATTATTGCAGGAAAGGATTTTTTGTTATATGTTCACGAAAGTGTGCCGTTCACCTATGTGTCAGTTCTATTTTCAGTCACTTGTTGACCAGCATCATCTCGCGTCTTACATTCAGGTAGATTCTGCCGCCACTTCCACAGAAGAAATCGGAAATCCAGTTCATCCAGGGACGAGAAGAAAGTTAGCGGAAGCGGGAATTCGCTGTGATGGAAAAAAGGCGCGTCAGATGACTAGAAAGGACTGCGACGAATACGATTATTTGATTGGTATGGATAGCTGGAATATCCGAAATATGCAGCGGATTGCTGGTGTGAAAAATCAGGAGAAGATATATAAACTTTTGGAGTTTGCAGAAAACCAAAATAAAAATGACAAAAACAGAGGGAAGCAGAGTGCGAGAGACGTTGCAGACCCATGGTATACAGGCGATTTTGAGCAGACTTGGAAAGATGCAGTGGAAGGGTGTCAGGGATTGCTGCAGTATATTTTGGAACATGATTTTGGAAAAACGGATTAAGCAACTCTGCTGAATTTATGCTATTATAATAGATAACAGAAAGATACTTAAGGAGAAATTCGAGAGGGTATTGAAAGAGAAACATAAGAAGAGATTTAAGGAAAAGTTCTAGGAGAATTTCACGGTAATATACGACGATGCTTGAAGAATGACCCCGTGTTATACAGATATTGACAGAAAGGCAGGAGGGCAATTTATGAAAGAAATAACTCAGCAGCAGATTACGGCGATGGCGCCAAACTTAGCGGCCATTAACAATGCAAAGAAGATTTCTAACAGCGGCGGTTTTCTATCGCGCTCCCGTTCTGAGGATGATACATTTTATATGGGGCAGTGCAAGGGAAGCGGCAGGTCGGTGTACAGCGTGTCGGCGGATTTTATTGATGAGAGTCAGCCGGTGTTTCGATGCAGCTGTCCGAGCCGTCAGTTTCCATGTAAGCACAGTTTAGCGCTCCTGTTTGAGATGCAGGCGGGCAAAGAGTTTGAGATTGCAGAGATTCCGGAGGATATTTTGCAGAAGCGCGCGAGGAAGGACGCGAGAGAACAGAAGAAGGCGGAGAAAGCAGAGAGTGCTGCCGCACAACCCAAAAAAGAGAAAAAGGTCAATAAGGCGGCGCGCAGCAAAAAGCTGAAAAAGCAGCTGGAAGGTCTGGAAATGCTGGAGAAGATGGTGGGCGGCCTTCTGGATACCGGCCTTGGCACGATGGGCGGCGTTTCTCTAAAGACATACCGCGACTTGGCAAAACAGCTCGGAGATTATTACCTTCCAGGGCCGCTGTTCTGGATGAACCGCCTGATTCTGGAGATTGAGAAGTATCAGCGGGATTCTGACACGAGCCACTATGAAAATGCAGTCGATATTCTGGTTCGCCTGCGCTCTCTGACGAAGAAGGCAGAAATATATTTGAATGAGAAGCTTGAGAAAGAAGACATGGAGGACGACGACAGTATTCTGTACGAAGAACTGGGCGGCATCTGGACGCTGGAACGTCTGAATCAGCTCGGATTGACGAAAGAAAATGCGACATTGGTACAGCTCTCGTTTGACGTCACTTACGATGAGGCGGGAAAGACCTACATAGACCGAGGATTTTATGCAGATGTGGACAATGGCGAGGTACATGCGACCTACAATTACCGTCCGGTCAAAGCATTGAAGCACATCAAGGAGGACGATTCTATGTTTGAGGTGGTGAAAACACCTCTTCTGACATACTATCCTGGTGATATGAATAAGAGAATCCGCTGGGAGAAGAGTACTCTGGAACCAGTGACGGACGAGATCCGCAGAAAAGTGATGGAGAAGGCGTACAAGCAGATTCCGGCAATGCTGAAACTGGTAAAAAATCAAATTAAGAACACGCTGTCTGATGATTATGCGGCAGTGATGGTGAGTTTCCGTCAGATTGGAAAAATCCGCATAGCAGAACCGGAGGGCGATGCAGAAGGAACTGTAGATGGAGAGAATGGAAAGAATACGAAGAGTATGCAGAGTACAAAGGGCGCAAAAAGTACAAAAAATGCCAAGAATGCAAAGAATGACAGCGGCATGGTGTATCAGTATGTGATGGAAGATGCAGAGGGAAACCGCATCATTCTGAGAGATAAAAAGGGATGTGAGGGCACGATGGACGGCCTAATCTCCCTGAGTGCAGCGGCATTGTTTGAAAATCAGGTGTTGTTTGGAATTGTGTACTACGACTCCACAGACCATCAGATGTGCATGCAGCCATACAGCATTGTGACAGAAAAAGCCATTGTGCGGCTTTTATACTAAGACGGGGAGGGGCGAAACGCATGAATTTGCAGCCATTTTATGATTTGAGAGAGAGACTGCACACAGCGGCGAATGCAGGTGTGAATCTGATTACAGAAGATTTCCGTTTGAAGCGCGCACAGGAGGCGATTGCACCGTTTGCGAAAGCGTCGCCAGTTTTTCAGAAGATTGATTTGATGGTAAAAAAACTGATGGAACCTTCCTGCCAGAATCGATCGATGGTGCTTTTGGATACGCTGGCTCTGCTGGACGCAGTGCTCACGACACAGGGAATGAGCAAAGCGGCAGGCGAGCTGGAACCGCTCGGCGATCATGCAGATGATGAAGGATTTTTTGTACATTATAAAGATATTTCCAGCGGTGTGTTACGTCCATTAAAGGAAGCTATGACAACGACCGGCGGTGGCCGATACAATGTCATTCAGGATGCTCATACGGCGGCGCCAGAAGTGTTCCATGATTATCGCATCCGAAGTCTTCTGGTAGGCTGTCTTGGGGATTCCTATTCCGAGATGGCTGTGCTGGCAGCGGGATGGTTGAAGGAGGAAGGACCGGAAATTATTCCTGTCTTAAAGAAAGGTTTTGACCCGAAAGGAAAAAAAGAGATGGTGCACCGCGTCAACATCATTGCTGAACTCGCGGGAGCAGACGAGAATGCATTTTATCTGGAGCAGATTCCAAAGAGCAAAGGGGAAGTCAAAGAAGTATTGATTGAATCGCTGCGCTTTGATAAGGGAAATACAAAGTATCTGATGGACTTGACAAAATCGGAAAAAGGCAAGGCGGCGACATGTGCGAAGTGGGCTTTGAGTTTTATGGATTATGAGGATATCCAGAAATGCTACGCACAGAGCAAGGGAGTGAGCTGTGATGAGCTTGAGGACTATGCGTACTGGTTGGATAAGGCATACTCTTTGAAAGGCTCTCTGGAAGTGTTACAGGATTCTACACAGGAGTGGGTGGCAGATTTTCTGGCAGAGGGATTTGTACGTGAAGTGAGAGAGATTGCGGATAATCCAGCAGAACTGGTGAAACAGAAAGAGTGGAGCTGCATGGACAGCTATTTTTGGGCGGTTCGCGGCAAGGCGACCAGAAAATTTGGATATATGTGCGAAAATCTGGCTGCCATGAGCAAAGTATTGTCTCATAAAAAGACAGAGAAAGGCCAAAAACTGGAGTTCGCAACGAGAAGCTTTTCAAAGAACCTGTCCATAATCATTGCAGATACTTTGGTGAAGGTTGCCTGCGACAACAGGGAATTTCTTCCTGAGATGGCTGATGCAGTGAGACGCTTGTACAAACAATATGGAGAGGACTATCTTTCTGCTGTATTTGCCGCCGACCTGGTGACGAGGCCGGCAGACGAGGTATTTGATACATACGGCGGTTACTTGAACACAAAAGGCGCATTGGAAATTGTAAAGAAAGCCAAAAAGAAACAGTCCGCAGAGATTCTGGCAGTGTTGGCTTTGGTAGAATATAACGGAAAAACACAGAAGTATACTTACTCGTATTCACAAACGAATTCCTGGAAGGGAGAATATCGAAACGGTCTCAGCTATGAACTTGAAAATGGGTTGGATTTGAGATGGTATCCGTTGTTGTTCCATTATGAGTGGAAGAAGGAAATAAATACACAGCGCATGGTGGGATATTATGCTTACAAAGGATTTGATGGAATGATGCGCGCTTTGTTCCGCGTGGATACGCCAGAGCTTCAGGAATTATATGGACAGTATTATTATCAGAAATGTAAGGATACGTCCGGCTACAATGTCTATCTGGAACTGCTCAGAGCATGCAACTGGAGACATTACAGAGGAATTTTGAGAACGCATCTGTTAAATAACAAGAAGACAAACTGGGCAGTTTATGCAGTGCGCAGAATTCCGGAAGTGCTTGGAATGACAAAAGAAGAGGTCATTCAGGAGATGGAAGATGCAAGAGCATTGATTACAGATCCGAATTCCACTACAGCGGTGCGGATTGATAATTGGCTGGCCCGCCTGAAATCCGGCACAGAGCTGAGGGAGTTGATTTAGTTGATTTAAGAGTTTTGGGAGGGAATTCTCGGTTACTGGTATCCGAGTGATTCACGAACTGTGGTTGAAAAAGAAAAACAGAGCAAGCGATGGAGGAATTTTATGGGAAAGAATGAGAAGGTGCTGCGCCTTCCGGCGGAGCAGTTGTTTCAGAATGAGATTGATGCACTGATAAAAGCGGAGAAAGACCCGATTCCGACGGGATGGAAGATGTCTCCCCGCTCGGTGCTGACCTATATCGTGGGTGGAAAAGTGGGAAAGACGCAGATTACGCCAAAATACATCGGTCATCAGAGATTGGTGGAAATTGCGATTTCCACGCTGGTGACGGACCGCGCGCTTTTGCTGATTGGCGAGCCTGGTACGGCGAAATCCTGGCTTTCCGAGCACCTGACAGCGGCCATCAACGGAGATTCCACCAAGGTGATTCAGGGAACGGCGGGAACGACAGAAGAGCAAATTCGCTATTCCTGGAACTATGCGATGCTGATCGCGAACGGTCCGTCGCCAGAGGCAATGATAAAGAGTCCGGTTTACCGCGCGATGGAGACGGGTACGATTGCCCGCATGGAGGAGATTTCCCGCTGTGCGTCTGAGGTGCAGGATGCGCTGATTTCCATTCTTTCTGAAAAACGAATTTCTGTGCCGGAACTGGGAACAGAGGTGCCGGCACAAAAGGGCTTCTCCATTATTGCGACAGCAAACACCCGCGACAAGGGCGTCAATGAGATGTCCGCAGCTCTGAAGCGCCGTTTCAATATTGTGGTGCTTCCGTCTCCGGAAAATCTGAATGCGGAGATGGAAATTGTCAAATCCAGAGTATCTCAGCTCTCTGCGAGTCTCGATTTGAATGCGAAACTGCCGGAGGAAGAGGTAATTGAGAAAGTCTGCACGATTTTCCGCGAGCTGCGGGGAGGCGTGACTCTGGATGGAAAGCAGAAATTAAAATCCACCAGCGGCGTGCTCTCGACAGCTGAGGCGATTTCTCTGCTGGCAAACAGCATGGCTCTGGCAGGAAGTTTCGGAAATGGCACAATCACAGACTATGACCTCGCGGCTGGACTGCAGGGCGCAATCATCAAGGATGAGGGAAAAGATGCTGCGAGCTGGGAGGAATATCTGGAAAATATCATGAAGAAACGTGGTTCCCGTTGGCTTGGTCTTTATAAAGAGTGTAAGGAGTTATTGCATTGATGGAGAAAAAACCGTATGTATTTGGAGTGCGCCATCTGTCACCGGCAGGGGCATACCATCTGCGGGATTTTCTGGACGAGGTGAAGCCAAAACGGATTCTGGTGGAGGGACCGTCTGATTTCACAAAGCTGATTTTGGACCTGACAGGGCCGAAAGTAAAGCCGCCAGTGGCGGTCATGGCCTACACGCTGCAAAGCCCAATTTCGTCCATTCTCTATCCGTTTGCAGTATACTCGCCGGAATATCAGGCACTTTTGTGGGCGCGGGAAAATGAGTGTGACTGCCGTTTTATGGATTTGCCGTCAGGAGTGTTTCTGGCTCTCCAGGACTTGAAGGAGAGACAGGAACAGGAGCGGCTTCTTCGCATTGAGGCCAGACGGCAGCAGGCGGCAAAAGAAGCTGGGGAGACAGAAATAGAACTGGATGCTGTGGATTCCCTAAAAGCCCAGACGGCAGACAATACAGAAACAGCTGATGATGCAAGTGCGGCACATCGTGCAGGCAGCGACGCAGTACTGGAGGAAACGCCAGAGGCCAGGTTTAACGTGTATCGCGAGCTGGACCGGATTTGCGGAGAAGACAGCCATGAGACATTCTGGGAACATGTGCTGGAGCGCGCAGACAGTGCTGCGGCATACCAGAAGGGCGCCTGGGAGTTCGGAAAGCAGATTCGTGAACTGACAGAACAGCACAATGCTGCAGCTGCGTTTCTGGATGTTTCAGACGGCGAGATGTGGGAGATGGCGGAGACAATCCTTCGAGAAGCCTATATGCGCAGACAGATTGCAGATGCGCTTGCGGATGGATTGAAACCGGAGGAAATTGTGGTTGTCACAGGCGCCTACCATGTGGAGGGGCTTCTATCAGATGAGCCGCCAATGAGCGATGAGGAGATAAAAAATCTTCCGTATCTGGAAGCAAATCAGACATTGATGCCATATTCGTATTACCGCCTGTCTGCCCGATCTGGATATGGGGCAGGAAACAAGGCGCCGGCGTACTATGAGCTGGTGTGGAATTCCCTGCAGCGGGAAGAACCGGAGTACACTGTGCATGCATATCTGTCAAAGATTGCGGCTTATCAGAGAAAAAATGGAAATCCAGTTTCCTCCGCAGAGGTCATTGAGGCTGTGCGCCTGGCAGGCGCGCTGTCAGAGCTTCACGGATACCACATTCCGGCGCTGCGGGATTTGCGGGATGCGGCAGTGACCTGTATGGGGCATGGCAGTTTTTCGGAGATTTCTCTGGCAGCGGCAGACACAGAGATTGGCACAAAGATTGGTTCTCTGCCGGAAGGAGTCAGCCAGACTTCGATTCAGGCCGACTTTTACCAGAAATTGGAGGAGCTGCGCCTGACAAAATACAAATCCGTGACGGCGGAGGAACTGCAGTTGGACTTGCGTGAAAAATTGACTGTGAAATCTAAAAAAGCGGCATTTATGGACCTGGAGCGCTCGTTCTTTCTCCACAAATTGAGAGTGCTCGGTATCCAGTTCGGCACAATACAGGCAGTTTCTCAGGACAGGGCGACCTGGGCGGAGAGATGGATTCTTCGGTGGACACCGGAAGCCGAGATTCAGATTGTGGAAGCTGTGTTAAAGGGAGATACTATCGAGCAGGCGGCGTCCTTTGTGCTGAAAGAGAGCATCGAGCAGCAGGGAACGATTGCGGCGGCAGCGAAAGCGATAGAGGAAGCGTTCTTGTGCGGCATGTCCTCCTCTGTGCGCTACGCGACACGCATGCTGCAGGAGATGGCAGTGGATGCGACGGCTGTGACGGACATTGCAAAGACGGCGCGAAGTCTGTCTGTGGTCGTGCGCTACGGCGACATTCGCCACCTGGACGCAGCGCCGCTTCTTCCGATTTTGTCCCAGCTTTTTCTGCGCGCATGCCTGATTTTTCCAGACAGCTGTATCTGTGACGATGCGGCGGCCAAGGAGATTGCAAAGGCCTTGGAGGCGATGAACGAGGTGGTGTTAAATCATGATTTTCTGGATGAAGACAGATGGATTCGCGTCTTGGCGGAGATTGCGCGCAGAGACGACTTGAACACCAGACTGTCCGGTTTTGCGGCCGCAATTCTTTTGGAGCGCGGGCAGATGGACAGCGAGGAACTCGGATGCGAGGTGGAGAGACGCCTCTCTAGGGGGATTCCAGCAGAGCTTGGCGCGGGATGGTTTGAAGGACTGGCGATGAAAAATCACTATGCGCTGATTGCGCGGATGACGCTCTGGGAAAAATTGAGCAATTATCTGGATACCCTGGATGGTGAGGAGTTCAAGAGAGCGCTGGTATTTCTGCGAAGAGCATTTGCGGACTTCTCCTCCTCAGAGAAGAATGACATTGCGGAAAATCTGGGAGAAATCTGGCAGGTAAATCCGCAGCAGGTGAGCGAAGTGTTGAATGAGGAACTGAGCAAAGAGCAGGAAGAGATGCTTTTAGACAGCCTTGGCGATTTTGATTTTGATGATATTTAGAGAAGCAGGAGGGAGACAGAAACGATGGATACACAGGAACGCATCAAGCGGTGGCGTTTGATTTTGGGCTCACAGAGCGAGCAGCAGTTTTCCTCCATGAGCGGCGGGGGATGCAGTCTTTCTGAGGAACAGCTTTTGATGGACCAGGCGCTGGCGGCTATCTACAATCAAAATGCAGAGGGCGGATTCGGGAACGGACAGCCAGGCGCAGGCGCCGGAAAAGGGCCATCAAATCCGCAGATTACAAAGTGGCTCGGCGATGTGCGCTCGCTGTTTGACAAAGATCTGATAAAGATTGTCCAGGCAGATGCGATGGAGCGGTGCGGTTTAAAACAGCTCCTGTTTGAGCCGGAACTTCTCGAGAATCTGGAGCCGGATGTGAGTCTGGCGAGCACACTTCTGATGCTGAAGGACCAGATTCCCAAGCGCTCGAAGGAAAGTGTGCGCGAGTTTATCAAAAAGATTGTGGAGGAGATTAATAAGCTTCTCGAGAGCGATATCCGCCGCGCTGTCACAGCAGCCGTCAACAAGAGACAGCACTCGCCGATCCCTTCGGCGGCGGCGCTGGATTTCTCATACACGATTCGCCGAGGACTGAAAAACTATAATCCTGAGTTAAAGAAAGTGATACCGGAACATTTCTATTTCTTTGACCGGACGGCGACGACAGCAGCAAACAAGTACACAATTATTCTCGATGTGGACCAGAGCGGTTCTATGGGCGTATCGGTGATTTACTCTTCGATTATGAGCTGTATCCTGGCGAGCATGGCGTCCGTGAAGACGCGCGTGGTAGCATTTGACACGAATATTGTGGATTTGACAGAGAAGTGCGAAGACCCAGTGGATTTGCTGTTTGGATTTCAGCTTGGCGGCGGCACGGACATCAACAAATCCGTGGCATACTGCGAGCAGTTCATCGAAAATCCGAAGAAGACGCTGTTTTTCCTGATTACTGACCTGGAAGAGGGCGGAAACAGGGCGGCTCTTTTGCGGCGGTTGAAGGAGATGAAAGAAGCCGGTGTGACAGTCGTATGTCTTTTGGCAATCGCGGACGGCGGAAAACCGTACTACGACGCGCAGATGGCAGCGAAAGTCGCAGCTCTCGGCGTTCCATGCTTTGCCTGCACACCGGAGAAACTGCCGGAGCTCTTGGAACGCTCCCTTAAAGGTCAAGATTTGATGGCAATGCAGAAAGAGTTTGAGAAGAAGAAAAATTAAGGGTCTGAAAAGACGAAAAGACAGGAGAATGAAAGGAAAAGCCCTCCAGACAGAAAAGAGGAAAAAGGAGTGTAAAGCAAACAAAATATTGTAAAATAGGCAAAATAGGGGTATAGTAGGAGAGGAATGTTTGTTATCTGCCGGAAGTTTTATTTTGCAGAAAGTACAATAAAGCCAACAGAGGCGAGAAAGGGATAGAAAGAACGGCAAGATATACCGACATACCGGAGAGCGCATACATAAGAATGGAGGAAAAAAGAAATGAAGCAAGAAGTACAATTTCAGGATTTACAGCAGTTTGAGACGAATTTTGATGCCAGTCGTGCCAACGCTGTGGCAATGTGTGCCGTGACAGGGAATGGAGTGAAGAATTCTGCACAGAATCAGAAGGCAATTCGTGAGACCGTTCATGAGTTTTCCATCAGTCTGGAGCAGGGAGACATCACAAATCAGAAGAAGAGCGGACGCTGCTGGATGTTTGCAGCACTGAACTGCCTGCGTTTCCATGTGATTCACACCATGAACCTGAAAACATTTGAACTTTCCCAGAACTATACCTTATTTTATGACAAATTAGAGAAATCCAATTATTTCCTGGAGAGCATTTTAGAGACGCTGGACGAGCCGACTGAGGGACGCTTGGTTTCCTATCTTCTGACAGCACCGCTGAACGATGGCGGACAGTGGGATATGTTCTGTAACCTGGTAAATAAATATGGTCTGGTGCCGAAGAGTGCAATGCCAGAGACAGCGTGCTCTTCCGAGACCAGAGAGATGGCAAGAACCATGACAACAAAGCTGCGTGAGTTTGCATGCACGCTGAGAAAGGCGCATCAGGCAGGAAAATCTATGGAAGAGCTGCGCGAGATGAAGGATTCCATGATGGATACCGTGTACCGCATGCTCTGCATCTGCCTTGGAAAGCCGCCGAAAACCTTTGATTTTGAAGTGACAGACAAAGATGGCAATTTCCACCGCGACCTCGGACTGACTCCGCAGGAGTTCTACAAAAAATACATCGGTATGAACCTCGATGACTATGTGAGCCTGATTCACGCTCCGACCAAAGACAAACCATTCGGAAAGAGCTATACTGTGCAGTTCTTGGGCAATGTAAAAGAAGGACGCTGCGTGCGCTATCTGAACCTGGATATCGAGGAATTGAAGAAAGCAGCGATTGCACAGATGAAGGACGGCGAGCCGGTATGGTTTGGAAGCGATGTAGGCCAGTCTTCTTCCAGAGACGGCGGTCTGCTGGATACCAATGTGTACTGCATGGACCTGCTGTTTGATACCACATTTGGCATGACAAAGGCAGAGCGTCTGGACTACGGCGAGAGCCTGATGACACATGCAATGGTGCTGATGGGCGTCAACCTGGACGAGAATGGCAAGCCGAACCGCTGGAGAGTGGAGAACAGCTGGGGCAAAGAACCAGGAAAAGACGGTTATTATGTTATGACGGACGACTGGTTCAACGAGTTTACATACCAGATTGTAGTCAACAAGAAGTATCTGACCAAGGAGCAGGTAAAGGCATATGAGAGCGAGCCGATTATGCTGCAGCCTTGGGACCCGATGGGCTCTCTTGCAGAGTAATCGGATGGACGGTCTGCCTGCGCAGTTACAAGAGAAACAATGAAAGAATTATTTACAATCGGAGAAATTGGCCGGTTGTTCCATATCAATGTCCGCACCCTGCGCTTCTATGACGAAGCGGGGGTGCTGAAACCAGAACAAACAGACGAAAAAACGGGCTATCGCTATTATTCGACGAAACAGTTTGAGCGCCTCAATACCATCAAGTATCTGCGGGCGCTAAATATGCCGTTGGAGAAGATTGTCCGTTTTTTTGAAAATAAGGACACCGATACGCTGGCCGCGCTTCTGAACGAGCAGCTCGAGGAGACAGCGGCGCAGATTGCACAGCTTCAGAAAATTGAGAAGAAGTTGAAAAAACGTATGGAACAGCTTACAGATGCCATAAATTCTGTGACAGGAGAGATTCGGGTTCTGTCATTTCCTGAGCGCAAAGTGGCTTTTTTGCGCAAAGAAATTCACCGCACAGATGATTTGGAATATCCAATTCGGGAGCTGGAAGGGCAGTTCCTTGCGGACCCGATGATGTTTTTGGGAAAAGTCGGCGTTACGGTGTCACAAGAAGATTTGAAAGCGCGAAAATTTGTCCGGTTTTCCGGAATTTTTGTGTTTTTGGAAGAGGAGGACGGATACCAGGGTGATGTGCAGAAACTGGCAGCGGGAGAGTATGCTGTGATTCGCTATCAGGGGACGCACAGCCTGGGAAAAGAAGCGTACTGCAGGCTGCTGGATTGGATGGAACAGAATGGGTATCAGGCGTGCGGAGATTCCGTGGAGATTACATTGATTGATGCGGGATTTACGAATAATACAGAGAAGTATGTGACAGAGCTGCAGATACCGGTCAGGGCAGTGAAATAGCTGCTGTTGGTATGCGTTGATATTGCACACGAATCCAGCAAGCTACACTTGGCAATCAGAACCCCACGGGCAAGCCTGTGGGAACAGTCAGACGGACAGCGCAGCAAAGTGCGCAGTCCTAATTTGAGACTATTTCAACTTTCACAGTAAGCAAAAGAGAGACTGTCAGAGAAAAAATGAAATTTCCATGATGGTCTCTTTTTATTTCGCTAAAAGAAGATGCAGAATCATGGAAAACAGACATGTCGCCTAACGGCGACATCACCATAATATGAAAGTCGATTGCTCCGTGCTCACGCACTCCCGCAATCGCCGCCAGTATTCGCAAATCGGCCAGCTCACGCTGTCCTTTTTTGCTCATACTTCCTTGCTCGTCAAATGTCCAGTCGGCTTGGTGTGTAAGCACCCCTGCCGCCTGGCCGCTTGACGAGACTTTCATAGTAAATAGGAATAGAAAAAGAAGAACAGAAAATAAAAACAAAAAACTTGACATTCCAGTTACTAGAGGGTTTATTCTGTTGTACAAGCATAAAAAATGAAACCGAAGGTTTTTAGAATTTGATATAGCATCAAGAGGGTAAACTATTTTTGGTTTTCGATGATTATGCAGTAATTGCAGGAAGAATCAGCAATCTGGTAGATTTCAAGAAAAAGGAGACAGAAAAATATGAATGCGGAACAGAAACAGCGTGCGCAGTTAAAACAGAATGTGCCGCCAAAGCAGAGTACACAGTCCAAACAAAATACGGAACATAAGCTGACAGAGGGCAATGTCTTGAAGGTGCTCCTGTCCTTTTCCATTCCGTTTCTGATTGCCAATGTCATTCAGGCGCTCTATGGTGCTGTGGATTTGATGGTGATTGGCTGGTACTGCACGCCGGAGAGCGTGGCGGCGGTCTCGACAGGAACGCAGGTGACACAGATTATCACCAGCATGGTGTCCGGTTTGACTCTGGGCGGGACGGTCCTAGTGGGAAAATATATCGGTATGGACCAGGAAGAGGAAGCGAAAAAGACCATCGGCACGACATTGACCGTGTTTGCCGGTGTAGCCATCCTTCTGACTGTGCTGATGCTTCTGTTTGTGAATCCGATTTTGACAGCTCTAAAGACGCCGGCGGAATCTTTTGTGCTGGCGAGGCAGTATGTGACAGTCTGCGCACTTGGCATCTTTTTTGTGTGCGGTTACAACGCCATCAGTGCGATTCTGCGCGGATACGGCGACTCCAAACGCCCGATGATGTTTATCGCGTTGTCCTGCGTGCTGAATGTGATAGGTGATGTGGTTCTGGTGAAATACGTGGGAATGGGTGTGCGCGGAACGGCTCTGGCGACGATTCTCTCCCAGGGCATCAGCATGCTGACTGCGATGTGGTATTTGAACCGTCACCAGTTTATCTTTTCATTTAAGCTGGAGAATTTCAGGATTGACAGAAAGCTCCTGCGGGAACTAGCAGCCGTGGGAATCCCGATTTCCCTGCAGGAATGTATGGTGCGTCTTTCCTTCCTGTATCTGACTTCCGTGACAAACCGCCTGGGCGTGTATGCGGCGGCAGCCGTGGGAGTGGCCAGCAAATACGATGTGTTCGCTATGCTGCCGGCTACCTCGATTGCCAGCGCTCTCGCAGCGTTTACAGCGCAGAACTACAGCGCAGGAAAAATGAAGCGTGTAAAAATTTCTGTGATTGCAGGCGT
This sequence comes from bacterium, assembly GCA_030524675.1. Taxonomy (GTDB): domain Bacteria; phylum Bacillota; class Clostridia; order Lachnospirales; family Lachnospiraceae; genus CAJMNU01. The sequence goes on from JAUNGE010000032.1 coordinate 28,812, forward strand.
ATCGTTCGCAGTGGCGGCTTCCGCCTGTTTCTGGCTCTGGGCACAGCTCTCTCCAGAAAGTATGATAGGCGTGTTTGCAGATGATGCAAAGATTATTGAGGCGGGAATCCCGTTCTTTACTTCATGCAGCTACGACTATCTGGCAGTGTCTTTTGTCTTTACTCTGAACGGCTATCTGAACGGGAGGTCAAAAACCATATTTACCATGATTAGCTGCTGCTTCGGGGCGCTGTGTCTGAGAATGCCGCTGATTTACCTGGCATATACCTACTGTCCGGACAATCTACTCGTGCTCGGAGCAATCGCTCCGGCAGTCTCCGGATTTATGGCAGCATATACACTGGTTTATGTGGTGCGGCAGCTGCGCAGCGTGGGCCATGTGAGTGCAGCAGAAAGCACAGAATTCAAGTACAGCTAGAATAAAGATGGCAGAAGAGTCCTTTAAATCCAGCCGCCGTCCAGCTGAATGACCTGTCCTGTCAGGTAATTTTCTTTGTATCCAAGATGATATACCAAATCTGCGACTTCCTCCGCTTTTCCAAGGCGTCCGGCCGGAATTTCATCGACCAGTGCAAGCAGTTCTTCTTCTTTTAGGAAATGATTCATTTCCGTATCAATCGCGCCGCACGCGACAGCATTGACTTGGATATGGCTTGGCGCCAGCTCTTTTGCCAGCGCTTTGGTAAAAGCGTTGATACCGCCCTTGGATGCAGAGTATGCGACTTCCATAGAAGCACCGCAGACGCCCCAGACCGAAGAAATATTGATGATTTTTCCGCATTGTCTAGCCACCATATCGGGAATGGCGAGTTTGGAACAGTTGAACACAGAGGTTAAATTGGTCTGAATCACACGCTGCCAGTCCTCCTCCGTCATATCCTGCAGAAGGCCGATATAGGAAATACCAGCATTGTTTACCAGCACATCAACAGGGCCAAACTGTTTTTTGACCTTATCAAAAAATTTCCTGCAGTCATCCATTTTTCCCATATCCCCTAAAAATGCAATACATGGCACCTGGTAGGATTCGACCATTTTTTTTGTCTGCATCAGACGTTCTTCATTGTGAATGCAGCTGATGGCCACCTGATATCCTTTTTTGGCAAATTTGATGGCGATTGCCTTCCCGATGCCGCGGGAAGCGCCAGTGACAAGAACTGTTTTCATAAGAACCCCTCCTTGACTTTTTTGGATTTTATCTGTATTGTGTATTTATGAAAGAAAAGGCAGTCGTTGGGCTGCTGTAAAGCGCAGGAACAAAAAAGAGAATACAAGGTGTTCCTGAGTTATTAAAAATACCGTAAGAAAAAGAACAAAATTCTTAATGAATGCTTTTATTTTAACATGATATACTAAAAAAAGCATCTTATATCTAACGAATCGGATGACAGGGAGCGGCGAAACGGTTCTTGTATGTAATACAGCTTGTGAAAAGCGGTATTACGGATTCCTATAAAAGGTACGTACTTTGTAATGGAATGTATATCAAATTTGAAGGGAAAGATGGATTATGAGCAGACAGTATGATTTGGTGATTATTGGTTCTGGTCCGGCAGGGCTGGCAGCAGCGATTTATGCGACACGGGCACAGTTAAATACACTGGTTTTGGAAAAAGAAGTGATGAGCGGTGGACAGGTGCTGAACACATATGAGGTAGACAATTATCCTGGACTTCCAGGCATCAATGGATTTGACATGGGAATGAAATTTCGGGAACATGCCGACAACTTGGGCGCACAGTTTGCTGAGGACCAGGTTTTGAAGATTGCGGCGTTGGATGAGGCAGAAGAGACAGACAGCGCGGAAGAAAAAGAGTTGGTTGCCGCTGAAGTCCTGGCACCGAGAACAAAAGGATTTCGGATTGTGGGAGAGAATGAGGAATATGAGACAAAGGCAGTTGTGATTGCCACAGGCGCCAGACACAGAAAACTGGGAGTTTCGGGCGAGGAAGAATTGGCCGGAAAAGGAGTTTCTTATTGCGCGACATGCGATGGCGCATTTTTCCGCAAAAAGACGGTGGCAGTGGTCGGCGGCGGCGATGTGGCGCTTGAGGATGCAATATTCCTGGCGCGCGGCTGCGAGAAAGTATACCTGATTCACAGAAGAGATGCACTGCGTGGGGCAGCTGTTCTGCAGAAGCGCGTCATGGAAGCAGAAAATATTGAGATTATCTGGGACACTGTGGTGGAGAAAATTGAAGGGACGAACCGCGTGGAGCAGATTGCGCTGCGCAATGTAAGAACTGGAGAGACCACAGAACTTCCGGTTCAGGGAATTTTCATTGCCGTGGGAATTGAGCCGAACAGCAGCAGCTTTGAAGGGTTTGTGGAGATGGACAGACAGGGATATATCGTGGCAGGTGAAGACGGAAAGACTTCCGTGGAGGGTGTATTTGCAGCTGGCGATGTCCGCACAAAGATGCTGCGCCAGATTATCACGGCGGCCGCTGACGGGGCAAACAGCATTACCAGTGTAGAGCGGTATCTGGCGGAGAGTCAGAATTGAGAGAAACTCAAGAGACGGCAGTGTAAGGAGTCTCTTACAAAAGCAGACACAAAGATTTGTGAAAGCGAATAAGAATAATGAACAAAAGCAGACCCAAAGATTTACAAAAGTAAATAAGAATAACTGACAAAAGCAGGAAAAGGCAGAGGGCCAAGAGAACGAGGGAATAGAAAGTGTGGAAACGGATGAATAAAAATTGGATAAAATACCTGACAGTTTCTTTCTGTATCTTGCAGGCAGCGCCCATCACCTCCATGGCGGCGGGAAATCAGGCTGTGATTCAGCTCTTTACGAGAGAAACAGGTGCAACTCTGGAAACGAAGGCAGGTCTGTCTTATGATAAGGTGGCAATCAGCCACGTTACGAACTATGTCAATGTCAGGGCAGAGGCAAACACAAACAGCTCTATCGTAGGAAAGATTTATAACAACTGTGCAGCTCTGATTCTCTCATCTGTCAATGCGGAAGATGGGCTGTGGTATCAGATTGAATCTGGAAATGTAACCGGATACATCAAGGCCGAGTATTTTATTACAGGTGCGGAGGCGGAACAGCTGGCAAAAAAAGTGGGAACAGAATTTGCCAAAATCAAGAATGCCACAACGCTTCGTCTGCGGGAAAAGCCGAGCTTGGACAGTAAGACACTGACACTTCTGGCGGAAGGTGCGGAGTATGTTGTGGAAGCGGAGGAAGGCGATTTCGTCAAAATCTGTGTGGATACGGACCTTACTGGGTATGTCTCCAAAGATTACATAGAAACGTGGATTGTATTTGACACGGCAGTGACACTCGAAGAAGAGAAGGAAAGGCAGGAAGAGAGCGAAAAGCGAAAGAAAGAGGCGGATGAGGCCATTCGCCAGCTGGAAGAAATCAAGCAGATTGAGGCGGCAAATCCGCTCGGTACAGCAGAACAGACAGAAAACGGCATGGAGGGCACGGTGGTTATCCCTGGCGGCTCCAGTCAGTCGAGCGGCACTGCGGGAAATGGAAGTACAGGAAGCGCAGGCAGCGGCAATACTGCGAACGCTGGAAATGCAGGTACAGGCACAGGAAACAGCAGTGCGGCAAGCAGTTCTGGAGGTCAGACGGGCGCTGCACAGATTCAGGCGCCTGGTTCAAACACGGAACAGAGCGGAGTCATTACCATTCAGCCAGGAGGCAGTCAGAATAACACGAGTTCTGGCACGGGTTCTCTGGTACCAGGAGGACCAGAGGGAAGCACCAGCGCGAATTCAACAGGAAACACAGGCAGCACAAACAATACAAATACTGCAGGGAATACGGGAAACAGCGGAACAGAAAGCAGTTCTCTGGTATCCGGCGGCCCGAATAGTTCCCAGAATGCAGGAACTGCGGCGACTGCGGATAAGGAAAAAGTGGAGACAGCGACACGTACAGCGATTGTTGCTTATGCAAAGCAGTTCCTGGGAAATCCCTATGTGTACGGCGGGACAAGCTTGACAAACGGTGCGGACTGCTCTGGATTTGTGCAGAGTATCTTTGCACACTTTGGTATCACAACAGGGCGTTCTTCCAGAGACCAGGCGGCGAAAGGAACGACCATTGCTGTGAGCGATGTGCAGCCAGGAGATTTGCTGTTCTACGCCAGCGGGGACTACATAAACCATGTGGCAATTTATATCGGCGGAAATCAGGTTATCCATGCAAGCAACTCGCGGACAGGCATTATTATCTCACCAGCAAATTACAGAACTCCGTATAAAGCAGTTACCTTCTTAAAATAACCGGAGAAACAGGCTGTATAGCGTATGAAAAAAACATAAATGAAAAGAAACAGGGAGGAACAGAAGTATGGCCAAGTTTGGTTTTATCGGAATGGGAAATATGGGATATGCGATTTTGAAGGGACTTTTGAAACAGTATGCTCCAGAAGAACTGCTGTTTACGGATGTGAATGAAGAGCGTATGAAAAAAGTCAGCCAGGAGACGGGGGTTTTGTATGCACTGAGCAACGCAGAGTGTGCAAATCAGGTCAAATATTTGGTTCTGGCAGTAAAGCCGCAGTACTATAACATTGTTTTGAAGAACATTCAGCATGTGGTGACACCAAAACACATTGTCATCTCGATTGCTCCAGGAATCACCATTGATTCCCTGAAGGATAAGCTGGGAAAAGATAAGAGAATTGTGCGCGCCATGCCAAATACACCAGCACTGCTGGGCGAAGGTATGACAGGAGTGAGCTATGAGGACGAACTGTACACCAATGCGGAGAAGGCAGTGTTAAATGGATTTTTCCGCTCTTTTGGAAAGATGGAGAAAGTGGAAGAGCGCCTGATGGATGCCGTGGGAAGCCTGAGCGGATGCTCTCCGGCCTATATCTACATGCTGATTGAGGCAATGGCAGATGGAGGCGTGAAGTATGGACTTCCAAGACAGAAGGCATACGATATGGCAGCGCAGACTGTGCTTGGCAGTGCAAAAATGGTGCTGGAGACAGGAATGCATCCTGGGGAGCTGAAAGATATGGTCTGCTCACCTGGAGGAACTACGATTGAGGGCGTCAGCGCACTGGAGGAAAGCGGATTCCGCAGCGCCATCATCAAGGCGATTGATGCAAGTTATGAGAAAACAATGAAAATGAAGAACGCATAAGTTGGTGTGGGTTTGACAGATACCATCGGACAGAAAACAGCCGTGAATGTGGCATTTGTTTTCTGTTTGATGGTATTTTTTTTGCCTGATAGCGTCATAACTTAAAAATCCTACCTTGACAGTAGGAAATATCAGTGCTATACTGCTCTTCAGAAAGAGAACAGAAAGCGTGTAAAGACAGCAGGAAGTCGCGGAGGAGGAAGAAAATGAAGCTTTCGACGAAAGGGCGATATGGATTGCGGGCGATGTTGGATCTTGCAGTGTATGGGGAAGAACAGCCAGTGTCTATCCGAAGCATTTCAGAGAGACAGAATATTTCAGAGAGCTATCTGGAACAGCTGATTGCGAAGCTGAAGAAGGCAGGGCTCGTGGAGAGCGTGCGCGGCGCAGGAGGCGGCTACCATATTGCGCGGGATGCATCCAAGATTTCTGTGGGAGAAGTGTTATATGCCTTGGAGGGAGATTTGAATCCGGTAGACTGTGGGGCGATTCTGGCAGAAGGCGGCTGCAGAAATGAGAAGGAATGTCTGAGCCGTTATGCATGGCAGAAGATTCATCAGAGCATACAGAATACGGTGGATCACATGTATCTGAGCGAGCTGATTGAACAAGGAAGAGCACATGCAGGAAAAGAACATACAGAAAGAGAAGACACATAGAAAAAATGAAGTAATAATGAAAAATGAAGTAAAAATAAAATAGGATTAGGAAATAGAAGAAATTGAAACATAGAATGTAGGAGGAAGAAATAGAACATTATGGATAAAAAACTGATCTATCTGGATAATGCAGCGACAACAAGAATGAGACAGGAAGTTGTGGATGCGATGCTTCCCTATATGACAGAATTATATGGAAATGCATCTGCTGTTTACAGCTTTTCTGACACAGCAAAGAAAGCGCTGAATGACAGCCGTGCTGTGATGGCGGATATTCTGGGCTGTGAGAAGCGAGAGATTTATTTTACCGGATGCGGCAGCGAATCCGATAACTGGGCATTGAAGGCGACAGCGGAGGCATATGCTGCGAAGGGAAACCACATTATTACGACAAAAATCGAGCATCATGCGATTCTCCACACATGCGAGTGGTTGGAAAAACACGGCGTTGAGGTGACATACCTTAATGTGGACAAGGATGGTCTGATAGACCTAAAAGAGCTGGAGGAAGCAATCCGTCCGACCACTATTCTGATTTCTGTTATGTTTGCCAACAATGAGATTGGAACGATTGAGCCGATTCGTGAGATTGGTGAGATTGCAAAGAAGCACGGTGTGCTGTTCCATACAGATGCGGTGCAGGCGTTTGGCAAAGTGCCGATTTCTGTGGATGATATGCACATTGACATGCTCAGTGCCAGCGCTCACAAGTTACATGGTCCAAAAGGCGTCGGATTGCTGTATATTCGCCAGGGCGTGAAAATCCGCTCTTTTATACATGGCGGTGCACAGGAGAGAAAACGCCGTGCAGGAACAGAAAATATTCCAGGTATTGTGGGATTTGCAAAAGCGGCGGAGTTGGCGGCAGCGACCATGCAGGAGAGCGCTGAGAGAGAGACAAAGCTGCGCGATTATCTGATGGAGCGAGTTCTGACAGAAATTCCGCACTGCTGGGTGAACGGACACAGGACTTTGAGACTTCCAGGAAATGTGAGCTTTGGTTTTCAGTTTATCGAGGGCGAGTCTCTTCTGATTAAGCTGGATAAGGCAGGAATTTGCGGTTCCAGTGGTTCCGCGTGTACATCTGGCTCTCTGGACCCATCCCATGTACTTCTGGCAATCGGCCTGCCGCACGAGCTGGCACATGGTTCTCTGCGTTTGACTCTGGGAGATGATACGCAGAAAGAAGATTTGGATTATGTAGTGGAGAATTTGAAGGAGATTGTTGCGAAACTGAGAGAAATGTCTCCACTGTATGAAGATTATCTGAGAAAATTGAAAAAATAATGGAAAAGAATAAGAAATTTAATAAAATAGGCGAAGATTGAAACAAATTCGATCAGACGGGACATATTTAGAAATTTGGAGGAAGAATTATGTATAGTGAGAAAGTAATGGACCATTTTGAACATCCGAGAAATGTAGGAGAAATTGAGAATGCAAGCGGTACAGGAACCGTAGGAAACCCGAAATGCGGCGATATTATGAGAATTTATCTGGATATTGATGAAAATCAGGTGATTCGTGACTGTAAATTCAAGACATATGGATGTGGTGCGGCAGTTGCTACCAGCAGTATGGCGACAGAGATGGTCAAAGGAAAAACAATCCAGGAGGCCATGAAAGTGACAAACAAAGCAGTTGCAGAAGCTCTGGACGGACTTCCGCCAGTGAAAATGCACTGTTCTCTTCTGGCAGAGGAAGCAATCCATGCCGCATTGTGGGACTATGCGAAGAAGAACGGCATCACAATCGAGGGACTTTCTGAGCCGAAGGACAACATCGATGAGGAAGATGAAGAAGAGTACTAAAAATTAAGAATAAGAACAGTAGTAATAACGGGAATGAGAACGATACTGAGAATCATGCAGAACATTAAAATTGAGCATTAAAATTTGGCGTTAAAATTGGATGCTGAAATTAGGTGTCAAAAAGGATAAATGATGTACGGGGGAGGATACAAATGGAGCCGGTAAAGAGATTAAAAAGAGAACTGGTATACAAGGGAACGATTTTGAATGTCTACAAAGATACGGTGGAGGCAAATGGGCATAGAGCGGAATGGGATTTTATTCATCATGACGGAGCCGCCGCTGTTGTTCCAGTGACAGAGGATGGAAAGATTCTGATGGTGCGTCAGTACCGCAATGCTCTGGACTGTGAGACTTTGGAAATTCCTGCCGGAAAACTGGATTCTCCGGACGAGAGAAAATACGACTGTGCATATCGCGAACTGGAGGAAGAGACTGGATATCACAGTGATAATCTGGAGTATCTTTTGACTGTGAACACGACGATTGCTTTTTGTGATGAGTCGATTGACATCTTTGTAGCGAGAGATTTAAAGCCAACAAAGCAGCATCTGGACGAAGATGAAGTCATCAATGTTGAGGCATGGACGGTTGAAGACCTGAAGGAACTGATTTACAGCGGAAAGATGACAGATGGAAAGACTGTGGCAGCTATCATGACCTATGCGGCAAAATACGGAAAATAACAGAATCATGTATGTCAATATGGAATCATGCATATGAATGTGAAATCGCATATGTGAACGCAGAACTACACATAATAGTGTGAAATGCACTGTGAAATTACACATAATTTACAAAATTCCGGCGTAGACTGAGAATAAGAACAGGCAGTCTGCGGCGGGATTTTTTATGGAGAAAATTTGGAAATGGAAAATAGGAGCAGGACAGCAGATTGCACTGTTGTTTCTGGTGGGAGTGCTGGGAGGTACTATATACGGAAATCTGGCGGGGCAGGAAATCTCGTTTGGGAGGTTTTCTTTCGCGAGTCTGCTGCATGCAGGGAACGGGGCAGTATTTCAAAGCGTTCTGGGGCAGCGCATGGCAGAAACACTTCTTCTCTGGGTTGTGGGAATGACAGAACTGGCGGTTCCGATGGTCCTGCTGTTTGTCGGCCTGTATGGGTTCCTTTCCGGCTTCCTTCTGACCGTGTGTGTGGTACAAAAAGGCATAGCCGGGATTGTGTTATTTTGGGCGATCAGCCTGCCGCAGTATCTCGTGTATGTTCCTGTGTGGTATCAGATGGCGCTCTGGGGATATCGGAGTGACCGCCGTGTACACTGGTCCGGAATTTTCTTTGCCGTGCTTCTGACAGTGGCAGCCTGCGTGCTAGAAGCATATCTGAATCCATATCTGATAAAAATAATCGCACAGTTTCTGGCGTAATTAAGAAAAAATTTTTCTATATATTGCGTTCGAGGTAAAAAACGCAAAAAATGCTGTAAAAATAGAAAAATTGTATTTGCTTTCATCAATATTTGCGGATATAATAGAAAAAGCAGTTGCAGTACGAGTGTGAGGAAGGGTGTAGGATATTCGTTATGACAGAGGAAATCAAACAATTTATTGCGTATGTATCAGATATCAAAAAGATGTCGAAAAATACCGAAGTTTCTTATCAGAGAGATTTGCTTCAGATGGCAGAGTATTTGAGAGAACAGGGAATCGGACAGGTGGAGAAGGTGACGGAGACCAGCCTGAATTCTTATATTCTGTATTTGGAAAAAAAGGGAAAAGCAGCAGCGACTATTTCCAGAGAGATTGCGTCCATGAAGGCATTCTTCCGCTATCTGTTCCGAGAAGGCAGGATACAGGAAGACCCGTCCGAAAACTTAAAGGCGCCTAGAATTGAGAGAAAGCTTCCAGATATTTTGTCCGTGGAAGAAGTGCAGAGATTATTGGAGCAGCCGTCAGGCAGCACGCCAAAGGAAATACGGGATAAGGCAATGCTGGAATTGATGTATGCAACCGGTCTGAAAGTGTCGGAGATCATCGCATTAAGAGTGGAAGATGTCAATATGGCGGTAGGATTTCTCACCTGCCATGAGGGAAAGAAGGAGCGAATGGTTCCGTTCGGAAGAAACGCCAAGAATTCTCTTGCCAGATATCTGGATGGTACGAGAAACGCTATGATACGGGGAGAACAAACCGATGTTTTATTTGTGAATTGTAACGGCAGACCGATGAGCCGCCAGGGCTTCTGGAAGATTTTAAAATATTATGGAAGAACAGCGCAGCTCTCGATGGAGATCACTCCCCATACACTGCGCCATTGCTTCGCAGCACATCTTCTGGAAAATGGAGCAGATATCCATGTGGTGCAGGCAATGTTAGGACATGCCGGTGTGGCAAGCACCCAGATGTATATGGCTCTTGGAACGAATCCAAACACAACCATGCGAAACACATACCAGGAGTCACATCCTAGAAAATAGCTGCGAAAGTTCTGCCTGAGAGATGGAAAAAAGGGAATGTCTGTAAAGTATATCATGATGATACCAGGGTCAAAAGGTCAGAAATCCGATGCAAGCTTGCTTGCAAGAG
>JAUNGE010000033.1 GCA_030524675.1 bacterium
TTTAGGTTGCTTTGCCATTTTAGAAATTCCTCCTTAGATAAAGTGTACTTTTTCGCAACTAATTTGAAGAATGATTTTTCATCAAAATTTCTTGCTTTTTCGCAGATTTTTGGTATAATTATATACAATCGGTTAAATGAGCAGTAAATCGAAAAAGTACACTTTTCCGATTTATCGTATCTCCCCGAAAACCTAATCTTTTCCGAATTTCTTAGCCTTGTCATGAAACGTGCTTTCCGCCATGTTACAGGCTTTGGCGGCTTCTTTTTGTGTCAGTTTCTTATTTTTCCATGCCTTATGAACTTCATAGAAATTATCCGGCAATGGTTTTGGCGGTCTGCCGAATTTTACACCCCTTGCTTTTGCCGCCGCAATGCCCTCTGCCTGCCTTTGCCTGATGTTAAGGCGTTCATTCTCTGCCACATAGGATAGTAATGCCAGCACAATATCACTGATGAACGTTCCAAGCAGATTTTTCTCACGTCTGGTATCAAGCAGCGGCATATCAATCACAACAATATCTGCTCCCTTTTCCTTTGTGATAATACGCCACTGCTCATTCAAATCTGCGTAATTCCTGCCTAAACGGTCAATGGACTTTACAAACAGAACCGTATTTCCGTTCAGTTTCCGCAGCAACTTCTTATATTGTGGTCTGTCAAAATTTTTACCCGACAGCTTATCCATATAAATATTTTCCTTTGGTACACCCATTTCAAGAAGTGCAATCCGCTGTCTGTCCTCATTCTGTTCCCGGCTGCTGACACGCATATAGCCGAGATATTTCTTATCTTCCATGCAATCCTCCCGTTTTTTCTGTAAAACAAAAGTGCCCCATGCACTCCGACACAGGACACTTTCCAGAATGCCATGCACTCTGCAATATATTTTTTTGCTTCCCTGCAACGCTCAAAAGTACTATTTCACTGTACCCCTTATCTTTGTACCCTGCTTACAGGAAACGGTCAAAACATCAAGTCTGCACCCGATGTTTTAACCGTAAACCGCCCCGAAATCATGCTGTTTTTCTGTCCCCTGTCTGCAATGCCTGAAAACCATGCTGTTTCGCATATTCCCTTGCCGCTGTCCGGCGTTCCTCACTGTAAGGCGGTATCAGGCGGATAGACAGCCTTGACTTGTCCATGACATAAGTGACACCACCCTCCAAATTCTGACACTTCAACCGACACAGAGCAGGGTATTTTCTGCTATACTCCGCAAGCCTGCGTTTTAGGTCGGCATTATGTGTGTAAATGGTGGCTTCACTTTCTTTCTCATTGAAATTCACAATCGTTTCTTTCTCGTATTTAGACAGCTTTCCCATATAAATCCTCCCAATCTGTGCTTCTTTCCACAATGCGGATATACTTCTTTGCTTCAAAATATCTTTCCATTTCCAAGCGGAGATGACGGTAAAAGCAGGGATACCATTCTCCAACACTTTTGCTGTCCAGCTTTCTTGCCAGACACAGCACCCGACGTTTTACCTTTGTGTCCACTGTCAGGGCGGTAATCCATTTCAACCGGTGTATCGTGTTCTCAAGGTTTCCGCACCCGAAAGCGTATAAGATTTTCTTTTCTTCCATGTTTAACTTCATGTTCCTACCTCCATAAATTGTTTTTTTATTTCTGCCGTTTTACCTGCAATCCGTTCCTGCCCGGAATTATCCCAGCGTTTCTCGTTCCTTTGGTATGCTCCTGTCATGGCACTACTTCCCCGGGAACGGTATCACTTGCAGCCGGTCATTCTGTTTTCAATGTCCCTGTGATATTGAAATCTTAACAAAATAAACCGGCTTCCCCCGTATATCCGAAAGGTCAGAAAAAATCCAAAAAAACGGAAATTTCCACGTTTTCGGAAATGCTCTGTGTTATAATGAATCTGACGCTGTTTTGGGAGGAGATAAGTGATGTATATTAAATTAACGCTTCAGGAAAAATTAAAGGATGAAAGAACCAGCCGCCACATGACACTTGCGGAACTTGAAAAAGCGACCGGCATAGCAAAAGCCACTCTGGGAAAATATGAATCCGACAACTGCACCGATATAAGTCCATTTAATCTGGCAAAACTGGCAGAATATTATGGTCTGTCTATGGATTACCTCATGGGGCTAACTGAAAATAAAAATCATCCAAACACTTCCCTGTATGAGCTGCATTTGGATGATTCCACAGTTGATTTATTAAAAAGCGGTGCAATGAACAACCGGCTTCTTTGTGAGCTTGTCTGCCACCCCGGATTTCTGCGTCTGATGACGGATATAGAAATCTGCATTGACCGGATTGCCGATATGCGTGTCCAAGACATGAATTTACTTCTGGAAAAAGCAAGGCAGTCCGTCATGGAACAGCACCAGACACCAGAAAATGACCTTTATATGCGTACTTTGGAGCTGGGGCAGGTCAGCGAGGAGATGTTTTTCAGTCATGTTATCCATGATGACCTTGACCGGATTGTAAAAGACCTCCGCACCCGGCATGAATCCGACAGGACAACTGCCGAACCGGAAACACCCGCAGCGGATTTTGCCAGAAATATTCCCGTAATACTGCTGGACGCCCTCATGCACAAAGGAACAGCCGACGAAAAGCGGGCGTTTACTATCTGTCGGGTATTCGGAATTGATTATATGAACCTCCCGGAAGATGACCGTATCGCCCTTGCACGTGTATTCAAAAAATCCCCCGTACTTCCGGCAGTCACCAGCCAGCGTGGGAAATCAAAGCTGTTGTCCCTGTTCGGAAAGAAAAAACCGAAAGAATGACACAAAAAAGCTACTGTTTCCGCCAAAGCGGTTCGTAGCTCTTTTGTAAGATTATTATATTTCCCATTCAATTTTCCGGCTGTAGAGCTGTTTTTTTACAAATAAAACCGCCATCCTTATACATAGACCAGTTCCGCATAAATAATTTCTTCTGCCCGGTTGCGGATGTTATTGCAACGCTGCACCCACTCCATTTGATTTGCTGCTTTCAGTTCTTCCGTCACACCCTCGGCAGCTTTCATCTGTTCCATGATAGTGTCAAGCCTTTCCTGTGCCTGTTCATTCAGGTCAGCAAGATACGTCCAGAGTTCCCCGGTCAGGATAAGATTGCTGTACCGGGCAGAGTGGCATTCTTTCAGATAAGTCCTGTGCAGGCTTCCGTATTTCCCGATAGGGCGGTTTTCCTCCGGCAGTTTCAGGTCAGGGATATAGTAATCTCCGACAAGGATATAATCAATGCCATTTTCGTGTATCCGTTTTGGTAATTGTTCCATTTTCAGACCTCCTGTATTCAATTTTTATCAGAATCCAGTTGGTCATGTCCCTGTTCATGTGAAATTCAAGGCAACTGAACTCTTCACAAACAAGTATGGCATATCATTGACTAGTGCATACAAACTGGAATGCGCAAGTGAACATATTATCGTTACAAAAGGTAATACTGAACATTTTGTAACACAGAAATATGCAGTTACAGAATTTCCAATATTGGGAGACGGCAGCGTGGCAGAAGAGCAAAAGAATTATGGAGTTTTAAAACTTGTCTTTAAGGGTGGAGCATCATGTAACATAGAAGCCTCTTTGTGGCCGCCATATACAAATGGAACTGCCATAGGAGCCATATCAATAGAATTGATTGTAAGAAGAGAATTTTATATGGATTAAGGAGAACAAATTATGTCAGAAAAACACAAATGTTATCACGAGGAAAAAGGGAAAAATTTCAACGAGTTGAGAGGGGCAAAACCAGATCCAGTGGGCTGCACCTGTGATGTTGGAACAACTGGTCCAGCACTGGAAATCGAAAAAGCAGAAAAGGAAAAGAAAGACACCGAGTAGGTGTTATTTTTTTACCTGAAAGGGCTGCTGGACGGCACCGAGTAAACATCTGAGAGGAGCGTAAAATGGAAGATTGTATCAGCCGCAGAGAACATGAGGAGTTCTGCAAGCGGATGGAAGAGGAACATCATCGACAGAACCGACGGATTGAACTTCTGGAGGAGAGTATCCGGCAGATTGGATCTATTGCTACATCAGTTGAGAAACTGGCGATGAATATGGAAGGTATGGTTCGGGAACAGGAGCGGCAGGGAGAGGCGCTGGACAAGCAGAGTGAGCGCCTGGACGCCCTGGAAAAAGAACCGGCAGACACCTGGCAAAGAATCAAAACTAAGGCACTGGACACGGCTGTGGGACTGATTGCAGGCGCCCTGGCTACTGGGGCAGTGATTATGATTGCGCAATACATTAGATGATGGGAGGCGTGGGGATTGAAAGAAAAATTGGCGAAATTGATTGACGTGAAGTCCATTATGACGCTCTCCCTGACAGCAGGATTTGTCATTCTGACCTGTATGGGAGACATTTCAAATCAGGACTACATGGACATCTTCAAGCTGATTGTAATTTTCTATTTTGGGACGCAGGCAGGGAAGAAGAAGGAAGAATAATATGGAATTTTCCTGCAAATAGATAATATTGCTGAAAAAGTATTGACATACGTATTAACACGTGTTATAATTAAAACATAGAAAGGAGAGGAAATGAAAACACAGGAATTAATCAAACTGCTGAAAAAGAATCAGTGTTCAATAAAACGAAACGGAAGCCGTCATGATATATGGTATAGCGAGATAACAAAGAAGGAGTTTCCAGTACCAAGACATAAGGCGGAAATTCCGGTTGGAACTTTGAATAGTATTTTAAAAGATGCGGGACTCAGGTAGTTTCGCATCTACCTCCCCTTTCAGAAAGGAGATTAACATGGCAAAATATGTATATTCAGCAATATTTACTCCAGAAGAAGATGGCAGCTATTCTATTATCTTTCCAGATTTGGAGAGCTGCTATACTTGCGGAGAAAATTTGGAAGATGGATTAGAAATGGCAGAAGATGTTTTGGCGTTGGTGCTGTATGGATATGAAAAGGATGGAAGAGAAATTCCTGTTCCATCTGCACCGACTGCTTTTGCTCTCAAAGATGGTGAATTCACCAATTATATTGCCTGTGATACAATGAAATATCGTAAAATGTATAATAATAAGGCAGTAAAGAAAACATTGACAATTCCAGAATGGTTAAATGAATCTGCTGTAGCTATGGGAATTAATTTTTCTCAGGTTTTGCAGGAAGCGTTGATGGAAAAAGTAAATATTCGTTAAAAGTGTTTTACTAAATAGCAATAAGAACGTCTTTCGGAAGGAATTCTGGAGGGCGTTTTTTATTGAAATGGAAGGAGAGATTGGAATGAATCCAGTAAATACCATCATCCAGACAGCGAAAAAATGGACAGGCTATCTGGAAAAAAAGAGTAATGAGGATTTGGACGATTTCACGGCTAACGCAGGCAGCAATAACTATACCTGTTTTGCCAGGGACTACAGAATACATACCGGCCAGAATCTCCAGGGACAGCCCTGGTGTGCAATGTTTGTGTCAGAAATGTTTGTCCAGGCGTTCGGGCTGGAGACAGCGAAGAAGCTGCTGTGCGGTGCCCTGTATCACTACTGTTCAACCGGTGTAAACCAGTTTAAAAATGCAGGCAGATGGAGCAGGAATCCAGAGCCTGGAGCCGTGATATTTTTTACCAATGGTTCCAGGGCCTATCATACCGGCATCGTCACCGAAGTAACATCCACCAGGGTAAAAACCATTGAAGGCAATACCAGCGGCGCATCCGGCGTGGTAGAAAATGGCGGTGGGGTCTGTCAGAAGAGTTACAGCAAAACAGATGGGAAGATTCTGGGATATGGCTTGCCGGACTGGAGTTTGGTGCAGCCGACCTACGAGGAAGGCTGGAAGCAGGCAGTTGACGGTGTGCGTTGGTGGTATCAGTTTGCCAACGGCAGTTTCTGCTCATCGGGCTGGCACTGGCTGCGAGAGGTAACTGGCGGGACCTGGGGCTGGTATCTGTTCGATGCGGACGGCTACATGCTGACCGGATACCAGACAGCGCCGGATGGGCGCCGATTCTTTTTGTGCCCAGATGCTGGCATCCACCAAGGTAAGTGCATGGTAACGGATAACCAGGGCGCGCTTCAGGTGGCGGAATATGATTGCCAGAAGAAAAGATATATAATATAATGAAGGAAATCTGACAGTGAGAAACTGAAAAGTACGCACTGTCAGATGAATTTGTAAGAAAGTGACGGCATTTTGAAGTTTATATGTTTTTACAATTAGGATGACACAATGGGGGTCCTGTTCTCTGGGCGAGCAGGGGTACAGCCCGATTGAAATTCTGCGCTATTTTTATGGCGATGATATGTATATCAATACAGCGGATGTGATTTCCGGCATTCCGTCTTCCTGGCCAGGGTATGAGTTGACAGTCGGAAGCAGCGGAGACAAGGTGCGTCAGATGCAGGAACAGCTGAGAACAATCGCCTCTGTCTATACTGCCATTCCAACCATCACAGCGGACGGCATCTTCGGCCAGGCGACTGCAGCAGCGGTGCGGGAATTTCAATCCATCTTTGGATTGCCGCAGACGGGAACGGTTGATTTTGCCACCTGGTACAAAATATCCCATATTTATGTGGGAATTACGCGGATTGCAGAACTGAACTGACAGAAGCCTTTTCCCATATTTTGTTTTCTGAATGTTTGCAGGGACAGGATATGGGATACTTTTCGTCAATATAGCAAAAAAGTTTCGGAAAAATTTCCAGAATTTTGTCAGCCTCAATGCCGAAAAAAAGTTGAAATCATGCAAAACATGTGGTAAAATCTATCCAATTTGGGCATTTGCCTAGGCCCAGAAAAGAAAGTGGCAAAGCAAACTGACTACAGAGACGGAAATACAGTATAATAGCAGCTAAGAAACAGGCAGCAGAAAAAACAGAAGAAAGGTGTGAGGGTGTATGAAAGCATTTTTAATACTCGAAGACGGAACTGTCTTTACAGGCACCAGTATCGGGTCTCAGAGAGAAGTCATCAGTGAGATTGTATTTAACACATCCATGACCGGTTATCTGGAAGTCCTGACTGACCCGTCCTATGCAGGACAGGCGGTCGTTATGACTTACCCGTTAATTGGAAACTACGGCATCTGCCGTGAAGATATGGAGTCCCAAAAACCGTGGCCGGATGGCTACATTGTCAGAGAATTATCCAGAATTCCCAGCAATTTCAGAAGCGGGGATACGATTCAGCATTTCTTAGAGCAAAATGATATTCCAGGTATTAGTGGTATCGATACAAGATCCCTCACAAAAATTTTAAGAGAAAAAGGAACCATGAATGGTATGATTACCACTCACGAGTACAGCAGTCTGGATGAAGTGATCCCGAGACTGAAACAGTACAGCGTGAAGGGCGTAGTCGCTGCAACCACATGTGAAAAGCCGTATGTTCTTCCAGGAAACGGAAAGAAAGTAGCACTTCTGGATTTGGGCGCAAAGAACAACATCGCGCGTTCACTGAACGAGAGAGGATGCGAAGTGACTGTATATCCGGCATACACACCGGCAGAGACGATTCTGGCATCCCATCCAGACGGCATTATGTTGAGCAACGGCCCTGGAGATCCGGCAGAGAATGTGGAGATTATCAAAGAAATCCGCAAACTCTATGAATCTGATATTCCGATTTTTGCAATCTGTCTGGGACATCAGCTGATGGCTCTGGCGACAGGTGCAAAAACGTACAAATTAAAATATGGACACCGCGGCGGAAACCATCCGGTGAAAGACCTGGAGACAGGGCGTGTGTACATTTCCTCCCAGAACCATGGTTATGCCGTTGACACCGAGAGTCTTGACCCACATGTTGCAGTTCCGGCATTTGTCAATGTCAACGACGGGACGAACGAAGGCTTAAAGTACACGGGCAAGAACATTTTCACTGTACAGTATCATCCGGAGGCGTGTCCAGGGCCGCAGGATTCAGGCTATCTGTTTGACAGGTTCTTAAAAATGATGGAGGTGACTCGATAATGCCAAAACATGCAGACATCAAAAAAGTACTTGTGCTTGGCTCCGGTCCGATTGTCATCGGACAGGCAGCAGAGTTTGACTATGCCGGAACGCAGGCATGCCGTTCTCTGAAGGAAGAAGGCATCGAGGTGGTTCTTTTAAACTCCAATCCGGCTACGATTATGACGGACAAGGACATCGCAGACCGTGTGTACATTGAACCGCTGACTCTGGAAGTGGTGGAACAGCTGATTTTAAAAGAAAAGCCAGACAGTGTGCTTCCGACATTGGGTGGACAGGCAGGATTGAACCTGGCGATGGAGTTGGAGGAAGCCGGATTTTTGAAAGCAAATCATGTGCGCCTCATCGGAACGACGGCAGAGACCATCAAGAAGGCGGAGGACCGTCTGGAATTTAAAGAGACGATGGAGAAGATTGGCGAGCCGGTGGCACCGTCTCTGGTGGTGGAAAATGTACAGGATGGTATCAATTTTGCAGAAGAAATCGGGTATCCGGTTGTGCTGCGTCCAGCCTACACGCTCGGCGGTTCCGGCGGCGGTATCGCAAAGAACCGAGAAGAGCTGGTGGAAATTCTGGAGAACGGCCTGCGCCTCTCCCGCGTGGGACAGGTTCTGGTGGAGCGCTGCATTGCCGGATGGAAGGAAATCGAGTATGAGGTGATGCGCGATGGCGCCGGAAATGTGATTACCGTCTGCAACATGGAAAATCTCGACCCAGTCGGTATTCACACTGGCGACAGCATCGTTGTGGCGCCGTCCCAGACATTGGGGGATAAGGAGTACCAGATGCTGCGTACCTCCGCTCTGAACATTATCAGTGAGCTGAAAATCACTGGCGGATGCAATGTACAGTTTGCGCTTCACCCGACGAGTTTTGAGTACTGTGTCATCGAGGTAAACCCGCGTGTGAGCCGTTCCTCGGCGCTCGCTTCCAAGGCGACGGGATATCCGATTGCGAAAGTGGCGGCAAAGATTGCGCTGGGTTATACCCTGGATGAGATTAAAAATGCGGTGACACAGAAGACCTACGCGAGCTTTGAGCCAATGCTGGACTACTGTGTTGTGAAGATGCCAAGACTTCCATTTGATAAATTTATCAGCGCAAAGAGAAAGCTGGGAACCCAGATGAAGGCGACCGGCGAGGTTATGAGCATCTGCACGAACTTTGAGGGTGCGCTGATGAAGGCAATCCGTTCTCTGGAGCAGCATGTGGACTGCCTGATGTCCTACGATTTCTCCAAGATGACGGACGATGAGCTGGTAAAACAGCTGGATATTGTGGATGACCGCCGCATCTGGGTGATTGCGGAGGCATTGCGCCGCAATTTCTCCTATGAGATGATTCATGACATCACAAAAATTGACATTTGGTTTATTGATAAGTTGGCGATTATCGTGGAGATGGAGAATGCGCTGAAGGCAGTCGGAAAGGCTGTGCAGACTGGAACACCGGCGCTTCACGCACTGAGCAGTGAACTTCTCGCAGAGGCGAAGAGAATCGAATTTCCGGATACCGTGATTTCCCGCCTGACACATATTTCTGTGGATGAAATCAAGGGAATGAGAAAAGACCATGGCATTGTGGCCGCTTACAAGATGGTGGACACTTGTGCGGCTGAGTTTGCGGCAGCGACTCCGTACTATTATTCCTGCTTTGGCAGTGAGAATGAGGCGGACGGCACGGCGGACCGCAAAAAGGTGCTGGTTTTAGGTTCCGGCCCGATTCGTATCGGACAGGGTATTGAGTTTGACTTCTGCTCTGTTCACAGCACCTGGGCGTTCAGCAAAGAGGGGTATGAGACTGTCATTGTCAACAATAACCCTGAGACCGTGAGCACGGACTTTGACATTGCGGATAAGCTGTATTTTGAGCCGTTGACTCCGGAGGATGTGGAGAGCATCGTGGATATCGAGAAGCCGGACGGAGCTGTGGTGCAGTTCGGCGGCCAGACGGCCATCAAGCTGACAGAAGCGCTGATGAAGATGGGTGTTCCGATTCTTGGAACTGCGGCGGAAGATGTGGATGCGGCGGAGGACAGAGAGCTGTTTGACGAGATTCTGGAGAAATGCCAGATTCCGCGTCCAGCAGGACACACGGTATTTACCGCAGAGGAAGCAAAAAAAGCGGCGAACGAGCTGGGATATCCGGTTCTGGTGCGCCCGTCCTACGTGCTTGGCGGTCAGGGTATGCAGATTGCGATTCATGACCAGGATATCGACGAGTTTATCGGCATTATCAACCAGATTGCGCAGGAACACCCGATTCTTGTCGATAAATATATTATGGGCAAGGAGATTGAGGTCGATGCCATCTGCGATGGCACAGATATTCTGATTCCAGGTATCATGGAGCACATCGAGAGAACCGGTATCCACTCCGGCGACAGCATTTCTGTGTATCCGGCGCCGAGCATCAGCGATAAGAACCGCGCAACCATCGTGGATTATACGGAAAAACTGGCGCGTGCACTGCATGTAAAAGGTATGATTAACATTCAGTTTATCGTGGATGGTGATGACGTGTACATCATCGAGGTAAATCCGCGTTCTTCCCGTACGGTGCCGTATATCAGCAAAGTGACGGGAATCCCGATTGTGCCGCTTGCGACACAGATTATCTGCGGCCATACCATCCGAGAGCTGGGCTACACACCAGGATTGCAGCCGGAGGCAAAATATATCGCTATCAAGATGCCAGTATTCTCCTTTGAGAAAATCCGTGGCGCAGACATCAGCCTGGGACCGGAGATGAAATCCACAGGAGAATGTCTGGGAATTGCAAAGACCTTCAACGAGGCACTGTACAAGGCATTCCAGGGTGCGGGCATCAAGCTTCCAAAATACAAAAACATGATTATCACGGTGCGTGACTCTGATAAGGAAGATGTGATTCCGATTGCGAAGCGGTTTGCCGCTCTGGGATACAAGATTTTTGCGACAAAGGGAACGGCCAAGGCTTTGAACGACGGAGGCGTGAAGGCAATCCGCGTCAATAAGATTGAGCAGGAGTCCCCGAACCTGATGGATTTGATTCTGGGTCATGAGATTGACCTAGTGATCGATACACCACCGCAGGGTGTGGACCGAAGCCATGACGGATTCCTGATTCGCAGAAATGCGATTGAGACAGGCGTGAATGTGCTGACTTCCCTGGATACCGCGGCGGCGCTGGCGACCAGTATGGAAAATCGGGCACAGGAGCTGACACTGGTGAATATTGCAGAGATTTAAAAGAAATTTGAGAAGACGCTGTAAAGCTGAGACATACAATCAGCTTTGCAGCGTTTTTTTGTTGTTTTTATAACGCTTTTTGACCTTTTTTCACATTTTTGGACCACGCCAAAGTTTGGATTGGGGGTAAAATGTGTTGATTTTTGGGAAAAACTGGCGCGGGCGTGGTTTTTGGAAGAAGTACGAGTTGTGAAAATGGGAGGGATATGGAATAATCGGGGCAACAGGTCAGATACGGCAGAAAGCAGCCCAGACGGATGGGCAGAAAGAAAAAGAAAAAAGGAGAGGAAAAAGAGTGAAAGGAAACATGTTCAAGACAGCAGGGAGTACAGAGGCTGCTGTTTTCACAGCACCGGCGGCGGGTCCTGCGGCAAAGAAAAGCCGGATGCAGGAAGTGCTCCGAAAACTGAAGAAAAACTGGCAGCTTTATGTAATCATTGCACTTCCCGTACTTATCTTACTGGTGTTCAGTTACGGACCTATGTACGGACTGCAGATTGCATTTAAGGATTTTGTGCCAACGAGAGGATTTTCAGGGAGCAAATGGGTGGGACTCAAACATTTTAAAGCGTTTGTGACATCCTACCAGTTTGGCAGATTGATTAAGAATACGATGATTATCAGTTTGTATTCCCTGATTGCAAATTTTCCGGCGGCGATTATTCTGGCAGTTGCAGTCAACGAGTGCAGGAGTAAATGGTACAAAAAAACAGTGCAGATGATTACCTACGCACCGCACTTTATCTCAACCGTTGTCATGGCGGGTATCGTGCTGATGGTGCTGTCACCTTATTCTGGTATCATCAACAATATCATTGAAATGTTCGGCGGCGAGCGAATCGACTTTATGGCAAAGCCGCAGTTCTTCAAACATATTTATGTATGGTCAGGCGTATGGCAGAGCATGGGATTCAATTCCATCATCTACATATCTGCTCTGGCAGGCATTGACCCGACTCTCCATGAGGCGGCAGTCGTGGACGGCGCGACCCGCTGGCAGAGAATCATCCATGTGGATATCCCAGGAATTATGCCGACGATTATCACCATGCTGATTATGAACTGCGGACGCATCATGACAGTAGGGCATGAGAAAATCCTGCTGCTGCAGAATGCGGTCAATATGTCCACTTCCGATGTGATTTCAACATATGTGTACCGCGTCGGTCTGGAAAATGCACAGTACAGCTTTTCCACCGCAGTCGGGCTATTTAACGCGGTGATTAACTGCACGCTTCTTCTGATTGTCAACAAGATTGCAAAACACGTCAGTGAGACGAGTTTGTGGTAAGAAGGGAGAAACACACTATGAGAATGAAAAAAAAATATATCAGTGAAGATAAGGTATTCTCGTTTTTTGTCTACCTTTTTCTGACAATCGTGATGCTGATGATTGCATTTCCGCTTCTGTATCTGGTGAGTGCATCGTTCAGCGAGCCGCAGGCGGTGATTTCCGGAAGAGTCTGGCTGCTGCCGGTTGACTTTACGCTGAAAGGATATGAGGCGATTTTTAAGGATAACAGTTTGATTCGAGGGTTTGGAAACTCCGTGTTTATCACGGTGGTGGGAACCTGCTTAAACATCGTCGTGACAGTGATGATGGCATATCCGCTTTCCAGACGTAAATTTTATGGAAGAAAGTTTTTTACCATGTTTATGATGTTTACCATGTTTTTTAGCGGCGGTTTGGTTCCGACATTCCTTCTGATTAACCAACTGAGTATGTACAACTCCTACTGGGCAATCATTCTTCCAGGATGCGTCGGCGTCACAAATGTCATTATCTGCCGCACATATTTTGAGTCCAGTATTCCAGAAGAACTGTATGAGGCGGCTTCCCTGGACGGATGCGACGATTTCGGCTTTCTGCTTCGGATTGCACTGCCGCTCGCAAAGCCTGTTTTAGCGGTTTTGGTTCTGTACTACGCAGTCGGACACTGGAATTCCTACTTTAAAGAGATGATTTATCTGGAGGATAAAATCAAATATCCGCTCCAGGTTGTGCTGAGACAGATTATCATCATGAGCCAGATTGCGGACGAGATGATGTTGGACTTTTCCACCGCAGAGCGTGTGCAGGGTATGGCAGACCTGCTGAAATATTCTACCATCGTGGTATCCAGTCTTCCGATGCTGATGCTGTATCCGTTTATTCAGAAGTACTTTGTAAAAGGCGTTATGATTGGTTCCGTAAAAGGTTGACAGACATCTTTGACATCTCGGATAAGATAGTTTGGCAGGAGAGTTCTGATAAAATATCTCTGACGAAAAACTAAGAAAAAGTAACAAAATAGAAATTTCAGTTTATAAAGGCAAAAAAATCATGTATAATAAAAAAGCTCGTGAGACGGGCGGAAAGAGGAAGATATGAAAAAGAAAAGAATCGCAGCCGCTGCATTGTCAGCAATGATGAGCGCGTCCCTGTTGGTGGGATGCGGAGGAACGAACTCCATGGCGCCAACAACGAATTCGGAGAAGGCCACGACAGCAGGAGAAAAGCTGGGAGAAACCGCAGGTACGACAGCTGCAGCACAGACAGAGAATGTGACTCCAGCAGGGGAATTCCCGATTGTGAAAGAGCCGATTACTCTGAAAGTGGCAGCTATCGACGAGACCTATGTAGGGGCTTTGGGAGATGTGGATTTCTGTAAATGGTATGAGGAAAAGACCGGAATCCATATTGAGTGGACTGAGATTCCAAGAGACGGATATAAAGAGAAACTGAATTTGATGCTGAGTACTGGAAACCTGCCGGATGTGATTTTGGGCATGAAGCTTTCCTCCAATGATGTTTCCTCCTACGGCGAGGATGGAACCTTTGTCATGCTGGATGATTACATTGACCAGTATAGCACAGAATTTAAAAAGATGGTGGAGGAAGACCCATCTATCAAAGAGATGATTACTTCACCGGACGGACATATCTACTCTCTGCCGACCATCAATGACTGTCTGCACAACCAGTACCGTACCCGCGCATGGATCAACCAGGAATGGCTGGATGCAGTTGGCATGGACATGCCAAAGACAACGGATGAATTTGAGGCTGTTTTACAGGCATTTAAGGACAAAGACCCGAACGGCAACGGCATTGCAGATGAAATCCCGATGTTGGGAAATCAGCTGCCCAAGAACAATATTGTAAACTACCTGATGAACGCATTTATCTATATGCATGGTTCCGATATTCAGGACCCGTCTACGTTGTACCTGTATCTGGATGACAATGGAAAGATTCAGTTTACGCCGGACAAAGAAGCGTACAAGGAAGGTCTGGCGTGGATTCACAGCTTGATTGAGAAAGGGTTGATTGACGGCACTTCTTTTACACAGGATGACACACAGTTTAAACAGATTATTCAGGATGAGAGTGCAGTAAAAGTCGGCGTCATCCGTGCAGACCTGATCTGCAGCTATACAGGTGAGTACAGTGGAACGCCGGACCACAGAGTGGAGCAGTACCGCGTGTTGGAGCCGCTTCAGGGACCTGAAGGGTTTCAGTATCAGCCATCTTACCTGTATGCAAGCGTGGGAGCAGGAAACTTTGTCATCACAAACACCTGCCAGTATCCAGAAGCAGCATTCCGCTGGGCAGACGGCTGGTATTCTGAGGAAGCAAGTTTTATGGCATGGTACGGACAGGAAGGAAAAGGCTGGATACAGCCGCCGGAAGGTTCTATCGGTTTGAACGGTGAGAAGGCAATGTATCAGAGACTTCCAGTGGAAGGTGCAGAGCAGACCATCCGCATTACCAATAAGTTTGGAAATAACACAGCGAGAATGAGAGAGGGAGAGGTGTACCTGGAGAACGATCTGGCACAGAAATTCTCCACAGAACCGATTTTATACTTTGCAACAAAAGAGAGCCTAGTACCGTATGCGGACCCATCCAGGGTGGTACCTCCGCTGAACCTGACAAGGGAGGAATCATCCGAGATTTCCAACATCAGAACCATGATTGATGACTACGTGGAAGAGAATCAGGCGCTGTTCTGCCTGGGAACAAGAGACGTGGAGAAAGAATGGGATGCCTATGTGAAAGAATTCTCTGCACTGGGATTGGACAAAATGCTTGAGATATACCAGACTGCTTATGACAGACAGTATAAAGAATGAGACAGACACGCCTGCTGACGCGGGTAGCATTATAAAGAAAGGCTGACAGCATTGAGGCATGGCGGCGGGATACCGCTGTGTCTCAAGCTTTTGGCGTCTTAAGAAGAGATGAAAACGATTTGAGTATAAGGGGGAAATGGGTGTGGGAATAGGAATAGCAGGAAAAAAGAATGTTGTATTGCAGATGTGGCGGTCTTTTGTGCTGTTTATTCTGATACCAGTTGTGCTGTTGAATATTGCGATTTTTTACTTGCTGCATGATATGGAGCAGACAGCGGAAAATATAGCGCGGACGCGGCTGTCCCATGCGCAGTTTCTTTTGGACCAGAATATCACGGACAGTTTGGCGGCAGCAGAAAAAATCGGCAACAATTATAATATCCAGAAAATGAGTACATTTCAGGATACATTGACGCCTGAAGACTATGGGACTCTGTGGGAGATTAAGGAGTTTCGCCAGAGCATGGTGACTGTGAATGACGCCTATTCTATCAATATTCTGTGCAATGGAAGCAATATTTTTATGACAGAAAACAGCCTATGCATGGATTTGAACCAGTTTTATCCAAGCGCCTATGCATTTGGCGATGTGCCGCTGGAGACGCTGAAAAAGTACGGCCACAAGGGAAGCCAGGTGACGTTTTATCCATTCGCTCGCTTCAGAAGCGGTGAGACTTGGAGAGACGGCATTTTTTACACCATGGTGCTGACGCCGTATGCGGGAGAAAATACGGGTGCAACAGCGATTGTCTTTTTAAATGAGGAGAATCTGCAGGGGATTTTTGGTGAATTTGGCGTGTGGGATGCTTTGACCTATCTGATGGATGCCAATGGGCAGATTCTGTACCAGACAGGAAATACAAAATTGCAGCCGCAGAATTTTCCTGTGGATACGGACTCCAAGGGGGTATACACACTCCCGACAGCGTATTTTGGCAGAAAAAATTTAGCCATTTCCTCCAACATTACCACAGGGCTGCAGATTGTCTCTGTGATTCCAAAGGAAAATCTGTTTATGCAGATGGGGCGTCTGCGCATTTTTATCTGGATTTTGAATGTGACTACGATTGTTATGTGCCTTTCACTTTCTCTGCGATTGGCGAGAAAGAGAAGCCGGATTCTTTCGGGGGCTCTGGATTTGATGAACCATAATGCGGGGAATGAAGAGATCGATCAGAACGAAAATGTGTTTCATGCACTGTACAATTCTGTGAGCAATATGGTGGATGCGAACGCATCGCTGCAGAATGCGCTGGGAGCGCAGAAAGAACTGCTGGCGTCTGTGTTTTGGAGCCGTGTGCTGAACATGAATTCCATGACAGATGAGGAAATTCGCCGCCTGGCGCAGAGTGCTGGAATTTCTCTGGATGCAGCCGGATACTGTCTGCTCTTAGTGGGTCTGCGCAGTGAAAATGATATGGATGCAAAGCATTGGAACCTGCTTTTGCAGAAACGGCGCCAGATGCTGGATGAACTGAATCAGGATGCGGCTTTCTCCGGCTATGTGGGAAGCAGCGGTATGGACCAACTGGTGATTTTGATGCCTTTGAAGGAGGCGCAGTGCAGTGCATATCAGAATGTCATCGCAGAGGAGATGACAGTGTTAAAGAAGATGCTGGAGCAGGATATCATGGTATTTTGCGTGGGAAGCACGATGTTTCACAGTCTGGGAGATATGTACAGTGCCTATGTGCGCTGTGGAAATCAGATGAATCTGTGCAGCAGTTATCTGGAGACAAAGAGCATTATCTGGTGCAGTGAGGAAGAACTGGGGACGGAGTCGAGTTTTTACTATACGGATGAGTTGAAAAATCAGATTGTTCTGTGGATAAAGTCGGGGCAGCAGGAGTTGGTGAAAGAGGGATTCCGCAGGATTTTGGAGGAAAATTATCTCAAACGCACGATAAGTGGCAGAATGGAGCAGCTGTTGATTGCGAAACTGAAACTGACGCTTCTCTCTGCGTATGACAGCCGCATGACGATTGATATGACGGAGGTGTTTGAGCATATTGACGAAATCCAGACCGATGCGCTGATGTTTTCCTATATTCTGAGAGTGGCGATGGATATGTGCGGGCATTACATGGCAGGTATCAGAAGCCATGAGGATGGTATGCAGAAAAAGATTACAGCGTATATCGACGGGCATTTTATGGAGTACGGGTTTGGACTCTCCACGATTGCGGAGCACTGCAATTTGAGTGAGACATATTTCTCGCAGATTTTCAAGGAAGTTATGGGCGAGAATTTTTCGACGTATGTGGAGAAAAAGCGCATGGCTTATGCCTATAAGCTGATTGTGGAGTCGGATATGACGATTGATATGGTGGCGGAGAAAACTGGTTACAGCAATACAAATGCATTCCGGAAGGCATACAAACGGTTTTATGGCATCAGCCCCAGCCAGAGCCGGAAAAATAGGGCAGAATAGGTACGTGAAAATGCATCAGAAACGTGTGACGGAGGTTGGTGGGATGAAGACAGTGGAAAATGGAGAATGTGTATCGAAAGATATGGCAGAGCGTGAGCTAGGACAGATACGGAAGGGCCAGCCGTACAATGGGCCGAGACTGGAGAATCATGTAGATTGGAAAGCATTTATCGGAAGACATGATATGACTTGGAGCAAGAAATCCTGTTCCTGGGACTGCGGGGCCTTTCTGGGAAATGGCAGTCTGGGGACCATGATTTATGGTGCAGAGGATAAAACCAGAAGAAATACGCTGCGGGCGGTGACTGGGCAGACGGAAGTGGAAGTGGAGACTCCAGGAAGGCCAGGTGTGTATACGAGAGTGCCGCTTGGAGAGATTGACATTGAGATGGATGGGTGGATTTTTGATGGTACTTCCATGCGGCTGGATTTGTATCAGGCAGAATTTCGCGCAAATCTGGTGACGACAAAAGGAAACGTGGCCGTGCGTGCCCTGGTTCACAGCATGGAACCCGTGATTTTGATAGAAGCAGAGCCGGATGAGACAGAGCGTGTGAGGATACATTGGAGTGCCTATCCGGAAGTGCCTGAAATCACAAAAAATGAGGATGGTATTAATTATAATCAGTATATCCCAGAGATTCGGCTGAAGCATTTTGAGCAGGATGGCGTGCAGGTGCAGGTACAGACATTCTCTGAGAGAGACGGCTGTGTGGTCGCGTACTGCCAGACAGAAAAGAAAAGTGAGAATACAAAGGAAGAGCAGGCAGAAAAAGGGAAAGGAACACAGCGTTTTTATCTGACTGTCTTTCCAGTAAAGAATGTGAAATGCGATAGTTGGAAGGAGACTGTGTGCCAGGCAGTGCAGACCATAAAACAGGCAGCGGCCAGGCCGGTGCAGGAGTGGCAAAAAAGCCACAGAGATTGGTGGAAAGCATACTATGAGAAGAGTTTCGTCTCTTTGTCTGATACGAGGCTGGAGGGATTTTATCTGATTCAGCTCTACAAACTGGCGTCTGCGACGCGGGCGGACAAGCCGATTCTGGACAATCAAGGACCATGGATGGCTGCGACGCCATGGCCGAGAGCATGGTTTAACATGAATGTGCAGATGGCATATTCACCGGTCTACACGGCAAATCATCTGGAAATCGGAGAATCTCTGTGCAGCAGTCTGGACCGTCATGTGGACAGCCTGATTCAAAATGTAGCCAAGGAGTATCAGGAAGATTCGGCAGGACTGGGACGGAGCGCCGGAACAAACCTGGTGTCTGAGGTGAATGATGAAGTCGGAAATCTGACCTGGGTGATGCACAATTACTGGAGACAGTACCGCTATTCGATGGATGACGTGCGCCTGAGAGAACATCTGTATCCACTGTTAAAGAGAAGTATTCAATACTACATGCATCTTCTGGAGAAAAAGGAGGATGGAAAGCTGCATCTTCCCAACATGATTTCTCCTGAATATGGTTCGTTTCGCCAGCTGACGGTGGAAGATACGACCTATGACCTGGCGCTTCTGCGCTGGGGATGCCAGACGCTGCTGCGTATTTGCGAGCGGCTTCAGATAGAAGAACCGATGAAGGAAACATGGGAGTATGTGTTGGAACATCTGACTCCCTATCATCAGGATGAAACGGGGCTGATGATAGGAAAAGATACGCCGCTGGCATTTGGACACCGCCATTTCAGCCATCTGCTGCCAATTTTTCCGCTGCATCTTATCAGCGGCGATACGGAGGAGGAAAAAGCATTGGTGATGAGATGTCTGCGCCACTGGTTTTGCAGAGAAGGCGATTTGAGAGGGTTTACTTTCTCAGGAGCCGCGTCGATTGCGGCAGCCATAGGGGCCGGTGACGAGGCGTTGGCTTATGTGAAATCATCTCTGCATCTTTTTCACCCAAACACCATGTACACAGAGGCAGGGCCTGTGATAGAGTCACCGTTGGCAGTGGCCGAGGCCATTCAGGATATGCTGCTGCAAAGCTGGGGAGATGACATCCGTGTATTTCCGGCAGTACCTGGCGAGTGGAAGGATGTGACGATTCACAACCTGCGTGCAGAAGGCGCCTTTCTGGTGAGCGCTGTGAGACGGGCGGGAGTGACGAGATGGATTCGTGTGAAGAGTCTTGCAGGAGAACCGTGCCGCGTGAAAGCTGTATTTTCAGAAAAATCAGAAGAAGATGCGGCTGAGGATTCTGCCAGGGTTCATGTGTTATGCAAAGGACAGGACATGGCAGTGAAAAAAGACGAAAATGGGCGATTTCTTCTGGATTTGCACAAAGGGGAGGAAGCGTTCCTGTATGCAGGGGAGGAAATGCCCGAATTTGTGATAGATGCAGTGGAGCCGCAGAAGCATCTGATGCATTATTTTGGAGAAAACAAGCCGTGGAGACTGTATGGGATTCCATTTGGAGAGGGCGGCATCGAATGTAGGGATTTAAGTCAGAAAAATAAGCAGATTCAAAGAAAGAGGAGACAATGAAACATAGTTTACAGAAATGTGTGTGGTATAGGCGTCCGGCCGAGAGCTGGATTGAAGGATTTCCGATTGGAAACGGACGGCTCGGAGGCATGGTGGAGGGCGGTGTGAACCGTGACCACATGTATTTGAACGAGGAGTCCATCTGGGCAGGGCATGCGGATGATTGTGTGCGCACAGATGCAAAAGAAGCAGTGAAAAAAATCCGCGAATTGCTGTTTGCGGGAGACAGTGAGGGCGTGGAAGAGATTGTGATGCACCAGATTATGCCAAAAAAGAGGTGGTTTGGTTCTTATCAGGCGCTGGGAGAACTGGGAATCCGGCTTTTCAATACGATGGAGTATGGCGCATATGAGCGGTGCCTGGATTTGGATACGGGAATCGCCTGGACAGAGGTCTCAGATAGTACAGCGAAGACAGCAGAGGAACAGGAAAACGCAGAGGATACAAGGAGAATTCGGAAAGAATACTTTGCCTCTGCGCCGCATCAGGTGATTGCCATCCGGTATCAGAGTTTCGGTGAGCCGATGGATTTGGAGATTACACTGACGAGGGAGAAAGAGTTTGTGACGGAGTCGCCTGCTGATGGAACGCTTCGTCTGATGGGACAATGCGGCGGAGATGGCATCCGCTTTGCTGGATGGGTGCGAGTGCTTCCAAAGGGAGGAACTATGCGGACATTTCTCGTCAGACAGGGTGCAAATCCTGTAATTCAGATACGTGGCGCGCAGGAAGTGGTATGTTTTGTCTCTTCCAGGACAGACTATACCTGTGAGAACTATCTAAAGCAGTGTGCTCTGGATATTCAAAGAGCAGAACAGGATGGTTACGAGGAAGTGAAGAGGCAGCATGTCGCAGAGTATCAGAGGTATTACAGCCGGTTTGATATCGGATTCTTGGATTCCGAGGAGGAAATGCTGGAAGAGCTTTCCACATATGAGCGTTTGAGACGCCTGAAAAAAGGAGGGAAAGATGAAAATTTCTATGCCCTGCTGGCGAATTTTCACCGTTATCTGTTGCTCTCCGCCTCCAGGCCAGGCTGCCTGCCTTCCAATCTGCAGGGGCTGTGGAATTATCAGATGTATGCACCGTGGGAGAGCGACTATCACACCAATATCAATCTGCAGATCAATTATTGGCCAGCAGAAGCTTACAACCTGAGTGAGTGTCACACTGCCCTGTTTGACTGGCTGGAGAAAGTGAGTGTATCCGGCGCAAAGACAGCGAGGGATTACTACGGGGCGGGCGGCTGGACGCTGCACCACGCGAGCAATGTATTCTGTCACACAGCACCGTGTGCTGTTCCGGCAGGACTCTGGCCGCTCGGAGCTGCGTGGATTGTGCGCCATTTATATGAACATTACCTCTACTGCGGGGATGCTGTATTCCTGCGCGAGAAGGCATATCCGCTGATGAAAGGGGCCGCGCAGTTTTTGGTGGATTTTCTGGTGGAGGCGCCGGAGGGCGTGGACGGAGCCGGATATCTTGTGACCAATCCGTCCCATTCGCCGGAGAATAAATTTTATACAAAGGACAGCAAGATGACAACATTCACCTACGGCGCTGCGATGGATTTTGAGATTATCCGCGACCTGTTTGGAAACTGTCTGTCTGCGATTGAGATAATTAGGCAGACTGAGACAAAGGGGGATTTTGAGGCTGATTTTGAAAAGCAGCTGAAAGAGGTGTTAAAGCGAATTCCGCCGCTTCGCATCAGTGAGAGAACAGGCGCAATCCAGGAGTGGATTGGGGATTATGAGGAAGTGGAACCAGGTCACAGGCATCTCTCACATCTGTACGGCGTGTATCCAGCGAGAGAAATTACTCTGGAGAAGACGCCGGAGTTTGCACAGGCGGCAAAGCGCACGCTGGAGAGAAAATTGGCGAACCATTATGACGGACAAGGATGGAGCTATGGCTGGATGGGGTGTCTTTGGGCAAGACTGCGGGAGCCTGAAAAATCCCATGAAGCGCTGGAGCAGATTGTAAAGCGCCATGTGCAGCATAATCTATTTTTGGAGGCACATGGAAATCCCCAGGTGGGCGATGCGCAGGCAATTCCTATGACAATACTGGAATCTTTGGTGCAGTTTGACGGGGAAACGATTCTTTTGCTTCCGTCGCTTCCTAAGGCATGGAAGGATGGTTGGGTGAAGGGACTTCGCATGGTTGGCGGCTATACCCTGGATATGACATGGAAGGACGGAAAAGTGGAAACGCTCACCGTGCACAGAGAACATGTATTTCGGGAGTATCCAATCGTGGAAGCGAAGAGATAGAGATAGATTTTAAAGGCGCGCAGATGCATACTGTCATACAGAGCAGGCGGCGCGCCTTCACGTTTTTTTGGGAGAATGATTGAAAACGCAAAAAGAACTTGCATTTTTGCGGCAGTGGTGCTATACTGTCAGTGATAACATGGAGGGATGGCAAAGAGTGGACGTGAGTCCACTCTTTCTGTTTGTTTCATAGGAAAGAGAAAGGATGGAGGTGGTTTGAAGATGACAAGAAGAGAAGAATACGAGTCGAAGACAGAGGGATATCTGCTGCCTCTCATGCAGGAGTATCAGTTTGAACTGGTGGATGTGGAATATGTGAAGGAAGCGGGGACCTGGTATCTGAGAGCCTATATCGATAAAGAAGGCGGTATCACAGTGGATGACTGTGAAGTTATCAGCAGAAAACTGGGAGACTGGTTGGATGAAAAGGATTTTATTGCAGACAGCTATATCCTTGAGGTCAGCTCACCAGGGCTTGGACGTCCATTGAAGAAAGAGAAAGATTTTAAGAGAAGCATTGGAAAGGATGTGGAGGTTCGCCTTTACCGTGCGAGAGAAAAACAAAAAGAATTTACTGGGATGCTGAAGGCATATGATGAAACGTCTGTGACGATCGAGTGCGATGGAGAGGACCTTGTATTTGAGAAAGCAGATATCGCACTGATTCGCCTGGCACTGGATTTTTAGTATTAGAAAAGTCCCAGACGGCGCACAGGGGAGAACATGCCGCAGGTCAGAAGGTTGAAAATAAACTTTCAAATCTGCCTGAATGACGCAGCAAGCGCGTCAAGATAAGGAAAGAATGGCGGAGAGAGCCGCTGATAGAGTAGTAGGAGGATACCAAAATGAATAAGGAACTGTTAGAGTCGTTGGAGATTCTGGAAAAGACAAAGGGGATTAAAAAAGATGAACTGATTGATGCAATCGAAAATTCTCTTTTAACTGCCTGTAAGACACACTTCGGAAAAGCAGATAATATCAGAGCAATCGTAAATAAGACAACAGGTGATTTGAGTGTTTATGCAGAGAAAGAGGTTGTAGAGACTGTGCAGGACCCGCTGACACAGATTTGTCTGGATGAGGCGAGAATCCGCAATCCAAAATATATTCTTGGGGATATCGCACAGGTTCCGATTGCATCCAAAGAATTCAGCCGCATTGCCACACAGAATGCAAAGAACGTTATCAAGCAGAAACTGAGTGAGGCAGAGAGAATTTCTCTGTACAATGAGTATTCTGCTCTGGAGAAAGATATCACAACCGGTATTGTACAGCGCTATGTGGGACGCAATCTGAGCATCAACTTGGGCCGTACGGATGCGATGTTGAGTGAGAGTGAGCAGGTGAGAGGCGAGGTGTTCCGCCCGACAGAGCGTATCAAAGTGTACGTGCTGGAAGTAAAGGATACTACAAAAGGACCGAGAATTTCCGTTTCCAGAACACATCCAGATCTGGTAAAGAGATTGTTTGAGGCTGAGGTGCCGGACATTCATGAAGGAATTGTAGAGATTAAGGGAATCGCACGCGAGGCAGGTTCCAGAACAAAGATGGCTGTGTACTCCAACAATCCAGAAGTGGACCCTGTAGGTTCCTGCGTCGGCGTAAACGGCGCGAGAGTGAATGCAGTTGTGAACGAGCTGCGCGGAGAAAAGATTGATATCATCAACTGGGACCCGAATCCGGCATATCTGATTGAGAATGCGCTCAGTCCGGCGAAGGTAATTTCCGTTGTGGCAGATGAGGAGGAGAAAGAGGCGCAGGTGATTGTTCCAGATCATCAGCTTTCTTTAGCAATCGGAAAAGAAGGACAGAATGCGAGACTGGCAGCGAGATTGACAGGATTTCGGATTGATATCAAGAGCGAGACACAGGCAAGAGAACTCGGATTGTTTGACGAGATGGATTATGACCAGTATGAAGAGGCCGGAGAAGCGCAGAATAATTATACTGGCTATGAAGAAATGCAGACAGAAGAAGACTACCATTAAAGAAAAGAAACAGGAGCGGGAAGTGATTTGGTGAGCACAAAGAAAGTACCATTGCGCCAGTGTGTTGGGTGCAGTGAGATGAAGAGTAAGAAAGAGATGGTTCGGGTGATAAAAACACCGGAAGGGGAAATCCTGATAGATGCGACCGGCAGAAAGAATGGGCGCGGCGCCTATCTGTGCCCGTCGATGGATTGTCTGCTGAAGGCAGAAAAGAACCATGGACTGGAGCGCTCTTTTAAGATGGCCATCCCGAAAGATGTATATGAAAGCCTGAAAAAGGAGATGGAAGCACTTGGATAATAAAAAGAAAGTATTGAATTTAATCGGGCTTGCAGAGAAGGCAGGAAAGGTGGCCAGCGGAGAGTTTTCAGCAGAACAGGCAGTAAAAAAAGGAAAGGCATCCTTGGTAGTTGTCTCGGAGGAGGCATCTGCCAACACAAAGAAAAAGTTTGCCGACATGTGTACTTACTACAAGGTTCCTGTTTTGTATCTGGCAGCGAAGGAAGAACTCGGACACAGTATCGGGAAAGCAATGCGGGCGTCGCTTGCAATCCTAGATGAGGGATTCGGGAAGGCAATCGTGAAACAAATGAATGCAGATGGAGGTAGTGAGTATGAAGGTAAATGATTTGGCAAAGGAGCTTGGCAAAACAAGCCAGGAAGTGTTGGATGTATTGCAGAAAAATCGAATTGAGGGAAAAAATACCCAGTCTATTTTGAGTGATGAACAGGCATCTCTGGTAAAGAAAAGCCTGGCACAGGGAAATACGGGAGATAAAGGAGCAAAAGAATCTATGACAGGCGAGCAGCCAAAGAAAAAAATTGTAGCAGTGTATCGTCCGCAGAACAGCGCCCAAGGAAGAGGACGCCAGCAGGGACAGGGAAATCCAAAGAGAAATTCTGGTGATGGAAAAACCATGCAGGGCCAGCAGGCAGAAGGTGCAAAAACTTCTGCGGAAAATACAGAGAAAAGTGCTGAGAGAACGATAGAGAGAAATATAGATAGAAATACAGAGAGAAATACAGATAGATCGAGAAATGCTGAGGGAAACGTTTCTGGAAGAAGAAACGACGACAGACGTCAGGGTGGAGACAGAAACCAGAACCGTGATGGAGGCCGCCAGGGCGGATTCCAGAGCCGCGACGGCGCAGACAGAAGCCAGGGCGGCGAGAGACGTCAGGGAAGTTTTAACCGGGATGGCGCAGACAGAAGCCAGAGCGGTGAGAGACGTCAGGGAAGTTTTAATCGTGATGGAGGAGATAGAAATCAGAGCCGTGATGGCAGCCGTCAGGGCGGATTTCAGAATCGAGATGGAGGCCGCCAGGGCGGATTCCAGAACCGTGACGGCGGATTTAACCGGGATGGCGCAGACAGAAGCCAGAGCGGTGAGAGACGTCAGGGAAGCTTTAACCGTGACGGTGGGGACAGAAGCCAGAGCCGTGATGGCAGCCGTCAGGGCGGATTTCAGAATCGAGACGGAGGCCGCCAAGGCGGATTCCAGAGCCGAGACGGAGGCCGTCAGGGAGGATTCCAGAATCGAGATGGAGGCCGCCAGGGCGGCTATCAAAAGCGCGAGGATGGTGAGGACAGAAGGGGCCAGGGTTATCAGAACCGCGATGGCGCAAGAGGCGGAAGAAACGACGGGCGCCGCGGCGATCTGAACATTCCGAAGCCAACATTTGATGCGCCGGTAAATCAGAAACAGCAGAACAACAAACAGAGTAAGAATGCATATAAGAACGAGCGCTTTGAGAAGAAAGACAAAGCTGAGGAAGAGATGATTTCCAGGGCCAATAAAGCAGGACGCTTTATCAAGCCGGTTGTAAAACAAGAGCCGAAGGTGGAGGAAGAGGTAAAGACGATTGTGATTCCGGAAGTTATCACAATCAAGGAGCTGGCAGAGAAGATGAAGCTGCAGCCGTCCGCTATCGTGAAGAAATTGTTTTTGCAGGGAAAGATTGTTACTATCAACCAGGAAGTGGATTTTGACCAGGCAGAAGAAATCGCGATGGATTTCGATGTCATCTGCGAAAAGGAAGTCAAAGTCGATGTCATTGAAGAACTCCTGAAGGAGGACGAGGAAAATGAGGCAGATATGGTTTCAAGACCTCCAGTAGTCTGTGTTATGGGCCATGTTGACCATGGTAAAACTTCTCTTCTGGATGCTATCCGTCAGACCAATGTGACCTCAAGAGAGGCTGGCGGCATCACACAGCATATTGGTGCATATGTGGTGGAAATCAATGGACAGAAAATCACGTTCTTGGATACACCTGGACACGAGGCATTCACAGCAATGCGAATGAGAGGCGCCCTGGCAACGGATATTGCAGTGTTGGTAGTTGCTGCAGATGACGGCGTGATGCCGCAGACAATCGAAGCAATCAACCATGCGAAGGCAGCTGGTGTGGAGATTATCGTGGCAATCAACAAGATTGATAAGCCGAGCGCAAATATTGACCGTGTAAAACAGGAATTGACCGAGTATGAGCTGATTCCTGAGGATTGGGGCGGTTCCACTATCTGCGTGCCGGTATCTGCGCACACCAAAGAGGGTATCTCCGACCTTCTGGAGATGATTCTTCTGACAGCAGAAGTGAAGGAATTGAAGGCAAATCCAAACAGAAAAGCAAGAGGTCTCGTCATCGAGGCGGAGCTGGACAAAGGAAAAGGTCCTGTGGCAACCGTTCTGGTACAGAAGGGAACTTTACATGTCGGAGACATTTTGGCAGTTGGCCCATGTTACGGAAGAATTCGTGCTATGATGGATGACAAGGGACGCCGCGTAAAAGAGGCAAGTCCGTCCACACCAGTTGAGATTTTGGGATTGAATGATGTACCGATGGCAGGCGAAATCTTCGTCTCCACGGAGAACGAGAAGGAAGCGAGAAGCTTTGCAGAGACCTTTATCTCTGAGGGCAAGAATAAGCTTCTGGAAGATACAAAGATGAAACTGTCTCTGGATGATCTGTTCTCCCAGATTAAGGCAGGAAATATCAAGGAACTTCCGATTATCGTGAAGGCAGATGTACAGGGTTCTGTGGAAGCCGTAAAACAGAGTCTGACAAAACTTTCCAATGAGGAAGTCGTAGTAAAAGTAATTCATGGAGGCGTAGGTGCCATCAACGAGTCCGATGTGACTCTGGCAAGTGCTTCCAATGCGATTATCATCGGATTTAACGTGCGTCCGGATGTCACAGCAAAAGCGACAGCGGAGCATGAGAAGGTAGATATCAGGCTGTATCGCGTCATCTATCAGGCGATTGAGGATGTGGAAGCAGCTATGAAGGGACTTTTAGACCCAGTGTTCGAGGAAAAAGTGATCGGTCACGCAGTGGTTCGTCAGACATTCAAGGCATCCGGCGTGGGAACCATCGCAGGCTCTTATGTTTTGGACGGAAAATTCACCAGAGGATGCTCTGCGAGAATTACCCGTGACGGCGTGCAGATTTTCGACGGCGCTGTGGTATCTTTGAAGAGATTCAAGGACGATGTCAAGGAAGTGGCAACCGGCTACGAGTGCGGTCTGGTGTTTGAGAAGTTCAACGACCTTCAGGAAGATGATATGATTGAAGCATATGCAATGGTAGAGGTACCAAGATAGTGCTTTGGAGGAAGAAGGCAGAATGCGAAAAAACAGTATAAAGAATACAAGAATTAACGGAATGGTGCAGCGAGAAATCAGCGAGATCATTCAAAATGGAATTAAGGACCCCAGAATTCATCCGATGACATCTGTCGTATCGGCGGAAGTGACACCGGATTTGAAGTACTGCAAGGTCTATGTCAGTGTGCTGGGAAGCGAGGAGCAGGGCCAGGAGACATTGAAAGGATTAAAGAGCGCTGAAGGCTATATCCGCTCTCAGCTTGCGAGAACCATAAACCTCAGAAATACTCCAGAAATCACATTTATTCTGGATCAGTCTATCCAATATGGTGTAAAAATGACCCGCCTGATTGACGAGGTCACAAAAGATTTGAAGGACGAGGAACCGGAAGAAACAGAAGAATCCGAAGAATTTGAAGACTGAGAAAATGGAATCAGAGGATTTTGGATGCCAAGTAAAAATGCCTGGAAATCTGAACAGTGCAGAATAGTACCAAAAAGCACAAGAAAGTAAGTACAGGAAAGTACAGGTATTTTGCCTGGCAGAAAGAAGAAAGGAGAGGTTTCTTTGAGTATTTTACATGAAGTGCTGGAAGGCGTGAAAAGTGTAGTTATTTTAGGGCATGTCAATCCGGACGGAGACTGTGCAGGTTCCTGTCTGGGACTGTACAATTATCTTTCGGAACAGTATCCAGAGGTATATGTGCAGGTATATCTGGAACCCTTGTCGTCTAAATTTAGCTATATGAAACATTTTGATGAGGTGAAGAACATACCGCCGCAGGAGCCGGAAGGGTGCCCGTCATTTGAACTGTGCATCACCCTGGATGCGAGCGACACAGCGCGTCTGGGTGCGTTTTTGCCATATCTGCAGAATGCTAAAAACAGTCTGTGCATTGACCATCATGTGACCAATAAGGGAATGGGAGCGTTCAATGTGATTGTGCCAGAAGCGAGTTCCACATGCGAGGTGCTCTACACTCTGTTGGACAGTGAGAAAATTTCCAAAGAGACAGCAGAGTGCCTGTATACGGGAATTGTGCATGATACTGGAGTGTTCAAGTTCAGCTGTACCTCGCCGCAGACCATGCGGATTGCAGGGGAATTGATGGAAAAAGGAATTGATTTCAGCTGGATTATTGATGAGACATTTTATAAAAAAACGTATGTCCAAAACCAGATTCTTGGGCGCGCTCTTCTGGAGAGCATTACGTTTCTTCACGGAACCTGCATTTTCAGTGTCGTGCGAAAAAAAGACATGACATTCTATGGCGTTGACAAGAAGGATCTGGACGGAATTGTGGAACAGCTGCGCATCACAGACAAGGTGGAATGTGCGATTTTCCTCTATGAGACAGACGTACATGAATATAAAGTAAGTATGCGCTCCAAAAACATTGTGGATGTCAGCAAGATTGCCGCATTTTTCGGCGGAGGCGGCCACGCGAAGGCAGCCGGCTGCACGATGACAGGAAGCATCTATGATGTTATCAACAATCTGTCTCTTCACATTGAAAAACAGCTTCAGCAGGCAGGAGTCGAATGTATCACGGAATCATAAATATTGACAAAGAAAAGGGATATACCTCTCACGATGTGGTAGCCAGGCTTCGTGGGATTTTAAAACAGAAGAAAATCGGCCATACAGGGACATTGGACCCTGATGCAACGGGGGTTCTTCCTGTGTGCTTGGGAGTGGGGACCAAACTGTGCGATATGCTGACAGACCGCAGAAAACAGTACAGGGCGGTGCTCCTTTTGGGGGTTGCTACGGACACGGAGGATATTTCCGGCGCCGTCCTTTCTGAGAGAGAAGTGGCAGTGACAGAAGAGCAGGTACGGCGTACGGTTCTCTCCTTTGTCGGGGAGTATGAGCAGATTCCGCCGATGTACTCTGCGATTAAAGTGGATGGAAAAAAGCTGTACGAGCTTGCCAGAGCCGGAAAAACAATAGAACGAAAGCCGAGACATGTGGAGATTTCGGAGATTGTGGTGGAGCAGATTTCGCTTCCGAGAGTGGAGATGACGATTTCCTGTTCCAAGGGGACCTATATCCGTTCTCTCTGCCGCGATATCGGTGACGCACTCGGGTGCGGCGGCTGCATGGAATCTCTGGTGCGCACGCAGGTCGGCAGTTTTCTTCTGCAGGATGCCGTGAAACTGGACACTGTGGAGGAACTGGTGAGGGAAGGAAAGATTGCGGATTATGTGATGCCAGTGGAGCATACCTTTTTAGAATATCCAGCGGTAAAAGTGCAGGCAGATTGGGAAAAACCACTGAAAAACGGAAATCCGATTCATGCGTCTGGTTTTGTCGGATGGAATCCGCAGGCCAAACAGGAACAATCATGGGCACGCATGGAAGACGTGCCTGTGCGTGTGTATGACAGGGAAGGGCAATTTACAGGGGTTTATGAATTTCGGAAGGAAAAGGGACTTTATTTTCCTCAAAAAATGTTTCTACTGTGAGAGCAGAAAGCAATCATTTGTTTTCATGTAGAATGATGTTTTATAACATTTTCGCAACTGTTCAGCTATACATATCAGAGAGTGCTGAAAAAGGAATGTTTTGTACAAAAAATGGTCTTTTGGCTGAATGGCTGCACATTTTCTGGGAGGGTGAGTATGCAGTATTTTACCGGAACAACACAAATCCAAATGAAAGAGCCCACAGCGATTACGCTGGGAAAATTTGACGGGCTGCACCGCGGGCACCAGACGCTCATAGCCAAAGTGCTGAAACAGAGGGAGCAGGGATTGATTCCTGCTGTGTTTACCTTTGACATGTCCCCTGTCGCGGTGGTGACCGGAAAGAGCCAGCCTGCGCTTCTCACGAATGAGGAGCGGAGAGAACATCTGGAGCAGATGGGAATTGGCTGTTTGGTCGAGTATCCATTCACAGTCGATGCGAGCCACATGCCGGCGGATGTTTTTATAGAAAAAATACTGGTAGAACGCTTGAAAGTGCGTTCCATCACAATAGGGACAGATTTTCATTTTGGCTATCAAAGAAGCGGGGATGCGGCTCTGCTTGCACGCATGGCGCCCGTGTATGGGTATCATCTGGAAGTGGTGGACAAGCTGAGGGATGCCCAGAGTGGGAAAGTGATCAGCAGTACTTTTATTCGGGAAGAGCTGAGAAGAGGGAATATGGAGAAAGTCCATGCACTGTTGGGGTATCCCTATGCTCTGAAAGGTACTGTGGTGAATGGAAATCATCTGGGCAGCCGAATTGGATTTCCAACCGCGAATATCTTGCCGCCCGCACAGAAGATGCTTCCGCCAAATGGCGTCTACGCATCGAGAACTTGGATTGACGGGAAGCTCTATGAGAGTGTCACCAACGTTGGACGAAAGCCGACTGTAGGAGAATATCCAATAGGGGCCGAGACATTCGTCTATGAGTGGAAACAGCCACTCTATGGGCATGAAATCGCAGTTGAGCTGTGGCATGCCATTCGTCCGGAAATGAAGTTTTCCGGCGTGGAGGAATTGAAGGCACAGGTGGAGAGAGATAAGAAGACAGCTAGAGAGTGGCTAAAAGCTCACAGTGCAGATGGTGAGAGTGTGAGAGTGAAACAGGAACAGAAAAAGAATATATAAAAGAGAACTGTATAAAAGAAAAATATATAAAAGCAAGAGATGTGAAATAAGTTGTGCAGAATAAACTATGCAGAACAAGCTGTGTAGAATACGTTATGCAGAAAAAAGAAGCCAGGAAGGCGCTCTTTGAAAGAGTCTTCCTGGCCTCTCTGTTTTACTCTTTTGTTCCGCAGGAAAGTACTTTCTAGTTGCAAAGTACTTTTCAATTACAAAATGTTTCCTAGTTCTAAGAATTTGCACTTTGCTTAAGATAAACAATGGTTAAGGTGCCAAATTCCAGCAGCAAAATGAAATAAACAGCCGGAAGTCCGATCCATTCTGCCAGAATGAGAATTCCCAGACCCGCTACGATGGTCCCAAAAGCAGTGCACACAAAGACAAACCGCTCTTTTCCGATTCCTTGCAGATAATTCATATATATTTGATATGGAATTTTTGCAATCTGAACAGCAAATACCAGGGGCAGAAACTGCCTGGAGGCTGCTATGGTTTCTGAGTCTGTGACAATCCAGTACAGAATTTTTGTCTGAAAGACAGTACAGAGGATGCTGAGAGAAAAAATCACACCAGATGCCAATAAAATTCCGCTTTTTAAATACCGTTTTACCGCAAGACGATTGCCTGCAGAATGATTTTGCAGTGCAAATGTCTGCGTTGCTGATGCATATGCGTATATGGGAAGCCCTGTCAGACTGCCCAATGTGTCCAGCAAATGATAGACTGCCATCTGCCTGGTACCAAGTCTGGCTATAACTCCGGATACGATGAGCAGAAAAATAGTATTTTCAAGCAGTTCCTGTCCCAGAAGAGACGGGTACGTCTTTAAAATTTCCTTCAACAATGCGAACTCTTTTTTGCATCTGCTCTCTTTTGAGAATTCTTTCTGGAATCTTTTTTGAAATCTATTTTGACATCTGCTTTGAATGTTGTTCTGAAATACGTTCCGAAATAGTGGTTGAAGTATATTCTGAAAGAACCATATCGGCCCTTGCGCGCAAAAACAAACCCTTTTCTGGTAATACGCTGTCTGATAGACAAGCAGTCCGGCAGATAAGCCAATTACACTGCCCCATGCCGCTCCAGAGGTGCCAAGCTGCGGCAGTCCAAATAGTCCATACACAAGAGAGGCATCAAAAAATATATTCACACCTGTAGAAAGTATCGTGCTAAGCAGAGTAATCCGTGTGTTCAGGCAGTTTCGAAAATATGCGGAGTATTGAAAAATCAGCATATTTTGAAGAACAGTAAAAGCTGCCGGATAAAAGTAGGATAAGAGTTCTGTCAGGTCATTTCTCTGAATGTCATATATTCTGTGAAAGAAAAAGCGCCCTCCTAGAATACTGGCAGTAAAAAAGCAGACACCTATTATCAGTGCCAGCGTTTTGCTGAAGAAAAATGCAGTTTCAAATCCCTCTTCA
This sequence comes from bacterium, assembly GCA_030524675.1. Taxonomy (GTDB): domain Bacteria; phylum Bacillota; class Clostridia; order Lachnospirales; family Lachnospiraceae; genus CAJMNU01. Next base: position 33,084 of record JAUNGE010000033.1, read on the forward strand.
TCCTGCTTCCCTTTTTTGTCAGCAGCAACAATGTGAAATGACACAGATAAAATTCCCAGTGCCCCAGTCACTGCATAAACAGCAGAAGCGGCTGTTCCTGCGACCGCGAAGCCGCGGACCGAATAATGTCCGATAATTGCCTTATCCAAAAGTTCAAACAGGTTTGTCAGCAGATAATTCAGCAGAATGGGGTATGCCATTTTGCTGATATTTTTCCATTCTGTTTTCCATTCTATTTTGGATGGCATGGTGTTATGCTTAGTGTTGCACTGCCCGCCTTTTGACGTTGTGGTTTTGTAGTTTATGTCCTTTTGATTGTGTGATTTTATGTCGTTTGGTTTTTTGTTTTTCTGTTTCATGATTTGAGGTTCTCCTTTTCAATTTTTGAACATGAAAAAAGGAGAATATGCAGCCTATTCTCCCAATAGGCCGATAACATCCGCATGAACCATTTGAATCCCTCACTTTCTTAATTGAAGTTTTGAGCTGAAAGAAAAAATAGTGTCAGTATGCTATACTCCGCAGGATTTTAGCACCTGGATTTATGAGGATACCGTCAGGTTTACTTATAGCGATTTTTATGCCGATTCCTCATACTATAGGTGGGAAACCTCGTTTGTTTGTATAAAAAATGAAAAGGAGGAACAAAGAAATCAGTGACGGACACCATTTTCATCAAGCCGATAGCCGTCCGGTGTGGTAGTGTTGGTGACGAGAGCACCAGTTGCATCAAAGTAGTAATACTGTCCGCTGATGTTCTGCCATCCCATAACCATGGCACCACTGTTATCCAGGAAGTAACGGCGGTTGTTGATGTTCTGCCAGCCGGTGAGCATAGCGCCGCTGCCATCCAGATAGTACCATTTGTTGTTGATATACTGCCAACCGGTGAGCATGGCGCCGCTGCCATCCAGATAATACCATTTGTTGTTGATATACTGCCAGCCTGTTGTTCTGGCACCGTCAGAAGCTGCAAAGTACCATCTGTTATCGGAAGAAATCCATCCGGTTTTCATATATCCGCTGTTATCGAAATAGTAATATTTGCCATTTATCTGAAACCATGTGTTTTTGGGATAAGAGCCGTCTGCATTGCGGTACCACCAGCCATTTTGTGGGTCATTGATCCAGCCTGTGCCAATCGGAGATGTTCCGCTGTTTCCAGTATTTCCGGATGGGGTAGAAGGATTTCCAGGGGTGCCGCCGGAATTGCCAGGGGAGGTGGTGGAACTTCCGGAATCTGGTGTGCTGGAAGTGTTGGAGTGCGTTGCATTGTATTTTGCGTCATCCTCATCGACCTCCAGAATTTCGGAATAATCGGACCAGTTTCCGGTCACATCGAATTTGGAAATAGAACGCACACGGAAACGGTAACGGCCTTTCTGTGTCATTTGGGAAGTAAAATCATAGCGGTTTTTTGTGGCAGTCTGTGTGGTGACAATGGAGCTGCCGCGGTACAGGCGGACCTCGTATTTGGATGCATCCGACATTTTATCCCAACGGGCCTCATTTCTCTGCCAGTAAAGATTTTCAACCTCCAGAGGTTTGCCAGAAACTTTTTTTAAATTGATATATACCTTCAATCCATCTCCGCCGTCAGTGATTTTGGCCCTGTCAAAGGAAGCGCTGTAACCTGAGACAGAAAAGTGACTCTTGGAAGTATAGGAGAAGCGGTATCCTCTGTTTGCGTACAGTTCCACACAGACCTGTGGGGTCTCACCGCTCTGCCATACATCCGAATCGGATACAAAAGAAACATTGTCAATATAGTATTCTTCACTGTCTGCTTCTGCACTGGGCTCTCCAACTTCTTCTCCTGATTCTAAACGTCCTGCATCCGTAATCGTGATGCTGACTTTGTTGATTTTGGTGTCAGCCGCAAATATCGCAGAAGCAAAAGTCCAGAGGAACAGGCAGAGTGCAGAGAGTAGTAATAAAATGTGCTTTTTCTTGTTTTGCATACTCTTATGATTCATACTCGTTCTCCTTTTGAATGTTTGAATGATTAAATATTCAATGTTTGAATGATTAAATATTTAATGTTTGATGGTTCATTGTCTGATGTCTCATTGCGTGAATGTGTTAAAAAATGTTAGCAAATTCAACGAAACCAATGAAAAAGTTATAAAATTTATAGAGTTCTCTCGATGTTTTATGGCTTTACTAAACTCATAATAAATATATAGACTTTTTCTAATTCTATTATAACAAACTGATAAATAAGAATCAAAGAAGAAAGTATAACGAATTCTGACAATATTCTTACCTTTTATTTCCAAAATTTAAGAGAAAATTCTGAAAAATTAAGGAAACAATACAGCGGATGTGGTAAAATAGGAATACCTATACTATCTGTGGCAGCAGGTATGTTTGATTCTGTTTGGGTACGTTACGGTGTGATTGTTGAGAGATGCCTAGTATGCTTTGCATCATGGGATAAAGATGGAGAATGGAAGGAGCGGTTTGGGGGTATGGAAAAGAGCAGGTATTACGCAGAAAAGTGGATGAGAGAGGGACGAAAATCTTTGCTGGACTTGGAATGTGGCTTTGGTGAGGATACAAAAGTATTTGTAGACACTGGTTTCTGGGTGACGGCAGCAGATCCGGATGAAAAAAATGTTGCCAGCCTGCGCTGTTGGGAGAAACAGAGCGGAAAAATTTTGAGAAGCAAACAGTGCAGAAAAGAGAAGCTTCCGTTTGCAGCAGATGCGTTTGATTGTGTGTGGGTTTCAGATACACTGCTGAACGCGGATGCAGTGAATTTCAGACAGGTACTTTCAGAAATTACACGAGTCTTGAAACCGGATGGGGTTTGTTTTGGCATTGTGAAGAAAGAACAAAGACAGACAGAAGAAATCCGTCTGGATATGCAGGAATTTGAGATTTTGACAGAGAAGCAGGATGATTCTGGCAGATATTACATAGAAGCTGTTTTGAGAAAACCCAGAACGCAAATGGATTATTCTGCTGTTCTTGGAATGGAGGTGAAAGGAAAAATAGACCGTCCTCTGGGAACATGGCATCAGGTTTATAAAGATTTGTATTATCCCATCAACTATGGGTACGTGGAAGGCGTTCTTGGCGGCGATGGTGAGGAGCAGGATATTTATCTTTTGGGAGAAGACAAACCTGTGAAAGAATTTTCCGGCATTGTCGTGGCAGTTATCCATCGCTTGAACGATGTGGAAGACAAATGGGTGGTAGATACGAAAAAAAGAATGTATTCCGAGGAGGAGATCCGAAGAAAGCTGGAATTCCAGGAAAAATATTTTGATTCTGAAATTTTTGTCTGGAATGAAGCTTGACAGAAAATGGAAAAAATCTTATAATGATACTGCTTTCACAAGAAAGCATGGGCAGGAAACCCAGGCGGAAGAATCCGCATTTTCCCGATTTTTCCAGGCTCTATGAGGAAATATCTGTAAAAATAGAGAGTATATTTCTTGATGGAGAGTATGGAAGAAAGTAGAGTGCATTTTGACGTATCAGCTATAAAGTGCAGAAAAAAGATACAGATAATGTAGATTTATAAGCATAGCAAATGAAACATCTAAAACAAAAATAAGCAGAACAAGTCAGGAAGACGATTGCTCAAATGAAAAGAGCGGCTTTCTGGCTTCTTTTTTTGTAGCTTCTTTATTTTGAAAAGCTGTGTAGAGAGCAAAATTCTTGACTGTTTTGCGGGATGGAGGCAAGTATGAGACAAACAAAAGTGTATAAAATGGTTCTTTCAGCAATTTTTCTTGCATTGGGAATGGTTCTTCCATTCCTGACAGCACAGATTCCAAGTGTGGGAAGCATGTTGCTTCCCATGCACATTCCGGTGCTTTTGTGCGGATTTGTCTGCGGTGCGCCGTACGGCCTGATTGTGGGATTCATTGCACCGCTTCTCCGAAGCGCTGTTTATGGGATGCCGCCAATGTTTCCCACTGCTGTTTCCATGGCATTTGAGTTGGCAGCATATGGTGCGCTGACTGGTATTCTGTATCATATTTTGCACCAAAAAGGGAAACATGGCGTTGTTTCCATTTATATTGCGCTGGTTGCAGCGATGCTTGGAGGACGTATTGTATGGGGCGCTGTGCGCCTAGTGCTGGCGGGAATTACTGGAAATGCATTTACAGGAGCGGCTTTTTTGGCAGGCGCATTTACGACCGCGATTCCTGGTATTATTTTGCAGCTGATTTTGATTCCGATTTTGGTTGCAGCTCTGGAGAGAGCACATGTGATGGGTAATTAAGAAAGCTAAGAAAGCAAGGAAGGATAGAGAAATCGTATAATGTAGAAACATCGAAGAGTACATACATATTGTATGGTACAAAGATATCGTACGGATACAGAAATGAAAAAGGATGGTAAAGATATGGCAGAAAGAGAGTGGTTTCTTCCGATATTTGCATATATCGAAGCGTGGATGAAGAATCATCCGGACCAGGTCTGTTTTGTCGCGATTGATGGGATGAGCGGCAGCGGAAAAAGTTTTCTTGGAGAAAAACTGCATGAAACATTGGGAGGAATGCTTCTGCATATGGATGATTTTTTTCTGCGCCCGCAGCAAAGAACCAAGGAGAGAACGAGAGAAGTCGGCGGAAATGTTGACTATGAGAGATTTTTGGAGGAAGTGTTAGAGCCTTTGAAAAAAGGAAAAGAAAGAATATGCTACAGGCCCTACAACTGTAAAACACAGACAGTGTCAGAAGGAAACGTGTTGGAGCAGAGAGGAAACCTCTGCATTATAGAGGGGTCTTACAGCCAGCATCCCTATTTTCAGGACCCTTATGATATTAGAATTGTATTGACTGTGTCTGCAGAAGTACAGAGAGAGCGAATTTTGAGGCGCAATGGAAGCAGTATGCTGGCACGCTTCGTGGAAGAATGGATTCCGATGGAGAATACATATCTGAAAGAATTCCAGATACTGGAAAAAAGCCATATGGTGTATGCCACATAGCTTATGTTTCCTGTTTTCATTCTGCATTTTTATGCGATTTTTCATTTCGTGTTAGGGGAAAGATAATTTTATGGTGAACGATGATTTCAGAATAGTATCTGATGAAAATTACGTGCGGTTTTGGGATGCAGTTTTACAGAGCGCAGTGACTTTCTCGCATACTTTTTTGATGGCATCTCCAAGCGATAAATCTTCACTTCCTATTACATAGTGATTGCAGCGGTTCACTGGAATCAGAATCTGCAGTGCTCTGCTGGAGCCGACTGCTTCCGCCATAGCCGGTGTAATCTCTCCCAAAAGGGAGTTGGCTATCACAATGCCGAGCGGCCCGATGATAATGTCAGCATCGCGGCTTCCTACAATCACAGGATTTTCACCGGTGGCACCCTGATCGGCGCCTGCTTTTAGCATTGCTGTCGTGGCAGCACTGTTCGTACCAATGGCAATCAGTTCCTGGTCGGGCAGTGCTTTTTTTAATTGTTCAATAATGCTTTTTCCCATACGACCTCCCTGGCCGTCTATGATAATGATTTTCATAAAATACCTCGTATTTTGTTTTACTTTGTCTTGTGTGTATTTTAGTTTAACACATGGAAGAGCCATTGTCATGTAAATCTGAAAAAAATGGAGAAATAAAACAAAATAGAGGAAAAGGAATAAGAAAAGAATAAGAATATGCTACAAAACAAAGAGAAAAAAGGCAGAAAATGTAGAAAAGAATTGAAAAAATAAGAGAGAAAAAATAGAAAAAACAGAAATTTTTAAAAGGGATTTACAATCAGAAAAAACTATGCTATACTACCTGTCTTTAAGAGTTGAACTCAAAAAATGGTGCTAAACCACAGTTT
>JAUNGE010000102.1 GCA_030524675.1 bacterium
GCCGTCTCTTGAAATGACCTGGATGTTTGGGAACGTTGCGAGCCATTTGGCAACATCGGATGTTTCCCTGGAAGGGAGCAGATCAATAATCCTGTGACTTTCAAGGTCGACCATGACCGTCCCATAGGAAAATCTTTTCTTGAGCGCAAAATCATCCACACAAACTTTTGTAACAGAAAACTTATCCACAATGGATGGCATTTTTTTAAGCAGGCTGCAGATGCTGCTTTTGCATGCTGTGATGTTTTCACTCTTTAAGAGTCTCGATGCATTCAATGAACTTAACTGTGTCGAAGTGTGGATAATGTTTTTGAGAAGCCGTTCTGTCTTTTTTGCCTTTGGAGCGGCAAAGGGGTGTATTTCGGCAAACGTCTTATGCGGGCAATCTGTATTCTTGCAAAACATTTTTCGTGTATCTACTAATAAAACAACCTGCTTATCCTGGATTGGCAAATCCTGAATTTCCCTTTGGTATGTTGAATGAACCCATGTAGATTTTGAACCACAAAATGGGCACTCCAGCTCCTTTTTGTCTGACTGTATATGAAAAATCACCGCTTTATCTTTTCTTCGATATTGTACCAATTCATAATCTGAGTTAAGTAGTTTGATAAATTCATCCATTCAGTAGCTACGCCCTTTCATAAAAGTTTACTTATATATATAACTTTATCGCATTAAAATCGACTAATTATAGAAAGAACCTATCTACCGAATACGTTGTGACAGACCCTTATTTCTCCCACGTATCTTTCATGATTGCCCAATCAAGTCGGCCCAACACGCCATCGACCTGTTCATACAGTCTGCCTATATCAGTATTTGTTTTAACAGCGTCTAACGTTTTCATACTCTCCAGCGCTTCTCACATACCGCGTCGACCTTGTGTCGACCTGCTCTGGTTCCGCATTTTCTTATTTAACTAGGTATATGTCCGTCATCCCATACCGGACAGAGCCATAGGAGCCAAGATATTCGATTTTCACAGTGCTGGTATTGAAGATATCCACGGATACATCCTCGTATGCCATATCCCCGTTGAGTTTCTTTGTATAGGTAAGCACATAATCCCCATCCGTATTCCGATAGTAAATATTTAAAGTCTTGTCCCCTCTGCCAGAGTCATTCACATGGCCGATTCCAAATTCCATTGTTGAATACTTTCCTTCACACTCAATGCAGATTGTTGCGCCACCGCTTCCCCATTGCTTATTTACAAGCCCGTATGTGCAGCTCTTCGTACCTATAAGATAGTCCGAGGATTCCTTCTGAATCTCAAATCTACCGTCAGCATTATCATGGAGCAGTGCATCCGTTACCGCCTTCACCCTTTCTGATGCCGTCTCTGCGTAATACAGCGTGTCATCCTTCACAGAAAGCTGCTCATCCAGGATACAGGAATTAAGAAGGGATTCCATATAATAATTCTTCCCATTGATAACCGCAACATAATCTTTAAGCGTAGTGTCGATGCTTTCCCCGTTAATCACAAGGGATGGTGCGCTTAACTCCGCCATTGTTTTTGAACTAAGTTCATCATAATCTTCTTGAAGACCTACATAATCCTGCTGAAACTCCGCATACTGCAAGGCAAGCGCCTTTGCATCATCCTCCATACTCTCCAGATAGGACGAGAGAGTATCAAGCATCTCTGCCTCGCTCATGGAATCCACTGTGTCTGAATCATACCCTATCGTAAGCAGAAGGGAACTAAGCTGCGATACTGTCTGGGAAATAACCGCATCCTTTTCATTTTTCTGTTTCATCACGGCTTCCGCAATTATCCGGATCTGCTCCTCCAGATCTTTTGATTCAAGCACGGAAGAGTCAATAATGCCCTCTTTGACAAAATATGCATCCAAGGCATCATTTAAGCTTTTTGTTTTATTCGCGGAAAGATACATACCAACGAAAAATGCTATCGTACAAATAAAACAGATAAACTGTACCAAAAGATTATCAAATATGCTTTCTATTCTCTCTCTCATTTTGAATTTGCCCTTTATCTTTCGTAAAATCAAAAAAGCTCTGTCACCCCAAGCCCGCAATACACCTTGATCACGGAAAAGTTTGACAGAGCAAAATCACATTGTTGCTCATCTCGAACTGGCATCTCTATAAATTTACGATTCTCAAGTTACCAGTGCCGCTTTATTGCAGGCTTTTTTTATTATCGGGATTCGGTTGAAAAACTTCTTATATTAAATTTTACCATATAAATCCTATGCTATGTGTTCGATTTGCAGAGCAATGCCGTTTTATTTATTCATCGTCTATTAACAAGCGACCTTTCATCATACTGCTTGAGCATATCCACATAGATACTTTGGTTAGTTTTAATTTTCTTTGACATATATACCTTATTTCTACTGCGGATAGAGGCATATGTAGCATATACTAAACTAGCAGGGAGTGTAAGACTAAATTCATCCAAAGGTGGAATTTACTTTTTTATTTAACGATTGGGCGTGCGGACGAAAAGTTGGACTGCATAGCATCTGATACATTATGAGATACACACAGGAACAAATATCCGTAGCACTTTTATTATTGAAGACGACAGGCTCTCCAACCAAGGTTATTCAAACATTGGGGTATCCATCTTCACCAATGCTGTATCATTGGCGTGATAACTATCCCGAATACTATGATGTCCCTGATCAAAAACATTGGAAGCAGGCACCAAGTGAGTTAAAACAACGTGTAATAAAACGTTGCTTTATTGATGGTGAATCTGTAAAATTAGTGGCAGAAGAAATAGGATACACACCTTCCCTAATATATAAGTGGATTAGGGAATATCGTGAGAAGGGACATTTTTCATCCATGAAAAAAACTACTGCCAACATTGATGTTAATCCAACAGATATCAAATCAGCTGAAGATATTAATGCCTTAAAAGCTCAGATGCTTGATATGCAGATGGAAATTGATATTCTCAAGGAAACTATTGACGTCTTAAAAAAAGACCCCGGCGTCGATCAGACAGTTCTCAAAAATCGGGAGAAGGCAGTGATAATCGACGCCCTGAAAAATAAGTATTCACTGCCTATGCTTTGCGTAAAACTCAATCTGGCAAAAAGCAGCTATTATTATCAGGAAAAAGCCATCCATACAGAGGATAAATATCTTGAGCTCCGTAAAAAGATAATACAGTTATTCCATGATAATCGTGATATATTCGGTTATCGGAAAATTCATATGCTTCTTCGTAACGAAGGGACTATTGTATCTGAAAAGGTAGTTCGTCGTATAATGAAACAAGAAGCACTCATTGTGAAGCAAAGACACAAACATAAATACAACTCCTACAAAGGCGAAATAACACCTGCCGTAGGGAATGTTATAGATAGAGATTTCCACGCAGATAAGCCAAACCAGAAGTGGCTCACGGATATCACAGAATTCTCTATCAAAGCAAGCAAAGTATATCTTTCTCCTATGATTGACTGCCTTGATGGCATGCCAGTTACCTGGACGATTGGAACTTCGCCCAATTCTGAACTTGCAAACACTATGCTTAAGAATGCTATTGCTACACTGTACCCCGGTGAAAAGCCAATCGTGCATTCTGACAGAGGATGCCATTACCGTTGGCCAGAATGGATCAAGATAATGGAGGATGCAGGTCTTACCAGATCTATGTCTAAGAAAGGTTGTTCACCAGACAACTCTGCTTGTGAAGGATTTTTTGGCCATCTTAAAACAGAGATGTTCTATGGTCATAATTGGGATCAATACAGTATTGAAGAATTCATCCATGAGATAGACGATTATATGCATTGGTATTGCAAGGATCGTATTAAATCAACACTCGGAGGGCTTAGTCCTCTAGACTATAGAAGGAGCATAGGTGCGGCTGTCTAAAAAAATGTCCGCACGCCCAATAAAGGTGCTTCATCTCCTTTGGAATGAAATTCCCTAAGGTAAACATCCAGATGCTTCACGGTTTTTGACATGAGCGGCACGTTACGGCTCTTGCGTTCCTTGCCCATAAGTGTGATGTAGAGGTTCTTTGCATCCGTATGGAGAGAAGATACAGTGAGATCGGCGATCTCCTGAACTCTTGCCCCGCTATCATACAACAGGATGAGCATCATGCGGTTCCGCCGATGTTTGGCAGTCGTTAAATCGTAGGCTGCCAGGATTGCGGATGTAGCTTCTGGAGAAAGGTATTCTATAGGCTTTTTCTACTCCCTCATCTTTTTCACTGAGCAGGCATCGGTATATACGCCCCTGAGCTCGAAGTCCTCCTCGGAGCAATATTTAAGGAAAGAGCGTATGGCAGTCATCTTCAGGTTTATCGTCTTTGCTGAAAAGCCTTTTCCTTTCAGCCAGGTGACATACTCCTTTATGTTGTCTCTTGTAAAAGCGTCAAATATGACCCTGTCTTCCGTCAGTGAATTTGCTTCTTCCAGAAATGTCAGGTATGTCTTCAACGATTGCTTATAAGCAGCTACAGATTTATCCGACAGGTTCCGAACAGCCGGCATATAGTCGTGAAGGTATGAGCGTGCAAGCAGCCAGAAGTCCTTATCCTTTTTCCTGTTATACTTCATAGTCTTCCACCTCCGGTATCAGATCTTCAGCAGATGCCGTCAGGGCAAAATACTGCGGGAAATAATCAGGTATGAGGTGGATGTAATAGTAGGTGCTCTCCAGAGAGGCATGCCCCATATACCTCATGAGGTACGGGAGCATCGCATGGACATCCCTGCCTTCTTCAGACCAGCGTATTATGTTTGCACAGGCAAAATGATGCCTGAAATCATAGGCCCTTGGCTTAACTCTGCCGTCCCGCTTTAACCCGGCTGAAATCCATATGCTGCGGAAGTTTGAAGAAACTGCGCTTGGTGAGCGTATGCCTCCCCTGCCGCCGGGGAAGAAGTATTCTCTGTCCGGGAAACACCGGCAGATAGCCTCGTCGTACTTTTCCAGATAAGTTGAAAGCTCTGCTGAAATATAAAGCCTGCGGTCTCTGTGGGATTTTGTATCCAGGATGTCGACATAACCGTCATCCAGATGGACATCGCTACATTTGAGTTTTCTAGCTTCAGCACACCGAACGCCGCAACAGTATAAGAACCTATACAGCGTAGGATAAACATATGGCCTGCCGAGATAATTCGTGCGAAGCACATAAGAATCGCATTCTTTAAAAAATGCGGTGCTCTCTTCGCTGGTCATGAGATATACTTCGGCATGATAATGCTGAATGGAGAACCTGTCGTCAAGGATATACGCATTCCTGTCCCCGATACTGTGCAGATAACGTCCGAATTCTCTTATCGGCGGTAAAAAGCTCCTGTCCTGTGATTCGGATTTCTCGGAGTGCTGGAGAACCCATCCCTCAACTATCTCCTTTGTAAGCGAGTCACCATTGCTATGTTCAAGGTTATATTGGTCAAGTTCGAGCAGGTAAACACGGCTTGTTTCATATTTAATGCCAAGAGTGTGCTTGTAATCAATGAAATCATTGAGCTTTTGTGCCAGATTGCTTGAAAATTCTCTCATGCGTTCACCTCCTTCGAGATGCCTGTCATGGGGAGAACACACTCCCTGAGCCTAACTGCATCCGTTGTGATATATATGTCTGTCGTATCCGTACTGGCATGCCCAAGGACTGCCGCGATAGTTGACACAGGCACCTCGTTTCTTACCATAACTGATGCGGCATTATGACGGAGCATATGCATCCCGAAGATACGAGCATCTTTACTTATGCCTGCCTTCTCAAAAGCTTTTCTTACAATGACATAGCAGGACGAATGACCACCAAGTGGATCAAACGGAGCAAGATTCCTCACGAAAAGATAATCATTATCTGCATCAGGACGTTCCTCACAAAGATACCTTGCAATGGCGTTTCCTACTGCCAGCGTGGTAGTGTAAAGTAGCCTATGAAAAAATGGAGCTGAAAAAATGGCTCCATCGGAACCTTGAAAATTGCAGATAT
>JAUNGE010000034.1 GCA_030524675.1 bacterium
TCCGGGCGACAGCGAAACGGTACAATGGATGGGCGGATTTCAAATATGAGGACGGAATTTTTTATGCCTCCGTGGTACTGTTTGGAGATTCCTTCTCTGATCGGGAATGAAAGATAAACCCAAGCTTTCTGGCCCGATGATAAACCGTAGTAATATGGACGCCAAGATAGTCGAAAAGCATGATCTTTTTGTTGGCAGCGAATACATTGAAGGAAAAAGGCCCACGCATATCGCAAAAACGCTTGGCATTTCTGTCGCCCACATTCTGGAGGTTCTGGATAATGTTAAGAGACGGTGTCTCTGGCCTGACAAAAAATCGTAAGAGCTGACATGGAAAAGACCAGCAAGTGTTTACTCTCTGGTCTTTCCTTCTTCTTTCTTTATCTCCTAATTCGCTATTCGCTTGGATTTCTCTCTCATCTAACGCAGTTCCCGTTCTTCCTGTACAATCTCCGCCTCCGTATTCTCCTCCACAAAACGCACGATCTCGTCCATCAGGCTGTCTGCCTGGGCACTGTGAGGAACGATAGCCGCCGTGCCGATTACAATGGATTGATGAACATCCTGATCTTCCACTTCGGCCGCTGATACCTGGAATTTATTCCGCAGCTTTGCCAGAAGGCTTTTTACGATCATTCGCTTTTCTTTCAGGGAATGGACCCAGGGGGCGTATAATTTTAGTTTTAAGACTGCTATTTTCATTAATCTTGTTTTTCCTCCAAATACTTTTCCAGAAGTTTCTTTACATATTGCGTTCCAATTCCTATCTCCCTGTCAAAAGAGAAAATCAGCTGCAGAGCCTTATCCTCTGACATGATATGAATACACGGAATATGAGCGGAATCCTTTCTGATATTCCAATAGTAATTGATTCCCTTATATTCCAGTTTGCGCTTTCCCTTTGTTGAAATCATTGATATCACCAGTATTCCTTATCCTTTACAAACCATCGATTTCCTGCATGTATGTCTATTTTCTCAAAAGATTATTATAAATTTCCGTGACAACTGCATATCCTGAACCGTCCGAACAAATTCGATGCGGTTGTTCTTGGAGTAATCGGCAATCGCCCAGAGCATATCAAAAACAAGGTTCAGAACCGCGCTCTCATTGATACGGTGCTGTGTGGGGCAGAGGGCACTCATCGGCGTCTTGCTGTAATTGGCACAGGTATACCCGTATGCGCTGCACATTGTCAAAGGTTTCCTAGTCGATAATTGCTTCATAGGTATTTTCAAAAATCGTCCATTCACTTTCGTCAACATAGTGGCTTTTCTTGTCCTTGAAGTGCTTGCAGGTCTTGAAATTGATGGTATGGCCTAAGCATTCACGCTTTTCGTCCCATAGCTGACTGCTCTCACGGGCAAGCCCGTAGGGTTCTGATTGCCAAGCAGTCCAACGACCACATTAGCGGTAAATTTCTGCTTTTCAGCATGGTGGTGTCGCCGTTAGGCGACATGTCCGTTTAGGAAATAAAGGGAAAACAACAAACGCATCAATACAGATTTTTCACCTTAAAATCCTTCTCCAGCTCCCGTCTCTGGTCCTTCTTCGCAATATCTGCTCTCTTATCATAGAGCTTCTTACCACGTGCCAGACCAATCTCGACTTTCACCAGACTGCCCTTAAAATAGACCTGAAGCGGAACCAATGTCAATCCCTTCTCTTTCAGCTTTCCGTCCAACTTCAGGATTTCTCCCCTGTGCATCAGCAGCTTACGCACGCGAAGCGGGTCTTTGTTGAAAATATTGCCCTTTTCATAGGGACTGATATGCATCCCGTATACGAACACCTCACCATGCTCAATGCGAATAAACGCTTCCTTGATACTGCACTTTCCCATGCGCAGGGATTTCACTTCTGTTCCTACCAGCGCAATTCCCGTCTCATACTTATCTTCAATGAAATAATCGTGATACGCTTTTTTATTGTTCGCTATCAGCTTTACGCTTTCTTTTGCCATACCTGCCTCTCCCTTACTGTTATTTTTTAGTCATCCTTTTTTTCTATTTATCCGTTTCCTGATACCCGCTGGCAGGAAGAAAATCTACAGTATGGAGCACTTTATCCGTCCCTGCCACACAGACGCGAAGCGGCTGTCCCAGCCTGTACACCTTTCCAAATCTCTCACCAATCAGTTCATAGCGCTCTTCATTATAGATATAATAGTCATCAGCCAGGTCCTGTATCCGAATCATCCCTTCCACTGTGTTTGGCAATTCGACATATAGGCCATACTTTGTCACACCGGAGATAATTCCGTCAAATTCCTGTCCCCAGAAACGGCTCATATACTCGGCTTTTTTCAGCTTGATGGTCTCTCTCTCCGCCTCATCTGCCCGACGCTCCAAAGCAGAGGCCTGCGCTGCCACCTCCGGAAGAATCCTATCATAATGGCTGATACGTTTTCCAGACAGCTTTCCGCGCAGATTTTCCTTGATAATCCGATGAATCTGCAAATCCGGATACCGGCGGATAGGGGAAGTAAAATGCGTATAATACTTCGCGGACAGACCAAAATGTCCCGCATTCTCAACCGTGTATTTTGCCTGCTTCATCGAGCGCAGCGTCAATCGGCTGATAAGCGCCTCCTCCGGCGACCCTTCAATCTTATCCAGAAGTTTCTGTATTTCCTTCGGATGAATATCGCCGTTTGACATACGGATGGTATAGCCAAAATTGTTGATAAATGTGCCCAGGCGCTTCATCTTCTCTGGGTCCGGAATATCGTGCGTCCGGTACAGAAACGGAATTTCCTGCCAGAAGAAATCTTCCGCCACAGTCTCATTCGCAATGAGCATGAAATCTTCAATCAGTCTGGTCGCCGCATTCCGCTCATATGGCTGAATGGAAACCGGCTTTCCTTTTTCATCCAGAACCATCTTTGTCTCTGGAAAATCAAAGTCAATCGCACCTCTTCTGTGGCGTTTCTCCCTCAAAATCTTAGCCAGTTCATCCATCAGAAGAAACATCGGCACCAGTTCCTGATATTCTTTGCGCTGTTTCTCTGCTTCCTCATCCGTTCGGGTCAAAATCGCGTTCACTGCAGTGTAGGTCATGCGGCGGTCCACGCGAATCACCGTCTCCGCAATCTCATGTCCGAGCACATTTCCCTTCTCGTCAATCTCCATCAGACAGGACAATGCCAGCCTGTCCTCCCCTGCGTTCAGAGAGCAGATACCGTTGGACAATTTATGTGGAAGCATGGGTATCACACGGTCCACCAGATACACACTGGTCCCACGTTTCAGAGCTTCCCTGTCCAGAGCGCTCCCCTCCGTCACATAGTGGGAAACATCCGCAATGTGAACGCCCAGATAGTAGACGCCATCTTTTTTTGTGAGACTGACCGCATCATCCAAGTCCTTGGCGTCCTCTCCGTCAATCGTCACCATCTGCACATCTCTCAAATCCTTGCGCCCAGCCGTTTCTTTTGAAGAGACTCCTGACTCTGTGCGCTCTGCCTCTCGCATCACTTCTTCTGGGAACTCCTCCGGCAGCCCAAATGCACGCACAATCGACAGAATATCAACACCTGGGTTATTCACATGCCCCAAAATTTCCACAACTTCTCCTTCTGGGCTTCTTCTTAGGCCATCGCCAAAGTCAGTCACTCTAACGACCACTTTATGTCCATGCATAGCGCCTTTTTCCTTGCCCTTCGGAATAAAAATATCCGACTGAATTTTCGGATTGTCTGGTATCACAAAACCAAAATTTTTGTTCTGCTGATAAAATCCGACAATAGTCTCATTGGCGCGCTCCAAAATCCGGACGATACGCCCCTCCGGCCGCTTTCCCGCTATCTCCTCCTCTATCACAAGCAAAACCTTATCGCCATGGAACGCTCCATTCATCTTCTCTGCGGAGATAAACACGTCCTGCTCCATGCCTTCCACTGTCACAAAACCAAATCCTTTTGGATTCGCAGAAAAAATACCAGATATCGCAAACGTATCTGCCTTTCCGTATTTTCCTTTCTCTGAAACGCTGATTTTTCCCTCTTCCAGAAGTGCATCCAGCACTTCCTTCAGCTCATTTCTTCTGTTTTTGGGAATATCAAAAAAGACCGCCATCTCCTTTAACTTCATAGGTTTGTACATGGGATCTTTGATAAAAGCCTCTATCTGCGCTTTTCTCTCCTGAAAAATCTCGTTCTGTGACTCTTCCCGCATTTCTTCGGAATTTTCCTCAAACTGTTTCTGTCTCAATCTTTCACCCTTTCTTTCTATTCTTCTTATTCTGTCTGTTTTCCTGCGTTTTGTTTCCATCCTCGCTCGGTAACTTTAATTATTGTGACTAAATTTTATATTTTTTATTATTATTTTATTATGCTTTCATTATTATTACCTTTTTCATCTGTCTTATTTCATTTTTCATCTGTCTTATTTCCTAATGGAAAGAAAAAACGACCACTCTATATTGCCAAGAGTGGTCGCATATCTTTAGATAATGTTCAGGATAAGAGCCAGTACCAAAAATGCCACTGCTGCCACTTTGGTAAATGTCTCCAGCGCGCCCTCCATCGAGCGTCCCTTGTGCTTGCCCCAATACGTATCAGCGCCTCCGCCGACCGCTCCGGACAATCCTCTCTGCTTGCTTTCCTGAAGCAACACAATCACAATTAAAGCAATACATATTAAAACAAACAAAATTGTTATAATTGTCTTCAGCATATTCCTCACACCTCCTACGTCTTACACACACGCATCCATCTTAGCATAAGTATAGCCAAAAAGCAAGCTGTGTTTGGGGCAGTTATTCAAATTTTTCTCTCTTTTGTGCTTTTTTATACACTTTTGTATATTCCTGCACTCTTTTGTATCTTCTATATCTTCTATATCTATACATTCTCTATACGTTCACACACGCAAAATCCAATTATCCTCTCAGCTCGATTCCCATGCTGCGCAGGCCATGCAGAATCTTCTCCATCACAGCAGACACTTCCTTGTCCTCCAGCGTGTGGTCTTTTGCACGGAAGGTAATGGAATATGCGACAGACTTATATCCTTCTGCAATCTGGCTTCCCTCATAGATATCGAACAGTTTGTAGCTCTCCAGAATCTTTCCGCCGCGCTGTTCAATCATCTTCTCGACATCGCCGACCAGGATTTCCTTCTTCATCACCATACTGATATCTCTGGTGACGGCTGGGAATTTTGCGATTCCCGTATACTTTCTGTCAAATGTCGCAAGTTCCGTCACAACCGGCATATCCAAAACTGCGACATAGGTTTTCTCACCAATCTTGTAATTGTCTGCCACCTGCGGATGCAGTTCTCCCATATAACCGACAGATTTTCCATCATAGAGAATCTCGGCCTGACGTCCTGGATGCAGGAATGGCTTTCCGGCCTTTGGATTGTACTGCGCTTTCTTGTGCATTCCCACTTTATCGAAGAACTCTTCCACAACGCCCTTCATGGAGAAGAAATCGCCGCTTCCATACATACCCAGAGTGAACTGCATTCTCTCATCCGGCAGCTCCGTCAGAGGCAGCGCCTTTGGAAGGTAGACATTGGCGAGTTCATACAGCTTGACTTCTTTGTTTCTTCTATTATAGTTGGTAGAGAGAGAGGTTAGCATACCATTTAACGGCTGTGTGCGCATCACACTGAAATCTTCTCCGAGAGGATTCAGGATAGTCACAACGTCTCGCAGCTTAGAATCTGCAGGAATCAACAGCTTGTCAAACGCCTTCGGACTCTCGAAAGAGTAGGTCATACTCTGGCTGAATCCACAAAATTCTGCCACTTCTCTTGCCACTTCCTCGACTCTCAATTTGTAGGACAGCTTTCCTGTAGTCGCCTCACCGCTCGGCAGAGTTGTCGGGATATTGTCATACCCGAAGAATCTAGCCACTTCCTCCGCCAAATCCGCCATGCAGTGAATATCCTGTCGGAAGCTCGGCGCTACGACCTCATTGGCCTCTTTGTCATAGGAAAGGCCGATTTTCTCAAAATAAGCCAGCATATCCTCCGCTGGAATATTCGTTCCCAGCAATCTGTTCATTTTTTCTGGCTCGAATGGCACGCGGGAATCTCCCACCGGATTTGGGTAGATATCAATGATACCTCCCACAACTTCACCAGCGCCCAACTCCTCAATCAGCTGGCATGCGCGGTCAATCGCCTCTTTTGCATTGTTCGGGTCCAGCCCCTTCTCAAATTTTCCGGAAGCATCGGTGCGAAGTCCGATTCTCTTTGCAGAGAGACGGATATTTGTGCCGTCAAAGCAGGCAGCCTCGAATACCATTGTCTTCACGTCATCTGTAATCTTGGAATTCTCACCGCCCATGATTCCGGCAATGCCGACTTCCTTCTCGCCGTCGTTAATCATCAGCACACGGCTGTCCAGCGTTCTCATTTGTCCGTCCAGTGTCTGGAACGTATCGCCATCCTTTGCACATTTCACGACAATTTTATGTCCACCCAGCTGGTCATAATCAAAAGCATGCATCGGCTGTCCGTACTCTTCCATCACGTAGTTTGTGATATCTACAATGTTGTTGATTGGGCGGATGCCGCTGGCAGCCAGACGTCTCTGCATCCACTCAGGTGACGGGGCCAGTTTGATATTCTTTACCATTCTCGCACAGTAACGTGGACAAAGCTCGGTATCCTCAACCACAACATCCAGATAGTCATGAATGTCTTCTGCATTTCCAGTCTCTTTCACGACCGGCGGGCAGAATTCTTTTTGGAAAGTAGCTGCTGCCTCGCGCGCAATTCCGATGACGCTGTAGCAGTCCACACGGTTGGAAGTAATCTCATACTCAAACACCACATCATGCAGTCCCAGCAGTTCCACTGCATCTGCGCCTGGCACTGCATCTGCTGGAAGAATATAGATTCCGCTCTCCGGCGCGTTCGGGTACATGTCTCTGGAAGAACCTAACTCTTCAATGGAGCACATCATACCGTTGGACTCAATGCCGCGCAGTTTTCCTTTTTTAATCTTGATTCCGTTCTCTGGCAATGGACCGCCGTCATGTCCGCCTGCCACCTTTCCTCCATCCAGCACCACTGGAACCTTGTCGCCCACCTTCACGTTCGGCGCACCTGTCACGATCTGAATCGTCTCTGTGCCGATATTCACCTGGCACACAATCAGTTTGTCTGCGTCTGGATGTCTCTCAATAGAAAGAATCTCTCCTACCACAATGTTCTCCAGATTCTTGTCCAGACATTCATATCCTTCTACTTTTGTTCCGGACAGTGTCATCGCATCTGTGTATTCCTGTGCTGTCACATCCAAATCCGGAACATATGCCTTAATCCATGATAATGCCGTATTCATGTCTCTATCTCCTTTATACTATCAATTTTACCACTGCTTTTAGAACTGTTTCAGGAAACGCACATCGTTCTCATACAGAAGTCTCATATCGTCAATCTCATATTTCAGCAATGCGATACGCTCCAGACCCACACCGAAAGCAAAACCAGAGTACTCATCCGGATCGATGCCGCTCATCTTCAACACGTTCGGATGCACCATACCGCAGCCCAAAATCTCAATCCAACCGGAACCTTTGCAGAAACGGCATCCCTTGCCGCCGCACTTAAAGCAAGTCACATCCATCTCGGCACTCGGCTCTGTGAATGGGAAATGATGCGGACGGAATTTTACTTTTGTCTCTGTCCCGAACAGCTCCTTTGCGAACTCTGCCAGAGTTCCCTTCAGGTCTGCAAATGTAATGTTTTTATCAATCACCAGACCTTCAATCTGATGGAAGGACGGAGAGTGTGTCGCATCCACTTCATCCGAGCGGAATACGCGGCCTGGCGCAATCATACGAATCGGCAGTTCTCTCGTCTCCATAGTACGAACCTGAACCGGCGAAGTCTGGCTTCTCAGCACAATAGTATCATTGATGTAGAACGTATCCTGTTCGTCTCTTGCCGGATGATTCTTCGGAATATTCAATCTCTCAAAATTGTAATGGTCATACTCCACTTCTGGCCCTTCTATCACCTCATATCCCATGCCCACGAAAATACGCTCCACTTCTTCCAGAGCAATCGTGTTCGGATGGCTATGTCCCACATTCATCTTCTTTGCAGGCAGCGTGACATCAATCACTTCTCTCTTCAACTGCTCCTCGCGCATCTTTGCTGCCAGCGCAGTCTTCGCTTCCTCCAACTTCTCCTCAATCGCGCTTCTAGCGTCGTTCACCATCTGGCCGACTTTCGGTCTCTCCTCCGGCGCTACATCCTTCATTCCCTTTAAAACAGATGTCAGCTCTCCCTTTTTACCAAGGTAAGCAACACGAATCTCATTTAAGCGGTCCAGCGCATCTGATTCCTGAATCTGCTTCAAAGCTTCCTCTCTGATTCTCTCCAACGTTTCTTTCATCATCTTGTTTCAGTCCTCCATTTTACATTCACTCATCCAGAGCCTGCCAAAAACTTATACAGACGGTTCAGAACAAAGTTGTATACCAGGAAGCTCTGCTAGGAGTTTCCCATTATACAAAAAAAGCTCCATCCCTCTTAAATCCTAAAAGGGACGAAGCTGTCAGTTCCGCGGTACCACCCAAATTCCTGCACAGAGCAGGCTCTCAAAAACAGCGTAACGTGCTGTGCTCCGTCACAGCTTACTTTGGTGGACTACCAGACATGCGTCTGTCTTTCTGTCCTGTTCAGCCATGCAGCTCCAGTGCGAATTTCAAAAACTTATCTGAACCAAGGGAGCTTTCAGCCGGTGACTCCCAGTCTCTGATGGAAAATAAGCCTCTACTGACACTTTCCAAGCCTTTTCTTTTTTACTTTTTCACTCTTATCATTTTTGTGAAACTTTTTTGTAAAACTTTCTTTGTGAAATTTTCTTTGTAAAACTGTTTTTTATTTTAGCATAAAATTTCGTCTTGTCAAGACTTCTTTTTCCATGATTCTCCACTGTGCCAAAAAACACCCAAAGAAATCTCTCTGGACCTGTTTTTTCTCCGGCAGTCCGGCCCGTAAAGTCTGCTTGCATTTCTCCTGCAAATCAAGTAAAATAGGTCTCATAACTTATTTTCCGCAGGAATGCGGCTATGGAGGTCCCTATGATGCAATTTCTCCTATTCATACACCGTGTATGGAAAAAATTTTCAAAAGATGAAATGACCGTCTATGCGGCTCAGGCAGCATTCTTTACGATTTTGGCATCCATTCCCCTTCTGATGACGCTGATTACCATCATTCAGCTCATCCCTGGATTGACAAAAAATGACCTGGAAGTTACCATCACCAACATTATACCAGAGATGTTTCATACCATCATCTTTGCTATCACAGACGATCTATTTACCCGCTCCCCTGGAACCATCCTTTCCATCACAGCAATCACCACCATCTGGTCGGCATCCCGCAGCGTGTACGGCATCGAAAAAGGGCTGAACCGCATTCTGGGAGACCATGTGCCGCGCCGCTATTTAGTGAGCCGTCTCATCTGTATGGGCTACACTTTTATTTTCGTGCTTATGTGCGTGATGGCACTCGGTTTCTGGGTGTTCGGCTCATCCATCGGACGCTTGCTGGAAAACTATTTTCCCCATATCAGCCGCATAGTCACTATGGTCATCAATTTCCGTGCACTGATCACCTTTTTGTCTATGGCACTCTTCTTTGTCAGTATGTACACATACCTGCCGCGAAGAAAACTGGAGATGAAAAAACAGGTTCCAGGCGCCCTCGTATCCTCTGCCGGATGGCTGATTTTCTCTTTCGGATTTTCGATTTACTTCGAGAATTTCAGCAATTACTCTTATATCTACGGCAGTTTGACTGCGGTTATCCTTCTGATGCTGTGGCTGTACTTCTGCATCTGTATCCTGTTTGCCGGTGCAGAACTAAACTGCGTCTATGTTGCTGTGAAGGAAAAGAACCACATAGCAGATGAAACGTAGCCTGTGAAGAAAATGGATAGAAGAAGTGGATACATGAAGTTGACCTTTTATGCAAAGCTCAAGTTGACTTTTTCGTTTTCCGTCTCTTTTTCCGTGCCATCCTCTGTGCCTTCTGTCTCTTCTTCTATCTCCTCTTCCAGCTCTGCCTTTGTCTCTTCTGTCTCCGTTTCTTCTTCTGTTTCTTCTGTTTCCATTTCTTCTGTCTTCATTTCTTCTGCTTCCATTTCTGTCTCATAGCCGGTTTCATATGCATATCTTTCTGCATCCCAGGTTTCCTCCCCGCTCCATTCCGGCGAAGCTGCTGCGCGGACTACAAATGCTTTCACCTTCTCTGCCTTCTCACCTATCCAAGCGAGCATAGCCTGCAGTCTGCGTCTGAGGGGATAATATACATGTTCTTCTATCACCGGAATTGCACTGCCCTTCACCCAGCGGACTGCCGGACGAATCACTTTGTTTGCCATAAAACCAATCACGCGAGCTACCGTCTGCTTCACCAGTTTTGCTGCCTGTTCCACATACGGGCGTGCGTGCTCTTTCGCTTTTTCCAGCAAAGGCGGCAGTTTCTCCGCCGCATAGGAAGCGCCTGCTCCCAGAGCTGCTGCTGCCAAAATGCCAAATCCAGCCAGGCTGCCGCCAATCAGCACGCCACCGATTCCATTCAGCAGAGCAGTGCCTGTTGTGAGTCCCATCAATTCTACCACTGCACCTGCCTCAAGAAGCGCCAGGTCCAGCAGGCAGAGTTCTTTCCAAGTCTGCATATGCCCCAGCCAGCTCTGATAGAGGGCGGCTCTCGCTGCTTCCTCCACGGAAATCGTGGGTTCTTCTTCCAGCAGCATCACTGCCGCCATAGCCTCGATATCTTCTTTCATCTCCCAGGCTTCTGCTTCGTCCTTTCTCAGCGTTTCCAGAACCACACTCCAATCTGCTTCGTTCTCCTCCAGTGTATCCTGAATTCCCTTTCCATCCTTCACCAGAAACGGAATCAGCTCTGCCTGCAGCTCCGCTACCTCTGTCCAAGTCGCAGTCTCTGCCATGCTCTGCTCTTCCTCGTATGCCTCCTTCGCTGTCTCCTTCAGGAATTCCACATCATACGCTTCTTCTCGCAGTTTTTCGTTCCCCAGTTCTATGCCGCGGAGTGTATTCTGATATTTTAATTTCGAGAGCAATGCAAACTGTCCAGACGGGTCATCCGGATATACTCTCGCAATCTCCGAGAGAACAGCCAGCTGCAGGTCTGTCCCCTCATAGCGTTTCATCATACTGTCTGCACAGAGATGAAAGCTGTGAATCATATCCCGCACCTCAGTATATTTCTTCTCTGCTTCCTCTCCCAGGTATTCAGCAATGACGTCCTGTGCTGTTCTCCCACTATGATATTCTTCTGCCATCTCATATAATAATTTTTCTCGTTCCATAAAATGCCTCCTGTTTCTCCGAAAAATAACTGTCTATTTCTGTTTTCATTATATCGACACCTATTCTTTTTGTCAATACTTTAATTATACTTTTTATATTTTTATAAGCATTTTATTTGTATTATATTCACACAATATACCAAGGTTAGACACTGGACCCATGTTTTGATACTGCGAATGATTCCCTGCGCCTGCTCCCACTCTCCCCATTCGTCCTCTCATCTGCCCCATTTCAACTTTCCATATTTCACTTACTCAGAATTTTCGCTTGTTCCGTATTCAGTTTCCGGATTTCCCCTGCAATAAATTCCTTCAACTCCAAATTATAATTGGTATCCGGCGATTTTTGAGAGGCCGGCACAAAATTCAATTTTTTGATCTCCTGATAATACTGCGCAATCGTTCTTCCGTATGTCTGGCTGAAAAGTTTCAGTTCCGCAAATTCGGCCTCCATCGCTTCCCTCAGATGCCTGCAGTCATACTCTTTTTTCGTCTCTTTCCGTTCCCTCTCATGATACTCCAGATACAGCCGGTTAAACGTATTGACAACCAGTGCGCTTGCATCCGCTCCAGTAAAAAACCGCTTTTCTGTATTTGCAATCGCCAAGCGCATAACGGCGTTCACTGCCTCATCCGCAACAGCCATCACATGTGCTCTCTCCGGCTTTGCCAGATGTACCTTTAAAATTTCTCTCACTTCCTGCTCGGACGGCATGGAGGTATAAAAACATTCGTCAAACCGGCCTTTTCTCAGCATTTCCTTCGGGATACCGTCAATGCTGTTGGCTGTGGCAATCACGTAGCAGGAACTCTTTTTTTCCTGCAGCCATGTCAGAAATCCTCCTGTCATGCGTTTTAAATAGGCCCCCTCGTTGGCATCTTTATCTGAGCCTGCAAATCCTTTTTCTATCTCATCAATCCACAAGATACAGGGCGCCAGCTCTTCTGCCTGCTTCTGGGCTGTGCGGAGATTTCTCTCACTCTCTCCTACTACGCCTCCCATCATCCGCCCCATCTCCAGGCGGACCAACGGCAATTTCAATTTTGCTGCAGCATACTGCGCAAACAGAGACTTTCCGGTGCCAGGAAGCCCCATAATCAGGATGCCTTTGGGCGCCTCGGCCCCCTCTCTGATGGCTTCCTCCAGATGGCTCATGATTCTTCCGCTGTTTGTCAGATGCCGCAGCAAAATGTCCATGTTCGCTAAATCCACATGCTTTACCAGTTTCCATTCCAGCAATCCTTCCCGCTCCAGCATCTGTACTTTCTGCTCGCTGATTAACTCCAAAATTTTCTTTTTTTCTGGGTCAAATGCGTCATTTCCGTATTTCTCCAGTGCCAGCCGGAACAGGTACGGAATCTCAAAACTCCGAAACCCCTGCAGATAGGAAACAATCTCATTCTGAAAGGAAGTCTGGAATGAAATCTCTTCCTGCACCTTTTCCTGTATTTCTGAGACATCTGGCTTTTTCACACTCACTGTATACAGGTACATGGAAAGTTCCTGTGGAATATTCCTTCTCTTATCCACAGTAATCAGTATCATGGGAAGCTGTTTTTCCGTTCTTTTTCCCAAAAGCTGTATCAGCACCCTTGTCAAATGTTCCCTTGTGGCCGAATCCAAAAGCTGCCACCGATTTATCAGCAGGATATTGACACCGCGCATGACTGCCTTCTCCAATCCAATCGCCGCATACTGGTTCGGCTGGCAGTCCTCGATATCTCCAAAATAATACAGCGAAGCGCCTCTCTTCGCCTCCTCTTTTGGCCGTATTTTAAAACAGGAGGCATAATAATCCATCTTTTTGTACTCTCGAATTCCATTTTCCAGCTCCAACACAATCGGGTTGGAAAAATAGGTCTCCCGCAGATATTCAAAAACAGCTTCGCCTTCCTGCTGGTAAGCGCACTCCAGCACAATTCCTCTTTTACCGCTCTGATACACCTGATACAATTCCTCGGCCGCCTTCTCTATCACTCCCATATGTATCCTCTCCTCCCTATGTCTTTGCCTCTGGTCCCGCATGTTATTTTTTCTTCTCCTCTTATAGTCCATTCTGTACTAGCAGCAGAAACAGCAGCAGAAACACAAAAATTCCGCCTCCAGCCCACACCAGATACGAGACTTTCAGCCCATTTCCGCCATCCTGCCACACCTGTTCTTCTTCCAGAGGATTCTCTTTTGGCTGCTCCTTCCAGCTATTCTGTTTTTCTGCCTCTTTTACCGCTTTTGGCGCTTTTCCTTCTTTTTCCGCTCTCTCTTCTTCCTCTTTCTTTTTCGTCAGACAGGGTTCTTTCCTCTGCGGCAGATACTGCATTTCCCTCACATATTCCTTTCTCACCGTCACAATTCCGTCCGGAAACTGGTTTAACAGCTTTCTGGCTGACTCCTCCGTCGCTACTCCCGTAAAAACCATTCTTCTAAGTCCCATACTCCAGACTGCCTCATCCGTTTCCTCTGTGCTTTTTAAAATATTGTTTGAGAGATACCTTCCAGGAAAATTCTCTCTCACCAAAGCCGGAACCTGGTATCCATCAAACGCTGCCAGAACCTGCTGCTCCTTTCTGCCTTCTATGCGCGCGCTCGCTTCCTTTCTCCCCTCATTCACCTGCCGCATCGCTTCCTTCAACGGCTCAAACATCCGGCTGTCCCTCTGGTAAAGCTGGATTTCATCCTCTGAAAGTCGATATGCCATCACGCAAAAAAATCCTCTGTTTTCCTGGCAATGCAGGTCCATTCCCAGCAGTTCTTCCTGATTTGCCGCCACTGCAATCACATATGCATGCCTTTCTTCATCCAGATATCCTGCTGCCCAACATTCCTGCTGCGTCCCCCGCTTCATGCCTTCCAACAGTGTCTTTGACAGAGTCAGCATCTGCTGCCTGTATTCTTCCATCCCCGCATCACACCGTCTCACAAAAAAGCCATCCGCCTTTTGGCCCGCTCTTCTCGCATTTCCATAAATCCAGCTCTCAACCGGCATATCACGTCCTCCCTTCTGCCCGACATTTCTCTATCAGATGAGCAAGCTGCCTGTTTATCTCCTGCGCCGTCTCCCTCGTATTATCCACCCACGTCGCCCATTCTTTCTGTATCTGATTCCAGTTATTCCAGCTGCTTTGCTTCTTTTCTTGAAAAGAATACGTTTTTCCTGTCACATTCTTCAGCACATCTCCCAGCAGAATCCATGCCTGATTGCCGCTTTGCGCTTTCTTTTGCGTTTTTTGCCGCCTGCGTGCTCTTTCTTTTCCCGCTTCATATTCATACATCCAACAATACAGATAGCAGAAATACCGAAACTCCTGATTTTCAAATTTCAAAATTCGTTTCACCTCGGCAGGGGCAATCTCCTCACCGCACCTCTTTACCGTCTTTTGGTAGTGACTGCAAGATTTCTGCTGCCGTTTCTCAATATGCGGTTTTTCTGTCATCTGCTTCTGTGCAAGCACCTTTTTCACAGTATATTTTTCCGGCATTTCCCGTCTCTCTGGCGCCTGGTAGTACAGTTCCTTCACCACATTTCCCCTCACCGTCACGACTGCTCTGGGAAACCTCTCCAAAATACGCCTTGCGGCCAGCTCCGATTCCATCCCCGTCACCACCAGGCGCTGCACTCCTAGCTTCCAGACCATCTCATCTTGCTCCTCTGTACTTTTCAGCAGATTGCGCGGATTTTTTGCAATTTCCATACTCCATCTTCTAAAATCTCCGAGTTCTTCCTTCATCCGATACTTCTCCAGGCCAAGTTCCATTTTCTCAGCCTTCTTCTCCGTCTTATCAGCCATCTTCTGATTGATTCTGCGCATCTTCTCCTTCAAAGCCTCAAACATCTCACTGTCCCTCTCATACAGAGCAGCGCCCTCTCTCGGCAAGCAATATGCCATCACGCAGAAAAATCCCCGATTTTCCCGACAGGACAATTTCATCTGCAGAAGATGTTCCTGATTTCCGGCAGCTGCAATCACATACATTTGTTTTCTCTCATCCAGATAGCCCGCCATCCAACATTCTTCCTCCGAATCCCGACTCATTCCCTCTAACAGCTGTTTGGACAGGTTAAGCAGCTCTTCCTTATATTCCCGCAGCCCAGGGCTGCAAAATCTCACAAAAAAACCGTCCGCTTTCTCCTCTGAAAGTCTTGCATTGCCATAAATCCAGCCTTCTGCCAACAAAAAAATCCCTTCCTCTCCATCCTCAATCTATGCCATATAAAACAAATTGAGAGGCGCCTGCTCGTCCTCTCAATTTTTCTCTCCCGCTATCTTAGTCTGCCCTCTCTACTCTGCACTGCTGCCGCTGCCTCATTCGACAATACAGACATAAAAAATCACTGAAAGAAGCAGCTAAGTTCCTTTTCTTTTCCATCCGGATCCAGATAGAAAAACATATTTTTGCAGTTTTTGGAGAGATATCTGCAAATGTCGTCTGCATAATTTCGCTCCTGGTTTTGCACATTTCTCTGCACCTTCAAGTCCGCAATCCTGGCATCTGCATCTTTGATTTCCTTCTGGCGCGCCGCCCGCTCTTTTTCCTCACGCTGCCGTTCTTTTTCTCGAATTCTCCGCAGTCTGTCAAACAATCCGTTTCTCCCGTCAAGCACAGCCAAGCTTCCGCTCGCCGCAATCCGCTTTCTGTCTTCCTCCTCAATCAGCCGTTCCAGCTCCAAATCCCACTTTTTGCCGTTTTCCGATAAGCGGTATCCCACGGTCAGCATCAGAGGAATCTCAAACCCTTTTGGCTCAAACCCGCTGGTAATCCGATTATCCTCGATGTACACATTCGTTCCCACAGTAGAATAACACCCCAACACCGCTCTGTCCTTGAAGTGGAAGCGCTCTGTCACATATTTTTTGAGTCCTTGGATTTTTTTTGTCCCATCCAGGTCGTTTTTGATATAATCTGCTTTTGTCATATAAAATACAATCGGCGGCCTGTCAGAGCGTATCTCCTTTGAGCGCTCAATCATGGCTTTCAGCTTGGTCGTCTCATATCCCACATTCCGCCTGGCTCTCATTTTCTCCTCTGGACTGTCCCAGAGATCCCCGTAGGTTTCCTCATCTGTCAGGCGAATATAATCATACACAACATTGCCAGGAACAATGTAAATCTCCAGCGCAGCCGCTTTCAGATTATCTCTATACTTTTGAATCTCCTCTTTTGTACCTGTATCCTCATCGCTGTTTATCGCATACTCGCCGCTCGGGTCCAGCCACACGACCTTACAGATGGTCTCCTCATTCTTCTGGAAATAAAATTCCAGCTCTTTGTTCTGCACGGTCCCTTCTGGAAACTTTCCGTCCTCCATCATCTCTCCGTACACATCACTCAGCCATTCCAGCACACGACCCGCCGTATCTCCGCAGCTTGTCAGGTCAAACTCCCGTTTTTCCAGACTCTCCATCATTTTATAATACGTACAGCACAGTGCAACCGTCTTTCCATCGCTCCTGTCTCCTACAATCATCATATTCACAATCCCCATAGGATTCTCTCCCCTCCTGTACTTCTGTACATATCGTATCTGTCTGCTCAAACCACAGCTCTGTTCTTTCTTTGACTCATCTTTTACTATAATGCATCCTACTTTGTTTTTCTGTCCGCATGTCAATTATCTACATTATAGATTTATGTCCTGTTTTTGTCAATATTTTGTCTGTATATTTATATTTTATTTATACTTTTTGTTCTATTTTGTTATACTTGATACCTTTCTATGTTCATCCTTCCAGGCGTTCTTCTATATCATGTATCGTCTTCTCGCAGTTTGAGAGAAACTGTTCCAAAAGCACATATTCTCTGAGCTTTTCCTCCCGCAGCTTTGAAATCCGTTCTATTTCCTGCTTCAGATACTGCCTGATTTCCGGACTTTTTTTCTTTTCAGGCGGAGTTGCGGCCAGACGAAACCTCCACTCCATCAATATCTGCGTCTCCTTTTCCAGGTATGCATACGAATCTTTTTCTTTCTCTTTTCCAAGCTTCTGAATCTTTGAGACTGTATTTGCCCCGTAATATTTTGCCTTATACTCCTGTATCTGTCTGGGTGAAATCTTATCAAAACAGCGCAGCACTTCCTCCTCCGGAATCTGATACCCTTCCTTGTTGGATTTCAGGATAGCTTTCATCTGAACAGCCGGATCTTCTATCAGCTGCTTTACTTTTCTGCTGAGATACTGCCTGTTTCCCCCCGTCATCTCTGCAAGCATCTCTACGCTAAACATAAACGAATTGTTGGTCATACCTTTTCTTCCTCTTCTACTTTTCTGTTTCGTTCCTTCTCTTCTTCAAATGCAGCCTCTCTATCCTGTTCACATTCCCATTCAGGCCCGTTCACTTTGTTCCATCTGTTTTCTTCGATTCCCTCTGCTTCCCTCTCCCGCGCTTCTATTTCCTGCATTTCCATCTGCTGCATTTCCATTTCCTGTACTTTTTTCTGTAAGAAATCTGTGAGCGGCGTTTTTTCAATCGTTGTCTTCTTCTCCCACACCTTCTTACACAAATCCCAGACGGCCTTCAATCCTTCAAAGACCACTACACCAACCACAGCCGTCATTGCAAGACTGATTACGGCCTGCACAGCTACAATCACAACAGCCAATCCAGCTATCAGTCTAAATTTTCCGGACGGCAGCAGCTTAAAGAGATACTGTTGGGCCTGCGCCATTCTCTGAGAAGTATGCGCATCCTCCCCATTGTTTTCGGAAAGTGCCGCTGTGTAGACCGGCAGCACCTGTCTGACAAGAATCTGCTTTTCGTCCTCTGTATACTGCCCTTTCTCATCTGAGAGCACCATCTCAGAAACCAGATAGTTGGTGAACAGCCTGATGTCCCAGTCCGCCTGTCCTTGCTGCCTTTTAAACAAACTTTCTTTTCCCATGGCAATCTCCGAGAGAACAATCTGCGTCTCTTCCTCATATGTGACGCCAACATACTGCATGAAAGAGGCGGTCTCGGCAAAAAGTTTCTGTACATCGATTCTGTCCACGCCGCTCTGTGCTTTTTCCCATTCTCTCTGATATGTGTTTTCTACCTCAGCTCGGATTTCTTTTGTATAATGCGTTCCCAACACTGGCAGCAATGTGTCGTAGAGCATTTTTTTGACATTGGCAAGGAATTCATACTCTTCTCTCACATTCAAATCCAGTTCTGAAATCACATTTTCCAGCATTTCATATGCCTGCCAGCTCTGCAGTTCTGGCCGGTATTTGGCATCCGATATTTCCTCTAAAAAAGCAGTCTCACTGGCCTTCCATGCCTCGATTCTATCCCGAATCTCCCTCTCTTTTTCTGCATCCTGTTTCCCGTTTTCTGTGTTCTCACCATATATGCTCAGATAATCGGATATCACATATTCTTCAGGCGTACAATTCCCATCTCTTCTGCGCGCTTCCAGCCATCCACTGAAAAAAGCTCCCATTTCCCTCTCTTTTCTCATTTCCTATCCCTTCTCTTTTTCTGCTATCTGAATTTCTTAAAAAGATGTTGGGGTCAAAAGGTATTTTGACCCCTTTGATACCGGATTGCTCCGCACTGCGTGCCACTGGTATCTTAAAAATATTGTATAAGTATCCCTTTCTATTGTCAATATTTTATCTATACTTTTCTGTGTTTTTGCGATTTTATCCATATATTTCATGGAATCTTCACGAAAAAGACGCGCTTTCCCACGGCATCAAACGTCCCAGAAAAATCAAAAAAGGAATGAGAACGCGCTCTGCCCGCTGCCCTCATTCCCCTTTTTTCCTATTTTCGGTCAGTTACATCATCAATCATCCCAAGTGTCTTTCTCTTCTGGCATAATAATAGCTGCAATGATATATGCAATGATGCCAGAACCACTGAAACAGAAAATAGCCCAAATCAAACGGATAATCGTCGCATCAATATTAAAATACTCTCCAAATCCACCACACACTCCACATATCATCTTATTTTTGGATGAACGAACCAATTTTTTACTCATTGTGATTTCCTCCATTTTTATCTTATTCTAATTTCTTATCCCATTCTACCCTGTGCTCTTATCCTACTTCTCGTATTACTGAATTGTATTACTGAAATTCAATCGCCACTTCTGAAACAACACACTCGATATCTATTTTCTTGGCAGAAGAATCTCCTTCTTTTAACTGGAACACTGCCCCCTTCTTCACCGTGCCGTTCAAATTCACCATACTGTTCACACAGTCCATATCATAACAGAAATCCTCTTTCTTTCCATCCAGCAGCAGCTGGACATTGCCGCTCACCGATTTGATATCTGCCTTTTCTGAAATGTCTCCCTGAAAATACAGGGACCCGACATTCTGGACATCCAATTCCCGCACGCTGCAGCCGCGAAATTCTATACTTCCTGCCCCTTCCAACTCTATCTCATCCACACAGATTTTATTTGCCATGAAGATTCCATTCTGTATCTCAAGTTGTATCTTTTCCACTCCCTGCGGAACCAGAATTTCCAAAACAGGACGTGCAGTCTCCTCTTTTGCTTCCAACATTTCCTGCACTTTTTCTCTCCAGTCTTCACTGGAAAAATCCTCAGAAAGATTGGATTCACAAATCTTTAGAGTGCTGCCGGAAAGTTTTGCCCGTACCACTTCCTGCCCATCCTCAACCGGTTCGCACTGCACCACTGTCACAGCCCGTACAGATGCATCCTCTGTGATTCGCATCTGCCATTTTCCTGTTCTAACTTCGATTTTCCGAACATTCTGAAAGCTATCTCCTTCTTTCAATTCCTGATAGTCCGCAAAATTTTCATCATAAACAGCAATCGTCTCATTCTCTACCACAGAAGTTTCTGTGCGTCCGTCCAGTCTCGCACAAATTCGCTGCCACATTTCATGGAACTGCGCCGCTTTCACATCCGGCAAATGCCGCAGCTGCGGATTGACGGCCAGGGCTGCGCCAGAGAGCGCTGTGCCAGAAAACACAAACACAATGCCCACAACCGCTAAAATCTTCCATATCCGCTTCATCCTTCCGCCCTCCTTCCGCTCCAGAGTCCCTCCCAGATTCTACGGCACAAACGGTATCCTTTTCTCGCCAGAGATGGAATCCAGCTTCCGTACACTTTCACTGCCAGCACCAGTGACAAACACATCAGTCCCAGACTGACAATCCCCATACCCCCATAAAACATCAGAGTAATCGGCTCCAGAACATTCCATGCCGCGAGAGCAAAAAATACAATCATCATCGCAAAACAGCCAATCACTGCCACACCTGCCATAACCAGGCAAAATACCAGAACACCGACGATTCCGATACCCAGGTCAAACAGTACTCTCAACATATCCCAAGCGCGCCCGACCAAAATGAGCAGCAATACCAATTTCAGCCACGGATTCGTCCATGGTTTGCCCCGTTTTTTCTCTCTGCGATCTGAGCCTGACCGTCCAGAACTCCTCTTTCTGCTGCCTTTCTCGGCCTCCTCAAAAGTAAATTCTTCCTCCTCAAACTCTCCAAAGCCCGCAAACGGATCCCCCTCTGCCCCTTCTCCTCTGCTTCTTCCATCCGTTCTATTTGTATGCTCTCTCTTTTCTGTATGTTCTGCGTCTTTCTGGTCCTGTTCTACCACATCCGGCAAATCGAGGCGCTTTGCAAGTTGAAAATTCGGTTCTCGGAAGCGCTCATCCTCAAATCCTGTCTCGGTAAAGCTGCCGCCATCCGAGATTCCCTGCGCACTGTGGCGGATAATCGACGCAACCCGCTCCGGACTTCCCAGCTCGCGGATAACTTCCTGTTCTTTTTCCTCTCCTGCCTCGTCAAAATAATCTTCATAATACAGGAGGGCGTCTTCCCGCTCCTCTTCTGAAATATCCGAAAGCAGATATGCCAGCTTTTTCATAAACTCTTCTCTGTTCATATTCCTGCCTCCTCAAAGATTTTTGAAATCTTCTGTGAGTAGAGATACCACTCACTTTTGTACAGATTCAGCTGTACCCTTCCTTTTTCTGTCATCTTATAATACCGGCGTACCCTGCCGTCGCAGGGCACATCGTAAACCTCCAGGCACTCCTCCTTCTGAAGCCTGCGCAGCACCGGATACAGCGTCGATTCTGACACTTCCAAAACCTGACGCACATCCTGGGTAATTTTGTATCCATATGTTCCCTGCACATCCCTGGACACGACTGCCAGCACAATCCCGTCAAGCAGTGCGGAACCTGTATTAAAAACCATATCCTCACTTCCTGTCTATTTTTCTTGTTTCAGGCACTCTCATTCTGCTTTTTCTTTTTTCATTTTTCATTTTTTCACATCCGACATTCGTCAAAAGAATACTCCCGCATATCTACTGCCGCATATGCGTCATGCAAAGTCTAGCAAAATGCCGCTTTTCTCTACAGCTTCTCTCATCAATAGAACGAGATTACCCGCCTGATTCTTTCAATACTATATACAATATAATATTATTTTCACAATTACTATATCACGTATAATATTATATGTCAATATAATACCTCTAAAAATCTGCGGAAACGCCAAACAGATACCTGCACTTTTTGTATTCTTATTTTCAAAAAAAGACAGATATGCCTGCATGATTTCTCCCTGTATCAGCAGACTTATCTGTCTTTTCCAACTTTCTGTATTCTTTTGCTCCTATACTTCCAAAATATTCGTGCAGCCACTATACCCCTCTTCCGGCATTTTATCAGTCAATATCGTGGAAGAAATAAAATTTCCGAATGTAACCGGCGCAATCTGTCCGAACTTATGATGGTCGCTCACCACATAGCTTCGCAGCGTATGCTCCATGGCGCAGCGCTTCACTGCCGCTTCCTTCAAATCCAGCG
Organism: bacterium; assembly: GCA_030524675.1. Lineage (GTDB taxonomy): Bacteria > Bacillota > Clostridia > Lachnospirales > Lachnospiraceae > CAJMNU01. Next base: position 22,114 of record JAUNGE010000034.1, read on the forward strand.
TCGTAAAACCTGCTGCGCAGCTGATGCCGTTTGTTCCGAAAAATCCTATTGAAAAATGAAAACGCTGCAGCTGAAACACCGCTTCACTGCCAATCACTGCCTCTGTTGTAGCTTTCAGCTCTCCGCCGATTAAAATCACCTTAAAACCTGCCTTTGCCAGGCGCTGTGCATGGGAAACTGCATTTGTCACATAGACCGCTCCCTGCTGCGTGATATAGTCAATCATATACCCTGTCGTCGTTCCCGCGTCCAGATACACAAAATCCTGTTCCCCAATCAGGCTTGCCGCATACTGAGCAATCCGTATCTTCTCCTCACGGTTTCTCTCTTCCCTCAAGGATACCACATCCTCTGTCGTAATCACCTGAGAGGCAGCGGCCACAGCGCCGCCAAATACTTTCACCAGCTTTCCCTTTTTATGCAGAGCTGTCAAATCTCTTCGGATTGTCGATTCGGACGCATGAAACAACTCCTTTAACTCCTGCACTGTCACACTCTCTTTTTGGCTCAATACCTTTAAAATTTCGTCCTGTCTCTTCTCTGTCAACATTCCTCTGCCACTCCCGTTCGCACTCTACTGTTTTTGCTTTGCTTTTTTCCTCAAACACTCCCATTGTATCTCAAAACCCTCAAAAAGTAAAGGCGCGCAGATTTCTTTCATGGACAACTTCCCAACTCCGTGATATGATGATACTAGGGGGTAAAATGATGATTTTCATGCGTGTGCAGAAGGCATGAAATCCTTTTTTTAGCCCCAACATCTTTTTATACGATCATTTTTTACAAGAGAGGGGTTTCAGAATGGAAAATTTGCAAAAAACAGAACTATTTGAACGGACGCCTATTCCAAAGGCTGTCATGACGCTGGCTGTTCCTACTATTATCAGTTCTCTCGTCATGGTTATCTATAACTTGGCAGATACCTATTTTGTAGGAATGTTGAACAATCCCATCCAAAATGCCGCTGTCACACTGGCAGCTCCTGTACTTCTAGCTTTCAACGCCGTCAACAACCTGTTCGGTGTCGGCAGCTCCAGCATGATGAGCCGCGCCCTCGGAAGAAAAGATTTTGATACGGTATACCGCAGCTCTGCCATGGGATTTTACTGTGCTCTGATTTCAGGGATTCTCTTTTCTCTGCTCTACACAGTATTTCGCGGACAGCTTCTGTTTGTTCTCGGAGCCAATGAGGAGACCATCGCCGCCACGGAGCAATACCTGAAATGGACGGTGACATTCGGCGCGGCGCCTGCGATTTTAAATGTTGTGCTCGCCTACCTGGTGCGCGCAGAGGGGTCCTCTCTTCACGCCAGCATCGGCACCATGAGCGGATGCCTTTTGAATATTGTGCTTGACCCCTTCTTTATTATGCCATGGGGTCTGAATATGGGCGCTGCGGGCGCAGGTCTTGCCACCTGTCTCTCCAACTGCTTCGCTTGCCTGTACTTCTTTGTTCTACTTTTTGTCAAGCGAAACAGCACCTATGTCTGTATTCGCCCTTCCATGTTCCGCTTCAAGAAGGAGATTATTCTTGGTATCTGTGCCGTGGGAATTCCGGCGTCCATCCAAAATCTGCTCAATGTCACGGGCATGACCGTTCTGAACAACTTTACATCCTCCTATGGTTCAGATGCTGTTGCTGCCATGGGAATCGCCCAGAAAATCAACATGATTCCCATGCAGATCGCTATGGGATTCTCTCAGGGAATCATGCCGCTCGTCAGTTACAACTATTCCAGTGGAGACAGCAGCCGCATGAAAAAGAGCATCTTTTTCTCGGCAAAATTTTCTCTGTCCTTCTTAGTGATTGTCGCTGTCGGCTATTATCTGGGTGCAGAAACTTTGATTTCTCTGTTTATGAAAAATACGTCCATCATTTCCTATGGCAGCAGTTTTCTGCGCGGATTCTGCATCGGACTGCCGTTTCTGTGCATGGATTTTCTGGCAGTCGGCGTGTTCCAGGCATGCGGTATGGGAGAGAAATCTCTGATATTCGCTCTGCTCAGAAAGATTGTTCTGGAAATTCCGGCACTCATTGTTTTGAACCATTTCTTCCCGCTGTATGGCCTGGCATACGCACAGCCGCTGGCTGAAATCATCCTCGCCATCGCTGCTGTCGTGGTACTGGCGCAGATTTTCCGCAGCCTCGACAATAAGCATGCAGATAAGCAGCCGGATTGACATTTCAGTCTCTATTTATTTTGCTGCTTTCTTTTTCAGGACTCCCAGAAGAACTGCGCCCAGGATGGTTCCTGCTGCCAGCGCAACCAGATACATCAGCGCATGTTCTACAACTGGGAATACAAAGATTCCGCCGTGCGGCGCCATCAGTGTACAGCCAAATCCCATGGACATTGCGCCAGCCAGAGCCGCACCTGCGATACAGGACGGAAGCACATGGAGCGGGTCAGACGCTGCGAATGGAATTGCGCCTTCTGTGATAAATGCCAGCCCCATAATAAAGTTCGTTGGACCGGACTCTCTCTCTTCTTTTGTGAACTTATCTTTAAACAGGATGGTTGCCAGAGCAATCGCACATGGCGGAACCATACCGCCAATCATAACGGCTGCCATGATATCATAGTTTCCTGCTGCAATCGAGGCGGTTCCGAATACATAAGCTGCTTTGTTGAACGGGCCGCCCATATCAATGGCCATCATACCTGCCACAATCATGCCCAGAAGGATTTTGCTGCCACCGTTCATATTTGTCAAAGCCGTGTTCAGCATGGTATTCAGCGCACCAATCGGAGGCTCTACCACAAACATCATAATCAGTCCAGTGATTAAAATACCGCAGAACGGATACAGAAGCACTGGTGTAATCTTTTCAATGGATTCCGGCAGATGGGAGAATACTTTTCTAAGTCCCAAAATCACATAACCTGCCAGAAAACCAGCTAACAGCGCGCCCAGGAAACCGGATTTTCCGTTTGCTGCAATCATACCGCCCACAAATCCAAGCGCAAGTCCTGGCCGGTCTGCAATACTCATCGCGATAAATCCTGCAAGAACCGGAAGCATAAATCCAAATGCCACACCACCGATATTCTTAAATACAGCAGCTACCGGTGTGATTGTACCAAAGTTTGCGCGCATTTCCGGTGAGAGACTCGCCATATCCACACACAGGCCATCAATCAGAAACGCAATCGCAATCAAAATACCGCCGCCTACGACGAACGGAAGCATGTGGGATACGCCATTCATCAGCTGTGTGTAGATTTTATGTCCGAGGGAACCTCCAGTGTTTGTGGAACTATGCTCCTCCTGCCCCGCCTTTGCCTCGTATACGGGAACATCTCCGCTCACAGCGCGCTCTACCAGCTTATCTGCCTTGCTGATACCGTCGGAAACCGGACACTCAATCAGTTTCTTTCCGTGGAAACGCTCCATCGGCACCTTTGCATCCGCTGCGATGATAATACAGTCTGCCGCCTGAATCTCTTCCTGTGTCAACACATTTTTTGCACCGCCGGAACCTCTGGTCTCGACCTTGATAAAGCAATCATGTGCTTTTGCCGCTTTTTCCAGTCCCTCGGCTGCCATGTACGTATGCGCAATTCCTGTCGGACAGGACGTCACTGCGAGAATCTTAAACTGTCCGGCCCCTGCCTGCGTCATATCGCTCTTCGCATCCTGTGCATTCTTTTCATCGATGTCCGGACGCTCGCTGTCCGCATCGTCAATAATCTTCAAGAAAGCATCCACACTCGCCGCATGTCTCAGGTTATCGGCAAAAGATGCATCCATCATCATCATGGAGAGCTTGCTCAGTACATCCAGATGTACATTGTCCTTCGTATCCGGCGCTGCAATCAGGAAAATCAATGTCGCTGGCGCTCCATCCAGCGAGTCAAATTCCACTCCTTCCGGCACCACCATGGCTGCCAATCCAGGCTTTGCCACTGCGCTGCATTTTCCATGAGGAATCGCGAGTCCCATGCCGATTCCTGTGGTGCTCTCTTCCTCTCTCGCATACACTTGCTTTCTGTACGCTTCTTCGTCTAAAATCTTGCCGCTTTTTACCATCAGAGAAACCATCATGTCCAGAGCTTCTTTTTTGCTCTTCGGTTTTCCGTCCAGCTCAATGCTTCTCTTATCCATCAAATCTGTAATTCTCATGCCACACCCTCCATTTCTTTTATTTTTGCACTTCTATGTTACGGTTTTGCTTACTCCCTGTATTTTTTTTGCTCTTGTACCCTTGTGTGCTTTTGCTTTTTTGTTCTTCTGTCCTTTTATCTGCTCTGTTTTTCCACATCCGCCAGAACTTTCAGCACTTCCTCTTTTGTCGCGAGGAATTCCGAAAATGCACTCGCGCTGCCTGTGGAAATTCCCATTTTGAATGCCTGTTCATAATCTTTGCTCTCCAGCCATCCAGCTAGGAATCCGGCTACCATCGAGTCACCTGCCCCCACGGCATTAACCAGATTGCCCTTCGGCGCGGGTCTCGTGTAAACAGAGCCATCTTCTGCCACCATCACGGCACCTTTTCCCGCCATGGAAACCAGGACATTTCTCGCTCCCATCTCCTGCAGCTTCTTCGCATAAGGAACGACCTCTTCCCGCTCTGTCAGAGTCACCCCAAAGATTTCTCCAAGCTCGTGGTTGTTCGGTTTAATGAAAAATGGATGATATGGCAGGACACGCAGCAGCAAATCTTTTGTGGCGTCCACGACACTAATAACGCCCTTCCCTTGAATGCGCTCCAAAATATCGTGGTACATGGTAGATGGCATAGACGCCGGAATGCTTCCTGCCAGAACCAGTATATCGCCCTCTTTCAAGTTATCTATCTTACAGAGCAATTCTTCGACTTTCTCCGGTGAAATCACTGGTCCCTGTCCGTTGATTTCAGTACCATCAATGGATTTCAGCTTTACATTGATGCGGGAAACTCCATTCTCTACGGAAATAAAATCAGTGCGGCATCCTGTTTCTTCCATTCGGCGGCGGATTTCTTCTCCCACGAATCCAGCCATAAATCCCAGAGCCACATTTTCAAACCCCAGATTTTTTAAGACAATGGAAACATTGATTCCCTTTCCTCCTGGAAGCATCTGCTCCGATACCGTCCGGTTTGTCATCCCCAGTTTAAAATCGTCAACTGAAACAATATAATCCAGCGACGGATTAAATGTCACCGTATAAATCATACACTCATATCCTCCTTCTTGATTTTTGTTCTGTGATTTCTTATGTCTTCCTTTTGTTTTTGCTTTTCTCATTTCTTATGGCATTATTGTATCATCTAATTCGGTCATAATCAATCATATTTATTCACAAAATGTTCTTTTATTTTTAGTTATTTTTCACAATCATTCATTTTATTTCTTATTTCAATCATAAAAAGCCATTTATTTTTTCTTTTTCGTTCAAATTCAATCATTCATCTTCCATCACCTATATTATTCTGTCACATGTCTTTCCTACTTTGCCCGAAGGGAAGCGGCCGTTTCCTGTAAAACAAAGACAGCACCCAAAAGAATCTCTCCTTCTGGATGCTGCCCTGTTTTCACTTATTTTATTCTGATTTCACTTGAGTTCAATCATGTTTTAGTCTTATTATTCTTATTTTTCTTTTATTCCTCGGCTGTTTCCTCTTCAGCTGGTGCTTCCAGAGCTTTCATGCTCAGGCTGATCTTCTTGTCCTCGCCGTTGAAATCAACCACTTTTGCAGTGATAACCTGGCCCACCTTCAGTACATCAGCCGGTTTATCTACATGCTCTCTGGAAATCTGGGATACATGAAGCAGTGCGTCAACACCTGGCTCCAGCTCCACAAATGCACCAAAATCGGTCATTCTCGCAACTTTGCCCTCTACTACATTGCCAACTGCATATTTCTCATCTGCATGCAGCCACGGATTTGCCTCTGGGAACTTTAAGCTCAGTGCAATCTTCGCGCCGTTGATTTCCTTAATCAAAACGGTCACTTTCTCGCCAACCTTAAATACCTTCTTCGGGTTCTCTACTCTTCCCCAGCTCATCTCGGAGATGTGCAGAAGACCGTCTGCTCCGCCTAAATCGATAAATGCGCCAAAATCGGTCACGTTCTTTACAACGCCCTCTACAGTCTGACCCGCTTCGATTCTGTCGAACAGTTCCTTCTGCATAGCTGCTTTCTTTGCAACCATGAGCTGCTTGCGGTCACCGATGACTCTTCTTCTCTTCGGATTGAACTCGCTGATAACGAACTCAATCTCTTTGCCTGCATACTTGGACAGGTCTTTCTCGTATGTGTCAGATACCAGGCTCGCTGGGATGAAGATTCTGGCCTCATCCACTACAACGCTAAGACCGCCGTCCAATACCTGAGCAACCTTTGCTGTCAGCACTTCCTGATTGTTGAATGCATCTTCCAGCTTCTTGTTTCCTCTGTCAGCTGCCAGTCTCTTATAGGAAAGAGATACCTGACCCTCGCCGTCGTTTACTTTGATTACTTTTGCTTCCATCTCGTCTCCAACTGCTACCAGTTTGGTTAAATCTACGCCGGATTCATTGGTATATTCACTCCGAGTAATAATGCCATCGGACTTGTAGCCTATATTCAGAACGATTTCATCTTCTTTCACGTCGATTACTTTACCAGTGACTACCTCTCCTGTACGTATTGTTTTTAATGATTCCTCTAACATTTGTTCAAAACTTAATTCTGACATTAGTATGAACCTCCTCAATAATGTTTTTCGGGGTAGACGCCCCTGCTGTAATACCTACGCTGCGCACAGAATTTACACATTCAGAATTTAAATCGCTTAGTGTCTGGATATAGTAAGTATTCTTACACTCCTTTTGGCATATTTCGAAAAGCTTCTGGGTATTAGAACTGTTTCGGCCTCCTATGACTATCATAGCCTCCACTTCAGATGCAATCCTTTTCGCTTCCACCTGCCGTTCCTGTGTTGCATTGCAAATCGTATTTAAAACAATTATATCATAACGCTTTTTCAAAAATTTTTCAACTAATTCTTGAAATTTATTGTAATTAAATGTCGTTTGCGAAACAATGCACAGCTTTTCTCCCTCTTTCAGGGGCAAATCGTCGATTTCGGCACTGTTTTCAATGGTCAGCGTGTCTGAATTGCCCCATCCGCGGATACCCTCCACCTCGGGATGACTGCTGTTTCCCACAATAATCACTCTGCGCCCTTCCTGGTTCTGCTCCTGCACAATGCGGTGAATTTTTTTCACAAATGGGCAAGTCGCATCTACAATCTCGATTCCCTGCTCTTTGAGCAGGTCATAGACATCTTTTCCGACCCCATGGGAGCGAATCACCACGGTTCCCTCTCTCAGGGCCTCAAGCTCCTCTTTCGTCTCGAGAACTCTGACGCCCTTTGCCTCCAGGTCTTTTACCACCTCCTCATTGTGGATAATCGGACCATACGTATAAATCGGGTGTTTGCCTTTTTCTATCTGCTCGTAGACTTTATTGACTGCCCGCTCCACGCCGAAGCAAAATCCGGCGGTCTTTGCTACAATCACTTCCATGCTGCAAAAATCCCCCTCGCCTTCACAATCTCTTCCATGGCATCCACTACCTGCTCAATGGTAAGCTCTGAGGTATCCAGAAGAACGGCATCCTCTGCCTGCCGCAGCGGAGAGTGCTCTCTGTGCATATCCCGGTAATCTCTCTCGCTGATTTCCTGCTCAATCTCTTGCAGGCTGCACTGCGCGCCTTTCTGCGTCAGCTCCAGATAGCGGCGCTTCGCACGCACCTCCACGCTCGCCGTCATATAAATCTTCACATCTGCATTCGGAAGCACGCAGGTTCCGATATCCCGACCGTCCATAATCACATTTTCAGCGGCCGCCAGCTTCTTTTGCAGCTCCACCAGCTTCTCTCTGACAGGAAGATACACGGAAGTCTGCGATGTCATCTGACTCACTTTCTCTGTGCGGATCAGGGAAGATACGTTTTCCCCGTTCAGATAGACCTGCTGTGCACCGTCCTCATAGGAAATCCCCACATCTACCTTCTGCACGGCCTCTGCTATCGCCTCCTCGTCCTGCGGACCAATTCCCTGGCGCAGCAAATACAGCGCTATCGTCCGGTACATGGCTCCGGTATCCACATACACAAAGCCCAGACGGGCCGCGAGCTTTTTGGCAATCGTACTCTTTCCGGCGCCTGCCGGACCGTCAATCGCAATGTTATAAGACATATGTTGTTTTTCTCCTCTGTTTTTATCAGTGTATGATTAGAATCTGCTTCGCATCTTCTCTTATGCTGTCTCACTGGACGCTGCTTCCCGCCAGCCAACCTGTAGACCACGCAATCTGCAGGTTAAACCCGCCGGTCACGGCATCCAGGTCGAGCACTTCTCCGGCAAAATAAAGCCCTGAAAGTTTTTTGGACTCCATCGTGGAAGGGTTTATCTCCTTCACGGATATTCCGCCCTGTGTGATGATCGCCTCCTGATAGCCGCGAAGTCCTGTCAGGGTAAAGGTCAGCCCCTTCGTGACCCCAATCAGCGCCATGCGCTCCTCATGTGTCAGCTCATTCACCTTCTTTTCCGGCGAAATGCCGCTTCTGGCGATGATAACCGGAATCAGTCTGGCCGGATACAGATGATTTAACGAATTCTTAAACTGCTTGTTTTTTGCCTCATCGAACTCCCGAAGCAGGCGCGCATCCAACTGTTTTTCACTCAGAGCCGGCTTTAAATCAATCACCAGCTGCAGCGGATGTGCTGTGATTTTCTTTGCCACATAGCTGCTCGCACTCAAAAGCACGGGGCCGCTGACACCGAAATGTGTAAACAGCATCTCGCCAAACTCACTGTAGAGTTCTTTTTTGCCGTCAAAAACGGTCGCCTGGATATTCTTTAAGGCGAGCCCCTGAAGTTCTCTCGCATCCTCCTCTTTGGTCTCAAACGGTACCAGCGCCGGCGACAGTGCTGTCACCGTATGCCCGATATGTTTTGCCATCTCGTAGCCGTCTCCAGTGGAACCCGTCGTAGGGTAGGAAAGCCCTCCCGTCGCCACAATCACGGCGTCCGCCGGTACTTTCACGCTGTTTCTCTCAAGGACAATGCCTCTAAGTGTGCCATCCTCCACCCAGAGAGACTTCACACCTTCCCGCAGTGCAATCTCCACGTTCTGCCCGCGCAAAATCCCAGACAATGCCTTTATCACATCGGAAGATTTGTCGGAGCAGGGAAACACGCGGTTTCCCCTCTCCACTTTCAGCGGACAGCCGACTTTCTCCAAAAGCTCCATCACATCCTGGTTCGTAAATCCATAAAACGCACTGTACAAGAATTTTCGGTTCGTCACCACATGCAAAAAAAGCTCCTCCACATCACAGGCATTCGTCACATTGCAGCGCCCCTTTCCTGTGATGTAGAGTTTCTTTCCCAATTTTTCATTTTTCTCGTAGATTGTCACGGCATGTCCGTTTTTTGCCGCGGCAGCAGCTGCCATCATGCCCGCAGCGCCGCCGCCTATCACTGCTATTTTACTCATCCTCTGTTTTTCTCAACTTCTTCTATTTTTTTCTCAAGTGCCTCCACGACGGTCTTTAAAACCTTCACGCGGGCATAGTACTTACTGTTGCCTTCCACAACAATCCAAGGCGCATAGGTCGTGGATGTGCGCACCAGCATTTCATTCACCGCTTCCTCATAGAGATCCCATTTCTCGCGGTTTCTCCAGTCCTCATCCGTGATCTTCCACTGTTTCTCCGGATTCTCCATTCTCTCCTTGAAGCGGCGTTCCTGCTCATCCTTGTCAATATGCAGCCAGAATTTCAGGACAACAGCGCCGAAGTTTGCCATGTGCTCTTCCATCTCGTTGATTTCCTGATATGCGCGCTTCCACTCATTTTCGGTACAGAATCCCTCGATTCTCTCCACCATCACACGACCGTACCAGGTGCGGTCAAAAATGGCGATGTGGCCTGCCTTTGGCACATTGTTCCAGAAACGCCACAGATAATGGTGCTGCTTCTCGATATCATTCGGGGAGGCAGTCGGATTCACCTGGTATCCTCTCGGGTCCAGATGGCTCGTCAGACGCTTGATGGCGCCGCCCTTTCCGCCGGCATCCCAGCCCTCGAATCCCAGAATCACCGGAATACGCAGGCGGTAAATCTCACCATGCAGATATTCTAGCTTCTTCTGCAGTGCACCAAGTTTTTCCTTGTAAACTTCCTTTGTGTATGCCTTGTCAAGGTCCACACCGGACAGAACGCCATTTTTGTACTTTCCGGTAAACGGTACGGAAGCAGAAGATACCGCTGCCTCGCGTTTTTTCTTTCTGTCAAGCTCATAGGCAAGTCTGGACACCACAGTGTTCATAATCTTCATTGCTGCATAATCCTTGTCTGTCGCCTCAATGATGGTCCATGGCGCATACTCCGTATCGGTTTTCTCCAGCATTTCCTCATTGATTGTCAGATACTTATCGTACTCTTTGTTTCGCTTCCAATCTGCCTCTGTCACGCGCCAGGATGTATCTTTTGCGCTGTCGAGCTTTTTAAAGCGCTTCTTCTGCTCCTCTTTGGAAATGTACAGGAAAAATTTGATAATCACAGTCCCGTCGTCGGAGAGCTGTTTTTCAAAAGACAGAATGTCTTTGAATGCCCCAGGCAGCTCCTCTTTCTTTGTCAGCTTGTCAAAGCGGTCCACCTGCACTTTTCTGTACCAGCTTCTGTCAAAGATGGCAATTCTTCCTTTTGCCGGCGTCTTTGTCCAGTAACGCCAGAGGAACGGGCGCATCTGCTCTTCCTCATTGTTTTTATTGCTGGCATACACGGAAAATCCTCTCGGGTCAAGTGCCTGAATCAGGCGGTTAATCTGCACTCCTTTTCCTGCTGCACCCATCCCCTCGAATACAACAATCACAGGAATCCCCGCCGCCTTGCACTCTCTCTGCAAAAGGCCAAGTCTCGCGCTCTCCTTCTCGAGCACTTCCTTGTACTCCTCCTTACTTACGGTCTTCGATAAATCGATCTTCTCCAGCATACCTTTTCCCCCTTCTCCTTTTTTTGATTTCTGCAGTGCGTTCTGGTTCTGCATTTCTCATTTCCCGCAGTATGTTCTGTTTGCGCCGTTCTCATTTTCCACAGTACATTCCTGCATGCTCCCAGATTTCTGCAAGGTGTATGTTCCTTTTAGTATATCCCAAATTCACTGCTATTACAATGAATTTTGACAGCAATTCCATAATTTTATGATACCAGGAGCACACAGTGCGGAGCAATCCGGTATCAAAGGGGTCAAAAGGTCAGGAATCCGACGAAAGCTTGCTTTCAAGAGGATTTCTGACTTTGGGACCCGCGAACGCATGACATATGGATTTATTTCACATCCTGTATCTCCACCCCAGTATAAAACTTCTTTAAAATCTCTGTGTATGTCTTTCCAGCTTTTGCCATTCCCTGCGCCCCATTCTGACTCAATCCAACGCCGTGTCCATAGCCGCCGCCCCAGATGCGGAATGTCGTCACGCCGTTCTCCTGTCCCAGATTGTCAATGTGAATAAACGCACTCGGCAGGGTCGTGGAACCGCGCAGATACGTCCCGTCCGCGCGCACAATCGTCTGCTCCGGATCCCCTAGCAGCACACGAATCTGACTCTGGCCCTGTATGATATATTCCCCCTGAGTTCCGATGACTTTCAGTTTGCTGCCGATTCCGCCGGTTCCCCGCTCTAGCATCACCATATCCGTGATGGTGCCGATTCCAGGAATCACGCTCTCCAACTTCGTGCTGGTCAGTTTCATGCGCCAGCGGTACAGGGCAAATCCTGTCTCATAGGTCGCATAATTGGCGTCCTTGATAAATGCCTCAAATGCTGCATTGGTCGTCAAATCCAGCGTCTGATCGCCGCTTTTTAAGAGCACACCGCGCAGATAAGGCACATCGGAGAGAGAAGCCCCCCAGATCGTACCGTCCGTCGTGTGACCGCAGGATGTGGAGAAATAGAACGCCTCCTGAACCTTCCCATTCAGACATAACATCTGCCCATATGTCTCGTTGACCGCAGCATCAGACTTTTCAGAGCGCGCTACATTGTTGTACACCTGAAACTCCGTGCTGTCGTTGACATGAGCGCCATACTCATAGTAGCTGTTGGTCTGAATCTGGCGGTAAGCATAGCTTCGGGCACAGACTGCCTGCGCCTTCAATGCTTCTTTTTCATAGCTCGTCGGCATCTCGCTCGGAACAACCTTTTTCAGATAATCTTCCATGTAGAGGTCATTGATAATCACAATTCCGTTTTCTGTCTTCACCAGCTCGATTCTCCCGCCATAGGACGGGGTTCCGATGCTTCTTTGAATCGAGGGAATCGCAATCTCCATATTCTCCTGATTCGGTGTAATCAGAATACGCCCCTTCTCAAACATGGCATCCTCCGGTGTGACCGTGAGCGTCTCTCCTGCCGCAAGTGTTTTCTTTTCCTTGTCCCCATCAAAAGATATCGTTGCCTCCCCTGCGGGACACAGTGTGACAGAGCTGTGAAACTCGGATTTGAAATTGGTATCCATCAGAAGAACACGAATGGTTCTCGCATCAAACTCGCGCTTTGTGAGCGCTGCACAGAGCTTGCCATCCGCCACCACAAAATCCTGCAGTGCATATCCAACCAGAATGTCATCCAAGTTCTGCTCTGCAAATGTGCCATACAGCTTATAGACTTTAAAATTCTTCGCCAGCGGCACCGCGCCATATCCCTCAATCTCAATCTCCGTCTCTGACACAGACAGAACCTTTCCCTGAATCGTATCTTTCTTTAAGGTGACTTTTCGGACTTCTCCTTGCTTTAACTCCACATCCGCCACTTGCTGAAACAGCTCCTCTTCCTCCTTCATGCTCTTTGTCAGAGGATAGGAGCGCTTTATGCTGCCGATGGAGAACTGAAAGTGGTCTGTGCCATCCTGTGTGAGCCACACGTTTTCGTATGTGACTGTATCAGAGACCACCTTCTCCATGCGCACAATTTCCGTTCCACGCTTTAAAATCTGTATCTCCATGTCTATGTAAGCGTCCAGGCTCAGCCCCTCAAATTTGAAATTTCCCTGGTCCGTGTAAGCTAGCCACTCACTGCCGCCCTCCACCGTCGCAGGCGTGCCGTACAGCAGCACATTCATCCGGCTCATCAGATTCGCAGAGTCCAGAATCGGAATCAGCGATTCATACAGCAGCCACCACTGCTCTTTTCGGATATAGTGGTTTCGGTTCCATCTCGTCACAGTGAGCTGCTTTGCCAGGGAGGCATCCGCAGCCTCGAGAATGTGCCCCGCCTCCTCATAAGTCAGATAACCGGAAGCACCCTCTTTTGTCGGCGCAGTGATTTCCTCGTCGAGGAATCCCGCCTCGTAGAGATAATCCATATATTTGACATACCATTCGCCTCTGTCCTTCTCCTCAAAATGCGGATGCTCCCTCGAGGTCTTCTCACAGCCTGGACGGTCAATCAAGGCCAACGCCACGGCCTTCATCGCCTGCGTCTTCGGCACATACTCCGCCTCCACGGTCTCCCGCACGCGGATAATCACAATCAGGGCAATAATCACCGCCAGGATTCCCGCCATCCAGAACAATACGATCTTTTTATTTTTTGATAAACCTTCTGCTCTCTTCATCAATATAATCCAGCTCCATATAATCTGCAGTACTTGTTGACAGTTCTTTTTCCTTTAACTGCGCCAGCGACCACTGATTCACCAGGTCATAGATCACAGCGAATGTGGGAACGGCGATAATCATGCCGACGAAACCAAACAGTCCTCCAAAAAGCAAAATAGAAAAAAGAACCCAGAAACTCGAAATTCCGGTGTACTCTCCCAGAATCTTCGGTCCCAGAATATTTCCATCAAACTGCTGCAAAAGAAGGATAAAAAGCAGGAAATACAGGCATTTTATAGGACTGACCAAAATAATCAGAAAAGCAGTCGGAATCGCCCCGATAAACGGACCGAAAAACGGAATGATATTCGTCACGCCGATAATCACACTCACCAAAAGCGGATACGGCATTTTCATAAACTGCATTCCGATAAAACAGAGAATTCCGATAATCAAGGAATCCAGAAGTTTTCCAATGATAAAACCGCTGAACATTTTGTCAATAAAGCGCGCTTCGTTCAAAAGCCAGTTCGCATACTCGACTTTAAATATGCTGTAGAGAATCTTTTTCGCCTGTCCTGCCAGAGTCTGCTTCATATTCAGAAGATAAATCGCAGCAACCAGGCCAACGAGAATGTTTTTCAAAAAATCAAGAATATACACGACGCTGGTGGAGACACCGGCAAGCACAGTCTGCACATTCGGCATCACATTGGTTGTCAGGAAATTTTTGATTCCGTCATTGTTCATCCATTCTTCAATACTATTCAGAATCGTGTTATAATATCCCAAAACCAGTGTTTCCAGGTCCGGATTGTCGGCCAGAGTCTTTTGAATCCACAGAGACAGATTTTCCGCATTGGTAGAAAAGGTAGCAACAATGCCCTCGATACTGGTGATAAGCTGTGGAATCATAATCGCCACAAGTCCTGTGACAACCGCAATCGTAGCACCGATACAGAGTATCGTAGCTGCCGCTCTGGCAAATCCCATACCCCGCTTCTTCGAGTGCAGCCATCTGGTAAAATAAGGATGACATTTCTTCACAACACGATTGTAAAGTGGTGATAACAGATACGCTAACACGGCGCCGATGGTAATCGGCATCAGAATATCAAACAATTTTCCAAGCAGCGCGCGTATCACATTAATTTTAATAAATGCAAACACGATAACTACTACTGCCACTGCCATCAGGGCTCCCATCAATCCCTGATACAGATATTTCTTTACATTCTGATTCTTCATATGTCCTTCATTCCCTCCGATTGGATACTTTTTCCTATCCTCTAGCGTACCACATTTTAGCAAAAAGATAAAGCAGCGATTTCTCGCTGCTTTCATCTTTTGTAATCCCAGAGTGCCGACTCTCACACCATTGACTCCTAGCCATGCTAGGTGGGCAACCGCAATTAGACTTCTGCCTTCCACTCAAAAGGAGGCCTGACATCCATCTAACAATATAGGAATCCCGTACGTCATAATGTAGGCTCAAAAAAATGCAAGATATCGAGCAGCCCAGGAGTTACAACCACGTTTTCAACTGCCCTTATTATACAATACTCTTCCTCTCTTTGCAAGTTCCAATTTTCGGAAAAATCATTTTTTTCCAAATCAATTTTTGCAGTTCCTTTGTCATTCACCAATCACTTTTTGCATTATTTTTTGAAGTAAATTCTGGAAATTGCGCGTTTTATAATTAACCAGCCAGAAAACCCACGACCTTTTAGGTCGTGGGATGAATGGCATCATAGCGATATATGTTTTACTAAAATACTTGTGTTTTAGTAAAACATATGTTACAATATACATACAGGAAAACCTATTTCCAAGTCTATAGAAAGACTAACTATTA
>JAUNGE010000103.1 GCA_030524675.1 bacterium
ATAGAGCCGTCAGGCTCTTAGAAGCCCATTACCTTTAGGTGATGGGTAGTTCACAGGATAGAATGAGAAGGGAAGGTATATATGGAATACTCAGAATCTTATCTGGAAGAGCTTATCGACCGGTATCAGAATCTTGTTTTCTCTGTCTGCTACAAAATGACAGAAAACTATTTTGATGCGGAAGACCTGACCCAGGACACCTTCCTCTCTGCTTACAAAAATTTTGCTCACTTTGACGGACAGAATGAAAAAGCGTGGTTATGTAAAATTGCCACGAATAAATGCTTGGATTTTCTGAAGCGTGCGGGCAGACGCAGTGTTCCCACAGAAGATGTCTTTTTCCTCACTGTGGCACAAGACACCCCGACGCCGGAGGAAATCTGTTTGGAGGACGACGTGAGGAAGCGCCTGTATGACTGCTGTATGGCGCTGAAACCGCCTTATCGGGATGTCGCTCTGGACTATTATTACCATGAGATGGAAATTGGTGAAATTGTAAAAAAAACCGGAAAAAACATCAAGACCCTGCAGACTCAGATTTATCGGGCAAAGGGAATGCTTAGAAAGATGTATGAGGCAGATTGAGGTCAACGGAAATACTGTGGGAAAGGCACAGCACGAACGGCAAAACAAAGAAATAGAAACAAAAAGGAGTGATTCATTATGGATAAAAAAGATTCCATCGCAGAACATGCTCTCCAATATGCGTCGTATCTGGAAGAACAGGACGCTTTTTTGCAGGCACCTGCCAGAATGAAACCAGAAATTTTGGAAAAAAGCCGGAAACTAAATGTACAAATTGTGGTACAGGCAAATGCAGCAGCAAGAAAACTGGATTTCTGGCTGTACTCCCTGCGGGTCGGCTTTGCGGTCACGTTCGCGATCTGTATGCTGGTCTGCACTTCTTTTACTCTGCGGTATCACCCTCCGGTGCCGACTAGGGGGGGGAATCCGGTTTCTGGTACTCTCCAGCAGAAGAGTCAAGAATGGAGCAGTTTTTTAAATCAATTTTCTCAATCAGTTCTTGAAATGGAGGAATTTAAAGAATGACACGAAAACGAAGCAAACTTCTTACTTTTTTCTTTTCTCTGCTGCCTGGAGCCGGAGAGATGTTTCTGGGATTTTTAAAGCAGGGAGCCAGCATTATGATGTTATTTTTCGGATTGATTGCAGTCAGCAGTTTTCTGAATTTTGGCAGCCTTCTGTACTTTGCGCCGGTCATCTGGTTTTACAGCTTTTTCAATGCAAACAATCTGAACTCACTGCCGGACGACGAGTTTTATGCACTGGAAGATGACTTTATCATCCATCTCGACGAATTGTACCGCCGGTACGGATATCTGTTCCGCAAATATCAGGCGCTTTGGGCATTCGGACTGATTCTCGTGGGCGTCTCCATCATCTGGAACCAGGTGCTCTCCTTGGGTGAACTTTTCCATATACCGCAGGCCATTATCCGTTTTCTGCGCTACACCACTGGCAGAATGCCGCAAATGATTGTGGCTGTCGCCATCATCCTGCTGGGAATCTCCCTGATTCGCGCCAAAAAGGACGATGTGAGCGAAATTTAATGATAACCACTTGGACAGAGGGAGATTGCTATCAAACGCAATCTTCCTCTCTTTCCATGAAATAAGCAAACATTCCCCCACCTCTATAAAGAAGCCGCTGAGAAAGTCTGAATTGTAATTGCTGAACAGGACTTTTCAGCGGTCTTTCTATAAGTGGATTACTGCATTCTGTGAAGCTCTTTCTTAAGATACTGCATATATCAGAAAAGAAACGCAGATCCTTTTTTACCATATGGTGCAGATTCTTCCGCTACCATTTGCAATGCATGTTCTGTCTTCATTCCATACGTATTTGTCTCTTCTTCAAAAACAGAATACATGTTTCTTCCATTATCCGCCCACATCTCGCATTGACTCATGACTGTCTGCAATGCATCCTCTCTGCCCTCCGGCGGATAATCATATTTTTTGAGCAGGCGCTTCACCAGACGACGCATTCCAGCTCTTGCACTCTCTTTCTTTTGCCAGTCAATCGTTCGGTTTTTCCGTAAGAGTTCTGTTAGTTCTTTCGTGATTGCAATTAACTGCTCATGCTCGTAAAAATCTTTGATGGCCCTTGGCTTCGTCAACGCATCATAAAATGCAAGCTCTTCTGCATTCAACCCCATTGTTCTGCCTTCTATCTTTGCAGAAGAAATGTCTTTTGCCAATTTCAAAAGTTCTGTAATCACTTCTTCATTTGTAATCATTCCATTTAAGTAGCGCTTCATGATAGCTTGAATCATTTCAGAAAATTTTTCTGACTTAACCAGATTTGTTCTTCGATAGACCGCAACTTGTTCTGCAATCAGTTTTTTCAAAAGTTCAACAGCAAGATTTTTCTCTTTCATATGCGATATTTCTTCAAGAAATTTGGGGTCAAAGAGAGAAATCTCCGTCTGCACATCAGACAACAAAGAAATGACGCCTTCGCTTTTCACACTGTGTTTTAACAATTCACTGATGCGCTCATTGATTTGCAGCAAGCTAAATTTTTTTCCAACTCCCCCTGCGCTCAAACGCACAATCGTAATTCTTACTGCCTCAAAAAATGCAGCTTCCAAGCGCACCTTTTCATCAACTAAGCTAGCACAAAGAGATAATGCCTGCTTTAAAAGAAGCGCCTCCTTGATATAAATATTTTGTGTTTTTTCATTTTCTGGAAGAGTATATTCTGCAACGTTTTTCCCTAATAAGAAGTTTACACCACCGCTGATTGTTTTTGCTTTCTGCAAATCTGTTCCACTCAAAAACAATGTATACTCAAATCCATGAAAAAGATCACGGCAGATAGACAACTTTTCCAGAAATTTCGGATATGCTGCTTTATGAATGTCTGTATCGCCATAATTTTTCTTGTCTCTTACTGTATAATCATTCATTGCCTGCTTCAGCGCAGCGGCAATCCCCACATAATCAACGACAAGTCCTCCCTCTTTATCCTTAAATACACGATTAACGCGGGCAATGGCCTGCATCAGATTATGGCCGGACATTGGTTTATAGATATACATGGTCGCAAGAGACGGAACATCAAATCCTGTCAGCCACATATCTACAACAATCGCAATCTTCATCGAAGAATCATTATCTTTAAATTTTCTTGCCAGTTCCTCCTTATGCGCCTTATTTCCAATTATTTCACGCCATTCTTCTGGGTCCTGATTCCCCTGTGTCATGACAATGCCCACTTTTTCGCCCCATGAAGGACGCAATTCAATAATCCGTTTATATATTTTTATCGCTATGGAACGAGAATAAGCAACAATCATTGCCTTCCCAGTTAAGATATCTGCACGGCAATTTTCATAATGATTGATGATATCATCAACTAGAGAATGGATTGTCTGTTCTGCCCCCAGTATTGCTTCCATCTTTCCTAACTCTTTTTTGCTTTTTTCAATTACATAGGGGTCTGCATTCTGCGCCATCAAATTATATTCTGCATCAATCTGATTCAGTGTGTCTTGGTCCAAATTCAGATGAATGACACGGCTCTCATAATAAACTGGTCTTGTTGCGCCATCTTCAACCGCCTGCGTCATATCATAAATATCAATATATTCGCCAAACACTTCACGGGTATTTCTATCTTTAGAAGAAATAGGCGTTCCGGTAAAACCAATGTATGTAGCGTTAGGCAGACTGTTTCTTATCGTTCGAGCTGTCCCAACGATAGTCTTTGCCTCAATCTCTCCATCTTCCTTTTGCTTCACAACTACTTTTTCTGTCAGACCATATTGACCTCGGTGTGCTTCGTCAGCCATAACAATAATATTTCTGCGATCCGACAGAGCTTCTTCACTTTCCTCAAACTTTTGCATTGTCGTAAAAATGATGCCATTTACCTTTCGATTTTCCAGCAATTCTTTCAAATGTTTTCGACTTTTCGCATGCTGTGGTGTCTGTCTAAGGAAATCTTTACAGCGGGAAAACTGTCCATAAAGCTGCTCATCCAAATCATTGCGGTCCGTGATAACAACAATGGTAGGGCTTTCTAAGACCTGCTGCAGATAATGCGCATAAAAGACCATAGACAATGACTTTCCACTGCCCTGCGTATGCCAGAAAACACCTCCCCTGCCATCTGTCATCGTCGCCTTTTTTGTGGATTCCACAGCTTTTTTTACTGCAAAATACTGATGGTAAGCAGCGAGAATTTTAACTGTATTCTGTTCATCTACACTAAAACAGATAAAATTCTTTATAATATCCAGAAAACGTTCCTTCTCAAACAACCCTTGAAAAAACACATCAAACGCGGCATACTGTGTATTTTCATACTTTCCATCTGTAGTTTTCCATTTCATGAAACGATCCTCATCAGAAGTAATCGTTCCGGCTTTTGAAGTTGTCATATCGCTCATAACGCAAATTGCATTATAAATAAACATAGATGGAATCTCATACATATAATTTCTAAGCTGACTGTAAGCATCTGAAACATCTGTCTCCTCACGAGACGGCGATTTCAACTCAATTATCACAAGAGGCAAACCATTGACAAACAGAATCACATCTGGACGCTTCTCTGAGTTTTCAACAAAAGTCCACTGGTTTACAACCGTAAAGTCATTATTAGCAGGATTTTTAAAATCAATAAGATAAATAAGTGTGAGCTGCTCCTCTCCATTCTCAAAATATTTGACAGGTATGCCATTTTGCAGATACTCCATAAATACCATATTTTTCTGTACAAGAGTACCGCTCTCAAAGTTTTTCAACTTATACACTGCTTCACTTACAGCTTCCAAAGGCTGTCCCTTATTGATACGTTGCAGAGAAGGCAACAGTACATCTTCATAAAGTGGCGAATGATAATCGCGCTCTATGTCAGGTCCATACATATAGTGATAATCTAAAATTGTATTTAATAGCTGAAGAACTGCATTCTCATAATTCGATTCTGTGTAATATTCCCCCATACTTATATCCCCTCTATAAAATGAATCGTTTTATCTTTTGCTCTATCTTTTGATGTTACTATTTATAGCATATTATCTCAGACTTAGAACCCTTTTCCTCAAATTATTTTTCTCCGTTTTTGTTGCAATGATAATATTAATCTAATAAATATCCAGCCTGATATGAGCACTCCAGATAACTTGGATTTTGATAATATACATCCGTTTTAAAATCAGATATTTTTTCACTGATAAAAGAAGAAAATATGTTAATTAATTCTTCTATAATACATCCGTCTTTTGCACAGTCTTCTATCATAATGCTATATAATCTTCCAATATCTGTTTCACTTGGAATTGAGTATTTACAATTAGAAATTGTATCAAAATCTCCTTCTGGAATCTTATATTGTTCAATCAATTCATCGCTTACTTGTTCAAACGAAAGGCAATGATTCACCTCTGCATCATATAACTGCTTGCGTATTCCATTCTTCCCCAATTTATCAACAATCACTTTCCTTTTATTTCTTGTTTTTCGAGCAGTAAATTCAATTAATGAACATACATAAAATAAATCATTCTGTTCTTTCTCCGTCATAAACAATTTCACTCCTTTCAAATTTTAGAAAGTTAGGCGTTTGCGAAACGCCACAAGCCGCATAAATACGGCATTTTTTTGTTACAA
>JAUNGE010000104.1 GCA_030524675.1 bacterium
TAATAGTTAGTCTTTCTATAGACTTGGAAATAGGTTTTCCTGTATGTATATTGTAGCATATGTTTTACTGAAACACAAGTATTTTGGTAAAATATATATCTCACCATGATGCCATTCATCCCACGAACTAAAAGGTCATGGGTTTTCTGGCTGATTAATTATAAAAATCAATGATTCTATATCTGCCTGTGCAGGCATACCATACATGAAAATGGAGCAGGCCCTGCAATTCCAGTGCTGCTCCATACAATGGCCTATCTTATTGTATTCTCATTTTAACAGGAAGTCAAGCCCAGTTACGCTTATTCCTCTTCGTCCTCCAGGTCCTCTGCGGCAACAAGCTCATCATATTCCTGTGCATCCAGCAGTTCATCGAAAGCATCTGCTACAATTTCATATTCCTCATCGCTCAGAATATTTTCCAATTCTGGTTCTCCATCCTCTGTCTCTGAATAACGGTACAGGAACACTTCACCTTCCTCAGCCTCTGGTCCTTCCATCGGAAGCAATGCAATATATTCGCGATTTCCAGCTTCAAAAATGGTCAGAACCACACACTCCATCTCTGTATCATCTGCCAGCGTGATGGTCACTGTCATTTCCGTCTCTTCCTCATTATTCAATACTTTTTTATCGCTCATGTTTCCTCCATTCAGTACAGCTCTGCTGCACAAATCTACTAATCTCTTCCATTCACTTTACCAAAAATACACTAAAAAAGCAAGCATATTTCAATTACCACTCAATTCCCCTTCGAGCAGTAATCCCTTTATCATACGGATGCTTCCGTTTTACCATTTCTGTGACATAATCTGCATAAGATAAAATCCTTTCTGATGGGTTTCTCCCAGTCAGAATCACTTCCAGATCGCCGCTCCGTTTGTCTGAACACTGTTTTAAAAACTCCAGCACCTCATCTTCTGGCACCATTGCATACTGACAGGCCGCCATAATCTCATCTAAAATCAACATGTCCCATTTTTCTGTCTCTATCCGCTTCACTGCATCTCGAAATCTTTTAGAAAAATACAATGCTGCTTGTTTTTTTGTCTCTTCACTCATAGAACGAAAAAATCCAAATGTTTTCTCACATGGAACAACCTCTATTCCGGAGATATTTCTCAATATATCCACTTCACCAGAATCTTCATTTTTCAGGAAGCGCACTATCAGGATTTTTTTCCCTCTTCCCGCAGCGCGCACTGCCAGTCCCACTGCTGCTGTTGTCTTTCCTTTTCCGTCTCCGCAATATATATGGATCATCTTCAAATTTTCCTTATCTCAAACATTTTTCTTAACTGGATTGTCATACTCTGCATAGAGAATTTTTTTCTGCCACTCCAACAGCTAAAGCCAATGGAATTGCACCCACCCTGTTTCCCTTCTCTGCTGTTTTAGATTATGAAGAATACAGATATTCTTCCACAAAGGGAGAAACTGTCATTGGCTTATGGTATCGTTCTTTTACATAATAAATATGCAGACGTTCTTTTGCTCTCGTCATAGCCACATAAAAAAGCCGACGTTCCTCTTCTATGTCCGCGTCCAAAATAGCTCTCTGATGCGGAATTACCCCTTCGTTGACATCTGGCAGAAATACAATGCGGTATTCCAGTCCTTTCGAGCTATGCATAGTGGCAATGCAGACTCCTTCTCTTTTCTCATTCTTTTCCTTAGCCTGCCTCAATAGTTCTTCTCCATATTCCTCTATATGTTGAAACCAGCCGTCCCATGTTTTATAAGAAAGTGCGCTCTCCTGAAGCATATCAGCAGTCTCATATAAGTCTTCCGGCTTTATCTGACGGAATTTTGCATGCTCTTTCAAATATTCATCATACCCGATTGCCCTCCGGATATAACTGATTGCAGCTGCAGGCACCATTTTTGCAGTCATTCGCAGATCATATTCCAGCTGTTCCATTCGTTCAATCATCCATATCTTATCCATATAAAAGTTTTTGATCTGCTCAAACCTGATTTCTGATGTGTCCAATGCATCTCGGCTGACATAACGTTTTGGTTTATTGATAATCTGAAGAATATCTGCTCGCCTTCTACTTCCTGCTGCCACTCTCATATATGTCAAAATATCTCTCGAAATCCAGTGTTCATATAAATTTGGCAGTGCATCTTTTGTGTAAAATGGGATATCATACTCCATTAACTTTTCTATCAAAAGACGAGGCCCCTGATTGGTTCTTGTGAGAATCGCCATATCGTCCATGGAAAATCCACCTTTCTGATAAGCTCTGATTTCCCTTACAATTTCCTCTGCCTCTGCCTGCGGGTCACTGAAGCTCCTGGTAATCACAGGCTTTCCCTCTCCTCTTGCAGCATAAATTTCTTTTTCAAAACGTGTCTTATTTTGTGATATCACTCGTCCTGCAGTCTCCACAATCTGTTTTGTGGAACGGTAATTCACTCCTAAAAGGACGCGCTCTGCATTCGGATAATCATTCTCGAATCCCAGCATAATCTCTGGTTTTGCACCGCGAAAGCGATAGATGGACTGGTCATCGTCCCCCACAATAAATAAATTATTTTCGGGAAGTGCCAGCATACGGATAATTTCATACTGAAGGCGGTTGATGTCCTGGAATTCATCAATCAGGATATATTGATATTTTTTCTGCCATGCTGCCAAAATATCAGGTCTAGCCAAAAAGAGTTCATAACACATTACAAGCATATCATCAAAATCCAACAAATTTTCTCTCTTTAGTTTGTCATCATATCTCCTATAGATCTCTCTGAATACTTCCTGAGAACAGCTTTTCGCGTAGTAATGCTCCAGATTCAGCATATCACCTTTGACTGCGCTGATTTCAGCAAGCAGAGATGAAATCAATTCATTCTCATCTTCTGTCTCAATTTTATATTGCTCAATCAATTCACGGATATACTGAATTCTCTGCTCATCTCTCACAATATGAGATGCATCGTATCGATAAGCAAATTTTAAAATCCGAAAAAACACAGAATGAAATGTCCCAAAGCTGACCCTTGCACTCCCTGTCTCTTCCGTTCCTGTCAAATGCCGGAAACGTTCTTCCATCTCTCTTGCCGCTGCTCTGGTAAACGTAATAACTAGAATACAGGAAGGAGAAACCTTACATTCACAAATCAGATTCTGAACCCTATGTGTAATTACAGTAGTTTTTCCAGAACCTGGCCCCGCAAGCACCAACATAGGCCCCTGATTATGCGAAATTGCCTGGATTTGTGCTTTATGAAATCCCATACACAGTCCATCCTTCCTGATTCTTTTCACTTTTGTTCTATTTCTGCCTGCACAGTTACCAGATTAACCTTCCAAAAGCGCAATCGCTTTGCGGATTCTGCACAGGGACTCTTCTTTTCCTAACACTTCCATAATTTCTGTCGCTCCAGCAGGAGTCATCTGCTTTCCTGATACAGCTGTACGTACTGGCCACATTACATAACCATTCTTATATCCTTTTTCTTTCACGTATTCGCTCAGAGTCTGATATAAGGAATCATTGCTGTAATCATTGGTTGCTTCCAAAATCGGCAGCAGGTCTTTTAATACTTGCAGAGAAGATTCTTTTGTTGTCTTCATCTTTTTATGCACATACATCTGTGGATCATATTCTGGCAATTTTTCAAAGAAATCTACATGACCTGCAATATCTGGAAATACTTCAATACGTGTCTTTACCATGGCTGCAATCTTTCTCAGATCCAGATTTTTCGTAATACTTTCTTTCAAATATGGTTCTGCCATTTCATAGAATTTGTCAAAATCCATTGCCTTCATATATTCGCCGTTCATCCATTTTAATTTATTGATATCAAAAACGGCCGGAGACTTGCTGATGTGATGGTAATCAAACTTTTCAATCAACTCCTGAAGACTGAAGATCTCATTGTTATCCTCTGGAGACCATCCTAACAAAGCTACGAAATTCACAACTGCCTCGGTGATAAATCCCTGTGCAATCAAATCCTCATAAGAAGAATGTCCGCTTCTCTTGCTTAATTTTTTATGTTCCTCGTTGGTAATCAACGGTACATGCACATATTTCGGGACTTCCCAGCCAAACGCATCATACAGCCTGTTATATTTGGGTGAAGAAGAAAGATACTCATTTCCGCGTACTACATGTGTGATACCCATCAGATGGTCATCTACCACATTAGCAAAGTTATAAGTCGGATAACCATCTGATTTGATTAAAACCATGTCATCCAGTTCTGCATTGTCTACAGTGATATCTCCATACAGTTCATCGTGAAATGTGGTAGTTCCCTCAGTTGGATTATTCTGACGGATGACATATGGCATTCCTGCTGCCAGATTTGCCTCTACTTCTTCTTTGGACAAACTCAGGCAATGTTTGTCATAAGACATAATTTCTTCATTATTTACTGTTTTTTTCAAGCTCTCCAGTCTCTCAGGGGTACAGAAACAATAGTATGCCTCTCCTTTTTCTATTAACTTTTTCGCATACTCCATGTAAATGCCCGCTGCCTGACGCTCACTCTGCACATATGGACCTACTCCTCCATCTTTATCCGGCCCTTCATCATGAACCAGACCTGTTTTTTCCAGAGTGCGATAAATAATATCAATAGCACCTTCTACATATCTTTCCTGATCTGTATCCTCAATACGCAGAAGAAAATCTCCATTCTCATGTTTTGCAATTAAAAATGCGTATAATGCTGTTCTTAAATTTCCAACATGCATTCTTCCTGTTGGACTCGGTGCAAATCTTGTTCTGATTTTTGGCATAATCTACTCTCCTATTTTATCTTTTATTGCCGAACTTTATGATGTTGGGGTCAAAAGGTATTTTGACCCTTTTGACCCTGGTATCTTCATATAAGAATATCCCATATACAAGTTCAGCTTTTTATCAAAATTTCTTTGTGTCGTGTAGATTATATCCCAATTTTCTGGAAGAAACAACTACTTCTTTTATTTCTTCTTGTATTCTTCCAGGATACCATCATCAGACATTTCTCTTAATTTTTCCAGGCAGCACTCAAAATCGTTTTGCCATAATCTGCTCTCTGTCCTGTCCATTCTCCCTTCTCATTCACTAAATATCCGTCTGGTGTTACAGTTCCTGCATACATGGAACCTCTGGTTCCGTTGGACACAGTATTAAAGTAATACCACTTGTCCAAAATCTGTCTCCATCCTACCGTCATTGCACCTTTATGTCCATCTGAAACTGGATTCAGATAATACCAAAGTCCATCTTTATCCTGGAACCAACCGGTTTCCATATGCCCCAGTGTTCCATCCGACACAGTGTGCAGATGATACCAATGTTCATCTACATCCCTGAACCATCCTGTCTGCAAATACCCATTTTCATCAAAATGATACCAATCCTCTCTCTCCCCATATTTTAGGTATTGCCAGCTATTTTTTGGATATGTGCCATCCGCAAACTGATACCACCATCCTTTCTCATCCTGTATCCATCTTCCCTGACCGAAACTGTTTCTGAAACTGCTAGAAGATCCTGAATTTTTCTTTGAAGAGGAAGATCCTGAACTGGATGATGAACCTGAACTGGTTCACGAATTGTTGCTTGGTTTATTTCCTGTTGAAGAACCGCTATTAGAGTTATCATTTCCTGGCTTCTCTTCTTTATA
>JAUNGE010000035.1 GCA_030524675.1 bacterium
TATGAGGCCTCACAAAAGCGGGTCTTGAATGAGGCAAAATAGAAAAAACAAGAACAAGAAAAAATAAGAAAATAAGAAAAAAATAAATACGTGGATAAAGGAGAAAATATAAGTATGAGACCTGTGTTGAAATCATCAGACTATGGCATTGACAGGACGGGAAGCATCCTTGTCACAGAGAAACTGCAGAAACTGATTGACAAGACGGCAGAGGAAAAGGGTATTCTGCTTTTGGAGCGAGGAACCTATCTGACCGCATCTCTGTTTTTAAAGAGCCATATGGAATTTCGTTTTGAGGATGGCGCTGTGCTTCTGGGAACCACAGATGAGTCTCAGTATCCAGTGATTCCAACCAGAGCTGCCGGTATTGAGATGGATTGGTATCCAGGCATTTTAAATTGCAATGGACAGACAGATGTGGTGGTAAGCGGCGCCGGAACTGTGGATGGACAGGGAGAGTACTGGTGGAGAAAGTACTGGGGCGACGATATGAAAGGCGGAATGCGCAAAGAGTACGATGCAAAGGGGCTGCGTTGGGCGTGCGACTATGACTGCATGAGAGTGCGCAACGTAGTCATTATGGAGTCTACCGATGTTACACTGAAAGATTTCACCTCGACCCGCTCTGGATTCTGGAATGTCCATATCTGCTACAGCAGCCAAGTGCATGTGGATGGAATCAGAATCACATCCTGCGGCCTTCACAGTCCGAGCAC
Organism: bacterium; assembly: GCA_030524675.1. Classification (GTDB taxonomy): domain Bacteria; phylum Bacillota; class Clostridia; order Lachnospirales; family Lachnospiraceae; genus CAJMNU01. Next base: position 717 of record JAUNGE010000035.1, read on the forward strand.
GGACGGAATTGATATTGACTCCTGTGACCATGTGCTGGTGGAGAATTGTGTGACTTCCTGCAACGATGACAGTATCTGCATCAAATCGGGAAGAGATGCGGATGGACTGCGTGTAAATCGTCCATGCCATGACATTACAGTGCAGAATTGTGAGGTTTTAGCTGGTTTTGGCGTGACGATCGGAAGCGAGGTATCCGGCGGCGTTCATGATATTGTGCTGCGAAATATTCATTATAAAGGCACAGACTGCGGATTCCGCATCAAATCCTCGATTGCCAGACGCGGATACATCAAAAATGTGCTGGTGGAAGGGCTTGAGATGGTGAATGTCAAGTATCCGTTCCATCTATTTTTGAACTGGAATCCGGCTTACAGCTACTGTGAACTGCCGGAAGGGTATGAGGGGGAGATTCCTGAATCCTGGAAAAAATTGCTGTCACAGATTCCTGACAATATTCCAAAAACGGAGGTAAGCGACCTGACAATCCGCAATGTGAAGGCATACAATGAGCCGGATTATGCGGGAATCAGCCGTGCATTTCATATTGAGGGATTTGAGGAGATGCCGATAAAGCGCATCCATTTTGAGAATGTGTCCTTAGACTGCAAGGAGTTTGGCGTGATTCATTATGTACAGGATATGCAGTGGAAGGATGTCAATATTTCTGTCTCCGAGGCGAGAGATGCGAAGAATGACGATTATGACAACCGATAAATGTAATTGATAAATACAATCAATCAGTACAATACATACCGTACAACCAATAGGGAACAATAGGTGACTTTATGACAACATGTGATATATTGATAACATGCACGACAGTTTTAAGGGCATATGACACGCTGGAAGAGCAGATGGATATTGCCATCTCAGGCGGAATCATTCAGGAAGTGGGCAAAAACCTGCAAAAGACATGGGCTGCAGCAGAGGTGTTGGATGGAAAAGGAAAGCTGTTTATGCCAGGACTGGTGGACAGCCATATGCATACAGGGCAGCAGCTCTTAAAGGGCCTGGTGCTGGACGCAAAGCCGATTATCTGGACGAGAATTATGCTGCCCTTTGAGAGTGCTTTGACGCCGGAAAAGATGCGTCTCAGTGCGCAGGCAGCGGCGCTGGAGATGATAAAATGCGGCACAACTGGCTTTGTCGATGCGGGAAGCTATCATATGAAGACGGCAGCGGCGGTCTATGCAGAGAGCGGACTGCGGGGTGCGCTTTCGTATTCTACTATGGATGAAGCGGGGCTTCCGGCGCCGATTGCCATGGATGCAAAAGAGGCAGTGAGACGCACCGATTCCCTGTTTGAGCAGTTTCATGGGATTGGAAATCTGAAGGTGTACTATTCTCTGAGAGCACTGAATTCCTGCTCGAATGAGCTGGTTTTGCTCGCAGCGCAGAGAGCGGCAGAGCGACATACCATGCTGCAGGCACACATGAACGAATACATGGGTGAAATCAACGGAATTGTAAAGCGGGAAGGAATGTGTCCCTATGAATACCTGGACAAAATGGGCGTGCTGAACAGTCAGTTTCTCGGCGCGCACAGCCTGATTCTGTCGGATGAGGAGAAAGCGCTGATTGGGGAACGGAATGTCAAAATCTGTCATTGCCCGTTCAGCAACTGCGGAAAGGCAGTGCCGGACACACCACAGCTTCTGGATATGGGAATTTCCGTGGGAATGGGCACGGATGGGGCGGCTCACGGAGGATTAAGCCTTTGGAATGAGATGAAAATTTTTCGCTCTATTATGAATATTTATCATGGCGTTCCAAGTCAAAATCCAAAGGTAATGCCGGCAGAGCAGATTTTAAAGATTGTGCTGGAAGGCGGTGCGGCGGCTCTGGGAGAAACTGGAGAACTTGGCCGCATTGAGCCTGGATATAAGGCGGATATTATCAGTATCTATATGGACCAGCCACATCTGTGTCCAACCGGAAACAAGCTGCATACGCTGCTTGAATGTGTAAATGCAGGCGATGTGTGGGACATGATTGTAAACGGAAAAGTGCTGATGAAGGGCAGAGAAGTACGTTCCATGGATGAGGAGCGGATTCTGTATGAATCAAAGAAATACATGGAAGCTCAAAATGCAGCAAATTCTGCTAAAGAGTAAGAGAAGAAAAAGAAACTGGAGGAAAAAAATAAAATATGACATTCTGGCTCATAGTATTGGCATCCAATCTGATAGTGGGTGCTCTGGTTGGACTGACAGGAGTGGCAGGATTTCTGCTGCCCATCGTGTATACAGGCCCTTTGGGGTTGGAAGTGACAGAAGGACTCGCACTGAGTTTTGCAGCGTTTATTGTTTCCGGCGCGCTGGGAGCTTGGAATTACCAAAAAGCAGGAAATCTGGACGTGCCGTTTGGGATTCGCCTGAGTGTGGGAAGTTTGGCGGGGGCAATACTCGGAGTCAGACTGAACCTGATTATACCGGAGCAGAGGGTGAAAACGCTGCTCTATGTCGTTGTGCTGCTGTCAGGTATTTCGATTCTGCTGCGCAAAGAAAATGGCAGAAAAGCAGGAAATGAGAAGGCGGCAGGAGAGGGAAAGAAGGAACAAAAAGAACGACAGAAGAAAGGATGGAATATCTCGGAGCATCTTTTCGCGACGCTGCTTTTAGGATTTCTGACAGGCGCTGTCTGCGCGCTGTCCGGAGCGGGCGGGCCAGTTCTAGTGATGCCGCTTCTGGTTGTTCTGGGAATTCCCATCCGCACGGCGGTGGGTGTTGCCCTGTTTAACTCTATCTTTATCGGAATTCCTGCCTGTGTCGGCTATCTGACACAGTGCTCTCTGACAAAACTTCTGCCAGTGCTGGCAGCAGCGCTGGTTTCACATGCAGCAGGTGTAACGTTTGGAAGTAAAAATGCAGTCAGAATCAATCAGACAGTATTAAAAAAGGGAATCGCAGTGTTTTCTATCTTGATTGCAGTGTGGAGATTGTTCCTGTAATGGAGTAAAAATCTGACATACAAAAATGACAGTGAAAAATAGCAATAGAAAGATAGAAATAGAAAGACAGAATGAAAAAGAGGAAGAATGTGAAGCGTTTCTGCTTGGCAATCTTCCTCTTAATTTTATGTAAATTTCAGAGACAGAATATCGTTTGCCTCCAACTCCATATGAGTTTTCTGGTTTCTTTCCTGAATATCCTGCTTATCTCTTGATGTCGTAGTTCATATTCATCAGGTTGCGGATGCTGTCCACATCGTCTGTGATATTGGCGTCACCGTGAATGGTGTGTTTGATTACGCTGCTCGCTACTGCGAAGTTAATCATATCCATGGCGCGGTAATTGTGCATCATTGCATAGATCAGACCGCTGGCAAATGCATCGCCGCCGCCGACACGGTCCAGAATGTTGAAGGTAAACAGACGGCTCTCAAAGGTATGGCCTTCGTACCACATAAAGGCTTTCAGGCTGTTTTCACTACCGCTGTGCGCATATCTGACGTGACGGGCAATACATTTTAAGTTCGGATAACGATTCACAAATGCTTGGAAAATCTCATCCTGCTGCTCGTAGCTTGGCTGCAGTGGCACGCCGTCTTTCCAGTCGCCGAGGCTGTGGTTTTCTTCATCTTTCCACAGATGGTACGGCTCAATTCCCAGAAGAACATCTACATAAGGAAGGCACTGTGTACAGAAATCTCTCGCCTCTTCCCAGGACCACAGAGCGCTTCGGAAGTTTCCGTCGAAGCTCACAGTCATGCCAAGTTCTTTGGCCGCTTTCAGAGAATTTAAAATCAACTGCCGGCAATTCTCCCCTAAAGCCGGTGTGATACCACTCAGATGCAGCCAGTCAAATCCATCCAGCAATGCATGCAAATCCACTTTGCTGTAATCATACTCCTGAATCGCACTGTGCTTGCGGTCATAGATGACCTTGCTTGCACGGATTCCGTAACCGGTCTCCAGGTAATAGGTTCCCAGACGGTGTGTCGGAGTCTCTTCCGGTGTACTTAAAATCATCGGTGTACAGTGTACATCATTACTTCTCAGCATACGGATGGCACTTTTTCCAAGGCTGTTGTTCGGAACAACACTGAAAAAGGTACTGTCCACACCAAGGTTTGCAAGCGCCAGTGCGATGTTTGCCTCGCTGCCGCCGTAGCTGGCTTCAAAGCTGCTTGTCATACGGATTTTTTCGTAGTTTGGCGGACTCAAACGAAGCATAATCTCGCCGATGGTAAAAAACTTCTTGGAAGAATCGTTGTTCTGCAATAATGGGTTAAAATGTTCCATACTCCACTCCTTATTCTTTTGAGATTTTTACATTGCGTAACTGTTTTGATTATAGCAAATTATCTGACAAAAATAAAGTATTTCTCCAAGCTATTCCAGAATTCTTTTGTATTAAAAAAATACACTTGATAAACGGAAAATCAAGTTTTGTGAGCATAACGTGGGAGGAGTGGAAGTGTAATGTTCTCTCGATTTCAACAAAAAGTTGAAACTATATTGACAAAAAGTTTAAGTACTGTTATACTCACCATAGACAAAAATTGTAAAAAAGCGACAAAAATATGGATAAATAAGGGAGATTTTTATGACAAAAAAGGAAGCATTTGAATTCCTGGATCGGATTGCGCAGGGGATTGCAGTGATGTTTGGGGAGCAATGTGAAACCCTGGTACATGAGATTGACGGACAGAAGATTGTCAATGTGGCAATTTATAATGGGCATGTGTCCGGCAGAACGGTGGGTTCTACACTGAGTATCTACGGAAAAGACACGCTGCTGGACGAGGACGACGGTTCTGGCATGAACCTGGATTTGGACTATGTGAATCAGATGGTGGTGACGTCGAGCGGAAAAAGCATCAAATCTTCTACGTTTCATTTCCGCGGCGAAGATTACCACTATGCACTGGGAATCAATTATGACATCACGGTGCTCGGACAGATCAATCATGTGATGGAAAATCTGCTCAGAACGGAGGAGACGCTGCGTGCCTCTCTCTCCGGAAGGCGGTCTTCCGATATGGAAGAGCTGTTTGAATCCTGCCAGAAGGTGATGAACCGGCCGTTGGCACAGATGCAGAAGGCGGAGCGGATTGCTCTGGTTGGAATGTTGAAGGAAAAGGGATTTTTCCAGATACAGAAAAGCGTGCCGTATGCTGCAGAAAGATTGGGTGTGACAAAATATACCATCTACAATTATCTGAATGAACTTGGAGGAATTTAAGCAGAGGAACGAAGAACGAGAAAAAGAAAAGTAGAGGAAAGGAAGTTTGGGAAAATTATGAGAATTGTGGAAGCAGAGGAAGCCAGGCAGCGGTTGAGTATGCCAGTATGTCTGGATTTGATGAGAAGTGCACTGCGGGAACTGGAGGTGGGAAACTGGACACAGCCAGTCCGCTCCATCGCCCTTCTTCCAGGCGGTGAGAAGTTCGGGTTTATGCCGGCATATCTGGGAGACTGTTTCGGGGCAAAGGTGCTCTCCGCATTTCCGCAGAATGTGGGGACGGCGTATCCGTCCCACATTGGATATGTCATGTTGTTTGAGGCGGAGCACGGAAGCTTTATCGGCATGGCGGACGCCTCTGTGATTACTGAAATTCGTACAGGAGCCGTGTCCGGTGTGGCGACAGACCTGTTAGCCAGAAAAGATGCACATCGGCTGGCGGTTATCGGCGCCGGAGCGCAGGGGCGCAGTCATCTGGCGGCGATGACAGCGGTCCGAGATATCACGCAAGTCAGAGTGTATGACAAGAGGGAAGAGGCAGCAAAGCGTTACTGTGAGGAGATGTCAGCTCTGTATCAGATTCCGGCGATAGCAGCAGGCAGTGTCAAGGAAGCGGTGGAAGATGCGGATATTATCTGCACGTTGACGCCAAGTAAAGAGCCATATTTGAAGGCGGACTGGATTGCGCCAGGGACACATATCAATGCGGTTGGTGCTTTCACGCCGAATGCGAGGGAAGTGGATAGTGCACTGATGGCGAAGGCAAAGCTGTATGCGGACCAGGTGGAGGCTATGAAGAAGGAGTGTGGGGAATATCTGATTCCCGTGCAGGAAGGCTTGTTCGGAGAAGAGCATATCACCGGCTCAATCGGCGGCATCCTGGCAGGCACCGTGCCAGCGAGAGAGAATGAGACAGAAATTACACTGTTTGATGCGCTGGGACTGGCAGTGGAAGATGTGGTATGCGGCAGATTTTTGTGCCGAGATGATACATGATAAACCATAATAAACCAAGTCATAAAAGAGACAAAAAAGGAGAAAAGTTATGAAAAAGAGAATTCTTGCAATGATGTTGGCAGGTGCCATGGCCGTTTCTTTGGCAGGATGCGGCACTTACCAGAACAGCGGCACTTCTGATACGAAAGCTGCTGAGACAACAACTGCTGCACAGGAAGCGTCAGGGGGAGAGACGAGCACGACAGCCAGCCAGGAGGCAGAGGAACAGGTGAGCCAGGATTTTACTATGGCATACAACGGAATTGTTACCTTAAATCCGATTATGAGCCAGTCCTCCAACGATATGAATGTGTTTTATCTGACACAGATTCAGCTGGTGCGCTACTATGGCGACCAGATTCTGTGCGATGCGGCAGAGAGTTATGAGATGAGTGACGATGCGACTGTCTACACCTTCCATCTGCGCGACGGCCTGAAATGGTCCGACGGCCAGGATTTAACCGCAAAAGACTTTGAATATGGTGCTTATTGTCTGTTAAACCCAGATATGGGAAGTCCGGCAGCAAACAGCTGGTTTTCCATCAAAAATGCATCTGCCTACAACTCCAAAGAAGTGACAGATTGGGCAGATGTCGGTGTGAAAGCGTTGGATGATAGGACGCTTGAAATCACAATGGAACATCCGTTAAACACATTTGACAAGACAATCGCCGTAAAGGGATTTTATCCACTGCGTCAGGATTTTGTGGAGCAGGTAGGAAGTGACAAGATTGGTTCTTCTGTGGATACAATGTTATATTCTGGTCCGTATGTGATTACCGACTGGGTGCTGGAGAGCAGTATGGAATTGAAGAAGAACGACCTGTACTGGGACAGCGAGAATTCCTTCCCAACAGAAAATCTGCATTTTGTGGAAGTGGAGGACGCCAACACAAAGGTTGCCATGTTTGAGAGCGGCGAGGTGGATGCGATTGAGCAGGTATCCAGCCAGTATTTTGACCATCTGTCCGACTATCTGTACACTTACAATGGCGGCGGTTTCATGTTCCTGTGGATGAACCAGAATGGAACCAGCGAGGAAGCTGGAAAACTGATGAGCAATATCAATTTCCGTAAGGCATTGAGCTATGGTTTTAACAGAAATGCGACTGTGGCAGCGGTAAATAAGATGAAGAAGCCAGCAAGCCGTCTGGTAGATTCTAATTTTGTTGGCCCGAACGGCGGAAAATTCGTGGACGAGTATCCAGTCAATTCAGCACCTCTGGACGGCGATGTGGATGCGGCAAAAGAGTTTCTGGCAAAAGCTATGGAAGAACTCGGCTATACGGATGTGTCCGAGCTTCCGCAGTTAAGCCTTGTCACCTGGGATGCAGCAGAGCAGAAATTGCTGTTAGAGACGATTGTGGACCAGTGGAAACAGAACCTTGGCTTGACAAATATCCAGTTAAATCAGTATGTAATCGGCACGGCAATCGGAACCTTCTACAGCTTGGATTACGATATTTTCTGCATCACTTGGGAGACAGACGTGCTTCCGACCGATATCATGGAGTCCATGATGACGGGCGGCGAGTGTAACTACGGCATTTGGAGCAATCCGGAGTTTGACGAGCTGGTAAAGCAGGCTGTTCTGGAAGTGGACCCAGTGAAACAGGCAGAGTTGACTGCAAAAGCAGAGCAGATTTTTGTGGATGATGCAGGCATTGTCTCGATTTTTGAAGGAAGCAATACCAGCGCTGTGCAGCCTTATGTGGAGGGATTCCAGATGAGCGCAATCAGCAACGGCTATCAGTTCAATCACATGGTAGTGAAGAAATAAAGTGTAAAAGAAACAATAACGTGTAAAAGAAACCACAGAAACAAAGAAGTGTCGCCGGAGGAGAAGATTCCACGGGCGTACTTGAAAAGAGGAGGGATAGTTTGAGACAGTATATCTTGAAAAGACTGGTAATTTCTGTTATTACCATCTGGTTGATTGCCACATGCAGCTTTTTCCTTCTGCATGCGCTTCCAGGAAATCCTTTTGCGACACAGAAAATGATGAGTCCAGAGATGCTGAATAAGATGATGTCGTATTATGGTCTGGACCGGCCGCTGATGGAGCAGTACATTACTTTTATGAAGAATCTTCTCCATGGAGATTTCGGGTATTCTCTGAAATATGTCGGAAAATCCGTAAACGGCGTCATCGCTCAGACCTTTCCGGTGTCCGCACAGCTGGGACTGCAGTCCTATCTGCTGAGTTTTCCGGTCGGCATCTGCCTGGGGATTGTGGCGGCGAGAAAGAGAGGGAGGGCGATTGACTATTCGCTGGTCGCATTCTCCGTGCTCGGCGTCTCCGTTCCAGTATTTATCTTGGCATCTTTGCTGCAGTATGTCTTTGCAATCCGCTTGAAATGGCTGCCGGTGGCACAGTGGAAGAGCTTTGCCTACACGATTCTTCCGACACTGACGCTCGCCATCGGCTCCATTGCAGGAAAGACCAGAACCATGCGCACACTGATGCTTGAGGTAATTACGGAGGACTATGTAAAAACTGCAAAGGCAAAGGGACTCTCTGGTTTACAGATTGTGTGGAACCACCAGATACGAAATGCCATCATTCCGATGATTCCATCCCTGGGAATGGAGATTGTGTCCATTTTGATGGGGTCCTTCGTGGTGGAACAGATTTATGCCGTTCCAGGAATCGGCGCTTATTTTGTGAGCTCGGTGCAGAGCCTCGACTACACAATGACACTTGGCCTCACAGTATTTTTCGGCGTCTTTGTCATCACGGCGAACTTTATCATTGACCTGATTTATGGACTGATTGACCCGCGTATCCGCGTTGTGAAGTAAGGAGGCAGAAAGAGAGATGACGAATTCTGGTATATCCGGTGTGTCCGGTGTAGAGTTAAAGCAGGAAGATTTTGTCCGCCTTCCAAAAGAGAGAAATCTGTCTGACGCCATCGTGCGCCCGAGCGTCAGCTACTGGAGCGATGTGTTTCGCCGCATCCGAAGCGACAAGGTGGCGGTTATGAGTCTTGGCATTATCTGTATCATCAGCCTATTTGCAATTTTTGCCCCGATACTCTGTCCCTATGAGTATGAGACGACGGACCTGCTGCACACCAATCTGGCTCCGTGCAGGGAGCACTGGTTCGGGACGGATTCTCTGGGGCGTGACCAGTGGGCGAGAGTGTGGATTGGCGCGAGAACATCGCTTCTGATTGGACTGGGCGGCGCCATCGTGCCACAGGTAATCGGCATTTTCCTCGGCGGTCTGTCAGGGTATTTCGGCGGCTGGGTGGATATGTTGATTATGCGCATCATTGATGTGGGCGTCTGTATTCCATCTTTGGTCTATGTGACACTGATTATGCTGTGGCTGGGGTCCGGTCCAGCAGCCATTATTCTTGCGATTGCGATTACCGGCTGGATGGACTCTGCGAGAGTGGTGCGCGGGCGAATGTTGCAATTTAAGAACAGAGAGTTTGTGCTGGCGGCAAGCACGCAGGGGGCTGGTTCTCTTCGCATTATTTTCCGGCATATCCTGCCGAACATTCTGGGGCAGCAGGTCGTGAGTGTGTCTTCCGCGATTCCAGGTGCGATTTTTCTGGAGGCGTACCTGTCCTTTATCGGTCTGGGAATCAAATCCCCGATGACGTCCTGGGGACAGCTCTGCCAGGTAGGCGCTTCGTTTTACAGGCTGTATCCATATCAGCTGTTTATCCCAGGGCTTTTAATCAGCATCACGATTCTGGCATTTTATCTGTTCGGCAACTGCCTGCGCGATGCCCTTGACCCGCATTTGAGAGATTAGAGGAGGAAGAAGAGATGGAAGAACATTTGCTTACTGTGCGCAATCTGCGTGTATCCTTTGATACCTATGCGGGAGAAGTCCAGGCGGTGCGCGGCGTCAGCTTTTATCTGGATGAGGGAGAAACGCTGGCTATCGTGGGAGAGTCCGGCTGCGGAAAATCCGTGACGATTCAGACCATCATGAAACTGCTTCCCACGCCGCCGTCTCGCATCAAGGAGGGCAGTATCTGCTATCAGGGAAAAGAACTGACAGCACTTTCGGATAAGGAGATGGAGGAATACCGCGGAAAAGAATTCTCCATGATTTTTCAGGATTCCATGACAAGTCTGAATCCGACGATGCGTGTCGGTAAACAGATGATTGAGGGAATTTTGCGCCACCAGAAAATCAGCCGTGGGGAAGCGAAAAAGCGGGCGGTCGAGCTTCTTGGAAAGGTGGGGCTTCCGAATCCTGAGCTGGTGTACAGGCGGTATCCACACACCATGTCCGGCGGGCAGCGCCAGCGTGTGATGATTGCTATGGCAATGGCATGCAACCCGAAAATTCTGTTTGCAGATGAACCGACGACGGCGCTCGATGTGACTATGCAGGCGCAGATTTTGGACTTGATGAACCAGTTAAAGAAGGAGCTTGGGACGTCGATTCTTCTGATTACACACGATCTGGGCGTGGTGGCAAAGATGGCAGACCGAATCGCCGTGATGTACGCGGGAAAAGTCGTGGAGTACGGAGACGCGAGACAGATTTTTTATAATCCCTGTCATCCTTACACCTGGGGCCTTTTAGGTGCTATGCCGAATTTGATTCAGGATGTAAAAAGCGAGCTGTACGCCATTCCAGGGACTCCGCCGGATCTGTATGCACCGCCCGAAGGCTGTGCGTTTGCTGCCAGATGCCCGTATGCAATGGGAGCCTGCCTAAAACTTGACCCAGAGGAGTATGTCTGCTCGGACGGGCATGTATCCCGATGCTGGCTGATGGACGAGCGGGCGGAGGAAGTGACTCCGCCGGACGGGGTTCCAACGCTGCCGAGAAAGAGCGTGCCAGGAAAGCCGTCGGGAAATACCTTGCCAGAAGGAGGGACGGCACATGAGTGAGATACTTTTGGAAGTGCAGAACCTGAAAAAATATTTTAATGTGGGAAAAGGTCAGACATTAAAAGCCGTGGACGGCGTGTCGTTTCAGATTGAAAGAGGAAAGACGCTGGGATTGGTCGGAGAGTCTGGCTGTGGAAAGACCACTGTGGGACGTACGCTGCTGCGCATCTATGAGCCGGACGGCGGAAAAATCCTGTTTGACGGCAAGGATATCAGCAGAATCCGGCGGACGGAGGCGAAAGCGCTGACGAGGCGGATGCAGATGGTATTTCAGGACCCGTATGCGTCCTTAAATCCGTTTTTTACGGTCGGTGAGATTGTAGGAGAGGGACTGAAAATTCATAAATTGTGCGCGAATGAGAAGGAGCGGCAGGAGAGAGTCTATGAACTTCTCCAGATGGTGGGGCTGAACAAGGACCATGCAAACCGGTTCCCGCACGAGTTCTCCGGCGGACAGCGCCAGAGAGTGGGAATTGCCCGTGCACTGGCCCTAAATCCCGATTTTATTGTCTGTGATGAGCCAATTTCGGCGCTGGATGTGTCCATTCAGGCACAGGTAGTCAATATGCTGATGAAATTTCAGCAGGATATGGGGCTGACGTACCTGTTTATTGCGCATGATTTATCCATGGTGCGCCATATCGCGGACCAGACGGCCGTGATGTATCTGGGAACCATGGTGGAGTATGGGAATACAAAAGAAGTCTACTCCAATCCGCTGCATCCATACACGCAGGGACTTCTCTCCGCTGTGCCTGTGGCAGATCCGGACTATGAGAAAGCGCACCAGAGAATTCCGATGGACGGTGAAGTTCCAAGCCCTGTCAATCCGAAGCCAGGCTGCCGTTTCTGCGCGAGATGCCGCAATGCGACGGACGTCTGCCGCAGCGAGACGCCGCAGTTAAAGGATGTGGGTGCAGGACATAAGGTGGCCTGCCATCATGTGCAGAGTTAGAAAGAGAAACATCATAAGATAGAATAATTATAGAATAATTATGGAAAGAAGATGAGTGCGGATGAACACGAAGGAAATGCTTCAGATTGCATTGGATTTGGCGAAGCTGAAAGAGCTTCCGATGGATTCCTCCATCTCTGTGGAGGGAGAAAATATAGAAAACGTGCTGGCAGGGATTGATATGGGAAGCGCGGAGCTGGCACTGGCAAAACAGCTCGGCTATGACTGTGTGGCGCGCCACCACAATATGACACCGGCGCTGGGAAAGCTGGGATACCTGGTGGCCAATGACCACTATGAGAAGATGGTGGCAAACGGCGTTCCAGTCAATGTGGCGCAGAAGCTGCTGGAGCGCAGAAAACGCGAAGTAGAGATTATGTTCCACGGAAGTAACTTGGACGGGGCTCCGTCTGTGGCGAGACTTTTGAACATGCCTTATATCGGTATTCACACGCCGGCGGACCTTTTGGGAGAGCGCGCTGTGGAGGCAAAGGTGGCCGAGGTACAGGCGGAGAAGAAAAACCCGACATTACAGGATTTGATGGACCGCCTGATGACGATTCGCGAGTATGCAGATGCGCCGGAAGGACAGAAACCGGCAATCTGGGTGGGAACACCAGAAAGCTATGCTGGAAAGGTGGTCGTGGAGTTTGCCGGAGGTCTGGCCGGAGAGCTGGACGAGCTGAAAGCGTACATTGATGCCGGAGTCGGCACATTTATCTGCATGCACATGGATGCAAACATTGTCAAAGAGCTGCAGCAGGACAACCGCTGCAATGTGATGGTGATGGGACATATGGCGAGTGATTCTATCGGATTTAATCAGATTTTGGATGCCTGGGAAGCGCGCGGTGTGCGCGTCACCAGAATCGGCGGACTGGTATAAGCAGAAGAAGGAGAGAGAAGATGGCAGAGTTTTTGATTCAGAATGGCACCGTGATTGACGGAACCGGAAAAGCCGGATATGCGGCAGATATCTGGGTGAAAGACGGGAAGATCCGAGCAATCGGTCCAAACCTCATGACAGTGAAATCCATATCAAGAGAGATACCAGTCATCGATGCTTCCGGAAAGTTGGTGACGCCTGGCTTTATCAACATGCATTCTCACTCAGACTGCTCTGTGGCGATGTATCCGGATATGGAGTCCACACTGGGGCAGGGTATCACCACGGAGTTTGCAGGGCACTGTGGGCTCGGTGTGGCGCCAGTGGAGAAGTACTGGCTGTACATGTTTCCGGAAAAGAGAGCCTTCACGCGCGTCATCCCTGAGCCAATCGGAGGAATCAGCCCTTATGATGCCTATATTGTGCCGACAGAGGCCCTGCGGGCGCCGTTTCAGCAGGTGTATAACGAACCGCTGGACTGGTCTTCGTATGGAGAATTTCTGCAGCATATAAGGCAGCGCGGGACGGGCGCAAACCTGGCATTGGTGGCAGGCCACGCACAGATGCGGCTCCAGGCGATGGGTCCCGACTACATGCGGGATGCAACAGAGGAAGAGATACAGAAGATGGAGCGGAGTCTGGCCGATGCGATGGACGCGGGGGCAATGGGAATCAGTTTTGGGCTGGACTATGAGCCAGGTATGTTCGCCGCAGAGGAAGAACTGCTGCGCTTGATGCGGCTGGTGGCAGAGCGCGGCGGAATTGTGACTGCACACACAAGGAGCAGAGAGCACAGCTACTATGGACATCCACAGAATTTCCTAGATGGATTGAAAGAATTTCTGGAGCTGGGAAAGAAGAGCGGAGCGAACATCCATGTCAGTCATATTCAAAATGGGTTTCATGTGACGCCGCAGAGCGATGCGCTGGTGCAGGAGGCGGTAAAACAGACCTTGAAGGTTCTCGAAGATGCCAGAAAAGATGGCGTGCCGGTGACATGGGATGTGATTCCAAAGTATGCGTTCGGGCCGTTCCATTATCCGATGGCAGCATCGATGTTCCAGCCGTATGTGGAGCAGTGCGGCGGCTGTAAGGCGTTTTCAGAAAAACTGTCTGTTGGAACCTACAGAAAGAGTATAGAAAAGGAAATCCGTGTCGGAAATCATGCTTCCAGAGGTGTTTTCACGCGGTTTAATCCGAAGACAGACCCCGACTGGGATACCCGACAGAGATTTACACGCTGTACGAGAGCGGGTGTGGCCGGAAAGACCATCCGCGAGGCGGCAGACGGAAAGGACAGTCTGACGTTCCTTCTGGATATTTTGGCAGAAGACCCGTATGCGGCTGTGATTTCTCTCGGACGCCGCCCAGAACATACGCCGGACAGGGATATGTATGTGGCGCAGGAGGAGGCGACGATTGGGCTGGATACCTGGACGTTTGATTACAGTGCCTCTCTCTCCGAGGGAGATATGCCGCTGGAATGTGGTTCTCCGGCAACGTATGAGGGAATGACAGTGTTTTTGGAGACAGAGCGCGACAAGGGTGTTCCCATCGAGACAACCATCCAGAAACTGACAGGAAATGCGGCGAAGATACTACGGCTGCATGACAGAGGGGTTCTCGCAGAGGGAAACTACGCGGATATTCTGGTGATAGACTGGGAACATTTCTCGGCCAACTCTTGCCTGGCTGACCCAAGACACGGGGCTAAAGGACTCGACTATGTGTTTGTTAGCGGACAAATCGCTGTGGAACACGGGGTACATACCCATGTGAGAAGCGGCGTGATCTGTGACAGTTTTGGGAAAATGAGGTAAGGGAATGGAGAACAAAGAGAAAAAGTTTGATTTTGAGACGATTGCAGATTCCATTGATTTTGGATTCGGAACAGAGTTTTCCCTAGAACATACGGTGATGGCAGGCGCGCAGCTCCATGTGAAGACAGCGCCGAGTATTATAAAGGCATTGGTGGGAGTGTCCGAGAGCGGACTGTACGGCTGGACGCCTTCCAATGAGACACAGTATATCCAGGCAATCGTGAACTGGATGAGCGAAATAAGACACTGGGAGATTCAGAAGGAGTGGATTGTGCCGTCCTATGGAATTTTACAGGCTATATGTGCCTCGATTCGAGCATTCACGAATCCTGGGGATGGCATCATTGTGCAGCAGCCGGTCTATCTGCTGTATGCGCGGGCTATCCGAAACTGCGGCAGAAAGCTGGTGGACAGCCCTCTGCTGTGCAGGGATGGATACTATGAGATGGATTTTGAAAGTCTGGAAGAGCAGATGAGAAAACCGGAAAATCGGCTGATGCTTCTGTGTAATCCGCACAATCCCACGATGGACGTCTGGGAGAAGAAAGATTTGCAGAAGGTGGCTGCTCTCGCTGCAAAATACCATGTGATTGTGGTGGTGGATGAAATTTTTGCGGAACATGTCTGGGAGGAAGGGTTGATGGTGCCGTATGGGGCGCTGGAAGAGGGCAGAGAAAACTGCATTATCTGTACCAGCCTTGGAAAGGCGTTTAATTTCACAGGAACGAGCCATTCCAATATCATTATCCCAAACAGGGCCATTCGTGAGGCATATATCACACAGAGGGACAGCGACCATTATGGCAGTCTGAGTCCGTTTATGCGGGCAGCTCTTCTTGGCGCATATTCCAAGGAAGGCAAAGAGTGGATTGATGCGCTGATGGAGTTTGGCCGTGAAAATGAGGCGCTTGTCCGCACCTTTTTTGCCGAGAATTTTCCTCAGATAAAAGTATATCGCCATCGTGCAGGGACGCTTCTGTGGGTGGATTACAGGGGGCTTGGCATGACAGAGGAGGAAGTGGCGGCGTGGTTTGAGAGAGCTGGAGTCGAGCCGGACTTGGGAAGCAAGTACGGCGAAGCCGGAACTGGATTTTTGCGCCTGCAGATTGGTATGCCCAGATGTGAGCTTCAGGGAGCATTAGAGCGGCTGCGCCAGCAGAGCAGTATAGGATAGAACATAAAAAATAAAGAATCAAAATAGAGAGACAAAATAGAAAAAGGAAGAGGCAGGATAGTGTCTGAGAACAGAGATGTTCTTGGATGCCATCCTGCTTTTTTGGTCTCTCCAAAAACATCTTTTCCCATTGATTGTGGTAGACCGAAAAGGTTCACAAAAAAGTTTCGTAAAGTTTCTTTGAGGCTCCTAAAACAGAAAAGGGACTGCGATTTTATCTGACTTTAGAAGGAGTATCTCTAAAAATTTCACAAAAAGGCATGACAATATACAAAAAATATAAGAAAAACATAAAAATTTCGGAATGTTTCTTGAAGAGCTCATGGACACAATGAACAGCAATTCTGCGAAAAATCACAAAAAATCTACAAAAAATAATAAAAATGGCTTGACATTTTGAAAAAGTAAGAGTAAATATAAAACTATAGAAACTAAGCGAAACTTTTTTAGGGAAGGGAAGAAAGACGATGAAAAAGAAGGTAGCAATTCTCATGACTGCGATGATGGGGCTCTTGGCTCTGAGTGGGTGCGGCAGTTCTGGTTCATCACAGGCACAAGTAGGGGGGGTTCAAAATGTTCGATTGATGGTGTGGGCGCCCTCCGAGGACCAGTCAAAGGACAGCGGGCAGTGGCTTCAAAAATGCTGTGAGGCGTTTGCCGAGCAGCATCCGGAGTACAACATCCATTTTGTGTATGGTGTGGCGGATGAGGCGACTGCTGCGACTCAGGTGGCGCAGGACCCTGAGGCGAGTGCAGACGTATTTATGTTTGCAAATGACAACCTCACCGTGCTGACTGATGCGAAAGCGGCAGCAAAATTCGGCGGCATCTACGAAGAACAGATTATGTCAACAAACTCACAGACCGTTACAGATTCGGTCAGAGCAGACGGGTATCTGTACGGTGTTCCGTTCACCACGAACACCTGGTATATGTACTATGATAAGAGTGTGTTCTCTGAGGAAGATGTGAAAAATTTGGACACGATGCTGGAAAAGGGCGTGGTTTCATTCCCGTTCACAAACTCTTGGTATCTGCCGTCCTTCTATGTTGGAAACGGCTGTACCTTGTTTGAGGACGGAACGGTGGAGGAAGCCGGTGTGGACTTTGCCGGAGAGAAAGCGGAGGTTGTGACAGATTATCTGATTGACTTGATGAATCATCCGAATTTTGTGGTGGATGCGGACGGTTCTGGTATCGCGGGCCTGCGCGACGGCAGTATTCATGCGATGTTTACTGGTTCTTGGGATGCGGCCAGCATCAAGGAAATTTTGGGAGAGAATATGGGCGTGACCTCTCTTCCTACCTACACCTTAAACGGCGAGGAAAAGCAGATGATGGCATATGCAGGTTCCAAGGCAATCGGCGTGAATGCGACGTCCGACCATATGGTGGCTGCAGTACAGCTGGCTGTCTATCTTGGCTCTGCCGAGGCGCAGAAACTGCACTATGACCTGAGAAATGTAGTGCCGTGCAATACCGAGCTGCTGCAGGACCCGAGCATTTCATCTGATATGTTGGTAATGGCGCAGAACGATACCTTTGACCGCACATCCATCCTGCAGCCGTTCGTGAGCGCGATGGCAAACTGCTGGACGCCAGTAGAAAATATGGGAAAAGGTATCCGCAACAAGACTGTGACGCATGAGAACTCGAAAGAGCAGACACAGGCCATGAACGATGCGATGAACAGCAACGGTATCAGCTGAGAGAATAAGATAACAGAATAAGATGATAGATTGGTGAGGTAAAAATATGGGATTCTTGAAAAAAAGAGTGAATAATTTTCCGACTCCCTATACGGTAAAAGCCGCAGCCACACAGGGAGGAAACGAGACAAAGCTTTCCATGCTGGTGATGGGATTTGGAAATATGGTACATAAACAGACTATCAAAGGTCTGCTGTATCTGGCAGTGGAAGTATTGTACCTTTTATTTATGATAACGAATGGACTGCACTGCCTGTCTATGCTGCCGTCTTTGGGAAGTGTCCCACAGCAGGAAGTCTGGAATGAGGCGCTTCAGATTTATGAGTATACACAGGGCGATAATTCTGTCCTGATTCTGCTGTACGGCGTAGCAACAGTGCTGCTGACAGCTCTGATGGTGTGGTTTTGGTGTGAGGCATTAAAGAGTGCATACAAGGCAGAATGTCTGGACAAAGAAGGAAAACATGTCAATACATTCAAAGAAGATTTGAAAACACTTCTGCATGAAAATATCCAGAAGCTGCTTATGACGCCGTCCCTCGTCTTTATCTTCGGCCTGACTGTGCTGCCGCTGATTTTCATGATCTGCATGGCGTTCACGAACTACAGCAAGATAGGAAACCATCTAGTTTTATTTGACTGGGTGGGACTGGACAATTTTAAGACACTGTTTGACTCCTCCAGTGTTCTGGGAGGTACTTTCTGGTCCGTTCTTGGATGGACTTTAATCTGGGCATTTTTTGCCACATTTACGAACTATATTTTTGGTATGATGTTGGCGATGATAATCAACCGCAAGGACACAAGGGCAAAAGGATTCTGGCGTTTCTGTTTTGTGCTGTCCTGTGCCGTGCCGTCCTTTGTATCCCTGTTGATTATGAGAACGATGCTGCAGCCAAATGGCGCCGTGAATGTGCTGCTGCGCCAGCTGGGATGGATTTCCGCAGACACTGCCCTGCCGTTTTTCACCAATCCGACCTGGGCGAGAGTGACTGTCATTGTCATCAATATCTGGGTAGGTGTTCCGTATACTCTGCTGCAGCTGACTGGCGTGCTCCAGAACATTCCTGGAGAGCTGTATGAGGCGGCGAGAGTGGACGGCGCGAATGCGATTCAGATTTTCTTTAAGATTACCCTGCCATATATGCTGTTTATCACAACGCCGTACCTGATTTCTACTTTTACTGGAAATGTAAACAACTTCAACATTATCTACCTGCTCTCAGGCGGCGATCCTGTGACAGACCTAGCGTCCACAGCAGGAAAGACGGACCTTCTGGTAACGTGGCTCTACAAGCTGACGATTGACAAACAGTACTACAATATCGGTGCAGTAATCGGTATTCTGACCTTTATTATTCTGGCAGTCGGAGCACTGTTTACCTACCAGAACAGCAAGTCCTATAAGGAAGAGGAGGGATTTTAGAGATGGCAGCAGCAAAGAGACAACGATCAGCAAAACGCACCAAGATGATAAACAACACCATCGTACATGTGGTACTGGCAATCCTGGCTATGATATGGGTATTCCCGATTCTCTGGGTCGTGCTCACCAGTTTCCGCGCAGAGAAAGGTTCCTATGTATCTACCTTCCTGCCGCAGAGTTACACAATCGCAAACTATGCCAGACTGTTTTCTGACACGACAATCCTGAATTTCCCGAGAATGTTTGCAAACACATTGTTTATTGCAATCTGTTCCTGTATTTTATCGACATTTTATGTTCTGTCGGTATCCTACTGCTTATCCAGACTGCGCTTTAAACTCAGAAAACCGTACATGAACATGGCAATGATTCTGGGATTGTTCCCTGGATTTATGTCCATGGTAGCAGTGTACTTTATCCTGAAAGCACTGGGACTTTCCGAAGGCGGGTTGATTCGTCTGGCACTGATTTTGTGTTACTCCGGCGGCGCAGGGTTGGGATTTCAGATTGCGAAGGGATTCTTTGACACGATTCCGCTAGCAATCGACGAGGCAGCGCTGATTGACGGCTGCACACGCTGGCAGATTTTTACGAGAATCACGCTGCCTCTGAGCAAACCTGTGATTGTCTATACCGTTCTGACATCCTTCATCGGACCGTGGGTGGACTTCATCTTTGCAAAGGTTATCTGCCGCGCCAATGCCGACTACTATACCGTTGCAATCGGATTGTGGAGAATGTTGGAAAAAGAGTATATTGACAGCTGGTATACCTGTTTCGCAGCGGGCGCTGTGCTGATTTCCATTCCGATTGCGATACTGTTTATGTTCCTGCAAAGATATTATGTTGATGGCATGTCAGGTGCTGTAAAGGGCTAAAAAACCCGAAAGAATAGAATAGAAAAAGCAAAAAGAACGGAAAAAAGAGAAAGAACAGAAAATACAGAAAAAGCAAAGAATACGGAGAAAACAGGGAAAGGCGGCTGAGAAAAGTGAGGATAGAACGTACAATGGCAGTGTCCGAGACAGCGAAAGAATATCAAAATTTTGTTTTTGACCTGTACGGGACTCTGGTGGATATTCACACGGATGAGGAAAAGCGCCTGGTGTGGGAAAAAATGTGCCTGTTTTATGGATATCACGGCGCGGTCTACACTGCAGATGAGATGAGAGAGTCCTATGTCCGTCTGGTCCGTGAGCAGGAGAGGCAGATACGCTTTGACATACAGATGGACGGACATGGGAGCGGGAGGAAGGCGCGCTGCAGCCATGAGGCGTTTCCAGAAGTGCAGCTGGAAATCATATTTTCAGAGTTGTTCAAAGAAAAAGGAGTGGAGGCGGATGCAGCGCTGGTTCTTCACGCAGGGCAGTTTTTTCGTGCCCTGTCAACGGAGTATATCCGCCTGTACCAGGGGGTGCCAGAGATGCTGCAGGCACTCAGAAGGATGGGAAAACGAATGTATCTGCTGACCAACGCACAGAGAGTATTTACAGAGTATGAGCTGAAGTTTCTGGACATTGCCAGATATTTTGACGGTATTTTGATTTCTTCTGATTATGGAGTAAAAAAGCCGGATGTCAGGTTCTTTGAATGTCTGCTGAACCAGTATCATCTGGAACCGGATACCTGTATTATGATAGGAAATGACGGAACCAGCGATGTCGCAGGCGCAAAAACTGTTGGGATGGATACGTTCTATCTTCATTCCAACCTCTCGCCACAGGAGACAGGAGTGAAGGCTACGTATGTCCAGGATGAGATGAATATAGAGCTGCTTTGCAGAAGACTTGGCATAGACATCACTGTGGCATGAAAGCCGATTGCTCTGTGCTTTTGCACGGATGCAATCGCTGCTTGTATGCGTGATTTGAGCTGCCGCAAGAAAGAGAACGGGGAACTCTCATTTTGCAGCAGCTCTATTTTTCAAGAGAGACAGAACCGGAAGGAACAGAGCCCGAAGGACTAGAGCTTGAAGCGGCAGGATGCGCCGAAGCGGGAGCGGTTCCGGTTGAATTTCGGATGATAAGCTGGGCATGAAGTTGGAGGCTTCCGATGAGGACATGGTTTCGCAGACTCTCTAACGCATAATATCCACTTTTTCCAATCTGGATTCGGTCCTGCCGGATGGTAGTCATCGGAGGCGAGGTGTAAGCGCAGATGGGAAGGTCGTCAAAACCGATAATGCTGACGTCCTCGGGCACGCGGTAGCCCATCTGCTGGCACTGAATCATGGCAGCGTTCGCTATCATATCATGGCTGCACAGGATGGCCGTAGTGCCAGAGTGCAAGAGTCTTGGTAAATGTCTGTCGATACATTCTGTAATGTAATACGAGCTGCCAGCGCAGGAGGGGTCTGCTCGCAGTCCTTCTCTGCGCAGTGCCTGAAAGAATGCCTTGTGGCGCACCTGCATGACATAGGAGCCGAGAGCGCCGCTCAGATAGCCGATTCGTTTGTGGCCCAGCTGGTGCAGGTGGGACACGGCGAGCTCAATACCCTCGGTATTGTCGATTCCTACATGGGCGATGTTCGGATTGGCGCTGATGTAGTTGTCATACAGAACGGTCAGAGTGCGGCTGGTGCAAAAATCGGTCATCCATGGGGAAGGCAGAGAAAATCCCAGCACGAATGCGCCAAGGTAGTGGTTCTGGAGCATAAAGACATCATAAGGCGTGTTTCTCTGAAAGTCCTGTGTCACAGGGACGACTTCCACTGTGTAGCCCGCCGGTTCTGCCATCTGCCGAAATCCCAGTATGATATCATATCCCAGCTGGTGCGGCTCTTTGTACTCAATATTTTCTATCAGAATACAGAGCTTTTTCTCTGCATCTGTCCGCCGCCGCAGCTTTGTGTAGCCCATCTCAACGGCAGTTTCCAAGATTGTTTTTTGTAGCGCCTCACTGATGTCAGAGGAGCCATTGAGTGCTTTGGATACGGTCCCTTTGGAAACGCCCAGCCTGTCAGCAATATCCTGTAGAGTAGCCATGTGACATTCACCTTTCATAATCCTGTTATTGTGTGCATACAGCTGTTATTATAACGAAACTGTCCGAAAAAAACAACGAATTTTTTATAAAAAGATATCAGGGGAACGTACCGTTTCGCTCTGGTATCAAAGAGGTCAAACTACCTTTTGACCCTAACATCATGGCATAGGAGGTCATAAATGATATGAAAACAGCACAAGAATGGAAAGAATGGTATTCCATGCCCGAATTCAGAGAAAAAAATACATATCAAGGAAATGATTTGGGCGTCTGCTGTGCGGAAGACAAGACGACATTTCTTCTCTGGAGTCCGTGTGCAACAAACGTGACACTGCATCTGTACCGAGAGGGGGAGGGCGGCAGCGCATACCAGAAACTTCCCATGCAGAGGGAAGACGGCGGTGTTTGGGCATACCGGACAGAAGAAGAGATGCATGGCGTGTATTATGAGTATGAACTGCTGATAGACGGCGAGACGGTATATTCAGCTGACCCATATGCGAAAGCCTGCGGGGTCAATGGAAAGCGGAGTATGGCAGTCAATCTGAAAAGAACGAATCCAAAAGGCTGGGAGCAGGACAAATCTCCCGCATATGCACAGGAGAATGTCATCTATGAACTGCATGTCAAGGAATTTTCCTGGGACGAGAGAGGCGGATTTCCGGAGGAGTACCGCGGAAAATATAAGGCGTTTTTGTGCGAAAATACGACGTTAGATCGCGACGGTGTCCACAAAACGGGCTGCGGATACCTGAGAGAGTTGGGAGTGACACATATTCAGCTGATGCCCACCTATGATTATGGTTCTGTGGATGAAGCGGGAGATGAGACAGAGTTTAATTGGGGGTACGATCCGGTGAATTATAATGTTCCGGAAGGTTCGTACGCGACGGATGCCCGAAAAGGGGAAGTGCGGATTCGGGAGATGAAGGAGATGGTGCAGTCGCTTCACCGGCAGGGCCTGCGTGTGATTATGGACGTAGTCTACAATCATACTTACTCTCTCGACTCCTGGCTGCAGAGGACGGCGCCATGGTATTATTACCGCACATGGGAGGACGGAAGGGTGTCAGACGGCTCTGCATGCGGCAATGATGTGGCGAGCGAGCGGCCGATGTGCGCGAAGTACATTCTGGATTCGGTGCTGTACTGGGCGGAGGAATACCACATAGACGGGTTTCGGTTTGATTTGATGGGACTTTTGGATGTGGAACTGATGAACCGGATTCAGCGGGAACTGGATATGCGATATGGGAGAGGAGAAA
Organism: bacterium; assembly: GCA_030524675.1. Lineage (GTDB taxonomy): Bacteria > Bacillota > Clostridia > Lachnospirales > Lachnospiraceae > CAJMNU01. Next base: position 23,983 of record JAUNGE010000035.1, read on the forward strand.
AGCTGCTGTACGGTGAGCCCTGGGCGGCGGTGGGAAGTGCCGTGGAACATGGCACAAAAACTGCGCTGAAAGAAAATGTGCATCTGTTGGATGCGCGCATCGGGATTTTTTGTGACAATACGAGAAATGCAGTCAAAGGGTCTGTGTTTGATGTTGATAAAGTTGGATTTGTCAATGGCGCAAAAGGACTTGAAAAGGCAATTTTAGACAGCGTGCAGGCATGGTGCGGGCCGGATGGGTTTGGAGCAAAAGCACCATCCCAGATTCTCACCTATGTGTCGGCGCATGACAATCAGACCCTGTGGGATAAGATTGTGGATACGGTTCCTGATGAGCGCATCTGGATGCGTGTGAACCGGATGGCGGCAGCTGTCTATATGACCTGTCAGGGAAATCTGTTTTTGCTCTCCGGTGAGGAGTTTGCCCGCACAAAAGGTGGGATGGACAACAGCTACAATGCCCCTATTGCCATAAACCGCCTGGACTGGGGGAGAACATGGGAGAACAGAACGCTTGTGGAATATTACAGGGGCTTGATTGCCCTGCGAAAGAAGCTTCCAGGGCTGTGCGACAAATCGGAAGATGCGTGGAAGCGGGTACATGGTACATGGGTGAAAGAGCAGGCAGTCGGATTTTTGCTGGACAATACGCAGCATTGCGAAGATAGGAAGAAACATGCGGATACAGCATGGGAAGAACTCTGTGTGGTGTACAATGCAAGGCCGGAAGAACTGGTTGTCCAAGTGCCGGAAGGGGATTGGCAGGTGCTGGTGGATGCGCAGAACAGTTTTTGGTGGGATACATCTCTGGAACATTCCAAAAAAGTGGTGATGGTTTCTGGCAAAGTCCATGTGGAAGCTGTCAGCGTGCTGGTACTGGGAAGAAGACGTGGGAGTGCAGAACAATAGGGCTAAAAGGCCGGAAAGGATAAAAAATCTGGGAGGAATATGCGATGAAGTGGATATATGGAAAACAGGACTGGAAGACGATGGAGAGAGGGCAGGAAAATTGCTTTCTGATGACAAATGGGCTCGGCGGGTTTTCTTCTATGACAATGATTGGCTCCGCCTCCCGAAACGACCACGCCCTTCTGATGGCATGTACACATGCGCCCAATCACCGCTACAATATGCTGCACCGCATGGCAGAATGGCTGCTGCTCGGTGAACAAGAAGAAAGCAGATACTGGATTTCCAGCCAGGAGTTCGCGGACGGAACGAGAGAGTGCGGATACCAGTATCTTTCCTGCTTTCAGTATGAAGATACGCCGGTCTGGAGGTTTCAAGTTCAGGGCGTTGAGATACGCAAGGAGATGGGCATGAGGCCAGGCGCCAACGCGGTAGGAATCCGCTACGAGGTCAGAAACCGCGGAAAGAAACCGTGTCAGCTGATTCTCACGCCATTCTTTCAGTTTACAAAGAAGGGCAGCGAGCCGGATAAAGCACAGAAATTCGTGAGAAAAGACGGAAAGATTTCCTCGAATGGCCTGGATTTATATTTTAGGACGAGCGGCACAGTCACCGATATCCCAGAGAGGACAGAATGTTATTTTTATAGCTACGACGCCTGTGACGGGAGAAGAGAGACAGGGCATGCTGTGGCAAATCATCAGATTTCCTGCACGGTGGAGGCAGGAGCGTGTGGTGTGCTGGAAGTGGTGTATGAGATGGAGCCGTCTGGCTGCTTGGCAGCAGATATTTTTGGCGAGCTCAAACAGTATCGGAAAATGTTGGCGGATACGGCTGGATTTTCGTCCCCTGCGGCGCGGATGCTCTCAAAAAGTGCGGAGCAGTTTATCTCTAAAAGGGAGTCAACAGGCGCAGACACGATTTTAGCGGGATTTCCGTTCTTTGAGGACTGGGGGCGCGATACTATGATTGCACTGACGGGGCTTTGTATTTCTACCAGGCGGTATGAGAGTGCAAAGAGGATTCTGCGTACCTTTGCCGTTCATGAGAGAAATGGATTGATGCCAAATCTGTTTCCGGAGGGAGGCAGTGAGCCGATGTACAATACCGTGGACGCCGCGCTTCTGTTTATCAACGGTGTGTATCTGTATTACCAGGCAACAGAGGATACTGCATTCGTACAGGAGATGTATCCGGTGATGGAGCGGATTGTGGAGGCGTATCGGGCAGGGACAGAATTTGGTATCCATATGGAGGAGGATGGCCTGATTGCAGCTGGAGAAGGGCTGGCGCAGGTGACATGGATGGATGTGCGGGTGGGAGAGATTCTGCCGACACCACGCCACGGAAAACCAGTGGAAATCAATGCCTACTGGTACAATGCGCTCTGTATCATGGAAGAAATCCGTGGGACAATGTGTGAAAAAATTGGCAGGACCACCAGTAAAACCGACAAGGAGAGAGAGGTGGGATATGGTAAGCTGGCTGAAAAAGTGCGGGAATCTTTCAAGAGAGAATTCTGGATGGAAGACAAAGGATGCCTGAAAGATGTTATCTCGGGGACGAAAGCAGACACACAGATTCGATGCAACCAGATTTGGGCAGTTTCCATGCCGTTCTCTGTGTTGGAGCGCGAGCAGGAAAGAAGAATTGTGGACACCGTGTTTGAAAAGTTGTACACGCCATACGGCCTTCGGACTCTGGAGATGGAGGATGAGGAGTTTCATCCGTCGTACGGCGGCCCTGTTTTTGAGCGCGATATGGCATACCACCAGGGGACTGTGTGGGTGTTCCCTCTGGGCGGATATTATCTGGCATACCTGAAAGTACATGATTTTTGTGAGGAAGCGAAGGAGACTGTGAGAGAACAGCTGGCAGTGATGGAGAGTGCCATGCGGGAGGGCTGTATCGGACAGCTGCCGGAGATTTATGACGGGGCCAATCCGACCTCATCGCGCGGCTGTTTTGCGCAGGCATGGAGCGTGGGAGAAATACTTCGGGTGTATGCGGTCCTTGAAAACAGAGAGATGGAATGGTATGATGAAAATGTGAGGAATCGTGTACAGCAAAAAATGTACAGAAGAAGGAGTTAGTATTATGAAAGATTCGTATCAGAATGTATATCAGATGGAAACGCATCCTGTGTGCCAAAAAGAGGCCATGATACAGGGAGATACCTACCGCATCAGTATTTTGACGCCATGGCTGATGCGCCTGGAGTACAGCAGCAGGGGCGTGTTTGAGGACAGAGCGACGCAGTGTGTGATAAACAGAGAGTTTCCGGTTCCGGAATTTGAGGTGTTTGAGACGGCGGATTCTCTGAAAATCGTGACAGAGGGAATTCAGATGCTATATGACAAAAAGCCGTTTTCCAGAAACGGACTGTCCTTACAGGTCAGAGGAAATGTGAGCAATTACCGCAGCATCTGGCGCTATGGGGAAGAAGTGACAGATTTAAAAGGAACTGCGCGGACACTGGATGGAGCGGACGGAGCGATTGCGCTGGAGCATGGCGTGATTTCCAGAAATGGTTTTTCTGTGATAGACGACAGCCGTTCGCTGCTCCTGACGCCTGACGGCTGGGTGGAACCTAGGGACAGCGAGAAAAATCCAGATGTGGTTGATATCTATTTCTTCGGATATGGGCATCAGTATGAGCGGTGCCTGAGAGATTTTTATCATTTGACAGGAAATACCCCGCTTCTTCCAAGATTTGCCCTCGGAAACTGGTGGAGCCGCTATCACCGCTACTCGGAGGAAGAGTACAAGGGCGTTGTCAGCCGTTTTGAGAAAGAGCAGGTTCCGTTTTCTGTGTCTGTCATTGATATGGACTGGCATCTGGTGGATATCGACCCAAAGTATGGCAGCGGCTGGACAGGGTATACCTGGAATAAAGAATTGTTTCCTGATCCGGCGGGCTTTATGGGCTGGCTGCACGCCCACAACCTGAAAGTGACGCTGAATGTGCATCCGGCGGACGGTGTGCGTGCGCATGAGGATGCGTATCAGGAGATGGCGAGGGCGCTGGGAAAAGACTGGGAGAAGGAAGAAGCGATTGAGTTTGACATCGCAGACCCAAAGTTTCTGGAAGCATATTTTACATACCTGCACCATCCGAATGAGGAGGATGGAGTGGATTTTTGGTGGGTGGACTGGCAGCAGGGTGGTATGTCGAAGATTCCTGGGCTGGATCCGCTGTGGATGTTAAATCATTATCACTATCTGGACAGTAAGAGAACGGGCGGCAGAGGGCTGACGTTTTCCCGCTATGCCGGACTTGGCAGTCACCGCTATCCGATTGGATTTTCCGGCGATACAGTGATTACCTGGGAATCCCTGGATTTTCAGCCATATTTCACTGCGAACGCGAGCAATGCCGGATATGGCTGGTGGAGCCATGACATCGGCGGTCATATGAATGGGTACAAGGATGATGAGCTGTCAACCAGATGGCTGCAGTTTGGAGTATTTTCTCCGATTTTGAGACTGCACAGTTCCTGCAATCATTTTACGGGGAAGGAACCGTGGAATTACAATCTGATTTCCGAACGTGTCATGAAGCGCTATCTGAAGCTGCGCCATGAGCTGGTTCCGTATCTGTACACGATGAATTACTATGCGAGCCGCGAGGGGCAGCCACTGATTCGGCCGATGTACTACCTGGAGCCGGAAGTGCGGGAAACGTATGAGGTGCCGAACGAGTATTATTTCGGTACGGAGTTGATTGCCTGCCCAATCACAAAGCCGATGGACAAAAAGGCGGGGGCAGCAGGTGTGACGGTGTGGCTGCCAGAGGGCAGATGGTTTGATATATTCAATGGGCGCGTGTATGACGGTGGACGGAAGATGACGCTGTACCGTGGAATCGAAGATATTCCGGTGCTGGCGCGTGCAGGCGGAATCGTCCCGATGGCAGTTCTTGAGCCATACACCAACAGCATTGAGAATCCGGCGTCTCTGAGAATCAAGATATTTCCAGGAAAGAACGGGGAATTTCACCTGTATGAAGATGACGGACAGGCGGATGGACAGACACAAAACTTCGCAGATACGGTTATGAAATGGCAGTTTGAGGAAAAGAGTTGTTTCGTCATCGAGCCACCGACAGGTGACGTGTGCGCAGTGCCGAAAAAGAGAACGTTTCATCTGGAGTTCTATGCAGTGAAAGATGCAGTTCCATTTGTTTTGGTGGATGGGAAGAAAATAGAGGCAAAGAGCTCTTACTGTGAAAAGAACCATATTTTGACTGTGTGTCTGCCTGATACGGACAGAGACAGCCGAATTGAAGTGAAATTTGACGAGGAACTTGCCATTGCGGACAATGACAGAAAGGCACAGATTTTTGATATTCTGTATTGTGCAGAGATGGAATACAACAAAAAAGAACGCTTCTATCAGGAGGTAGAAAAAGGCAGACCAGTTCCCATGCTGCTTAGTATGCTGCAGACGATGGAGTTTGATGCGGGCGTTTATGGAAGGATAAGTGAAGTGCTTCTGGCACAGGTACAGTAAAACTGGCGCAGGCACAGTAAAGCTGGTGCAGGCACAGTAAGCGGACAGAATACAGAAATGATACAGAATACATACAAAATACCAAGAGAAATGTAAGGAGGATTTGAACGTATGAACAGAGCAGCAGGTATTTTATTATCAATTTCCAGTCTGCCGTCAAAGTACGGCATCGGCTGCTTTTCCAAGAGCGCCTATGAGTTTGTGGATTGGCTGAAAAAGGCGGGGCAGAGCTATTGGCAGATTCTGCCTTTAGGACCTACCAGCTATGGGGATTCTCCCTATCAGTCGTTTTCCACTTATGCGGGAAATCCATACTTTATCAGCCTGGAAGAGCTGGTAGAGGAGGGGGTGCTGACGGAGGCAGAATGTTTGGCAGCGCTTCCGGCGAAAGCGACAAGTACGGTTGACTATAAGATGCTGTATGAGAACCGTTATCCTTTGCTTCGCAAGGCATATGAGCGCAGCCATATCAGTGAGGACACGGAGTATCAGAAGTTTGTTTGGGAGAATGGCTGGTGGCTGAATGATTATGCTCTGTTTATGGCTGTGAAGGACCGATTCGGCGGCAAGCCATGGACGGAGTGGGCGGAGGATATCCGTCTGCGCTGGGGCAACGCGATGGATTATTACCGCAGAGAGCTGTATTTTGATATTGAATTTCAGCAGTATCTGCAGTACATGTTTTACAAACAGTGGACCGCTCTGAAAGCCTATGCGAACAGCCAGGGAGTGAAAATTATCGGAGATATCCCGATTTATGTGGCGATGGACAGCGCAGATACCTGGGCGCATCCGGAACTGTTCCAGCTGGATGAGGAAAATGTGCCGTTGGCGGTGGCGGGATGCCCGCCGGATGGATTTTCTGCGACAGGACAGCTCTGGGGAAATCCACTGTACCGCTGGGAGTATCACAGGCAGACTGGATTTGCGTGGTGGATGGAACGTCTGGAGTATTGTTTCCGTCTGTATGATGTGGTGCGAATCGATCATTTCCGCGGCTTTGATGAGTATTATTCGATTCCGTACGGAGCAGAAAATGCGATTATCGGGCAGTGGGAGAAAGGCCCTGGAATCGACCTGTTTTACCGGATGAAGGAAGTGTTGGGAAATCGGGAAGTGATTGCCGAAGACTTGGGCTATGTGACGGATTCTGTGAGAAAGATGGTGCAGGACAGCGGGTTCCCAGGCATGAAAGTGCTCGAATTTGCATTTGATTCCAGAGATACCGGAAGCGCCAGCGACTATCTGCCTCATAATTATCCGGAAAACAGTGTGGCGTACACCGGAACCCACGACAATGAGACAATCGCAGGGTGGTTTAAGAGCATCAATGACGAGGAGCGAAAGATGGCCAGAGAATATCTGTGTGATTTCTATACGCCGCAGACCCGCCTGCCGTGGGTGTTTATCAGTCTGGTGATGCGCAGCCGTGCAAATCTCTGTGTGATTCCGATGCAGGATTATCTGTGCAAGAATAACAAGAGCCGTATGAATACGCCGTCCACGCTCGGCATCAACTGGAAGTGGAGACTGACAGAGGAGGAGACGACAGAGGAACTGTGTAAATCCATCCGCGATATGACAAGAAGATACGGACGTCTCAACGGGCAGTGGGAGGAAGCACTGGACGCAAAGAAGGAAAAAGCAGAGAAAAAACCTGCAGAATAGGAATAGGAATTGACTTTTGAGGGAAAGTCTGCTATGATAAGGATAGTTAGCTCGGACTAACTACATGTGAATCAATCAGGCAGACTTCTCAAAAGAAAAATCAAGATGATTTTTCCATTTTCACCGGAAGAGGTCTCTTCCGGTGAGGATGTCCTCCTGGCTGAAAGGAAAGGAGATTTTGTAAATGAACTATTTACAGATTGAAAAAGTAATTGGAAGAGAAATCATGGATTCCAGAGGAAATCCAACAGTAGAAGCAGAAGTGACACTGGCAAATGGCGTAGTGGGAAGAGGAGCTGCCCCAAGCGGTGCTTCCACAGGTGAGTTTGAAGCTCTGGAGCTGCGTGATGGAGATAAGAGCAGATACCTTGGAAAAGGTGTGACAAAGGCAGTAGAAAATATCAATACGGTTATCAGCAAGGCGATTGCCGGTATGGATGCTTCTGATATCTATGCAGTGGACAAGGCTATGATACATGCAGACGGAACAAAAGACAAATCGAACCTTGGCGCAAATGCGATTCTTGCTGTCTCGATTGCGACAGCGAGAGCGGCTTCCATCGCTCTGGATATGCCGCTGTACCGTTTCCTGGGTGGAATCTCCGGAAACCGTCTGCCAGTTCCTATGATGAACATTCTGAACGGAGGTGCACATGCAGCAAATACAGTGGATGTGCAGGAGTTTATGATTATGCCGGTAGGCGCACCTACATTTAAGGAAGCACTGCGCTGGTGTGCAGAGGTATTCCATGCACTGGCTGCTATTCTGAAATCCGAAGGTCTGGCTACTTCCGTTGGTGATGAGGGCGGTTTCGCACCGAACCTGGCGAGCGATGAAGAGGCGATTCAGTACATTCTGAAGGCAATCGAGAAGGCGGGATATGTACCTGGAAAAGATTTTATGCTGGCTATGGATGCCGCTTCCAGTGAGTGGAAGGGAGAGAAGAAGGGCGAGTACGTTCTTCCAAAGGCAGGAACAAAGTTTACATCCGAGACTTTGATTGCGCACTGGAAACAGTTGGTTGAGAAGTACCCGATTATTTCTATTGAGGACGCTCTGGATGAGGAAGACTGGGAAGGCTGGCAGCTTCTGACAAAGGAACTGGGCGATAAGGTACAGCTGGTAGGAGATGACCTGTTCGTGACGAACACCGAGCGTCTGAAAAAAGGCATTGAGCTGGGCTGCGGCAATTCCATTCTGATTAAGCTAAACCAGATTGGCTCAGTATCTGAGACATTGGAGGCAATCAAGATGGCCCATAAGGCAGGATACACAGCGATTTCCTCCCACCGTTCCGGAGAGACAGAGGACACCACCATCGCGGACCTGGCAGTGGCGCTCAATACCTGCCAGATTAAGACCGGCGCACCGAGCCGCACCGAGCGTGTGGCGAAATACAACCAGCTTCTGCGCATCGAGGAAGAACTCGGCGCGAGCGCAGTATATCCTGGAATCGGCGCGTTCAACGTGAAGAGATAAGAGAAAAGATAGGTTTCAAATTAAGTAAATATAGCATATAAGGAAAAGGCAATCGACCATAAAAAGTTGACTGCCTTTTTTAGCATAGTGGTGTCGCCATCAGGCGATATGCCTGTTTTGTTATTCCACTTTCATCATCCGGTAGCCCACGCCGATGTGAGTCTGGATGTACTGTGGAGAATCCAAAGTTGGCTCCAATTTCTTTCGGAGTGTTGCCATAAAGACACGCAAGGACGCAATATCGTTATCCCAGCTCCGCCCCCAGATATTTTGGGTGATAAAGGTGTGCGTCAATACCTTGCCTACATTTTTGGACAGCAGACACAGCAGCTTATATTCAATGGGGGTCAGATGCAGCTCCTGTCCATCCAGATATGCACATCCTCCGGCATAGTCAACTTTCAGCTTTCCATTGACGAAAATAGAACTGGCAGCCAGCATTTCCGCTGTCATATAGGATAGTCTCCTCTGTGTGACCCGAAGCCGCGCCAGCAATTCTTCCACGGAAAAAGGTTTCGTCAAGTAATCATCAGCCCCTGCATCCAGTGCTTCGATTTTATCGTTATCCTCGCTGCGGGCGCTGATAACGATAATCGGTAGATTTGACCATGAGCGGATATTTTGGATTACCTGTACGCCGTCCATATCTGGCAGTCCGAGATCAAGCAGTATAATATCCGGATTGTGGGAGGAGGCTTCCAAAACAGCAGTTTTGCCATTCGCTGCGACCAAATAGCGATAATCATTGGTTTTTAAGGTAGTTGTAATCAAGTTGCGTACCGGAGGGTCATCCTCCACAACCAAGATTAAAAGTTTATTCATGTAGTTCAACCTCCCCTGCTGGTAATGTAAATGTAAAGATGGTTCCCTTTGGGTCACGGTCTGTCACCCAGATGGTTCCTCCGTGAGCAGTGACAATGGATTTGCACAGCGAAAGACCCAAACCAAGGCTCCTTCGGCTGTCCGCAATTTTGTTGGCTCCGCTATAAAACATATCAAAAATATGCGCCTTTTGCTCATCAGGAATGCCAGGACCATCATCGGAAACAGAAACAATGACTTGCTGCGACTCCTTGTCTTTCTCAGTATGGACCTCAATCACAGACCCAGCCGGTGTATACTTGATGGCGTTATCCAGCAAATTGATGATAACCTGGACAATCAGTTTGGCATCAATGCTTGCGAGAATCAAATCTTCAGAGGCGCTGACATGGATGATGTGTTCCTTGCTTTTCCGATTGATATGCCGCAAAGCTTCTGTGATTACCTCATCCATCAACTCCACAGATTGTGTCAGATGCACTTGTCCGCCCTCGATTCTAGTAATCGCCAGCAAATTCTCCACCAGATTAATCAGCCACATGGAATCGTCATATATATCTGAAAATGTCCGCCGCCTCGTGTCATCATCCATTTTTTGATAGTTTGCCAGTAGGTTATCGGCGTTGCCAGAAATGGAAGTCAATGGCGTGCGCAGGTCATGAGAGATGGCACGAAGCAGGTTCGCACGAAGCTGCTCGTTCCTGGCTAAAATTGCGGCTTCTTCTTTTTCCCGCGCATTTTTCATGTTTTCTAATGCCAAGGCACACTCGCCGAGAATGGACAGTAGGACGCTGTTTTCAAAAGAATCCAGAGGAATCTCGTTCATCGCGATTCCTACCACACCGTACACCTGACTGTTGACTCGAATGGCTAGATACAGGCATTTTGCGCTGGACAAAGTGTCAGTGGTGGCTCCGGCGTGCTTGTTGTTTTGCAGCACCCATGCCGCGACCGCTTCCTCATTCTCAGAAACCAGGCAGCACTGGCTGCTGTCAGGTGTCCGAAAGACACTGGGAGAATTCAGTTTCTTTCCATTTGACAAATAGACCACAATATCTTTATGCAGCAATTTTAGGAGCTGTCCCGCAGTAGCTTTTACAACAGACTGTTCGTCCGTCTCCTTTTGGAGAAGCTGATTCGTCTCAAACAGAATTTTTGTTCGATAGGCCGCATTGGCAGATTGTTTTGCGTTATTTTTCAGGCGTGTGGCGAGAGAACCAGTTAATAGCGCCACCATGAACATGATTGGGAAAGTCACCAGGTAATTCGGGTTGCTGAAGCGAAAGGTGAAGCGCGGAACGGTAAAGAAGAAATTAAACACCAATACGCTCACAATGGACGCTACAGCCCCACAAAAGCGACTCGTTGTGATGACAGAAATAACCAAAACACCGAAAATATATACGGACACGATGTTGGCCTCAGAAAAGCCCATCGTGTAAAACACATATCCTACGAGGGTAGAAGCCAGCAAGACAAGAATACTCTTTGCCAAATCACGAACCGGCATAGCGGTCACATAAAAATTTTTATTTGTGCGCTTCTGGTAGGAAATCTCAGAACCTACATCTGGAATCACGTGAATATCCAGATTGGGCGCATTGGCAATCAGACGTTCTGTCAGTGTCGGTTTGCTGAATAGGTTTCTTTTGGTAGCGGTACTTCGCCCAATCACAATTTTAGAGACGCCGGAAAGCCTTGCAAATTCTGCAATCTGATAAGGAACGTCTTCACCGTAGACGGTTTCTATATGGGCGCCAAGCTGCTCTGCCAGCCGAACATTATCCCGCAGGCGTTTCTTGTCGGCTTCGTTCATTTCGGCCGTGGCCGATGTTTCCACGAAGAGGGCAGTAAAGTTTCCTCGAAATGCCCGTGCCATCCTCGCAGCGGTGCGGATGATCTTAGCGTTGGATGGGGAGGAGGAGAGGCACACCAAAATATGCTCATCGGTGTGGTAATCTCCCCGACTCTGGATTCTGGCGCTCTCCGTCAGCAGGTTGACTCGATCCGCACAGCGGCGCAGGGCGATTTCTCGTAAAGCGGTCAGATTTTCGAGCGTAAAAAAGTGAACTGCCGCCCGTTCCGCTTGCTCTTCCTGGTAGATATTTCCACTTGCCATGCGCTCTAAAAGTTCAGCCGGTTCAATGTCCACCAACTCCACTTGCTCCGCCTGGTCAAATACAGAATCTGGGATACGCTCCCGCACCAAAACGCCAGTAATGGAAGCAACTGTATCGTTCAGGCTCTCAATATGCTGGACGTTGACGGTAGTGTAAACATCAATCCCAGCATTTAAAAGTTCCTGCACATCCTGATAGCGCTTGGCGTGACGGCTGCCCTCTGCATTGGTATGTGCCAATTCATCTACCAGAATCAACTGTGGTTTTCGCTCCAGCGCACGATCGATATCAAACTCCCGGAGCGTCATCTCACCATAAGGCATCTGCTTCACAGGAAGCTGCTTTAGGCCGTTCAGCAGAGCGGTTGTCTGTGGTCTGGAATGGGGTTCTATATACCCAACAATCACCTCTATCCCGCGCTTCTTGGCCTGATGTGCCGCTTGTAACATAGCATAGGTTTTTCCCACGCCAGCGGCATAACCAAAAAATATCTTCAACTTGCCCCGTTTTTTGCTTGCTGTATCACTTCGGATTGCTCTTAAAAGCTGGTCCGGGTCTTGTCTGGGTAGTTCCATTTGCATTCCTCCTTGCCTTCTTATTATATCACATCGTACCAGTTTAGGGTACAATTTGGAATCATGCTCCAGGACATCCGTAATACTGCCAGCAACTGTTGGGTTGCAAAATCCAAACTGCAAAGGATTTTGGCTGGATGGAAGCGGTAATTCCTGTGAATGATAGTTCGCTTCAAGAAAAGAATCCAACTTTCTCATCAGAAACCAGCCAAAAGCAAACATTACTGCCACCGCCACAAGCAATAGCACATCCTGCATAGTCTCACCTCCCAGTATTAAATGCGCATCTTCAAATACGGAAGCATTTTTGAATGTCTCTGTTTTGGCCCAGTACCAGCATCGTACTTTTTGGTTCCAGCACCATATTGGGAGTAACAGAAAGTTCCAGCTTTCCGTTTTTCTTGATCCCCATAATGTTAATGTTGTATTTTTGGCGAATATTAATCTGCCCAATGGTTCGGCCTGCCCAAGCTTGTGGAACCGGTATTTCAAAGATAGCATGTTCCTCATCCAGCTCTATGTAATCTAAGATGTGGTCGGCGCTGTAACGGATGGCTGTCCATTTGGCAAGCTGCTTTTCAGGGTAGACCACCTCGTCTGCACCGTTGTGCAGGAGAAATTTTGCCTGCACATCTCTGGCCGCCCTGGAGACCACCAGGTTTGCACCAAGCTCTTTGAGCAGAGAGGTAGTTTCGAGAGAACTTTGAAAATCATTTCCAATAGCTACAATGCAGACGTCATAATTCCGGATTCCCAGAGATTCCAGAAAAGC
>JAUNGE010000105.1 GCA_030524675.1 bacterium
GAGCAGAGCAGAGCAGAGCGTATAGTATGGATTGAGCTGCTCCGCATTGTAGCGGTTTTTGTGGTTATCGTTTTACACGTTGCAACAAAGGGATGGAAGAATGCGGATCTGTATTCTTCACAGTGGATATTATATGAAACAGCGCACACGATATCCAGATTTGGCGTGTGCTGTTTCGTGATGATAAGCGGCAGCTTATTTCTTTCAAAGGACAGGAATATTGGAGACTTGTACAGGAAGAATATCCTGAAAATTGTCGCCATTATTGTTGTCTGGTCTTTTTTGCATCTTCTTTTCAGATTGTGTATCGGTGATTTCCAGTATAATGGTCCGAAAAGCCTTTTGTCTAATCTTCTCATGGGGAATTATCATTTATGGTATCTGTGGATGACAGTAGGACTGTATGCTGTTTCACCTATTTTAAGGAAAGTTGTTTCAGATAGGAAATGTGAAGAGTATTTTTTGCTTTTTACCACATTGGTGACATTTCTGCCGGGGATGCTGGAGGTTGTTCCGGTTTTGAATGAATTGGCACAATTGATATTAACAGAAAAAATGTTCTTTTTTATGCCAATGGGATACGTTGGATATTTTGTGCTGGGTCATTACATAAATGCTTATGAGTTGAGCGAAGGGAAGAAAATGCTATTATATCTGTTAGGAATTATCGGTATTTTCTATGGAATCATAGGTGGAGTAGCGTATTCCAGATATACTGGTGTGCCGAGTCAAGCTACATACAATAATTTGACTCTGAATATTGCGCTGTACTCGTCTATGCTGTTCATGCTGTTTAAAGACCATGTGGGAAAGATACACTTTTCGAGGAAAGCAGAGAAAGTCATAAGATATTTTGGAAGCTGTACTTTGGGAATATATCTGACACACGTTTTCTTTGTCCAAGGAATAACGGACAAAATACATATTGCCACAGAGTATCGGTATCCGCTCTTGATTTTGCCTCTAGCGGTTCTGGTTTTTGCATTAGCATTTTCTTTAACTGCTCTATTGAAAAAAATTCCGCTGGTTAGAAAATGGTTGGTGTAATGTAGTTGAGGCAATGGAAGGTTCATTGTACATTCGCTTGGGTATAAGACCGTAAGCAGTACACTCAGAAGTGTGTTTAAGGAATTAGTTTGTGTGGACTTAATAGAATATACAATCCCGGAAAAAATGAATGGCAGAAAACAGAAACTTAGATTAAAAAGAAAATGAACAGAATCTGGCAGATGAAGTTTTCTATCTGTACAAATCGAATGTTGTTCTTAGAATTGGAAAAAGAGCCTTTAATTAAAAACACGAGGAAAAACAATATGAAATCAACAACACTACTTATCATGGCCGCCGGTATTGGCAGCCGCTTCGGAGCCGGTATCAAGCAGTTAGAGCCGGTCGGCTTACATAGTGAAATTATCATGGATTATTCTATCCATGACGCAATTGAAGCGGGATTCAATAAAATTATTTTTGTGATCCGCAAAGATATCGAAGATGATTTCAGGGAACGGGTCGGCAACCGTGTGGAGACAATCTGTGAGAAACAGAATGTGGAAATTGCCTATGCATTTCAGGAACTTTCCGCTGTTCCAGATGGTTATACCGTTCCGGCTGCCAGGACAAAACCCTGGGGAACCGGGCAGGCAGTATTATCAGCCAAAGCTCTGATCCATGAGCCTTTTGCCGTTATCAACGCAGATGATTATTATGGTAAAGAAGCGTACCGCCGGATGCATGACTGGCTGGCTCTGGATCATGCGGACAATGCCATTGCGATGGCCGGATTTATTCTGAAGAACACGCTTTCCGATAATGGTGGCGTGACCAGAGGCGTCTGCAAGGTAGCAGAAGGGCATACACATATCATCGATGTGGTGGAGACCAGTAATATCATTAAAGTTACAGATAGGGACGGAAAGATTGGCGCAGAAGCCGATGGCATTACATTGAATCCTGAGTCTTATGTCTCTATGAACTTCTGGGGTTTTCCAGCGAAGAGAGGCTGTGCTCCGGCATATCTGGATGTTCTGGAACAGGGATTCAAGGAGTTTTTTGAGAGAGATGTGAAGGTGAATCCTTTAAAAGCCGAGTATCTGCTGCCCACACATATCGGTGGCTTACTGAGAGAAGGAAAGTACACGGTAAAGGTGTTGGAGACGAAAGACAAGTGGTTCGGCGTTACCTATAAGGAAGACAAAGAATCAGTGGTTCAGAGCTTTAAGAAGCTGATCGAGGATGGCGTGTATAAGGAAGAGCTGTACAGCGATTTGTAAGAATAAGAGGAAGATAAACTATTGTGAAATATCCGCATCTGTGGTTTAATAAGAATTAAGAAAGAATCACGGTTGTATGTTATGCTACTTGTGATTTTGTACATTTCCTTGATGTTAGTAGTAAGGAAACTCAATTATAGTATGGTAGCGATTAAAAAGACAAGTGTGGAAAAGTGAAATTCATATAGAATTCGGGGAAAAGACCACAGCTGAAAGAGATAGTATGAATAGAAAAAAATTACTGATTATTATATGTACGGTTTTACTCGTATCCATTGTTGGTCTATGTGTATGGTTGGCATCTTGTGCAGTGCTCTCGGTAGGAGCGGACACTGATTTTAGTGTTGAGTCACTTCGCTGGACAATTATTGGAGCGATAGGAAGTTGGGTGGGATCGGTATTTGGAGCAATTGCACTGATCGTATCATTATTTGCACTATGGCTTCCGCAGAGATTGAAAATTAAGGTTTCAGTTAGTACAGGATTCATGCTGAGTCAGATTCCTGGAATTGATAAGGTTGATGCATATATAATCACGGTAAAAAATGTGGGAATGAAGCCAATCACAGTGAGTAATGTCTATCTTCACTTTGGAAATAAAAAGCGAGGAGATATTTTTGTTGGAATGCTGAATCAGAATTCTGTTTTGCAAGCTTTCACGCCGACTTTTCCTAAACGATTAGAACAGGGAGAATCCTTTGAATACTATTTACTGAGAGACAAGTTGAATTCTGCGTTAGTTCATTATGAAGAGAAAACACCTGTTGATACGCCACTCAGTATTCGTGTAGACGAAGTGACGAAGGGAAGACAATATTACAAGACAAAGTGGACATTGAGAACATTTGTCAGAAAATGATGTGTTTTCTCGTAAGTGTTATTCAAAAGTAAAGATTGAAGCAAAGGTGGAAAGGCATTCTTAAATAGACCGTATATCTGCTGCAGACCGGAATAATCAGGAGGGCATCTATGAAGAAAAAATCCAAACAATATAAAGTTGTACTTACAACACGGATTGATTTCAATCATGATGAACTGCATCAAAGCCCATTACGTCCAGGTAGATCCTACTACTTGGATAAGCATTCGGAAAAAGAAGTGTTTTACAACGACATTGCCAACGAAGCTGTCTGCATCATAAACACTGAATTGAAGTCAGAACTGCAGAAATATACGGACATCCCTGTAGAAGAGGTACAAGTTCAAGCTGTATATGAGGGTAGCATAGAAATTATCTATTCCGTTGTCCTTGGTTTCCTTGATCTGGTTGGTGGTTTGAAGGACTTGTATGATGCCGTCCGATTGATAAGAGAGATTTCGGAAAGGCATATTAATAAAAAACTGAGTGACAGATTCGGCCGACATTTTAAAGTGGATACATATGTGATCGTGCCGGATTACAAGGAACACTGGCGGGTGGAAGAAAATGTAATGGCTGCTCGAAGAAATAGCAATGTAGAGAAACGTGACGCATTTTTCTATTACCTTTTGGTTGCGAATATTGTGCTGTTGATAATCGTGGGTATGCTTGTATTTGGCGCAGTAAAGACTGTGTACTTTGGATGATTTTTACATCTTAAGTAGAAAATATATTGCAGATTAGAAAACGACACATTTCCTACATATAAATGGAATATACTTTAGGAGGATACGTATGAACGATATTGAAATGAGAAAGGCGTTTGAGCAAATGCTGGGAAAAATTGATGTGAGAATGTTCTTGAAAGCGTCTCCTCTTGAATCCGGAGAACGGAGCAAGTTGGATAAAGTTCTGTCGGCTGATATGTATTACGATGCTTTGTATGCGCATAGTGAAGATGCTGAGACTCTGATTGAAGAAATCGAAGAAAAGATTGATTCAGAGGATACACATAACTTTATTCTATCTGGATATAAGGGATGTGGGAAATCCACATTCATCGGATATTTTCTTCGTAAAATTGATACTAGGAGTCTTGTTATTAATTTTGATGACTATTGGAAGCCGCGAGAAGGAATATATCATAATATTGTTATGTTTATATACAATAAAATATCTGATGATTTCTTCCCCAATAACGGAGACAGGCCATGCATAATTACTGAAAAATATATTGATATTTTTCATGATACAGGAAACGGAGAGGTTCTTTCCACTATTAGTTGAATTCATTGTGGAAAAGTTCGTGAAACAGTACTTTGGATTTCAGTAGTGAAAAGCTATTTCTTCCATACATAATCCGTTTTATGACTTTAATCTTATTTATGCTGCCTTCCGCCAGACCATTATTGTAAGAGTAAGTGATTCCATTTTTGATAGCTTCTAAATCTTTGGAAATACCTTCAACAAATGCTTGCAATTCTGGTATATCGTGTTTTTTGGCAGACTCTATCCATACATCCAGCTTTTCTGATTTTTTAGAAAACATTGCAGAATGGAATTCTCTTACTAAAGAATACAGGTTACCTAACAAAGGATATTTTTCCAATGCCTGCTCATATTGGTCTGGCGTGATTGTTGCAACATCCTCCAATTTCCTGTAGATCAGCTGGCACAGAGTTTTCCGTTGGATGAACTCAGAATGAGGTTTGTTTTGTTCTCCCTGATCATGCATCAGGGATCTTTCCTTTTGCATGAACATCCTAAGGGAGGCAACGCTTCCTGTATATCCTTTTTCACTAAGGGTTTTATGGATTTTTGGATATGTGAGTCCCTTTCTGCGCAATTCTATGACTTCTTTTTCATATGGTGCAAGTTTGTCTGGAATGCGGTTATTGTAATGTCCATCCGTAACTGAGTAGCTGGGATCCAGGTAATTCCGTATTGTCTTACATGTATGATGCATCATGGATGCAATCTGTTCAATTGGATATCCGTCCTGTGCCAGCTTTCTGGCTTCATCGACCTCCTGCTGTTTCTGCTGCATTGCCAGCCCATGCTGCCTTTCCCGGGAAATAACTTTGTCATCTGGGATTTTATCCTACGGGATGGCAAAGTATTTTCTGACTGTAGCAGGGCACGAATGCAACAACAATGCGATATCAGATACTGTCAACCCTTCTTTCCTTTTTTGATGGGCAAACCTGATCCGCTGAGGTCGGTTCGCGGTATTGTACAGTACCTCCATCTCCTCTGAAAGCGTTCCAGTCAGTGGAATCTCCACTCTGGCGGGAAATTCCCTGATAATATATTTATTTATGGCTTCTGAAAGCCCTTTTATCAAATGAAAACGGTCACTGATCTGTACTGCTTTAGGATGTGAGGCTGTTGCTGCTGATGAATAAATAGCCGTGCCGTCTCTTGAAATGACCTGGATGTTTGGGAACGTTGCGAGCCATTTGGCAACA
>JAUNGE010000036.1 GCA_030524675.1 bacterium
ATAGATAATCGAATATGGATAAATGAATAGGGATATAGGAATCAGATTTAGATTGGAACAGAAAAAGATTGCTTTTCCTGCCATATATGCTACAATACTGGAGAAAAATAGTTAAAAATTAGTCAAGGCAGCTCCAGAGAGACAACAGAGACAGGAGGAGAATCAGTTATGACCCCACAGAAAAAGAATACTATGAAATGGAAACTTCTTTCAAGCCGAACAGTCGTTAAAGATAATTGGGTGCATCTCACGGCGGACGATTGTCAGATGCCGAATGGTACAATGATTGCTCCGTTTTATGTGAGCCATGCGCCGGATTTTGTGGTTGTTATTGCTGTCACAGAGGATGGAAAAATACCGATGATCTGGCAGTATCGTCATGGACTTCAGGAAGTGCTTTTGGAGGTCCCCGCAGGATGTGTGGAACCAGGAGAGTCCTTTGAGGAAGCAGCAAAACGGGAATTGCTGGAGGAGACAGGATATCAGGCAGAAAATGTGGAATTTCTCTGTAAAATGGCTCCAAATGCCTCCTGTCTGACTAACTATGCATGGTGTTATCTCGCAAAAGGGGCAAAAAAGGTCGGAGGGCAGCATCTGGATGTCACAGAGGAGATTGCAGTAGAATTGATGGAGATAGAGCAGGTCAAAGAGGCCCTGAGAAATGGAGAAATTCAGCAGGCAGTACATATGGCGGCGATATATCGTGCTTTTGAGGTACTGGGTGTACTCTGAGTATGTCGAAACTTGCGCTGTATTTTCCTTCCATTTTTGGCGGATTCGTATTATGATGGAAGAAAACGAACAGAACTAAGGGGAGGCACAGTATATGAGTGATTTGGATGAATTTGAGAAGCTGAAAGAAGAAAATATTCAGCTGAAAAAGGACAATGATACGATGATGCAGATTATTACACAGATGAAAACAACATTGAACCGTTTGTTGGAGCATTATGTGTTGGAACAGACATCCAGCAAATAAAATATCAGGCAGATAAAAAGAATCAAAAGAGCCATGTTCAAAACTGAATTTGTCCAATAACGAAAAAACAAAAAGAAAATCAGAAAGACTGCTGCAAAGCAGCTGAATTGTCGGCCGCTGCAGCAGTCTTTTGTGCATATAGCGCGGAGCAATCATTTTATAGGTAATGTTTTTTCGATATGTTCTTCGTCATGAAATGTAGCGGCAGCTTCTGCGGAAGCAATTCCAAGTTCTTCACTGTTTAATCCCTTTTTCTGCCGGAGCAGCTGCCAAATTGTTTCATGCATCCATGCTACCGTCTCCGATAACTTCTTATTTTCTTCTTCCAATTCCGAAATGCGTTTTATGAGCTGTCCAATTTGTTCTCTGCTGTTATATTCCTTATGCGGTTCTATCAATCTTTGAACAAATGGTTTTGAACAACGCAGCATTTCCTGCCCTATTAATTCATCTCTCGCTTTACAGTCCAAATCCAAAAATGCTGTATAGTTGACAGGCAACATTCTCATTGCAGCCTTGCAGTTTGGGCAGACCGCATTTTGGGGCAGCTGATAATATCCATAATAACCACAGAGTGGACAGAAATAAACATGTAGACCTCGCATGGTGCAACACCTCTCTGAAAAATAAGTTTTATGAAAAAAGGGCAAACTAACCCTTACAATAATATATAACGTATTTATTAGAAAATTATGACTATTGTTTAATAAAAATTGATTTTATTTTAAATTTTCTGATTAAGTGACAACAGATTTTGTCGATGAGTGGAACAAAGCGGGCAAGCCCACCTCAGCTTTCCAACCCCTCACTCATGAGGGACTTGACTGCTTTGTGCGCTGCCGCGCGTGCTCTGTTTTTTAGAGCACAGTTTCCTCTTATATAAAAAGGGAGCCAGATGTCTATTGGCAGACATCTGGCTCCCTGTTAGAAATGCCAAGGGGAGGACCCTTTCTTTTTTGTGCAGAAACGAAAACGTTCCTGAATTTATATCAAAGGAAACAACAGTACATAGCGGTACATAACAGTGCACAACAGTATATTACAGATGCATAAGACTGTCTGTGCCAACAGGCATGCCCGTTTACTGTACAATTTTTCCTTCGGTATCTACTACCCATACATTGTTGTTGCTGTCTTTAAAGTCTCTGTATCCAGAGCCAAGTTCCGGCTTTTCAGAAGATTTGGAGGACTTGCTGGCCTTCTGCAGAACGCCCTTTGTGTTGACAAGATAAAGTACATCATCTAAGGTGACTGCCTCATAGCGCAGGTCTTCGTTTGCATCCTGGCGTTTGCCCTGTACATACACAGCATTCTCATAAATACCATGCAGACCCTGGCCTTTTTTGGAACCGTCTGTGTAGAAGAACCAGGTATGACTGTCACCAGAAACTTCATCATAAATCGTCTGTTTTCCGGTCTTCATCGCGCCGCCTTCTCCTTCTTCACCGAAGTAGTAATTTGCAGTTGTTCCATCAGACAGTGCAATATTCTGAAGTCCTGTCTGAAGTTCGCCTTTTTCATTAAAACAGTATTTCTTGGAATCCACGGTGAAAACTTCCAGATGATTTGCTGCTGCCAATGGCTTTCCGTTTTTAAAATAGAACCAGTAGCTCTCATCAGGGGTGTGGATACCGTTGATACCCTCTAATTCCAGCCAGCTTTCAGAACGGCTTCCATCCTCTGTGCTGTAGTGCTGGTAATTCTGCAAGAGCACATCTGTTGTTGTGCCATCCGCATTGGATACCGTGGCATTTCCCACCTTGACCCATCCAGTCTGCATTCTTCCATCCATAAATGTGTAATATTTTCCATCAATCTTTTTATCAATATAATTGTCGATTCTGCGGCCGTTGCTGTCAAAGTAGGACCAGGTATCCTCATAATCCGGTGTATTCACATCTTCCTCAAAGAAAACCCATCCATACTGCATTGCACCGTCATCTTCGGTGCCACAGTAGTAGGTGTAGCCATCTACTTCAATCAGGCCAGTCTGCATGTGTCCATCTTCATTAAAATAATACTGTTTATCGTTGATGGTGTACCATCTATCTGTGATGGCACGGCCATTTTTATCAAAATAGTACCAGTGCTGAGAAGGGGCATCGTCCACATCCCAGTCCTCCTCGTTGGCGATGCCAATCCAGGAGTTTGTGACCATAGCTCCGTCACTTCCCACATAGCGGTCATCCACTTTTTCATTAAAAGCCAGATACCCCTCAGAATCCAAATAATACCAAGTTCCATTCACTTTCTTCCAGGTGTCTGTCTCTTTATATCCCTCAGAGTCGTAGTAAACCCAATTTCCATCTTCTTCTGCCCAGGTGTTTGTCTGAGCGAACACAGCGGCAGGAGCTCCAGTAAAGTTTGGTGCGAATACAGCCATCATAGCTGCGGTAGACAAAACTGCTAAAAATTTAGATTCTTTTCTCATAATGAATTCTCTCCTTTTTTTTGATTCCGTCTTGGTTCCTAACGGAAGACTGTCGTTGCATTACGGTGTCATTATAGCGTAGGGTAGGGGGTAGTGAAAGTGCAGATTGCTGGCAGGAATGGAAGGAGATTACAAAAGATAACACTTTTGTAAATTTTGTAAGAAGGAGAATTGTAGACGATGACTGTATTCTGTGGTAAGATAACGTATAGAATATATATGATACCAGGGGTCAAAAGGTCAGAAATCTGATGAAAGCTTGCTTTCAAGAGGATTTCTGACTTTGGGACCCGCCAAAAACATGAATAAGCAGCCATTTTTCAAAGAAAAATGAGCGAATTATGAATGTTTTTGAGAATTGCGGGAGCACATAGTGCGGAGCAATCCGGTATCATAGGGGGTCAAAATACCTTTTGACCCCAACATCATATATATGGAATGAGGAGAGAGGGGTAATCATTGAAGATAAAAGTATCGAATTATATTGCACAGTTTCTTGTAGATAGGGGAATCAGCCGAGTATTCACCGTGACAGGCGGAGGTGCCATGCACTTAAATGACGCGCTGGGGCACCAGAAGGGGGTGTCCTGCCTGTACCAGCATCATGAGCAGGCATGTGCGATGTCTGCGGAGTGTTATTCCAGAATCTATGGAAAAATCGGCGTGCTGTGCGTCACCACAGGGCCTGGCGGAACCAATGCCATCACAGGCGTGGTGGGCGGATGGCTGGATTCTATTCCGATGTTGGTATTGTCGGGGCAGGTGCGTTACGACACAACAGCGCGCAGTACAGGACTCGGTATTCGGGCGATGGGAGACCAGGAATTTGACATCACAAAGGCAGTCGGATGTATGACAAAGTACAGTGAGATGGTTATTGACCCGAAGCGCATCCGGTATTGTCTGGAAAAAGCACTGTATCTGGCACATGTGGGAAGACCAGGACCATGTTGGCTGGACATTCCTCTGAACGTGCAGGGCGCTTATGTGGAGAGTGAGGAATTGATTGGATTTGATGCGGCATCCTATGAAGCAGGGGGAGACGGATGGAAAGGCCAGGGTCCTGCGATTTCTGAGGATTCTTGTGGGAATGGAGAGAAGCGAGAGCATCTTCCTGAAAAAGTATCTGTTGATACCGCCCGCCGGATTCTTGCAAAAATCCGCGCGGCCAGACGTCCAGTCATCAATGCCGGAAATGGAATCCGTATTGCGGGATGTCATGACCTGTTTATGCAGGTAGTCGAAAAATTGGGAATTCCGGTTGTGACTGGATGGAACAGCATTGACTGCATGTATGACACACATCCGCTGTACGTGGGGCGGGGCGGCAATATGGGCGACCGTCCTGGAAATTTTGCCGTGCAGAACAGCGATGTGCTGTTGTCGTTGGGAAGTCGCCTTAGCATCCGCCAGGTTGGATATAACTGGAAATCTTGGGCGCGGGCTTCCTATGTGATAGCAAACGATATTGACGAGGAAGAGCTGAAAAAGCCATCTCTTCATGTGGAATTTCCGGTTCACGCCGATGTGAAGGACCTGTTGCAGTGTTTGTTGGAAGCACTGGAGCTGGAGCAGCAGGGAAAAGCCGCTCTTACAGAGTTTGAGGAGAATGTGATGTCCCCTGCACTGGCGCAGACGCCAGAAGGCACAGTGTTGACGCACTGTCTGGAGTGGGTACAGATTTGTCAGAATTGGAAGAAGGAGTATCCTGTGGTGCAGCCAAAACACTTTGAGAAAGGCGAGGACGCGCCTGCCAATGTGTATGCTTTTATCAGAACCCTCTCTGAGAGCTTACCCGAGAACGAAGTGACTGTCGTGGGAAACGGTTCCGCGTGTGTGGTAGGCGGACATGCCTATGTAATGAAAAAAGGTCAGCGTTTTATATCAAACTCAGCGATTGCGTCCATGGGCTATGACCTGCCGGCTGCCATCGGTGCGTGGGCAGCTCTGAAAGATGAGAGCAAAAACAGAGAGAAGAAACGTATCATTCTGGTGACAGGGGACGGCAGTATTCAGATGAATTTGCAGGAATTGCAGACAATTATTCATCATCGTATGGACATCAAGATTTTTGTTATCAGCAACGGCGGTTATCATTCTATCCGCCAGACACAGCGCAATTTCTTTGGAGAACCGTTAGTAGGAATTGGGGAGGACAGCCACGACCTGAGCTTTCCACAGATGGAAAAACTGGCGGCTGCATACGGCTATCCTTATGTTGCGGCAAAACACAATACCGAGCTGAAGCAGGCTATAGACACGGCTCTGCACACAGAAGGCCCCGTAATCTGCGAGGTCTTCGTGGACACCGAGCAGAAGTTTGAGCCAAAATCTGCTACCAAAAAACTGGAGGACGGAACACTGGTATCGCCGCCGTTGGAGGATTTGGCGCCATTTTTGTCAAAAGAAGAGCTGGCAAAAAATATGTATATCAGAGGATGAGAAAAATATGAACATTGTGATGACGGGCGCTACCAGCTTTATCGGTCTGGCGCTGACAAGGGAATTGTCAAAGAGAGGAATTGAGATTTGTGCGCTGGTGCGTCCCCAGTCACAGGCGAGAGGAGAACTTTCGGCGCTTTCCCATGTGACGCTGATAGATGGCAGCTTGGATATGCTGCCAGCTCTCCCCGAAAAAGTGGGAGGAAAAGCCGATGTTTTTGTGCATCTGGGATGGGATGGTTCCGGCAGTGCAAATCGCACAAAAGCCGAGCTGCAGCGCAAAAACCTGGAATATTCCAGGTTGGCGATGGAAGCTGCGAGGAGTCTGGGATGCAGTCGGTTTGTATTTACTGGTTCTCAGGCAGAATATGGACGTGTAGGGAGAACGCCAGAAGACGGCAGAAATGGCAGTCTGGCCCAGGCATCTTTGATGACGGAGGAAAGCCCATGCACTCCTCTGACAGAATACGGCAGGGTAAAACTCCAGGTAGGAGAGCTTGGCGAGAAACTTTGTGGAGAGTGGGGAATCGACTTTGTCCATGCCCGCATTTTCAGTGTGTATGGCCCAGGCGACCATCCGTGGACACTGGCGCAGAGCTGTCTTAGAACCTTCACACAGGGAGGGCACATGGATTTGAGTGAGTGCCTGCAAATGTGGAATTTTTTGTATATCACAGATGTGGCAAAAGCATTGACAGCACTGATTTTGTGTGACAAAATGCTGGCAGAGTACGGGAGCATCTACAATATCGCCGCGGATAAAAGCGACACAAAGCCACTGCGCTGGTTTGTGGAAACTATGTACGAACTCAGCCCGAAGAAAGGCACATTCTCTTATGGAACCAGAGACCCCAATGCAGAAGGTCCCATTGACCTGGTTCCGGATATCTCAAAAATCATCCGTGTGACAGGCTGGAGACCAGAGACAATGTTTGAAGAGGGCGTAAAGCAATACTTGCACTATCTGGCAGAAGGAAAGATGAAATAAATGCGATATCTGGCAGAAGAAAAGATAAATATAAACAGTGATAAAAAGCACACAGAAAGAAGAACAACGATGAAGAAAATCAGTATCATGATTCCGTGTTACAATGAGGAAGAAAACGTAGTTCCCATCAGCGAGGCAGTGATAGACATCCTGACGAGAGAGCTGCCGCAATACGACTATGAAATTCTGTTTATTGACAATGATTCCAAGGATAACACAAGACCGCTGCTGCGCGAGCTCTGTGCATCAAATCCCAAAATCCGCGCGATTTTCAATGCCAAAAATTTTGGGCAGTTCAATTCCCCCTATTATGGGATGCTGCAGACGACAGGAGACTGCGTGATTTGTATGGTGTGTGATTTCCAGGACCCCGTGGAACTGATTCCGACGTATGTCCATGAGTGGGAGAACGGCTATAGGATTGTCATAGGTATCAAGACCAGCAGCCAGGAAAATAAGCTGATGTACTGGCTGCGCACCTGTTATTATAAGATGATAAAGAAACTCTCAAATGTAGAGCAGATTGAGCATTTTACAGGTTCGGGGCTTTATGACAGAAGTTTTGTTGAGATATTGAGAAAGCTGGATGACCCAACTCCGTTCCTGAGAGGAATCGTGGCAGAGTTGGGCTATAAGAGAAAAGAAATCCCCTACGAACAGCCAAAACGGCGTGCCGGAAAGACAAAGAACAATTTCTTTACTCTATTCGATGCAGCCATGCTTTCCGTCACTTCCTACACAAAAGCCGGCCTGCGTCTGGCAACGTTGTTTGGCGGAGTGTGCTCTATCATCAGTATTCTGGTCGGAATGATTTATCTGGTGATGAAATTGGTCTACTGGGACCGTTTTCCAGCCGGCATGGCGCCGGTTCTGATTGGCATGTGTTTCCTGGGGTCTGTGCAGATTTTCTTCATCGGTCTGGTGGGAGAGTATATCATGAGTATCAATGCCCGCGTGATGAAACGCCCTCTGGTAGTGGAAGAGGAGAGATTGAACTTTGAAAACGACAGCCAAACGGAGAACAGAAGCTTCAACAGCGCTGCAGATGTCGCACAAACTGCTGCTGCGGATACCGCCGGAGGCGTTCGCGGGGAAGGAGAAGAAAGGTAAGATGAAATATAATGTAGATGTGGTGCGAGTGCGGGAAAACAACATCCAGCTGAACGGCTGGGTGATTGGAAAGACACCGAAATCCCAGGCAAAATTCCTCGTTTTAGATGGGAAAAAAAACAAAGTTCCTTTTCACTATGTTTCCACCAGACGCGACGATGTGAGCCAGATTTATTTTAAAAAGACCTACAACCGAGATTTTGGTTTTGACATTCAGTTTCCTTATGAGAGAGGAAAAGACTATTATCTGGTGATTGCCTGCGACGGACGCCATGTGCGCATCAAATACAACGAGGAGCTAGTGGCAAAGCGCAGCAGCGTTGCTCACAAACGGATGCAGAAAATCAAAGACTTGATGAATATGGAGACCGTTCGCGTGGCATGGGATTTTCTGAAGGAAAATGGGATGCGTGCGCTTGTCAAGAAATCTGTCCATAAGCTGCAGGGAATTGACAATGACTATGATTATGCAGAGTGGTATGAGCTGACAAAACCGACAGAAGAAGAACTGGCAAAGCAGAGAGAGACACATTTTGAGTATGAGCCGAAGCTCTCCATCGTGATTCCGACCTACAAGACGCCGGAGCGTTATCTGCGGGAAATGCTGGATTCCATCTTAAATCAGACCTACTCCAAGTTTGAAATCTGCATCGCGGACGGAAGTCCAAGCGGCGAGAGCGTGGAGCGCATTTTAAAGAAATATGCGCAGAAGGACAAGCGCGTGCGCTATGTGATTTTGGGCGAGAACAAGAAAATCTCTGGCAACACCAACGCCGCGCTCGAGATGGCGACAGGCGATTTCATTGTCCTGGCGGACCATGACGATACACTGCCGCCGCATGCCCTGTTTGAGTGTGTGAGGGCAATCAATGAGGACCCAGAGTATGATGTGCTGTACTCGGATGAGGATAAGCTGGATATGGACGGCGGTTCCCTGTTTGACCCGCATTTTAAGCCGGATTTCAATCCTGACCTTCTGTGCAGCGTGAACTATATCTGCCATCTGTTTGTGGTGAACTATGACCTGGTAGATGCAGTCGGAGGACTGCGTGAGGAGTTTGACGGCGCGCAGGATTATGATTTTATTTTCCGGTGTACAGAGGCAGCGAGAAAGATTCACCACATTCCGAAAGTGCTGTATCACTGGAGATGCCACCAGGGTTCCACTGCGAGCAACCCGCAGAGCAAGCTGTATGCCTTCGAGGCTGGCGCAAGGGCGATTATGGCGCACTATAAGCGAATGGGAATTCCGGCCGAGCGCGTGGAAAAAGGCGTGGACTACGGGATTTATCACACTATCTTTTCTATTCAGGGAAATCCGAAGGTCTCTGTCATTATCCCGAACAAGGACCACAGCCGTGATTTGGATACCTGCATCCGCCCTCTTTTGGAGAGAGCGACCTACAAAAATCTGCAGTTTGTGATTGTGGAGAACAACAGCACTGAGGATGCCACATTTGCGTACTATGAGGCGATAAAGAAACAGTGGCCGGATAAGATTAAGGTCGTGACCTGGGAGAGAGAGTTCAATTACTCTGCCATCAACAATTTCGGCGTGCAGCACGCAGATGGCGAATATCTGCTGTTTTTGAACAACGACACCGAGATTATCGCAGAAAACTGCATTGAGGAGATGTTGGGACTCTGCCAGCGCGAGGATGTGGGCGCTGTGGGCGCGAGACTTCTGTATCAGGATGATACGATTCAGCACGCAGGCGTTGTGGTCGGATTCGGCGGCATTGCCGGACATACCTTTATCGGCCTTCACAAGGCAGAAAACAGTTATTTTCACCGCGCTATGTGCACACAGGATTACAGCGCCGTGACGGCCGCCTGCCTGATGACAAAACGCAGCGTGTTCGATGCAGTTGGGGGATTTACAGAAGAGCTGGCAGTGGCGTTCAATGACATTGACCTGTGTATGAAGATACGCGCTTTGGGAAAACTGGTGGTATATAATCCATATGCGCTTTTGTACCACTATGAGTCAAAATCCCGCGGCCTGGAGGACACACCGCAGAAAGTGGCGCGCTTCAACCGCGAAGTGGCGATTTTTGCAAAACGCTGGCCAGATATTTTAAAGAATGGCGACCCATACTACAATCCGAATCTGACACTTCGCAAATCCAACTTTGCGCTTCGTGACCTGAAGAAAGAGAAAATCGGCGAGCCGTTTGAGCTGGACGGGGAAATTCGGCGCCTGATGGGGGAAGCAGAATCCGCTCAGAAAGATTGAGCAAAGCGAATGTAGATGAATAGGAATCCGGCAAACATAAAGAAAGTTGGAAACAAAGATAACTTGAAATCAGAATAGCTGGAAACAAAGATACCAGAAATAAAGATAACTAGAAATAAGACGGAGAAAAAATAATGGAAAAACAGGTAACAATCATCATTCCGAATTACAATGGTCTCTCTTTTATGGAAATGTGTTTTTCTTCTTTGAAAAAACAGACCTGTAAGGCATTTGAAATTCTGGTTGTGGACAATGGTTCCTCGGATGGAAGTGTGGAGTGGCTCAGGGAGAATAAAATTCCTACGATTTTTCTTCCGGAAAACACAGGATTCACTGGTGCTGTCAATGTGGGGCTTCGGGCGGCGAAAACTCCCTATGTGATTCTTTTGAACAATGACGTCGAGGTGACGCCAAGGTATGTGGAACATATGCTGCGG
The DNA here is from genome assembly GCA_030524675.1 of bacterium. Taxonomy (GTDB): domain Bacteria; phylum Bacillota; class Clostridia; order Lachnospirales; family Lachnospiraceae; genus CAJMNU01. Next base: position 10,624 of record JAUNGE010000036.1, read on the forward strand.
GCGATTTCCCGCTCCAAAAAGATTTTTTCTGTGAGCAGCAAGATGATTCAACTTTATCACAGGGAGAGGATGGATGATGCAGGCGATCTGTACACGCTTTTGGGGTGGGCAGCGCAGCGCGGAGTGGGACAGCCGTCAGACGGCTATAACCGTCCAGTCCGCATCTTTTCCGCGTGTGCGGCAGCGGCCATTTACCGCCGCGAAATTTTTGAGGAAATTGGGTATTTTGATGAGATGCATTTTGCGTATCTGGAAGATTTGGACGTGGGATATCGCGCAAAAATTGCGGGATATGATTCGATTTACTGTCCGGATGCCGTGGTGTACCATGTGGGAAGCGGCACGAGCGGTTCTAAATATAATTCTTTTAAAGTGCGCCTTGCCGCGAGGAACAATGTGTATCTGAATTACAAAAACATGCCGCTTTTTCAGCTGCTTTTGAACTTTCCTGGAATTTTTACAGGAATCGTCATCAAATATTTCTTCTTTAAAAAGAGAGGGTTTGGGAAAGACTATCTGGAAGGTTTTCTGGAGGGCGTCCGTACCGTGCATAAATGCAAAAAAGTGGAATTTCGCGCCGAAGATGTGCCAAACTATGCGAAAATTGAGCTCGAACTTCTGGCGGGAACTTTGGTGTATGTGTGGGAATTTGCAAAGAGACACACAGACGTTTATAGTTTTTTAAGGAAAAAGTAATAGCATAATGGGGGGCTTTGCGCTATAATAAGGACACTGAAAAAGGGGCAGAGCTTATGATAAAAGATAATCAAACCAAATTGAACAAGCTCCATGTCGTGCTGGATGGCGTGATAACGACAGGGTCGTTTCTGCTTGCATGGTATATCCGATTTGAGAGCGGCCTGATGGCGGTGAACGGCGGATATCTCACGCTGAACGCTTACATTCCGACCGTACTGGTACTTGTTCCCGTTTATTTACTGCTGTACGCAGGATTTAAATTGTACACTCCCAAACGAATTCAGTCCAGACGTTCCGAATTCTCCAATATCTGTCAGGCAAATACCATCGGCTTTCTTCTTCTGAACTCCGTCCTGTTTATATTTGCGAGCAATCCTTATTTACAGTATTATTCCAGAAAGATGCTTGCCGTGTTCTATATCTTGAATATTGTGCTGCAGACTCTGGAGAGGTGGTGTATTCGGAGCATACTTCACTCGATGCGCTCGAAGGGATATAACCAGAAGCACATTCTTCTGATTGGATACAGCCGTACTGCCGAGGGATTTATTGACCGTATCCGTCAGAATCCGCAGTGGGGCTATCAGGTTCGGGGGATTTTGGACGACCATGCAGATGGGAATAAATCCTACAAGGGAGTCCAGGTAATCGGCAAAATTTCAAGTCTGAATGAGATTTTATCCATGAATCTTCTGGATGAGATTGCCATAACACTGAGTATTCATGAATATGGAAAATTGGAGCAGATTGTGGCCGCCTGTGAAAAATCAGGTGTTCACACAAAGTTTATTCCGGATTACAACAATGTAATCCCGACCAGACCATACACGGAGGACCTTGAAGGACTTCCTGTTATCAATATCCGCCATGTGCCGCTGAACAATCCGCTGAATGCGGCCATAAAGAGAGTGGTGGACATTGTGGGCGCCTTGTTTGGACTGGTTGTCTTCTCGCCGCTGATGTTACTTGTGGCGATTTTGATTAAACTGACTTCACCAGGACCGGTGATCTACAGCCAGGAGCGGATTGGACTTCACAATCTGCCTTTTAAGATGTACAAGTTCCGCTCTATGGAGGTACAGGCTCCGGCGGCCGAGCGGAACAAATGGACGACTCCCCATGACCCAAGGGTGACATCTGTGGGGCGTTTTATACGAAAAACCAGCATTGATGAGCTTCCACAGTTCTACAACATTCTAATCGGAAATATGAGTCTGGTCGGACCAAGGCCCGAGAGACCATATTTTGTAGAGCGGTTCAAGGAAGAAATCCCGCGCTATATGGTAAAGCACCAGGTACGGCCAGGCCTCACAGGATGGGCGCAGGTGAATGGCTATCGGGGGGACACCTCGATTACCAAGCGCATTGAACATGATTTGTATTATATTGAAAACTGGACCTTGACGCTGGATTTCAAGATTATGTTCCTGACAATTTTTAAGGGATTTATCAACAAAAATGCCTATTAAAAGCCTAGTAAAGTGCCTGTTAAAATGTCTATTTAAGAGATGTGTGAGGTTTGTTGTATGGGAAGAAATGAAGACTTTGAAGATGAGTTATCACGGATGAGGGAGCGCAAAAGCCGCGGAAGAAGCCGCGCTGCTTCCGCAAATTCATCTGCGACAAAAAAAGGAGAAACAGGGAGCCGTCAGGCGTCAGGCCGGATGGACCACAAAGATGTGGAGCGGTCGGGCAGTAAGAGCAGCGCAGGCAAAAGAAAACCGAAACGCTCAAAAAAGAAAACCGCGCTGCGCGTAGTGATTATTCTGATAGAAGTGATAATTCTGCTGGGAATTGCCGCTTATGCCTATGTGGCTTCCAAATTTAACCTGGTGCAGAGAGTGGAAGACTTTAAGCCGGAGAATATCGTCAATTTGGAGCTGACGCCGGAACAAAAGGAAGTCATGGAGGGCTATAAGACGGTTGCCATATTCGGCGTAGATGCCAGAGATTCCACGATTGACAAAGGAACCCATTCCGATGTTATCATGATCTGCAATATCGACATGGGAACCGGAGAGATTAAACTGGTGTCAGTGTTCCGTGATACCTATCTAAATATCAACGATAAGAACAGCTACCGTAAAATCAATGCTGCATACTTTGACGGCGGCCCGACACAGGCGGTAAAAGCGCTGAACAAAAACCTGGATTTGAATATCGAAGATTATATTACATTCAACTGGACATCTGTGATTCACGCAATCAACATTCTGGATGGCGTGGATATCGAGATAAACTCCAAAGAGCTGCATTATCTGAATGCCTTTATCACAGAGACGGTAAAAGCCACAGGCATCGGTTCTACACAGATTCAAAAGACAGGTGTTGTCCATATGGATGGTGTGCAGGCCGTAGCATACGGGCGTCTACGTCTGATGGATTCCGACTATGTGCGTACAGAGCGCCAGAAAATTGTCGTGAAAGCAGCGTTTGAGAAGGCAAAGAAGGCCAACTTGGCAAAATTAAATGAGCTGGCAGGAAATATTCTGGCTGATGTATCGACCAGTATGGACTGGAGCGATGCGATTCCATTGATTGAAAATATTTCTAAGTTTTATTTGGGAGATTCCTTAGGGTTCCCGATGGCGCGCGGTGAGATGCGCTACAAAGGCGGAGATTATGTGGTTCCGCAGACGCTGGAGAGCAATGTCATCGAGCTTCACCAGTTCCTGTTTGCCAATGAGAATTATGAGCCGACCAGCACACTGAAAAAGATCAGCACGCATATTGCACAGGTGAGCGGCTTCACAAAACCTGGAAAGAATGCCGGAAGCGTTGTGATTGGCGGAGATTCCAGCAGCACAAAATCCACAGCGGCTGCCTCTAAGACCACTGCAGCGAAAGATGACGGCACAAAGGAAAGCAGCACAAAAGAAACGACCAAAGAGAACGAGAGTGATAAAAAGACGACGGCAGAGGGGGATGAGAGCAGCAGGACGGATGAGACAGAGCGCGAGAATGTACCAGGCGAGAGCGGCTCGGCATCACATTCCACAAAGAATGAGACACATTCCTCCGGCGCGGAAACCACCTCCGAGGCAGGAAATTCGTCCTCTCCAGGACGCCCTTCTCATGTGACAGTCAGCCCGAGTGAGTCCAACGGGGACCTGATTCATCAGGAACCGACCAAAGCGACTACAGCGCCAGGCATCTATGAGGAGCCAGGAAAGACGAAAGAGAGCACAGAAGGCGGAACAGGAAATGGTCTGACGCCGGGTGGAAGTTCTTCTGCGGGAGGCCAGTCCACAGGAAACGGTGGAGCGATTATCACAGATAAATCCCCATCTGATGTGAAGGGACAGACTACCGCCGCACCGGCACCGGAAAAAACGACTGCCGCCGAGTCATCCAGCAGTTCTGGCACAAACGCAGCGGAAAATAAAACTGGAAATACCTCAAATGCAAATCCGCTGAACCCGAATCCGGCCGGAAATACTGGAAACAGCCAGAGTCCTGGAGATTCCGGAACTACAGCGCCATCGGCACCGTCTGCCCCATCTTCTGCGCAGAGGGAGCCAGGAAGCACAACTTCTTCTAATACGCCAGGCAGCAATTCCGCAGGCAGCAATACGCCAAATCCGGCAGCGCCTGGCAGTTCGAGCTAGTGTCCTATCTGCATTATATGATTGCGTGAGTGCGCAGCACGGAGCGAAATAAGGCAGGACTGCCGCAAAATGGAGATTTCCTTTTGCAGCAGTCTATTTTTTGGCCAGGAAACGCAAAAAGAGCCGTTTTTCACAGATTTTCACATTTTTTTTCACAATTCCAACACAATTCACTGCTACTATATAGCTGTAAGTGAAGAGAACAGGTAGCAGGCAGAGGGTATCAGAAATGTCAAGTATGATAGCAGAGAGCTGCAGGGTACCGAGCAGATACACAAGAAGTACAGAAAGGAGAATGGATATGTACGGAGATAGTTGGGATTCTGAAGAACATGCAAAGCATGAAACTGAAATAGAGATAGTAGAAGAAAAGAAAGAAGCAGAAGAGAAGAAAGCAGAAGAAACAGAAGGGTTCGATTCTGGTGAGTCGAGCAGAAGCGAAGACCCATTTTCTTTTGATAAACGGGAAACTCGGGTGGACAGAAGTTATATTCCTGAGGAACCAAAAGAGAACAAAGGAAAGAAAAAAAGCTCTATAGCAGCAAAAGTCGCAGGTATCACAGCTTCTGCACTGCTGTTTGGAAGCGTGGCAGGTGCCACAATGTTCGGCGTCAATCTGGCGGCTGGAAAGATGACAGAGACACTGTATCCGACTGTAAAGCAGAGCGAGACATTGGCGCAAGCGCCGGCACCGACAGCAGATGGCGACGAATCCGGCGATGTGATTACGACAGCAGCCTATATGGATGTATCTGCTATCGTAAAGAAAGCAATGCCGTCCGTAGTGGCTATCACGAACAAACAGGTATACCAGAGCAACAGCTGGTTCTTTGGACCAACCCAGTACGAGGGACAGTCCAGCGGTTCTGGTATCATCATCGGACAGAATGACACAGAACTTCTGGTAGTGACAAACAATCATGTTGTTGAGGACTCTACCGAGCTGAAAGTGACATTTATTGATAACAATACAGTGGATGCAGCCATCAAGGGAACCGATTCTGAGTCGGATTTGGCAGTGATTGCCATCCAGAAGAAAGATATTCCAGAGAGCACACTGGCAGCAATTTCGATTGCAGCCATCGGTGATTCTGACACACTGGAGGCAGGCCAGGGAGTGGTAGCCATCGGAAACGCTCTGGGATACGGCCAGTCCACAACCGTCGGCTACATCAGCGCTTTAAACCGTGAGGTACAGACAAAAGATTCCTCCACAGGTGATGTTGTCACCAGAAACATGATTCAGGTAGATGCTGCAATCAACCCAGGCAACAGTGGCGGCGCCCTTTTAAATATGAAGGGAGAGGTGATCGGTATCAATGCCGCAAAGTATTCTTCCACAGAGGTAGAGGGTATCGGTTATGCCATCCCGATTACGTATGCAGAGGAGATTATCGGTGATTTGATGAACCGTCAGACTAGAATTGTTGTGGATGAGAAGGACCAGGGATATCTGGGAATTCAGGGACAGAATGTGACACAGGAGATGGCACAGGCATTTGGAATGCCGAGAGGCGTGTATGTATATAAAATTCTGGAGGGCGGTGCAGCTGCAGACTCCGAGTTGAAAGAGAAGGACATTATCACAAAGATTGACGGCTCTTCTGTAAAGAGTATGTCCGATCTTCAGGAAATGCTTACTTATTTCAAAGGCGACTCCACAGTGACTCTGACTGTACAGAGGCTGGTAGATGGAGAATATCAGGAGAAAACTGTGGATGTGAAACTGGGATACCGCGCAGATGCACAGAAATTACAGGAAAAACAGACTGAAGAAAGTCAGGAGAACGGACAGTAACGAGACATTGCACGAACACATAAAAACGTTCTGCGGGGGCGTTTTGAGCACGGCTGTCAGCCATATTTAAGAAACCGGATACCGGAAAAATAGACACTGTTTTACAGGAGTTTCTCTGGTATCTGGTTTTTACTGTACTCTTGCATCTTTTGCTGAAATCGCGTATAATCAAGGTATCCCAAACATCGTGATATTCGGATGGAAGTTAAAGGAGAATGAAATTTGGACGAAAAAGATAAAAATAATATGGAACAGGAAAACGGGCAGGATGCCAGCGAGAATGAGAAAACTACAAAAAAGAAAGAGAAGGACGAGTACGAGAAAATCTGTTATATGTGCCGACGTCCAGAGAGCGTTGCTGGCCCTATGATTTCTATGCCAGGCGGGATGGATGTGTGCCCGAGCTGTCTGCAGAAGGCGTTTGATTCTGTGATGGGCGGAAATTTTGATTTCGGAAAGTTGGATTTGAATCAGCTGGATAAATTGGACAAAGACAAATCCAACACGGGATTTCCTCCTTTCCTGATGAATCTGTCTTCGATTAATCCGATTCCAAAGAGGCAGCAAGTAAAAAAGAAAAAAGAGAAAACAGACGCAGAGCCGACATTTAAGCTGGATGACATTCCGGCTCCGCATAAGATAAAGGCACAGCTTGACGAGTATGTGGTGGGGCAGGAGATGGCGAAGAAAGTGATTTCCGTTGCCGTTTACAACCACTACAAGAGGATTTTTGTGAAAGAGCGCGGCGACAAGGATGTTGTGATTGAGAAATCCAATATTCTGATGATTGGACCGACCGGAAGCGGAAAAACGTACCTGGTAAAGACGCTGGCGAAACTTTTGAATGTGCCGTTAGCGATTGCGGATGCGACTTCTCTGACGGAGGCTGGCTATATCGGCGATGATATCGAGAGCGTTGTGTCCAAACTGCTCGCAGCGGCGGACAATGACGTGGAGAAGGCGGAGCACGGAATCATCTTTATTGATGAGATAGATAAAATTGCCAAGAAGAAAAACATGAATACTAGGGATGTCAGCGGCGAGGCTGTGCAGCAGGAACTTTTGAAACTTCTGGAGGGAAGCACAGTGGATGTGCCTGTGGGCGGCGGTCAGAAAAATGCCATGACGCCGATGACCTCGGTCAACACGGACAATATTCTGTTTATCTGCGGCGGCGCATTCCCAGACCTGGAGGAGATTATCAAAGAACGTCTGACAAAAACATCTTCCATGGGATTTGGCGCCGATTTGAAGGACAAATATGACAAAGACCCGACGCTTTTGAGCAAGGTGAGCAATGAAGACCTGCGCAAATTTGGTATGATACCAGAGTTTTTGGGGCGTCTTCCAGTGACTGTCACCCTGCAGGGGCTGACAAAAGAATTCTTGGTGAGAATTCTCAGAGAACCGAAAAACGCCATTATCCGCCAGTATGAAAAGCTGCTGGAGCTGGATGAGGTGAAGCTGAACTTCGAGGAGGAAGCGCTGGAGCGCATTGCCGAGGAAGCCATGAAGAAGGATACTGGCGCGAGAGCGCTGCGTGCGATTCTGGAGGAGTACATGTTAGATATCATGTATGAGATTCCAAAAGATTCCAATATCGGCAGCGTCACCATCACGAAGGCATATTTGGACAAAAAGGGCGGTCCGCTGATTGAGATGCGCGCATAAACGGTGTCCCGCTTTTATAATGAGACTGATTTGTACAAATCCAGTGTCCCATATCCGAACTCTCTGTTTGGATATGGGGACACTGGATTTCTGTTTGCCCCGCGGATAAAGAGGGATTTGACAATGGTCGTGTTCATGCCGGCGCGGTTGCGGCGCAGAATTCCCCACTCCAGAAGGTCGGCAGCCGCTCCGGCGGCATGGGCCGCGGCGACACAGGAGCCAGTGCGCCTTGTGAAGCGGGGGATTCCCGTGTTTTGCAGCGTATTTAAGTCTGCCTCATCCAGAATAGCCCTGCCAGAGGGGCGGGGAGTGGGAGTGAGGGCGGGGCCAAAGACATCCACCCCAGGCGCTGCGATGTCCGGTTTTATCCGCCCGCTGCGCGTATAGCCGCGCGAGGAGTGGATGTAGATGCTGTTGTTTTGGTGATTGTATGTGGACACCGTGATAGGAAAGATGGCATTGCCAGGCTCGGTGATGGTGACATCGGGGTCCGGCCTTAAAAATACCGTATCTTTCTCCAGAAATCCCGCGACGGGCAGCCACATATGGTAAGTGCCCTCCAGAAAGAGCATGTTGTGCACATGAAGCCGCCAGATTCCCCTGGTCGGATGGAAAAAGCGCATTAGAATCAGCTGACTCCCCGTTCCGACTTCCGTCGGGTGATAGGAGACATAGATTTCCGTCGGGTCAAGGCGGAATGTGAGGCGTTTTTCTTCCTGTGAATAAAAGATAGTGTCGGGCAGGGATTCGCCGGAAGGCGTCGTGAAGCCGATGGAATACTCTTCTGGCTGATTTGCCCAAAGTTCCAGGGTGAAACCTTCCTCGTTCGCACCCACCCGCAGGTCCACATTTTCCATGGGGGAACTCTGGTCCAGTTTCCCGAAATAATGGTGCCCCTCTCCGGCCTCATTTCCCGCTGCCACCACGACGCTGTATCCGACCTGCACTGCGATGCGGTCCAGAATCTGTCCAAACGGGGAGGTGCCGTCATGGCTGCCGCTTGATGTGCCGGTTGTGATGCACAGCACAAGAGGCAGCCGTTCCTGTCTTGCCACTTCCACCAGATAGAGCGCGGCGAGTATCAGGTCATTTTCCTGGTAGGCTTCCGCTGTCTCTGGAACTCTGAAAAAGGTGCGCAGATAGGATTTGGCCTGCTTGAGTTTCACCATAGCAATCCACGCCTCGGGCGCAGCACCTGTGAAGGAAGACGTGGGAACTTGTTTTCCAGCGGCAATTCCGGCGGCAAAGGTTCCATGTCCTGTCTCATCCGCTGTGGCAAGCGGCGGCATTTCCCCTCTGAGAGCGGCGTCGATGTCCTGTTTGGAAAATTCTGTGCCGAATGGTGCAATGGAGGGAGATGAGAAGGCACTATCCTCTGCCGGCGTGATGCTTTGGTCCCAGATGCGCAAAATTCTGGTATTTCCGTCCTCCCCCAGAAAAACCGGATTTTTCCAGTCAATTCCAGAGTCCAGAAATCCGATGAGAACTCCTCTGCCCTTTAGATTTAAGAGAGGGTTGGCCTGATTCTGTGTGATGCCAGAACTGTCCATGCTGGTAGAATCCACCGGCGCGTACAGTTTTGGAATCGTAAAATAGGAAAACGCCTGCTTGGGAGAAAGTCTGCGGTCGGTGATGGGTTCATAGAGAAGAAAATAATCTGGAGAGGGAAAAAGAAGGCAGTTGTCCGGATAGAATTCCAGAACCCGCTGGCGGATGCCTTCATAGGGAAGGATAAAATCGGCAAAATCTTCCGATAAGATAGCAGTTTGGCAGTCGGAGGGCATAAAAAACTCCCGCACACTTTTTTTTAAAAGTATGCGGGAGAACCTGTCACTTATTCCAAATACTTCCGGCGATTGCGGCAGTGCGGACTATTTTCCGAGGACCTCATGTATCCAGGAAGTAAGTTCTGCAGCTGCGAACAGGGCAGCACCGAGAAAAATAAAAAGATCGCCCAGATTGAATACAACATCTTTTAACTTTTTCCACTGAATCGAGAAATAATCTACCACATAACCGCGGATGACTCTGTCATAGAAGTTGCTGATGCCGCCTGCGAGAATCAGAGAGAGCGCCGCCTTGTGCAGGTGAAAGCCCTTTCTCGGAATCAGAAAGGCGAGAATTCCGCCAAATGCGGAGATGCCAGACAGAGGAATCGCCTTGATGAGAATGGGATATTCCTTTAAAGCTCCGAAGGAAAAGCCGGAATTGTGGTTGCGGTAAAGAAGAATCTTACCGTTGCTGTTTTTCAGTTCCCGCGGATATACGCCAGTGGTATCCTGTTCTACCGTGCGTTTGAGGAGCTGGTCGCCTGCCGCGAGAATACCGATTATAGTAGGATATATCATAAAAACACCGCCTTTTCCTTTTATTTTACAATAGAAACCCAAAATGTGCAACGAAACTTTATGAGATGGCACTCTTTTTCAGCTGTGCCAGCGCCTTTTTTACCGGCGGAAGGCTGATGACAATGACTGTCAGAATTCCCTCTGCCAGGACATAGGAATAATTGTATACAATCGGATAGACTGCTGCGAGACTTGCCGGAAAGTTCTCAGGCATATAGTCCATCCAGTACAGATAGCCACCGATTGTGTGGAAGAGTCCACGCATTAGGTTGCCCAGAATGTAGCCTTTTAACAGCCCGTTTTTGGATTTTGCAAAAAATCCGGCCAGTCCGAGGGCAGCAAATGCAAAAACATAGTCGCAGCATACCTGAAAGAAGTTTAAAACGTAGGGTTCCTGGAGAAACTGTAAAATACCGTAGGCAAGACCTGTCAGAACACCTGTTTTTGGACCGAACCAGTAACCGATCAGGCAGATGAACAGCATGCTGAACAGGGTGACGGAACCGCCAAATGGCAGGCTGAATAATTTAATATAAGAAGTGACAAATGCAAGCGCCATGGCAGCCGCACACCAGACGAGCTGCTTTGTGGACATGCGGGCTTTCTTTCTGTCCAGGCCGAATAGAGCCGAGCCAACGAGAAATACGAGTATTGCCAGGATGCAGAGTCCATAGCCCGACGGAGTCAGGCCGCCGTCGGCAGTGACAAGAAAATTGTGGATTGCTGTAAACATAAAAAAGACCTCCTAAGTAAGCGTACACAGGAGGGGAAAACAAAAAAATATGAGCTTCCTTACGCCGGTATTATCCGGTTCAAGTAGTAAGGGTCCAGGCGCATCGGCCTGTCTCAGCGAAAATCGTCTTCTGTCTGGTCGGTGAAAACCGCTGTATACAGAAGAGATTCAGGTTGCTCCCCCAGCGTGTCTCCTTCAGTATAGACAGAAAGAGGGAAAATGTCAATAAAATGTCAGGAAAATCAAAAAAATCACTTGACAGGGCAAATGGGAATGATTATAATATGATAGCGTGCATAAACGGGTGTTTTATGCATACAAAAGCTGACATACAGCAACCACAGACAAAATATCACAGGAGGTGAAATCCATGCCAACATTTAACCAGTTAGTAAGAAAGGGCAGACAGACAACTGAAAAGAAAGCAACAGCACCAGCTCTTCTGAGAGGATACAACTCTTTACAGAAGAAGGGAACAAACACAACTTCTCCACAGAAGAGAGGCGTTTGTACAGCTGTTAAGACTGCTACCCCGAAGAAGCCTAACTCAGCTCTTAGAAAAATCGCCAGAGTACGTCTTTCCAACGGTATCGAAGTTACCAGCTATATCCCAGGAGAAGGCCACAACCTTCAGGAGCATAGCGTAGTTTTAATCCGTGGCGGAAGAGTAAAAGACCTGCCAGGTACCAGATATCATATCATCAGAGGTACACTGGATACAGCAGGCGTTGCAAACAGAAAACAGGCTCGTTCCAAATACGGCGCTAAGAGACCAAAAGTGAAAAAGTAATTCGCACATGCTGAAGAATTGTTGGAGTGCCGGATGATGATATTGAACCTGTAGGTTGCAGGATATAGATAGAATCTTTCGGGCACGCGCACAATAGCAAAGAATGTTGTGAGTACCGATGAATTAATGAAAACTGCAGCAATCTGCCAAAGCGGATTTGCCATGGCAGGTTCACAGTTATATTAAGGAGGGAAGTAAAGTGCCACGTAAAGGACATACTCAGAAGAGAGACGTATTAGCAGACCCTTTATACAATAACAAGGTTGTTACCAAGTTAATCAACAACATCATGTTAGATGGTAAAAAGGGCGTTGCAGAGAAGATCGTATACGGAGCATTCAACCGCGTTGCAGAGAAGACCGGAAAAGACGCTCTGGAAGTATTTGAAGAAGCAATGAACAACATTATGCCTGTACTGGAAGTAAAGGCAAAACGTATCGGTGGTGCCACATACCAGGTACCGATCGAGGTAAAACCTGAGAGAAGACAGGCTCTGGCTCTGCGCTGGATTACCCTGTACTCCCGCAAGAGAGGCGAGAAGACTCAGGAAGAGAGACTGGCAAACGAGATTATGGATGCTGCCAACAATACAGGTGCTTCTGTAAAGAAGAAAGAAGATATGCACAAAATGGCAGAGGCAAACAAGGCATTTGCTCATTACAGATTCTAATTTCGCAAACCTTGTTTTTGCCGCATAAAGGAGGAAAATCCCTTGGCTGGAAGAGAATATCCATTGGAGAGAACCAGAAATATCGGAATTATGGCTCATATCGATGCTGGTAAGACCACACTGACCGAGCGTATTCTGTATTACACTGGTGTAAACTATAAAATTGGTGATACTCACGAGGGTACTGCTACCATGGACTGGATGGAGCAGGAACAGGAAAGAGGTATTACTATCACTTCTGCCGCTACTACCTGTCACTGGACTCTGCAGGAAAACTGCAAGCCGAAACCAGGTGCTCTGGAGCATCGTATCAATATCATTGATACTCCAGGACACGTTGACTTTACAGTTGAGGTAGAGCGTTCCCTTCGTGTTCTGGACGGCGCTGTCGGCGTTTTCTGTGCAAAAGGTGGTGTAGAGCCACAGTCTGAAAACGTATGGCGTCAGGCAGACACATACAACGTACCGAGAATGGCATTCATCAACAAGATGGACATTTTAGGTGCAAACTTCTACGGCGCTGTAGATCAGATTCGTACCCGTCTGGGCAAGAATGCTATCTGCCTGCAGCTGCCAATCGGCAAGGAAGATGAGTTTAAGGGAATCATCGACCTGTTCGAGATGAAAGCCTACATCTATCATGATGACAAGGGCGAGAAAATCACCATCGAGGACATTCCAGAAGATATGCAGGATGATGCAGAGCTGTATCACACAGAGCTGGTTGAGAAGATCTGCGAGCTGGATGATGATCTGATGATGGAATATCTGGAAGGTGACGAACCGAGCGTGGACGCTATGAAGAAGGTTCTGCGTCAGGCAACCTGTGATTGCCGCGCAATTCCGGTTTGCTGTGGTTCTGCTTACCGCAACAGAGGCGTTCAGAAGCTTCTGGATGCTGTTCTGGAATATATGCCGGCTCCTACCGACATCCCAGCTATCAAGGGTGTGGATATGGACGGCAACGAGATTGTGAGACATTCTTCTGATGAAGAGCCATTCTCCGCTCTCGCATTCAAGATTATGACTGACCCATTCGTTGGTAAGTTAGCATTCTTCCGTGTGTACTCCGGTACTATGAACTCTGGTTCCTACGTACTGAATGCCACAAAGAATAAAAAAGAGCGTGTTGGACGTATCCTTCAGATGCACGCAAATAAGAGACAGGAGCTGGACAAAGTGTACTCCGGTGATATCGCTGCTGCTGTAGGTTTCAAGGCCACAACAACAGGTGATACAATCTGTGATGACCAGCATCCGGTTATCCTGGAGTCCATGGAGTTCCCAGAGCCGGTTATCGATATCGCTATCGAGCCAAAGACCAAGGCTGGACAGGACAAGATGGGCGAGGCTCTTGTGAAGCTGGCAGAAGAGGACCCGACATTCCGTGTTCATACAGATACAGAAACTGGCCAGACCATTATCTCCGGTATGGGCGAGCTGCATTTGGAAATCATCGTAGACCGTCTGCTTCGTGAGTTTAAGGTTGAGGCAAACGTAGGTGCTCCGCAGGTAGCTTACAAGGAGACTTTCACAAAGCCGGTTGACCAGGAGTATAAGTACGCAAAACAGTCTGGTGGTCGTGGACAGTACGGACATTGTAAAGTGAAATTTGCACCAATGGATCCAAACGCAGAAGAATCCTTCAAGTTTGAGTCTTCTGTTGTCGGCGGTGCAATTCCGAAGGAATACATTCCGGCAGTCGGCGCTGGTATTGAGGAAGCAACAAAAGCTGGTATCCTCGGCGGTTTCCCAGTTCTGGGTGTAAGTGCAAATGTATACGATGGTTCCTACCATGAGGTCGACTCCTCTGAAATGGCATTCAAGATTGCCGGATCTATGGCATTCAAGGAAGCTATGAAGAAGGCGGGTCCTGTGCTTCTTGAGCCGATCATGAAGGTTGAGGTAACAATGCCTGAGGAGTACATGGGCGATGTTATCGGTGATTTGAACTCCCGTCGTGGACGTATCGAGGGTATGGATGATATCGGCGGAGGTAAGATGATTCGTGCTTACGTTCCGCTTGCTGAGATGTTCGGATATTCCACAGACCTTCGTTCCAGTACACAGGGACGTGGTAACTACTCTATGTTCTTCGAGAAATATGAGCCAGTTCCGAAGTCCGTACAGGAGAAAGTTCTTGCTGCAAAGAACGGCAAATAATTCATTATGAGATTATAATCCTGTTTCGCACGGAATCCAGAAGCTGGATACGTCTGGCACAGGGTCTTCAAAATAGTATCCTTGTAGGATTCTGTGCGGAATAAGTGAATAATGGGCTTGAAAATTATTTCCAAATAGAATATAATTATAAACAGCCTGAAATGTTATAAATAATAGAATCGCCCCCAAAAAATGCGGGCGCAAATTAAGGAGGACGTTATAAAATGGCTAAAGCTAAGTTTGAAAGAACAAAACCGCATTGTAACATTGGTACCATTGGCCACGTTGACCATGGTAAAACAACTTTAACAGCTGCTATTACAAAGACTATGCATGAAAGATACGGCACAGGTGAGGCTGTTGCATTTGAGAACATTGATAAAGCTCCAGAAGAGAGAGAGCGTGGTATCACAATCTCCACAGCACACGTTGAGTATGAGACTCCAAACAGACACTATGCACACGTTGACTGCCCAGGACATGCTGACTATGTTAAGAACATGATCACTGGTGCAGCTCAGATGGATGGTGCTATCCTGGTAGTTGCTGCTACTGATGGTGTTATGGCTCAGACAAGAGAGCACATCCTTCTGTCCCGTCAGGTAGGCGTTCCTTACATCGTTGTATTCATGAACAAATGTGATATGGTAGACGATGAGGAGCTGCTTGAATTAGTAGAGATGGAAGTTCGTGAGCTTCTGAGCGAGTATGAGTTCCCGGGCGATGACATTCCGGTTATCCAGGGTTCTGCTCTGAAAGCTCTTGAGGATTCCACAGGTGTTTGGGGCGACAAGATTGTAGAGCTGATGGAAGCTGTTGACTCCTACGTTCCGGACCCAGTTCGTGAGACAGATAAGCCATTCCTGATGCCAGTAGAGGATGTATTCTCCATCACAGGTCGTGGTACTGTTGCTACAGGTAGAGTAGAGCGTGGTACTCTGCACGTATCTGATGAAGTTGAGATCGTTGGTGTACACGAGGATACACGTAAAGTAGTTGTTACTGGTATCGAGATGTTCCGTAAGCTGCTTGACGAGGCTCAGGCTGGTGATAACATCGGTGCTCTGCTTCGTGGTGTTCAGAGAAACGAGATCGAGAGAGGACAGTGTCTGGTTAAACCAGGTTCCGTAAAGTGCCATAAGAAATTTACAGCACAGGTTTACGTACTGACCAAAGATGAGGGTGGCCGTCATACACCATTCTTCAACAACTATCGTCCGCAGTTCTACTTCAGAACAACAGACGTAACAGGCGTTTGCGAGTTACCAGAGGGTACACAGATGTGTATGCCTGGTGATAACGTAGAGATGACTGTAGAGCTGATTCATCCGGTAGCTATGGAGCAGGGTCTTCGTTTCGCTATCCGTGAGGGCGGCCGTACAGTAGGTTCTGGTAGAGTTGTTACTATTATTGAATAAATTCGAGTAAAAAAATCGTTTGCTTAGGAAAAATAAAGTGAACAAATAAAAAATGCCGCAATCTTTTGAGGAATCAGAGGGTTGCGGTTTTTTATCTCGAGGAAAATGTGCTCTAAAAAACAGAGCACGTGCGGCGGCGCATAAATAAATTTATCCAAAAAAGGTTGATTTTTCCCTGTATACGAGTTACAATAAGAACATAGAAAAAGTGTTAAAAAAATAACAATCACATAGAATGAAAATTTTATATGGAGGCGTACATTATGGGAAGATTCACATTACCAAGAGATTTGTATTGGGGCAAAGGTGCTCTGGAAAATCTGAAGACTTTAAAAGGCAAGAAAGCTGTTCTGGTTTTAGGCGGCGGTTCTATGAAGAGATTTGGTTTTGTAGATAAGGCCTTAGGATTCCTGGCAGAGGCAGGAATTGAGACAAAATTATTTGAGAACGTTGAGCCAGACCCGTCAGTTGAGACCGTTATGAAGGGTGCTGCTGTGATGCGTGAGTTTGAGCCGGACTGGATTATTGCCATGGGCGGCGGTTCACCGATTGATGCTGCAAAGGCAATGTGGGTATTTTATGAGTATCCGGACTGCACATTTGAGCAGTTAATCACACCATTCAGCTTTCCGGAGCTGCGCACAAAAGCGAAATTCTGTGCAATTCCTTCCACATCTGGTACGGCAACTGAGGTGACAGCATTCTCTGTTATCACAGACTATCAGAAAGGTATCAAGTATCCATTGGCCGACTTTAATATCACACCGGATGTTGCGATTGTAGATCCGGAGCTGGCTGAGACCATGCCGAAGCATCTGGTAGCTTACACTGGTATGGATGCTCTGACACATGCGATTGAGGCCTATGTTTCCACACTGCACTGCACATTTACAGACCCGTTGGCACTGAAAGCCATCAGCATTGTAAAGAGTGATCTGCTGAAATCCTATGACGGCGATATGAGAAGCCGTGAGGAGATGCACTACGGACAGTGCCTGGCTGGTATGGCATTCTCCAACGCACTGTTGGGAATCGTACATTCTATGGCACACAAGACTGGCGCTGCATTCTCCACCGGACATATCACACATGGTCTGGCTAATGCAATGTATCTGCCATATGTTATCAAATACAACTCTCAGGTGGAGGAAGCAAAGAAACGTTACGAGGAGATTGCTGTTACAATGGGACTGGAGCCATCTGTAGAGGCGCTTCGCGCAAAAATCCGTGAGATGAACGTATACATGGGTATTCCGAACACTTTGAAGGAATTTGGTATTGTCGAGGAAGAGTTCAAGGAGAAGATTGCTACGATTGCAGAGAATGCAGTGGGCGACGCCTGCACAGGTTCCAATCCGAGACCAATCGATCCGGCAACCATGGAAAAACTGTTCACATGCATTTACTATGGTACAGAGGTAGATTTCTAAGCAGATCTGTCTGTTATCTGACCGCTTTTCAGAAAAGAAACAGAAAGATTTAAAGATATAGTAAAATATTTTCTGCATAAATATAGTATAATAAGGAAGTATTGCCAGAGAAAGGGTTTTTTGGCAGTACTTCCTTTCTTTTTAGCAGTATGGGGGTGAAAATGTATGAAAGAGAGAATTTTGTATTATATAAAAATATATTCCCATTATGGACCGTTTTCGAGTCCGCAGGACATCCGGCTGACGGTTGCGGTGACAGCGGGAATTTTGGTTTTGTGCCTTTTGATTCATTTTTTGACAAAACAGTCTGCAAAAGATTATTTTTTTCAGTGTGCGACATTGTGGTATCTGTACGTATTGTTTTCCTTTACTGTATTTTCGCGGAATCCATCGCCGGATTATGCGTATCAGGGCTATCTTCTTTGGTCATATCAGGAATTGTTGGAGACAGGGCGCTTGTATGTGGTGTTTCAGATTGTGCTGAACTGCTGTATGCTGATTCCACTGGGATTTTTGATGCCATTTTGCTGCCCATGGACGAGGACTTTTTCCGGAACCGTGGTTACAGGAATGGCAGTGTCGGGAGCAGTTGAGGCAATGCAGCTTTTTATGAAGCGAGGGCTGTTTGAGTGGGATGATATTTTCCACAATGTTATCGGCATGGTGGCGGGATATGGCATTTATGCTATGTTTGACAGCAAAAGACCGTGGTGGCAGCGGATTCTCGCAGTGGCCTGCGAAATACCGATTGGAATGGTGGCATATATTTTGGCAAAAATAAAGGGATGGATATAGCCCGTGCGGCAGTATCCATCCCTGCTTGTTCTATAGTTTGTCCTATAATAGGAAACGCCTGCGTATCGAGCTGCTACGGTGTGTCGGGTTTTTGCCACATCAGTGCAGCATAGGCGTCGGGAATTCCCCCTGTGACCGTTTTTTCTCTGAGAGAGAGGAGCGGCTTTGTGGTGCTGAGAAGGGCGCTCTTTACGTCTAGCAGGTTCCAGTCTGTGTGATAGGAATAAAGCAGAGCAGCAATCCCCGTCACCATCGGGGCGGCCATCGAAGTTCCGCTCATCATACCATACCGTCCGCCTGGAAGCGTGCTCAAAATAGATTCTCCAGGGGCTGCCAAATCCACACTGACGGCGCCGTAGTTGGAGCTGTTGCTGAGATTTCCGTCAAAATTCAGGCTGGCGACAGAAATGATATTGTTCTGCGGGTAGGATGCAGGAAAAACAGGAGAAATTTCTAGGTCATATCCGATATTATAGGTCTCGTCTCCGTTTCCGCAGGCTGCCACGAACAGCATTTGGGATTGGGAGATAGCATTTTGGATTTCTTTATAATCGGTGTACGTGCCGAGGCTCAGGTTGCAGATGGAGGCACCATTCTCTTCCGCATAGGAAATGGCGTCCACAATCGACTGGTAGTGCCCGATGCCGCGGCTGCCGTCCATGGTTTTTAAGACCATGATTTTCACGTGGGAGGAATCTGCGATTCCGGCAATGCCAGTTTCGTTTCCTCTGGCCGCTGCAATCGTTCCAGCCCCGTGCGTGCCGTGGCTCTCCTCTGAGAGCTGTGTGGAATCATGAATAATCGGTGTATTGTCAATAAAATTCCATCCATAGACATCATCAATATATCCGTTTCCGTCATTGTCAATGCCATCATTTGGGATTTCATCCGAATTTACCCAGATAGAACTGGATAAATCAGGATGCGTGATATCGACTCCAGAGTCAATCAGGGCGACAATCACATCGCGCTTTTTGGAGGTGCTCTCATCGTACACTTTCCAGGCATCAGGCAGATTGATATCCATACCTGGTACAGATTCGATGTTGATATAGGCTCTGGAGGCAGGTCCATTTCCTGGCACTGCCTCA
Source organism: bacterium (assembly GCA_030524675.1). Taxonomy (GTDB): domain Bacteria; phylum Bacillota; class Clostridia; order Lachnospirales; family Lachnospiraceae; genus CAJMNU01. The sequence continues at coordinate 29,838 of JAUNGE010000036.1, forward strand.
GCAAGGCTGTGGTCGAGGTTTGCTTCCTCTGTGAATTCCAGATAATTCATTTCGACAGAACGCTCGAAAGTTCCATCATTCCAATATGCCCACTGCCAGGAAGAATAGGTGTCATTGGTCTGCAGAGGTTTGGCGGAGGGACCATTTGAGAAAGCGAACGTTTGAATCGGGGCAGAAGGAAGAGCAGAGGAGGAAGAAGCGGAAATGGCAGGCGAAGAAACAGCGGCAGAAACCGGTTGGGAGAACAGAAGACTAGCTCCCATGGTGAAAGCGCATAGAGCAGAGCATCCGGCACGCCGGTGTGCTGGTATTGCCTGAAATAAAAATTGTTTCATAAAAAATTCCTTTCTGTTTTTCGGATTATGAAAGCACAGCTTGGATTCGTAATCCGGCCTGTCGGCAGAATCAATGTACAGGTATAGTATAGCATATTTCAGAGAGAATGGAAGAGAGAACAACATCATTGTATTTGAGAAAAGAACATAGTATAATGAATTTGATACTAGGGTCAAAAAGTCAGAAATCCGATGCAAGCTTGCTTGCAAGAGGATTTTTGACTTTGGGACCCGCCAAAAACATGAATAAGTAGCCATTTTTCGAAGAAAAATGAGCGGATTATGAATGTTTTTGAGGATTGTAAGAGCACGCAGTGCGGAGCAATCCGGTATCAAAGGGGTCAAAATACCTTTTGACCCCAACATCATAAATTTACATGCAGAATCATACAGAGCGATATAAAAGCTATGAAGTCATATGGAATCATGCAGAACGGTATAATTTTATACAGAGTGTCACAAAATTGGATGGGGGTATGGTATGAGGGAGAAAAGAATTCATAATCAGATTGACTGGATGTCTTTTCTGTTTTGCGTGCTGGTAGTGGGGGTACACAGCAAAAACAGTGAACTTTTTTCTCTCACACAGCAGTCGGGGACGGGAGCGGCGGTTGTGATATGGTTTGAGTCTATTGTGGCGGACGTGTTGGGGCAGATTGCCGTTCCAGGCTTCTTTATGATTTCAGGCTATCTGTTTTATCGAAATTTTCATTTTTCCAAACTCTTTTCCAAGTGGAAGTCCCGCATCTTCAGTCTCTTGATTCCCTATATCGTATGGAATGTGCTTTATTATGCTGTATATTGTATTCTGTCAGCAGTGCCAGCTCTGTCGGCTGTCTCGGGGATAGAGGGAGTGACCTGGAGTATAGCGGGACTGTGGGATGCGATTGTGAATTATACCTACAATCCAGTTTTCTGGTATCTCTATCAGTTGCTTTTGCTGGTACTGTCGGCGCCGTATCTGTATACAGCGCTGTATCATCCGTGGATAGGGTTGGCAGCGATTGCGCTGATGTGGGGAGCTGTGATTGCGCATAAGCAGATCTGGCTTCTCAATGCAGATGCGTTGGTTTATTACAGCACAGCTGCATATGTAGCTCTGCATGGGAGGAAATTCGCAGAATCTCTCTGTGGGGTGTCTGGCCGCCTGGCCGGTGTGGGGTGTATTCTAGTTTCCATTCTGCCGCAGATTCTAACGCCTTCTTTTCTGGCCCCTGTGCCCTTGGTGGTTTTAAGACTCGGCGTGCCGGTGGGATTTTGGATGATTCTGAAGGAAATCTCCCTGCCTCCCGCTGCTGGATGGATGAAATCCACATTTTTTGTCTATGCCATCCATTTTTTGATTGTGCGGACGATGAACAAACTTGGGGCACTGTTTTTTAGTGGAAGTGCTTTGGGTGCGTTTCTTCTATATATAATAGATATCGCAGCCGTGTTTGCAATCGCCGGAATTTGCCGGTATGTGCTGAGGCGCTGGATGCCGTTTCTGTGGAGGATTCTTTCCGGAGGGCGCTGAGAAAAAATAGAGTGGACATTCAGGTGGAACTGTCTTGACGTATCTGCCTGGATGTCAGTATAATAACAGAGGTATTTCTGGAAGAAAAATCCAGAGGAAAGGAAATAAGAGGAAACGTATGTGGATTGCAAATCAATGGAAGGATTATGAAGTGATAGACTGCTCCCGCGGAGAAAAGCTGGAGCGCTGGGGCGAGTATCTGTTGGTGCGCCCTGACCCGCAGGTGATATGGGACACGCCGCGTGTGCACAGAGGTTGGAAGAAGATGAACGGACATTACCACCGCAGCTCTAAGGGCGGCGGCGAGTGGGAATTTTTTGATCTGCCGCAGCAGTGGGAGATCACGTACCATGGGCTGACGTTTCAGCTGAAACCGTTCAGTTTTAAGCACACGGGTCTATTTCCAGAGCAGGCGGTAAACTGGGATTGGTTTGGAGAGAAGATAAAACATGCTGGACGTCCAGTGAAAGTGCTGAATCTGTTCGCCTATACAGGCGGTGCGACGCTGGCAGCGGCAAAAGCAGGGGCTGCTGTGACACATGTGGATGCATCCAAAGGCATGGTAGGCTGGGCAAAGGAGAATGCGAAGGCATCCGGCCTTTCCGACGCACCGATTCGCTGGCTGGTGGATGACTGTATGAAGTTTGTAGAGAGGGAAATCCGGCGAGGCAATCATTATGACGGCATTATCATGGACCCGCCGTCCTATGGAAGAGGTCCGAAGGGAGAGATTTGGAAGATTGAAGATTCGATTCACCTGTTTATCAAGCTCTGTACGGGGCTTTTGTCAGACAAGCCATTGTTCTTTCTGGTAAATTCCTACACGACAGGACTGGCACCATCCGTCCTCACATACATGCTCTCCACAGAACTGATTTCTAAGTTTGGCGGAAGCGTGGATTCGCAGGAAATCGGGCTTCCGGTGAAAGAGAGTGGTCTGGTGCTGCCATGCGGGGCATCCGGCAGATGGGAAAAATAAGGGGGGTCGGCTATACTGTTTCGTAATAATATTGAAAGATTATTTTTATTGAATAATTGGAATTGTGCTGTTACAATAGGTGGTAGGATTAGGATATTATAGAAAAATAAGGAGAGGAACGTATGAGAAAGAGAGGACTTGCGTTTATCTTGTGCAGTGCTTTTCTCAGTCTGGGTGCAGTGATGACGTCTTTTGCCGCGCAGGGCTGGGTACAGGAAGGCACAAATTGGGTGTACTATGATAACAATGGAAATAAAGTGAAAAACAGCTGGCAGAGGGGGACTTCTGATAATCTCTGGAGATATCTGGACAGCAATGGAAATATGGCAGTGAATTCCTGGGTGGATGATGACACCTATTATGTGGACAACAATGGCATTATGGCGGCGGACAAATGGCTGAAGGTGTCCGCAGATGATTTCGGGGAAGATTACCGCTGGTATTATCTGGGAAGTACCGGAAAGATGATTTCTGACGCATGGAAGAAAATCAGTGACAAGTACTATTACTTTGATGATGACGGCGTGATGCAGACCGGCTGGTTTGAGGAAGGCAACAATATGTATTATCTCGGCTCGGACGGTGCGATGCGCACAGGCTGGCAGCATATTGTTCCGAGAGATGAGGATGAGGACGGCGATTCTGGCCCGATGTTCTTTGAAGACAGCGGTGAGAAAAAGTGGTTCTATTTTGACAGCAAGGGAAGGCTGTATCAGCCGGATGACGAGTATGAGGAGAAGAGAATCAACAACGTCTGGTACTGTTTTGACAACACTGGTGAGATGCAGACCGGATGGGTATCGCTGGATGGAAACGAGACGGATATTTCCGGATACAAATATTACGCAGACAACGGTGCGAGACAGACTGGATGGATGCTTTTGTATCCACCGGAGGAAGTTGACAGCGTTTCTTATGATGAGGAAGAATACTATTACTTTGAGAGTGACGGCAAACCAAAGGTAGGCCCGCAGGAGGGAACCGGCACAGAGTCCGACCTGGTCCGCATCAGCGGCATCACCTATCTGTTCAATGACTTCGGAAATCCGATTCAGGGACTTCAGAAGATTTATAATAAGGACGGCAGCGATTACACGGCATATTATTTTGGTGATAAGTCCACCAGCTCTGTGGTGACAGGAAAGAAGACCATTGAGGAAGGCGACGGAAGTTCCTCCACATTCTATTTCTCCGAGACAGGCACATACAAGGGCAGAGGCTATACCGGCGTGCGCGACGGCTATCTGTACTACAAGGGCAAGCTGCAGAAAGCAGATTCTTCTGCGCGCTATGAGGCATTCAGCATTCCGAGCGGCAGCAGCTACACGACCTATGTGGTGAATTCCTCCGGCAAGGTGCAGAAAAACAGAACCATCAAGGACTCTGATGACAACAAATTCAAGACAAACAGCAGCGGCGTTCTGGTTGAGCTGAACGACTCCACATTCGGTGGCGGAAACTACAGACAGCCAGTGGATGTGGTATTCCCGAATGACTAAAGGAATGCCTAAAGAGAAAGAATGCACAGCAGACCATCTGGTTGCCTGGTGCAGAGTATAAAAAATACAAGAAAAGGAAAGAATAAGAGATACAGGATAAAAGAGGACAGGGACAGAAAACATGGTGGAAAATTTCGGCATGGTTTTTTGTTCCTGTCTGTTCGTGAGGAATTACCACGGAATTTCCAAAAAAGACTTTTTTTGCAGCAAAATGCCAAAATCGCGTATTTCTTAAAAAAAAAGAAAAAAATCCTTGCATTTTAAAAAAAAGTGTGATACTCTAAAAAAGCTGTGACATTGATAGCGTTGAAGCGAGAGGTTGCTGCCAGAAAGAAGGCAGGTTTTCCGTGGAGCGAATGTCATGTTAGGAAACTGGCGACAAGTCACTGTACAAACTAGAAGGACTGCAAAATAAAAAGAAACAAGAAATCAAAAGAAATGCAGTGGAGAGCGCGAGTCGAAAAGGACACGCGCGGGAACGTGTACAGTCACCGCTTGTCGTACTTCGATTTAAAAAGTGCGAAAAGGAGGCGACTTTTTTTATGGCAAGTCAGGTAATGAGAATCACATTGAAGGCATATGACCATCAGTTAGTAGACCAGTGTGCAGGAAAAATCGTTGAGACTGTAAAGAAGACAGGATCTCAGGTGAGTGGACCGGTGCCGCTGCCTACAAAAAAAGAGGTTGTAACCATCTTAAGAGCTGTTCACAAATACAAAGATTCCAGAGAGCAGTTCGAGCAGAGAACACACAAGAGACTGATTGACATCATTGCACCGACAAACAAGACAATCGAGACATTGTCAAAGTTAGAGATGCCGGCTGGTGTTGCTATCACTCTGAAGAACATCACAAAGTAATCTTTCTCTGCAACAAAAATTTTTGAGTATCCAGAAAGTTTAAATATAAAAGTAACACTTCCCTGAGAGGAATCAACATACCCGCAGGCGGGTTCATAGTGTTCCACCTATATTGGACTGTTCTAGGATGATTTACGCGCTGAGGCGCCGCGGCTTGCAGACGGCGGCGCGCTTGAAACGAAATGCTTTTTCGCGGATCAGGTGCAGTAAATCCGCTGTAGATCATGAAACAGGAGGTAAAAAGATGAAGAAAGCGATTTTAGCCACAAAAGTTGGTATGACCCAGATCTTCAACGAAGACGGAATTTTAGTTCCGGTAACAGTTCTTCAGGCTGGTCCTTGTGTAGTAACACAGGTTAAGACCAAAGAGAACGACGGTTACGAGGCAGTACAGGTTGGTTTCGTTGACAAGAAAGAGAAATTAGTTTCCAAACCAGTAAAAGGCCAGTTCGACAAAGCTGGTGTTTCTTACAAGAGATTTGTGAGAGAGTTTAGATTTGAGAATGCTTCCGAGTATTCCGTAAAAGATGAAATTAAGGCAGATATCTTTGCTGCTGGTGATAAGGTTGATGCAACCGCAATCTCCAAAGGAAAAGGTTTCCAGGGTGCTATTAAGAGATACGGACAGCACAGAGGACCTATGGCTCATGGTTCCAAGTTCCATCGTCATCAGGGTTCCAACGGTTCCGCAACAACTCCAGGTCGTGTGTTCAAGGGCAAAGGAATGCCAGGACATATGGGCGCAAAGAAAGTGACAACTCAGAATCTTGAAGTAGTAAGAGTAGATGCTGAGAATAACCTGATTCTGGTTAAGGGCGCTGTACCGGGATGCAAGAAGGCATTAGTAACATTGAAAGAAACGGTAAAAGCTGCTAAATAATTCAGGCTTTTATGAAAGGAGGACACACAGATGGCAAACGTATCTGTTTTCAATATCGAAGGTAATGAAGTTGGTACATTAGAGCTGAATGATGCCGTGTTCGGTGTAGAAGTAAACGAACACCTGGTTCATATGGCTGTTGTAAGCCAGCTCGCAAATAAGCGTCAGGGCACTCAGAAAGCAAAAACACGTTCTGAAGTATCCGGCGGCGGCAGAAAACCATGGAGACAGAAAGGAACCGGTCATGCAAGACAGGGTTCAACAAGAGCTCCGCAGTGGA
>JAUNGE010000037.1 GCA_030524675.1 bacterium
ATAGAGCCGTCAGGCTCTTAGAAGCCCATTACCTTTAGGTGATGGGTAGTTCACTTTCTGGCGACGATGAAAAACAAGTGGTAAATTCACTGCCTTTTAATCCTTTAAAAAATCCAGAGCAGATGAAACAACTGGAGCAGGAGGACGGCGGAGTACAATTTTCCCATACCTTGGAAGAACAACTGGGAGGTCAGCTTGAAGCAGGATTTCGCTTAACAGATTTGTATGAAGATACGAATGGCAGCGGAAGGCTGCATCAAATGAATATTCCTTCTTTCATTGCAACCAGGGCAGTGAAATAGGAAAAGAACGATACATAAGAGCAGGAAATTTGATGAAAACAGGTTGCCTGCTCTTTTTTCATAAATTTTTCACAATTAAATTAGCACTCGCCTCTTGACAGTGCTAACAAAAGATGCTATAGTGTGTCTAACAAAGAGGTGTTCTACTAAAAATATAACAGATAAACAAGGAAACAAACAAATCATTCCATGTAAGGAAGAGAGGTGTGTTTTATGAATATTAACAAATTTACTCAGAAGTCCATGGAGGCGGTACAGCGCAGTGAGAAGCTGGCGTATGAGTACGGCAACCAGCAGATTGACCAAGAGCATTTTTTATACAGCCTTCTTACCATAGAAGATAGCCTGATTTTGAAGCTTCTCACAAAGATGGGAGTGCAGAAAGAACAGTTCCTGAATGAGGCACAGCAGGCGATTGAGAAATTACCGAAAGTGTCCGGCGGACAGCTTTATGTGAGCGCGGATTTGAACAAAGTTTTAGTCAGCGCGGAGGATGAGGCAAAAGCGATGGGAGATGAGTACGTCTCTGTAGAGCATTTGTTCTTGGCGCTGTTAAAAGCAGCGAAACGTCCGGTGAAGGAATTGTTCCGTCTTTATAATATCAACAAAGAGATGTTCCTGCAGGCGCTTTCCACAGTGAGAGGAAACCAGAGAGTGGTGAGTGATAATCCGGAAGCAACCTATGATACACTGACAAAATACGGCACCGACCTGGTGGAGAGAGCGAGGGAGCAGAAACTCGACCCTGTGATCGGGCGTGATGCAGAGATTCGCAATGTCATCCGTATTCTGTCCCGAAAGACCAAGAACAATCCAGTTTTAATCGGTGAACCTGGCGTCGGAAAGACGGCAGCTGTAGAAGGTCTGGCGCAGAGAATTGTTCGCGGCGATGTGCCAGAAGGATTGAAAGATAAAAAGCTATTTGCCTTGGATATGGGCGCGTTGGTGGCGGGCGCGAAGTACCGCGGCGAGTTTGAGGAACGTCTGAAGGCGGTTCTTGAGGAAGTCAAGAAGAGCGAAGGACAGATTATCCTGTTCATTGATGAGCTGCACACGATTGTGGGCGCCGGAAAGACGGAAGGTTCCATGGATGCCGGCAATATGTTAAAGCCTATGCTGGCGCGCGGCGAGCTGCACTGTATCGGTGCGACGACTCTGGATGAATATAGAAAGTACATTGAAAAAGATCCGGCGTTGGAGCGCCGTTTCCAGCCAGTTATGGTGGATGAGCCGACTGTGGAAGATACGATTTCCATCTTGAGAGGTCTGAAAGACCGCTATGAAGTCTACCACGGTGTAAAAATCACAGACTCCGCCTTGGTATCGGCGGCTATGCTCTCCGACCGCTATATTTCTGACCGTTTCCTGCCGGATAAGGCGATTGACCTAGTGGATGAAGCCTGCGCGATGATTAAGACTGAGTTGGATTCTCTGCCGACAGAGCTGGATGAGAAATCCAGAAAGATTATGCAGCTGGAAATTGAGGAAGCGGCATTGAAGAAAGAGACGGACCATCTGAGTCAGGACCGCCTGGCAGAGCTTCAAAAAGAGCTTTCCGCTATGCGCGAGGAGTTTGCAACACAGAAAGCGCAGTGGGAGAATGAGAAGGCGTCTGTAGATAAACTGTCAAAATTGCGTGAGCAGATTGAACAGATTCACGGCGAAATCCAGGCAGCGCAGCAGAAATATGATTTGAACAAGGCAGCGGAACTGCAGTACGGACGTCTGCCGCAGCTTCAAAAAGAGCTGGACGAGGAAGAGGCGCGCGTGAAGAGTCAGGATTTGAGCCTGGTTCATGAGAGTGTCACAGAGGATGAGATTGCGAGAATTATCTCCCGTTGGACCGGTATTCCGGTGGCAAAACTGACAGAGAGTGAGAGAAGCAAGACCCTGCATTTGGATGAGGTTTTGCACCGCAGAGTCATCGGACAGGATGAGGGCGTAGAGAAAGTGACAGAGGCCATCATCCGTTCCAAAGCAGGAATCAAGGACCCGACAAAACCGATTGGTTCCTTCTTGTTCTTAGGACCGACCGGCGTCGGAAAGACAGAGCTTGCGAAAGCGCTTGCTGAGAGCCTGTTTGATGATGAAAATAATATGGTACGTATTGATATGAGCGAATATATGGAGAAACATTCTGTCTCCCGTCTTATCGGTGCGCCTCCAGGATATGTCGGATACGATGAGGGCGGTCAGCTGACAGAGGCAGTTCGCCGGAAACCGTACTGTGTGGTATTGTTCGATGAGGTGGAGAAGGCGCATCCGGATGTATTTAATGTGCTGCTTCAGGTTTTGGATGACGGACGTATCACAGATTCCACAGGAAAGACAGTGGACTTTAAGAACACGATTCTGATTATGACGTCCAACATTGGTTCTCAGTATCTGCTGGATGGAATTGATGAGAACGGAAATATCCGTGAGGAAGCGGAAACGATGGTTATGAACGATTTGAGAAATCATTTCCGCCCAGAGTTTTTGAACCGTCTGGATGAGACGATTCTCTTCAAACCTCTGACAAAGGAAAATATCCGCGGCATTGTCACCCTTCTGGTAGATGGACTGAACAAGCGTCTGGCTGACAAGGAGCTTTCTATCCGCCTGACAGATGCAGCGACACAGTTTGCAGTCGAGAATGGATACGATCCGGTTTATGGTGCGCGTCCATTGAAGAGATACCTGCAAAAACATGTGGAAACACTGGCAGCGCGCCTGATTTTGGAAGACGGCGTGAGAGCCGGAGACACGATTGTGATCGATCTGAAAGACGGAGAGCTGACAGCGCGGGCCGAAAGTGGGAATGTGTAAGCAAAAAGTAAGGAAAGTAAACAGACAGAAAAGCAATCAGAAAAACTTCGTTTGAGATAGATACTTTGAGATAGATATTTTGAGATAGATACCTGCAGAAATATAAAAAAGATAAGGATATGGAAGAAGACAAAAAGAAACTGTCTTGTCCATATCCTTTTTTATAATAGAAAATCCCTTTTGGCATTTGTTTTTCTCATGTCAGTGGGGATGCCGATTCTTCTCGCTTGCCATTGCTGTTACGTTTGCATTGGCGATTGGGCTTGTCCATATGACTGTCAGCGCCACAGAATGTCTCTGTTGATGGTCGTGTAAAAAAGTTCACGTATCTTCTGCGGGTCTTTGGTCTGACCCAGAATCCACATCAATTTGGTGACAGTGGCTTCCAGTGTCATATCATAGGCTTCAATCAATCCCAGTTCCTGTTTGATGGTTTTTCCGACTTCATAGATGGACATATTGCTGCCCTCCCATGTGACTTGCGTCGTCATGACAACAACTTTTCCATCTTTGACTAGATCGTGAACCGCTTTGCGGAAATCGCCGCTGTCGTATGTGGGCAATCCGCCGACACCGAAAGATTCTATGATAACTGCGTCACAGCGGCTGGCAACGTACGAGAGAATCTCTGCCTGAGAAGAGGGAATCAGTTTTACGAGAGCGATGCGCTCGTCCAGCTCATGATAGAAGCGGACGGGACCTTTGAGCAGTGTCTTGTCATCCAGATAAAACAAAACATGCTCTTCCTGGATGGATGCCAGATACGGGAAATTGATGCTCGAAAAGGCATTATAGCTCTTAGTGCGCTCTTTTTTTGCTCGGGTTCCGGCGACGACCTTGCCATCAAATACAAGAGTCACCCCATATGCTTTTTCATGGCAGGCAAAGCGGATACTATCTATCAGATTTGTCTTTGCGTCCGTGATTTCCAAATCAATCGGTTTCTGCGCACCTGTGATGACAATCGGTTTTGGCGAGTTTTGGATAAGATAGGAAAGAGCGGCAGCTGTATAGGCCATCGTGTCTGTTCCGTGGCAGATGACAAATCCGTCGTAGTCGTTGTAGTGTTCCTCGACAGCCTGGCTGATGAGCAGCCAGTGCTTCGGCTGCATATTGGTGCTGTCAATGTTGATAAGCTGTAACGTGTCCGTCGTACAAAATTGGGAGACCACAGGAACATAGGATAATAGCTCCTGGGATGTGAGAACCGGAGTCAGTCCGGAATGTCCTTCTCCCTGTTTGGAAGCAATCGTACCGCCGGTAGCGATAAGTAGAATGCGTTTCATAAATGACCTCCAAAAAGTGATAAAAGATATAAAAACAGTATACTTGATTTTGGAATTATCATCAACTGTCAGATAAATAGATATTGATATTTTATCCTGAATTCGATATAATGAAATCCATTAAGTACAGGAAAAATGTAGAAAATAAGGGAAAAATGTAAAAAATTAAAGAAAAAAATAAAAAAGAAAATAAGAAGAAAATACAGAAATAAAGGAAAGAGCAAAAAAGGAGCAGGAGAAATGCAGACTTTGCCAAAAGACCCAATGATTTTACTGAGTTATGTCAATACGCAGCTCAGAGATTTTTATAAAAATTTGGATGATTTCTGCCAGAGTGCTGGTGTGCAGAGGGAGGATTTGTGCCAGAAACTGGCGCAGATAGATTATATATATGATGAGGAGAGCCGGCAATTTATCTGAGAAAAGAGGATTCCATTTTCTCGAACTTGTGCTTGTGGTGTCCATCATAAGCATTTTATTGTGTGTTGCTGTTCCGTCTTATCAGCACTTGGAGGAGGAAGCAAGGCGTGCCCGTGTCAAGCAGGAGGCGATGACTGTGCTGGATGCATTGAATCTCTGGATGGAGGATGCCAGGGCAGAAGGGATATTCGATGAAATAGAGCTGTTTGCCTGCGCAGGAAATCTGCGGGACAACACAAATCCACTGTATTCTTATATTGGGGATGGGTTTGGAGACAGCATCTGGATTGAGCGGATTACGCTGAATAGAGACCAAGAAATTGTGAAAATGATCTACCTTTCCGATGAATATCGGGTTGTATATGAAAAGGGAAAAGCGCTTTCTGTCACTCACGCAGAGGAAAAAGATGAGAAAAAAGTAAAAGTGAATGCAAGAACAAAATAACCAGGGATGCCGTAGGAGTTTTAGCTGTTTCCATGTTATCCTGTAAGGCCGCCGAAAGAGGCAGGAGATGCAGGATAAAAGGGAACAGCTGCTTTTGCGGCATTTTCTGTTTTACGCGAATCGTGCTTTGAAAAGAAGAGGATTTCATAAAATTTCATAAAGAAGATTTTTTGAAAAGCGAATCTTTTGAGAAAGGAGAAACATCTGGTGAGGCATTTTAAGGACAAATCTGTATCTGTGCCAGTAATAATAGAAAATTTGAGAATGGACCTGAGAATCAGGGGAAGAAAATGGAGTCTCAGAGAGACTGCACACCTGTGTCGGCAGATGAGTGTGCTGTTAAAAGCTGGTGTTTCTGCCTCGGAAATGATTTTGGTATGCCAAGAAGCAGCACAGAGCAAGATGCTGCGGCGGACTCTGGATTCTCTCTCGCAAAATGTACAAAAAGGAATGGCCGTGTCGCAGGCTATGAGGGAACAGAAGACGATATTTCCGCCACTTTTGGCCGATATGGTAGAAAATGGTGAGCTGAGTGGCAGGCTGGATGAAGTTCTGGAAAAAATGGCGGAATATTATGAAAAAGAAGTGGTTATCCAGGAAAAATTAAAGACAGCCTTGATTTATCCTAGCATTTTGTTCGCAGTGTCTCTGTTTTCCTGCGTCTTTTTGCTGACATTTGTCATGCCCCAGATTTTTCTGCTGTTTGATGGAGAGAAACTGCCTGCTCTGACGAGAGTGATGCAGCGTCTGAGTTTGTTTTTGGTGCAGCATGGAGCAGAAGCGTTTCTGTGCTGTCTGATTTTTGCAGGGGTATTTTCCTGGGCGAGCACGAAAAAGGCATTTGCAGTCCGGCTGCATCAGGCAGAATTTTTCATTCCGATATTCGGGGGATTGTTAAAAACGGCCAACACTGCGCGCTTTGCCTTGGCGTTCGCGATTTTATATGGGAGTGGAATTGATATTCTAACGAGTCTTAACAATGCAGGGAAGATTCTGAAAAATAAATATGCAAGGCAGTGCCTGAGTGAAGCATGCGAGGAAGTCAGGAAAGGCTATATGCTGTCTGCCTGTCTGAAAAAGCAGAAAATATGGGAGCCAGTTTTTTGTTCCATGGTTCGGGTAGGAGAAGAGTCCGGCTCTCTGGAACAGATTTTGGAGCATATTGGAGATTTTTTTCAGAAAGAGACCGAACAGGCAGCTGACAGGATGATTGCTCTTTTGGAGCCAATGCTGATTCTGGTGATGGGAGCTTTGGTGGGAGTCATTGTTCTAGCTGTCATGCTTCCTGTGTTTGAGATGTACAATCGAATGTTGTGAAAAAAGAGTGAGAGGATGTATGCGCGGGGAAAATGAAAAATTGGGTACAGAAAGGCAAAAAGCGGTTTAAAATGAGAAAATTCAGCAGGCGGATGTTCAGAATGGAAGGGGAAAAAGAGCGTGGCAGCAGTCTTCTGTTTGTGATTCTGCTGGTTATGATTTTTACAGTACTGCTTATGGATTTTGCATGGATAACAGCGAAGACAGCAGGAAATGTTCAGAAGAACAGGGAACGCCTGAGAGGACTGGCAGCAGCAGAGAGTATTCATAAGGCTTTGTGCACAGAGGTATCTTCTGGAAAGTCCACTGTGATACAGGCATTGAAGTGGGAGGCCAAGGAAGAGGAAAAGCGCAAGCAGGAAAAGGAAAATGAGGATGGGAAAGAAGGTGGGGATATAGAGGAGAGCGAATATACCGCTTTGGGAAAGGCAGAGTTTGGAGAAATTTTAGGGGAGGAGGGAGAAGAAAATCCGGAGGAATGGAAGGCAGAAGTGGAAATCTCTGCCCGATTTTTTGAAAAGAAAGCGACTGTCCGGACAAAAGTGTGGTATGGCGAACAGGAATATACATTTTATTCTGAAGTAACATTGGACAGATAAGATGAAGTATGGAAGAAAAGGGAAAAGGGCAGATAAGATGAAACATAAGACAGACGCAGGCTTTACACTGTTGGAACTGATTTTTTCTGTTATGATATTTTTTATTTTGATGATTGGGGTCAGTATGGCAATGTCCCAAATAGCAAAGGCATTTTCAAATAGTCTGGAAGCTGACCGCGCATATGCTGCTCTGGAGCGGGATATAAAAGAGGAGACGGTCAGGGGACATGCGACGGGAGAATATATTAGAATTGAGTTTGAGATAGGCGGAAAGGTGTACGAGGAGATTTTGCATCAGTACCGTGCAGAAAAAGATGGATGTGAGATGGAATATTATAAGTGAGCGGATATTCGTGATAGTGAGGTATCGCTTTTTTCTTATGCTTTGCGGACTGACAAAATATCCAGCACTGTTTGATTCCATATAAATGAGATGGCATACCAGGAATAAAAATTTTTATGGATACAGAAAAAAGCCCAAATACCACATAAGAATGGCGTCTCCCCAGAGAGAGCACAGGAAAAAGGAGATAGCGAAAAAAGGTGCCATAGGGATGGCAGTTTTTCGGTCCAATTTTTGAAAAAACAGGAGAAATACGCAGAAACTGCCTGCGAGTGAGTAGCCAAGAAGCAGCGACATGATATTTTTGGAAAATCCCAGAAGAAATCCAGCAGAGAAGAGCAGTTTGATATCCCCGAAACCTACCCCACCATGACTGATGAGAGAAAGCAGCATCAAAAAGCCACCTGCTGTCACAGCACCCATCAGTCTGCTCATAAGGGAGGGCGAGAGCGGGTCAAAAAAGGAAAGGACAGCAAGCAAAAGAATCACAAAATGGACGCTGTCGGGAATGTACATGGAATCAAAATCTACTATGGCCGCAAACAGCAGAATGGAGTAAAACAAGCAGAGAAGAAGGAAATGCAGGCAAAATCCAAAACGAAAGAAACAAAGCACATAGCAGAATGCGAGGATAAGTCCAGCGGCAATGGATTTTCTGGAAAGTTTGTGAAACATAGGGACCCCCTTCCTAGAAGATGTACAAATCGTATCCGTACATAGTACAGTATATCATATCTCAAAAAACAAAGAAAGGCAGTGACAAGCAATCTGTGAGAACGGAGTTTTAAAAATGCAAGGTTAAAAGAATCTTGAAAATGGAAGAGAAAGAAGGGGAGGATATATGGAAACAGACAGAAAAGAGTTTGAGAAAGAGCTGGAAGACGGGGAAGCTGCATTTAGGCAGGCGGTGGCGGATGTAGATGAGTTCTTTTCCAGAAAGAGAGAAAAAATGGGGTTTCATCTGCGTGAAAGGGCAGAAGAGCTTCCGGTTGAGCGGATGCTGAATTTTCTCATAAAACAGTCCTATCAAAAAGGAGCGAGTGACATCCATATTGAGCCGACTAGGACAAAACTACATATTCGCCTCAGAATCAATGGCGATTTGATTCCCTATGTATCTATGACAATGGAGGCACATGCGGCCATTGTCACAAAAATTAAGATTATGGGTGGAATGAACATTGCAGAAAAGAGAATTCCGCAGGATGGAAAATACATGTATCTTGAGGAAAAGATAAGTGCAGATATTCGGATTTCCACACTTCCAACGCTGTTCGGAGAGCATATCGTGATGCGGATTCTGGGAGGAATCGGCAAAGAAAAATTGATGGAAATTCAAAATCTGGGAATGACGCCAGGACAGATGCAGGAATTTGAAAAAATTTTGAAGTCGCCGAACGGCCTGCTTCTAATCAGTGGTCCGACTGGAAGCGGAAAGACCACAACGCTTTATGCAGTTCTCCATCAGATGCTGCAGAAGCCAATTCATATTATTACTGTGGAGGACCCTGTTGAAAAAGTGATGGATGGTGTGACACAGGTGCAGGTCAATCAGAAAGCTGGCCTGACGTTTCAGACTGTGCTGCGCTCCATTTTGCGTCAGGATCCAGATGTAATTATGATTGGAGAGATACGGGATGGGGAGACCGCATCGATCGGCGTGCGCGCCGCCATTACCGGACATTTTGTGTTGGCGAGTATTCATACAAATGACTGTGCTTCCAGTGTGATACGGCTGCTGGACATGGGAGTGCCGTCCTATATGGCAGCGGCAGCACTGACAGGGATTGTGTCGCAGCGTCTGGTAAAGCTGCTGTGTCCATATTGTAAGGTATCTTATGTTCCAGAAGATGCAGATGTAAAAGGACAACTGCTGTTTGGAGCACATCTTGATATACCGTCAGATGGACCATGTAGGATACAATCGGAGAAGCAGTGCAAAAAACCGATGCCAAAGATTCTGTGGAGAGCAAATGGATGCGAGCACTGCAATGGCACTGGCTATATTGGGAGAACGGCTGTGTATGAAATTGTGAGGATGGATGAAACTTTGAGCAGTATGGTGGCAAAAGGAGCCTCCGTTCAGGAAATTAGAGAATATGAGAGGGAGAGCAAGGTTGTATTTTTGAGAGATGCTGTGATGGAATTGGTGCTAAGAGGAGAAACCAGCGTGGAGGAGATGGAAAAGATTGTGTATTCAGTCAACTGAGTAAGCAGAGATGGGAATGAGACAGAGAAATCAGATGAGACAGAGAAGGGAATCAGACAGAAAAATCAGACAGGTAAATTGGACAACATAGATAAAATAGATAAAAAGGAAGAATTGAGAGAAGCGAAGGATGAAAAAGTGGGAGGAGAACATGAAAAAACAAGAGAAACAAAAACAGAGGTTTACCCTGGTAGAAATGATATGTGTCATTGCCCTGATGAGTATTCTGATGGCAGCGGCAGTGCCTTCTTATAAAAATATTCAGGAGAAAGCAGCAAAACGGGTGGCGATTTCCAATGCACAGGCCGCCTATACTGCAGAATCCGCAGACAGGGCGCTGCGCCTGGAAGAAGCGGAAGAAGAGCTGCAAGATGGTGTGACAATACTGGAGGACAGAAACGGAGAGGTCGAAGGCGCTGTGTGGGAAGGGGTTATTTATGGAAAATACTATAAGGCAACATACAGACTCGGAGAAGACCCAACTGTGGAAGTAGTGGAACAGTAGAGAGAGTCTGTAGTGAGACCTCGGACCTGTGAGCAGACCAACGAATAGACATGCATGTGAATTTGTATAGGAAACGATAAATAGACATGCAGGTGAATCTGCGTAGGAAGCGATAAACAGACATGCAGGCGAATCTGCATAGGAGGCGGCAAGATAGACCAGCAGGCAAAGGTATCATCCGGCGTTCCTGAAATTTTGGTACTAGAAAGCAGACCTGCCACATACGTTAGAAGTAGCTACGGCGGGGACTGAGAACAAAGAATAGAATACATAGCAGTCCTGGGAAAACGTGAAAAGCATGTGGGAGGGATAGCTGTGAACGAGAGAAATCTGGAAGTATTGGAACAGTACGATTTGGAAGTCAGAGATGTGAGGCGGGGACGAGGCGCCTTCTTGTGTGAAACCAGTCAGGGACTGAAATTATTAAAAGAGTATCGGGGAAGTGTGCGGCGGCTGGAGTTTGAACATGAAGTCCTGGGATTTTTAAAACAGGAAAAAAGCCTGGAGCTGGAACAGTATCAGAAGACAAGCGAAGGGAATCTTGTTTCCATTGCGCCGGATGGGACAAAATATATCTTAAAAGATTGGTTTCTTGACAGAGAATGTGACCTTAGAAGTGAGAGGGATGTGCGGCATGCTGTGCGGGGATTGGCCCTGCTTCATAAAAAAATGCGTGAAATTGAGTGGAAAGAAGAGTGGAACCTGGGTTCTATCACAGAAAAACCTCTGTCAGACGAGATGGTGCGCCATAACAGAGAATTGATGCGTGTGCGTAAATTTATCCGAAATAAAAAGAAAAAATCAGAATTTGAATTCTGCGTGCTCAAAAATTTCAATGTTTTCTTTGAACAGGCACAGGAGGCGGCCAGGGGGCTTCAGGCGGTCAGGTGGGAAAAATCCATGTATCTGTGTCATGGCGATATGAATCAGCATCATATATTGATTCGCGATGGTATTCATGATGGAAGTTCTGACAGCGGCGGGGAAGCGGGGCTGGTGTTCACTGAGTTCAACCAGATGCATCAGGGCGTTCAGGTGGAGGATTTGTACCGGCTGGTGCGCAAGACTCTCGAAAAACAGGGATGGCGCTCAGATTTGGGAATGGAACTTCTGGAAGAATATGATGCCGTGCTGCCTCTTGGCCGCCAGGACAGAGAAGCGCTGTATTATCTGTTTTTGTATCCGGAAAAGTACTGGAAACAGATGAATTTTTACTTAAACAACAATAAAGCTTGGATTCCAATGAAAAATATTGAGAAATTAATGAAATTGGAAGAACAGTTTCAGGAAAGAGATGAATTCCTGCAAAAAATACATGAAAAAATCGAGAGATTTTGATTTATTTTTTGTAAAAAATATTATATAATAGAGAAAGTTCCAAGTGACAAGAGAAGGGAGTATTTTTTATGAAGGACTACATGAAAATTTATAATGAATGGCTGTCAAATCCATATTTTGACGAAGCTACAAAAGAAGAGCTGCGTGCGATTGCAGATAACGAGAATGAGATTAAAGAGCGCTTCTACATGGATTTGGAGTTTGGTACAGCCGGTTTGAGGGGTGTTATTGGAGCAGGCATTAACCGTATGAACATTTATGTGGTACGTCGTGCTACACAGGGTCTTGCTAACTATATCATTAAGCAGGGTGGAGCGGATAAGGGAGTTGCCATTGCATACGATTCCCGTCATATGTCACCTGAATTCGCTATGGAAGCTGCTATGACACTGGCAGCGAACGGAATCAAGGCATATAAATTTGAGTCTCTGCGCCCGACACCGGAGTTATCCTTTGCAGTGCGTGAGTTAGGCTGTATCGCAGGTATCAATATCACAGCGAGCCACAACCCGCCGGAGTACAATGGATACAAGGTATATTGGGAGGACGGCGCACAGTTTACACCGCCTCACGACAAAGGTGTCACAGAAGAAGTACTGGCAATCGAGGACCTTTCCACTGTAAAGACAACAGATGAGGCATCTGCTGTAGCAGCCGGCAAGTATCAGGTTATCGGCAAAGAGATCGATGACAAGTACATTGCGCAGGTAAAAGCACAGGTGGTAAACCAGCAGGCTATTGATGAGATGCAGGATCAGATCACGATTATCTATACTCCACTTCATGGTACCGGAAACATTCCAGCGAGAAGAACCATGAAAGAACTGGGATTCGAGCATGTGTATGTAGTACCGGAGCAGGAGCTGCCAAACGGCGACTTCCCAACTGTAAGCTATCCGAACCCAGAAGCAAAAGAGGCATTTGAGCTGGGATTAGCTCTGGCAAAAGAGAAAAATGCAGATTTGGTTCTGGCAACTGACCCAGATGCAGACCGTCTCGGTGTTTATGTAAAAGATACAAAATCCGGCGAGTATATTCCGCTGACAGGAAATATGTCTGGTTCTCTTCTGTGCGAGTACGTACTGAGCCAGAAGAAAGCAGCTGGAAAGATTCCGGCAGACGGCCAGGTAGTAAAATCCATCGTTTCCACAAACCTGATTGACGCGATTGCAAAGAGCTACGGCGTAGAGCTGATTGAAGTTCTGACAGGCTTTAAGTGGATTGGACAGCAGATTTTAAAGAACGAGAAGAGCGGCAAGGGTACATACCTTTTCGGTATGGAAGAGAGCTACGGCTGCCTGATCGGTGCTTATGCGCGTGACAAGGATGCGATTTCCGCAACCGCTGCACTGTGCGAGGCTGCTGCTTACTACAAGAAACAGGGCAAGACTCTGTGGGATGCTATGATCGATATGTACGAGAAGTACGGCTACTACAAAGATGCAGTAAAATCTATCGGTCTGTCCGGTATCGAAGGTCTGGCAAAGATTCAGGCTATCATGGAAAATCTGCGTCAGAATCCGCCGAAGGAAGTGGCTGGCTACAAAGTAACATCCGTGAGAGATTACAAGAAAGATACCATCACAGATATGGCAACCGGCGAAGTGAAACCTACAGGACTTCCGTCCTCCAACGTTCTCTACTATGATATGGAAGATGGCGTTTGGATGTGCGTGAGACCGTCCGGTACAGAGCCGAAGATCAAATTCTACTATGGTATCAAGGGAACTTCCTTGGAGGATGCAGATGCGAAGGCAGAGGCAATGGGCAAAGAAGTTATGGCTATGGTAGATAAGATGCTGGCTGAATAAAAAGCAGAGTGCAGGGAATGAGATAGATAGAAGAATGTAAAAGAATGTGAATTCTGATATCTGTATTCTGATACCTAAAAAGAATACCCGAAATGGGAAAGCATAAAAAAGATACTGACGTATTCGACGAGTTGTTTGCGAATATGGACAGTATCTTTTTTATGCTTTCTGTTTTTTTTATTTTTTAGGCTTTTTCTTAAATTCCTCTTTCAATTCATCCAGAGCGTCTTGGAAGCGGCTGGAAGCATATGGGTTTCCGCGCAGTATGCCATACAAAAACAGTTTCTTTATGTGATCCAGGCGATGTGTGAGTGCATAGCGCTTTTCCGTCAGTTGTTTTGTCTTCTCCGTCAGAGAGCTGATTTGCTCATTGCGCAGTTCTTCCAACTTCATCGCTGTCTCTTCCTTCAATTCCAGAATACGGGTGGCGACTTCATTGCGCAAATCGGAGCGCAGGCGTTCCATGCGGTTTTTTGTATCGTCTTTGACAGCATCGACTCTCTGTGTAGTCTCCGCTTTTAACAGAGCGAGCTGTACCTGTGCCGCCTCCAAATCGGCGCGCACAGAGGATAGATTTTCCAGAATTTTTGCCAGGTCCAGAGCAGTTCTGACAGAGAATACAGTATCTGTGACAAAGAGTACGCTGACAACTCCATCAATCGCAAGCAGAACACTGGAAGGTGTTTTCAATATCACAGACTCAATCGGAGTGTGAATCACTTCCGTCAGAAAGATTGTCAGAAAGCCCCAGGCAATGGAGGAGGAGAGACAGATATAGCCGTTGATTTGAAAATGCTGATTGCTGTAATCCCAGTATTTCATCTTAAACAGTTTTTCCATTCCCCATCCAGTGATATATTCCAGAATAGTCGCAGCAATCACACCGGAAAAATAGACGGCAATCAGGTTATCTTTTACAGGAAGAGATACCCACAGCATCATGACGGCTCCTGTACCGTAGAGAGGCAGCATTGGAGCACGCAGAAAACCGCGGTTGACAAAACGCCTCTGTTTGAGAGAAACATAGGTGGATTCAAAAATCCACCCAAAAAAGGAATATAGATAAAAGAAACTAAGCCATTGATACCAGGTGTAAGTGTACATAGAATGTGAATCCTCCTGTCGTTTTGTGGGGTAATTATAGCATTTTGCATGAGATTGTGCAAGAGGTTCGGGGAGCCGCCTGGAAGGCGGGCTTGCAGAAGATAGGAGAGATGTGGTATACTGCTTCTGTGCATTGTATTTTGCATGCTGGCAAATTTTGAGCCGGACATGCGCGCTGCACGTATCTTGCTGTAAATGGATATGCCTGCTAGTGTGGGCATCCCCATGCATGAAAATCGTTTCTGTAAAAGAACGAAGAAATGGAGAAAGGTTATGAAAAAAGGAAACATAAAGATCGGTTCTGTATTTGTGCGGCTGTT
The DNA here is from genome assembly GCA_030524675.1 of bacterium. GTDB lineage: Bacteria > Bacillota > Clostridia > Lachnospirales > Lachnospiraceae > CAJMNU01. The sequence continues at coordinate 14,808 of JAUNGE010000037.1, forward strand.
TGTGTCAGCAGTGCTGATTTTTCTGCTGTTTTACACCATGCTTCCAGCCGTGAATTTCAGGGACAGAAACTTTCTGATATTTTTGATTATCAGTATCATTCTGATTCTGCTTGTCAATATGCCGACATATGTAAAACAGTTTTTTGAGAGCTTGAATCAGGGTCACGGAGAGGTGATTGGGCAGAATCCGGTGACTGGTGCGCCGATTTATGCAAAAAGGCCCTGGAGAATGGCTTCCACCAAAATTTCCCGCCCTTTAAAAATCGGATTTGGGCTGATTTTCATTCTGTTAGTGTGGATGGCGATTGCCACAGTGATTGGGCAGAGAATTTTTAATGCCTCCCGCTATCGTGACCTGATTGTGATGACAGATGGAGATTTCGCGCAGGATGTCGCAGAATTGCAGATGTCTCAGATTCCTGTGGTGGACAAGGATACAGCTTCCAGACTGGGAAGCCGCAAACTGGGCGAAATGACGGAGTTGGTGTCACAGTTTGAGATTGAGAACAATTATACACAGATTAACTATAAGGGAACGCCTTATCGTGTGACACCGCTCGCCTATGCCGACCCGATAAAGTGGTTCTATAATATGCGCAAGGGACTTCCGGCCTATATTGCAGTGGATATGGTGACGCAGGAGACGGACCTAGTGTGGCTGGAAAATGGAATGAAGTATTCCACGAGTGAATATTTCTTCCGCAATATTTACCGCTACCTCCGTTTTTCCTATCCGACTCGCATCTTTGAAAATATCTCATTTGAGATTGATGATGACGGCGTGCCTTACTGGGTAGCACCTGTGGTGCAGTACCGCATCGGATGGTGGGATGGAAAAGATATTTCTGGTGCGATTCTAGTCAATGCCATCACTGGAGAGAGCCAATACTACGAAAAAGAGGATGTGCCGGAGTGGATTGACCAGCTTTACACGTCCGATTTGATTATCGAACAGTTGGATGACAATGGAAAGTTCCAGAATGGATTTATCAATTCCATCTTTGGACAGAGAAATGTGCGCCGGACCACATATGGCTACAATTATCTGGCGATTCATGATGATGTGTATCTGTATACGGGCATGTCCTCCGTCACAGCAGACGAGTCCAATATTGGTTTTGTCCTAGTGAATCTGCGCACAAAGGAGACAAAATTCTATGTAGTTCCAGGTGCAACGGAGTATTCTGCCATGGGTTCCGCACAGGGGCAGGTGCAGCACCTGCAGTATACGGCGACTTTCCCGCTGCTGCTAAATATCTCGGGCCGGCCGGCATACTTTGTTTCCCTGAAAGATGCAGCTGGGCTTGTGAAGATGTATGCATTTGTGGACGTGGCACAGTATCAGATTGTCGGAACCGGCGCGACTGTGGATGAGGCAAAGAAAAACTATCGCCTGGCATTAAATATGGAAGAGATAGAAATGGGGACGCCTCTGGAGGAACAGATGGCGAAAGGAACCGTGGAAGCGATTGCGGATGTTGTTATTTCAGGAAATACACAGTATTACTTCACACTGAGAGGGCAGGATGCGGTGTATGCAGCAGATATTTCCATTTATGAAAAACTGCCGTTCCTGAAAGCTGGAGATATGGTAGAATTTACCTACCAGGAGCCGGAGGGCAGCACAGTCAAAGTTGTGACCGGATTTTCAGAGGAATAGACGAAACAGAGAAATAAGTAAAATAAAAACAGTTCGGCAGGTTATATTCTTATTTGGTGAATATGTCCTGCCAACTGTTTTTGTGTGGTAGAAAAGTAAAAAAGAAAGCCGCTGCAGGGATTTTGCAGCGGCGTTTCTCTTAAATTGGAAATAGGGTAGGTATAACGTAAAATAATTAATAGGGGGGCCGGACGGGTCACCCCGTCCGGTATGAGTATGAAAAAGCTTTGTGATTACAAGTAAGTATACCTGAATCAAAGGCCTCGCTATCCTCTCGAATAGCTTAGTTATAATATAAACGAAAAATGTGACTAAAATGTGTCCGCACCATAAAAAAATCATAAAGTTCTTTAAATAATTCTATCTATTTAAGGAAGAAAATGATATAATTTACCATGAAAGTCCCATCAAGCGGTCAGCCGGCAGGCGTGCTCGCACGCCGTGACGGCTATCTGACTTTCATATATGGTGTTGCCAAGCGGCGGTATGGACTGCGTGCTTGCACACTAAGCTGACTGGACATTTGACGGACAAGGAAGGAGAGGACAGAAATCATGAGCAAACTGATATACAAAGACCACACAGCACTGGAATATGCAAAAATGGCATGTGATACTATGATGAAAAAATTTGCACCACAGGATTTGCCGCCGAAAGGACATTTCCATTATCATCAGGGGGTATTTCTGTCAGGAGTGCAGAAGACTTACCGCTTATGCAGAGAGCAAAAATATTTTGAATACATCAAGGGATGGGTAGATTCCATTATTGATGAAAAGGGTGAGATTCATACATTTGACCCAGGTGAGCTGGACGACATTCAGCCAGGAATCTTGCTGTACGACTTGTACCATGAGACTGGAGACGAGAGATATAAGACGGCTCTGGATACGCTGCTGCCGCTGGTTCTGCATTTCCCGAGAAATCCGGAGGGCGGCTTTTGGCACAAAGAGAAAAATGCCAATGAAATGTGGCTGGATGGCCTTTACATGGGAGGCCCAATAGCGGCGCAGTATGGAGCGGAATTTGACAAACCAGAATATTTTGACACCTGCATCTATCAGGCATTGATGATGGAGAGAAATACCAGAGACAAGAAGACAGGATTGCTGTACCATGCATTTGATTTTTGCAGAAAGCAGGCATGGGCGGACCCAGTGACGGGCTGCTCACCAGAATTCTGGGGACGCTCTATTGGATGGGTTCCGGTGGCGCTTCTTGATGAGGCAGAGTTTATTCCGCAGGATTATCCGAGACGTGACGCGCTGCTTGCAGTGGCAATTGACTTGCTGAAGGCAGTTGTAAACTATCAGGATGCAGAGAGCGGACTCTGGTATCAGGTAGTGGATAAGGGCGGTCAGGAAGGAAACTGGCTGGAATCTTCCTGTACCTGTCTGTTTACGGCGGCTATCTGCAAGGCGGTGCGCTGTGGTTATCTGGATGAATCCTACCTGACATATGCCGAGAAAGGATTTAAGGGAATCATTGACCGCCTGAAATATAACGAAAATGGTGTGATTATCGACAATATTTGCATCGGTACGGGAGTTGGAGACTATGCGCATTACTGTAACCGCCCGACCAGCGAGAATGACCTGCACGGGGCAGGCGCGTTTATCCTGATGTGTCAGGAAGTGGAGCAGAGCCTGTAGGCTGTGGGAGGACAGTATGGCAGTTGACAGAGAAACGATTGACAAAATGGATAAAATTCACAGAGCCGACAAAATTGACAGAAAAAAACTGGTTTCCAGCCACAATCCAGTTCTGCTTACGATAGACAAGGAGTCTCCCCTGACAGTGGGAAACGGAGAATTGGGATTTACCGCCGATGTGACGGGCATGCAGTCTCTTTATGAGGAATATCGAGATACATTGCCACTGTGCACGCTGTCACAGTGGGGATGGCATACGCAGCCGGTGAGTGAGACGCAGGATGTATACACACTGCAGGATTTAGTCATGACAGAGTATTCCTGCGGTGCGAAGACCGTTCGCTATCCACAGCGAAAAATGCCTGGAAACGGGGATGTCTATGACTGGCTGAGGAAGAATCCACACAGACTGAATCTGGCAAGAATCGGTTTTTTGTATCAGGGAGCAGAGCTGAAACAGGAACAAATTTTAGATGTGCATCAGGAACTGCACCTGTATGAAGGTATTCTGGAAAGCCGTTTTATGGTAAGTGCGTCCATGGCATGGCGCTGTGAAGGAAAGAGTGTCTGCCATCATGAAAAAGATGTGTTGGGCTTTTCTTTTCAAAGTGAGGCTTTTCAGGCAGGAGAGCTTTCTGTCAGAATAGCATTTCCCTATGGTTCGCCGGATATCACGGCGTCAGACTGGGAGAACAGTGAAAAACATCAGACAGTGCATGTGCGATGCAGTGTATCCGATGGCACGAAAAAGCGAACAAAATGGATTTTTAAGAGAATTCTGGATGCAGACACCTACTTTATGGCGCTTTCCGTGGAGAGTGATGCCTCAGTCAGCCAGAATGGACATGAGATTGCTGTCATTCCACAGGAAAAAAATCTGATTTTTACGGTTGCCTTTGGAAAAACAGAGGAGAGCGTAGCGGAGATTCCCGATTTTAAAGAGACAGAAAAAAGCAGCATCGAAGGATGGAATACGTTCTGGGAAAAAGGAGGTATCATCCGGCTGAACCACAGCAAAGACAAACGGGCGTGGGAGCTGGAAAGAAGAATTATTTTATCGCAGTATCTGATGGCGCTAAACTCTGCCGGTTCCCTGCCGCCGCAGGAGACGGGCCTTACTTGCAACAGCTGGTATGGGAAAATGCATCTGGAGATGTATCTGTGGCATTGCGCATGGCTGGCGCTCTGGCAGCACACAGAATTGTTAGAGAAGAGCTTTTCTTGGTATCTGACTCACTTGCAGGAGGCGAGAGACAATGCAGCGCGCAATGGCTATCGCGGCGCGCGCTGGCCGAAAATGATCGGGCCGCAGGGAATCGACTGCCCGTCCCCGATTGCGCCGCTTTTGATCTGGCAGCAGCCCCACATCATCTATATGCTGGAACTGGCGTATCAGGATTACAGGCAGCGCGGCAAAGCACAGGGATTTCGCGAAAAATACTGGAAGCTTATCGAGGAGACTGCGGATTTTATGGTGGATTTTGTGCAGTACCGGCAGGAGACAGGCTGCTATGACCTTCCAGCTCCAGTGATTCCTGTGCAGGAGTGTCACAGGGCAGAATATGTGGAAAATCCAGCGTTTGAGCTGGAATACTGGACATTTACCTTAAAGATTGCCTGCGAGTGGGCAGGGGATTTGGGATTGGAATCCGAAAAGACAAGCCAATGGCAGAAAGTTGGAAGTCATATGGCGCCGATGGCAGAGAAAAACGGACTGTATCTGGCGCACAAAAACTGTCCCGACACATTCGAGAAATATAACAAAGACCATCCATCTATGTTGGGCGGATTCGGGCTGATTGACAGCAAAAGAACAGACAGAGAGAAGATGCGGGCGACGCTTCACAAAGTGTTAGAATGTTGGGAATATAAGAGCCTGTGGGGCTGGGATTTTGCATTGATGGCGATGACTGCCGTGCGTCTGGGAGAACCGGAGACCGCTGTGGATATTCTGCTGAAAGATACCATGAAAAATAGCTATGTGACGAGCGGAAACAATATGCAAAAGTCCAGAAAGGATTTGCCGTTATACTTGCCTGGAAACGGTGCGCTGCTTTTGGCAGTGCCGCTGATGGCAGCTGGATATGCTGGATGTGAGAAAGAGACGCCTGGTTTTCCGGACAACGGAGAGTGGACTGTGGAGTTCGAAAACATAGAGCCATATCCAGTTTAAAATAAAACCCTGATTGACGGATTCGCATATGAATGTATGCAGAATACACGTCAACCAGGGTTTTATTTGAAATGTTTATTTTGTCATTTGATAAGAGTTTTACTACTCAACCGTAACCGATTTTGCAAGATTTCTCGGCTGGTCAACATTCAATCCCTTCTTCACGGAGGTATAGTATGCGATGAGCTGCAAAATCACAGCAATCGGAAATACTGTGAAAGAATCGTCCAGATTCGGAATGGTCATGTGAATGTCGGCAATTCCTTCTTCTATACTGGCAGATTCTTTGGTGATTAAAATGACGAACGCACCACGTGCCTTGACTTCGCGGATGTTGGAAATCATTTTGGTGTAGACCGCTTCCTGTGTGGCGATGGCGATGACAGGAACCTGGTCTGTAATCAGCGCAATCGTTCCGTGTTTCAGCTCCCCTGCAGCATACGCCTCCGCATGGATATAGGAGATTTCCTTCAATTTCAGTGCGCCCTCCAGGGAGAATGCGTAGTCGCGTCCTCTTCCGATGAAAAAAGCATTGTCCACACTGGTGAGGTGTGAGACAGCATGGCGGATTTCCTCTTTCTTTGTGAGCACCATGTCAATCGCAGGAATCGCACAGAGGAGTTCCTGCAGAAAATGTTTTCCTTCTTCCAGTGTCATCTTTCCACATGCCAGAGCCATGCGGCATGCAATCAGATACAAAGCCGCGAGCTGTACGGAGTAAGCCTTGGTGCTGGCAACTGCAATTTCTGGGCCGGCGTGTGTGTAAAAGACGTAATCGCTCTCTCTGGCAATCGTAGACCCCTTGACGTTGACGATGGAGAGAGTGACGGAACCTTTTTCTTTTGCCAAGCGCAGTGCAGCGAGAGTGTCGATAGTCTCACCGGACTGAGAAATGATAATGACAAGAGTATTCTCATCAATCAGCGGGTCTTCATACCGGAATTCCGATGCGATAGAAACAGTAACCGGAATTTTCAGCATGGATTCAAACAGAGATTTGGACACCATTCCAGCATACATGGCAGTTCCGCAGGCCACAATCTGAATTTTATTGACATGCACAAAAGCGCTGTCCGGTATCTGGTCGCTGTCAAAATTTGGAAGCTCATCCACGATTCTTGGAAGAATGGTATTTCGCAGTGCCTGGGGCTGTTCATGGATTTCTTTGAGCATAAAGTGCGGGAAACCGTTTTTCATGGCGGCGTCCATGCTCCAGTTCACTGTGAGAAGTTCCGGCTGGATTTTATCCCCATTCTCATCAAAGATAGTAATGCGGTAAGGGGTCAGTTTGGCAATACTCTGTTCCGGAAGCACAAAATACTGTTTTGTGTACGGCAAAAGGGCAGTTAAATCGGATGCTGCCAGAGAGCCGGACGGTGTGTAGGCAGCTACCAGAGGGCTGATTTTGCGCACCGCATAGATTTCACCTGGATGGTCGCAGAACAGGATGCAGAAAGCATAGGAACCCTCAAAATATGGCAATGCTTTGCGGATTGCCTGAATCGGGTCGTTTTCATAAAACTGATTGATCAGGCAGGCAGCAATCTCAGTATCCGTCTCTGAGCGGAGTTGCTTTGAGAAATTCCAGGTTTCTGCGAGAGTTTTGTAGTTTTCGATGATGCCATTGTGCACCAAAGTGACACGGCCAACCTGATGTGGATGGGAGTTTTCTGTAGTGACACCACCGTGTGTCGCCCATCGCGTGTGGCCGATGCCGCATCCGGAGGGAAGCAGCGGGGTGGAATCGCAGAGTTCCTTTAAAAGAGAGACCTTTCCTGTGGTTTTGATCAATTCTACTGTGTGGGACGTCAGCGTTTGAGACTGAAACAGAGCAATACCTGCACTGTCATATCCGCGGTATTCCAGCGAAGAAAGTCCCCCCAGAAGAATTGTTTTTGCCTCAAGAGGCCCTGTATATCCTATAATTCCGCACATAATAATAACCTTCTTTCCTAGTTTTTATGAAATTGTCAATGTAGTAGATAGTGTGTTGTTTGCATCATGCTGTCACCATCATGGTGAGATTGTGATGTTGGGGTCAAAATGGCTACTTATTCATGTTTTTGGCGGGTCCCAAGGTCAAAAATCCTCTTGCAAGCAAGCTTGCATCGGATTTCTGACCTTTTGACCCTGGTATCATCATAATGTTAGTATATGCTTCAGTTCTGTCCCGATTGTTTTGTAGTTACCCACATATTTCGCGGCAGAATCACGCCTGAAGCGGCATGGAAGAGTATCCGCCGAATTTTCGATATTCTCTTCTCCTCGTCAACCGACCTGCAGATAGTTCTTTTTTCCGTTCCTGCTTTCGGTGCTGGCGCTTAGCTTTGCTATTTGTGTTCTGTTCCTCCTTAAAAAACAGATTGGAACTTATTATAAGAGGCGAAGAGAGAGTTGTCAACGAAAAAAGTGACACAGAGATGAATTCTGATGGATGCTAAGGAAAATTTAATAAAAAACCCTCTTTTAAAAAAAAGATATTTTGTATATAATAAGGTAGACTAGACGAATTCTGGAAAATTTGGATATAAATTTTAATTTTCATACCTTCATGACTGAAAGAGAGAATTATAGGAGGACGAATATATGATGTCAAATGATATCGGGATTGACTTAGGTACAGCCAGTATTCTGGTGTACATTAAGGGCAAGGGTGTTGTGTTGAAGGAACCATCTGTTGTGGCGATTGACCGTGATACAAAGAGAATTAAAGCTATCGGTGAAGAGGCGCGTTTGATGATTGGACGTACCCCAGGAAATATTGTGGCGGTTAGACCGCTGCGTCAGGGTGTTATTTCTGATTACACTGTGACAGAGAAGATGATGAAATACTTTATCGATAAAGCGGTTGGAAAAAGAACATTGAGAAAACCACGTATCAGTGTCTGCATTCCGTCCGGCGCGACGGAGGTAGAGCGCAAGGCTGTTGAGGATGCGACTTATCAGGCCGGCGCAAGAGAAGTGAAAATCATCGAGGAGCCGGTTGCAGCTGCGATTGGCGCCGGAATTGATATTTCCAAAGCATGCGGAAATATGATTGTTGATATCGGTGGAGGTACAGCGGATATTGCGGTGATTTCTCTGGGCGGCACAGTGGTCAGCACTTCCATAAAGACAGCCGGTGATGACTTCGATGAAGCGTTGGTGCGCTATATGAGAAAGAAACATAACCTGTTGATTGGTGAGAGAACGGCGGAGGAGATTAAGATTAACATCGGTGCTGCTGCGAGAAGACCAGAAATGTTGACGATGGAAGTGCGCGGAAGAAATCTAGTGACAGGTCTTCCAAAGACGATTGTGGTGACTTCGGACGAGACACTGGAGGCGCTGAGAGAGCCGGCCATGCAGATTGTGGATGCCGTTCACAGCGTGCTGGAGCGCACACCACCTGAGCTGGCAGCAGATATTTTCGACAGAGGCATTGTCCTTACAGGAGGCGGCTCTCTTCTGAGCGGACTGGATTCTCTGATTGAGGAGAAGACGGGAATTGCGACGATGATTGCAGAGGACCCGCTGACGGCGGTGGCGATTGGAACTGGAAAATATATCGAGTTTGCACACGGCGATAACTCCAAGAAATATAATGAATAGATACAAATATAAGTGAGAAATGCAGATAAACCAAGAAGCGGCAAAAAGAAGAATCAGTAAGGAGTTATAGTCATAAGAAGAGAGAAAAAGCCTGAAAATGTGGATATGCCTGTACATTTGCGATAAAAATGTGCAGCAGTTGACAGGTTTTTTCTCTTTTTCATAACTAGGATGATTCTTTTTGGAGAATGGAAGTATGAAATATGGCAACAGTAAAAGGATTTGTTGAAAAGATTAAATTTCGGAATGAGGAGAGCGGTTATACGGTGCTGAGCCTGGTTTCGGAGGGCGAAGAGTATATTCTGGTGGGTACATTTCAGTATATCGGGGAGGGAGAACTGCTGGAGGCAGAAGGAACGATGGTGGAACATCCCATGTACGGAGAGCAGCTGGCAGTGGAGCGCTACGAGGTAAAGACGCCAGAAGATACGACTGCGATGGAGCGCTATCTGGGTTCCGGCGCGATAAAGGGCATCGGGTCGGCGCTGGCAGCGCGGATTGTGCGCAGATTTAAGGCAGACACATTTCGGATTATTGAAGAAGAACCGGAACGTTTGGCTGAGGTGAAGGGAATCAGCGAGAAAATGGCGCAGGCGATTGCCGAGCAGGTGACAGAAAAGAGAGAGATGCGTCAGGCGATGATTTTTCTGCAAAATTATGGGATTTCTATGAACCTCGCTGTAAAAATCTACAACCAGTACGGCCCAGCTCTCTATGGTATTATCAGGGAAAATCCATATCGCATGGCAGATGATATTCCAGGTGTGGGATTTAAGATTGCAGACGAAATCGCAGCGAAAGTTGGTATTTTTGTGGATTCGGATTACCGGATTAAGAGCGGGATTGTATATGCGCTTCAGCAGGCGCTTTCCAACGGACATACGTATCTGCCAAAGGAAGAACTGCTGGTACAGGCGGCAGAGCTGCTCAAAGTCGATCAGAGCCAGATTGAAAAATATCTGATGGATATGATGATTGAGAAAAAGCTGGTAATGAAGGAGAGCGCGGCAGGCCAGGTGATTTATTCGTCACAGTATTATTATATGGAACTCAATACGGCAAAAATGCTGCATGATTTGAATCTGACCGGAAAGACGTCAGAAAAAGAAATTCGCAGGCGGTTGAAAGCGATTCAAAAAGCGGAACATATCGCACTGGATGAACTGCAGATTCAGGCAGTGGCAGAAGCCGTGAATCGCGGACTTTTGGTGATTACCGGAGGGCCTGGTACGGGAAAAACAACCACAATCAATACGATTATTCGCTATTTTGAAGAGGAAGAGATGGAAATTCTGTTGGCAGCACCGACAGGAAGAGCGGCAAAGCGAATGACAGAAGCGACAGGGTATGATGCCAGGACCATTCACCGCCTGTTGGAACTGAACGGCGTCCCAGATGAAAAGGAAGGGACGAGAGGGATGCATTTTGAGAGAAATGAGGAGAATCCTTTGGAGGCGGATGCGATTATTATTGATGAGGTCTCCATGGTGGATATTCATCTGATGTATGCGCTCTTAAAGGCAATCAATCCAGGTACAAGGCTGATTCTGGTGGGCGATATGGACCAGCTCCCGAGTGTCGGGCCAGGAAATGTGCTGCGCGACCTGATTGAATCCGGATGCTTTCCAGTGGTGAAGCTGACGCATATTTTCCGCCAGGCGACGGAGAGCGATATCATTGTCAATGCACACGGAATCAATCGCGGAGAAAAGATTGACTTGGCAAAGCGCAGCAACGATTTTCTGTTTATAAAAAGAGACAATCCGGATGCTATCATCAGCGCCATGATTACGCTGGTGAAGGAAAAACTTCCACGGTATGTTCATGCGAATGTGTTGGATATCCAGATTATGACGCCGATGCGCAAAGGACTTTTGGGAGTGGAACGTCTGAATTCAATTTTACAGAATTTCCTAAATCCGCCCGCCAAAGAGAAAAAAGAGCATAAGGTCGGGGAGACTGTTTTTCGCGAAGGCGATAAGGTCATGCAGATTAAAAATAATTACCAGATGGAATGGCTGTGTAAAAATTGCCGCGGAATGGTGACAGATAAGGGACTTGGCATTTTTAACGGCGATATGGGACGGATTGAGGAGATCAATGAATTTGCAGAAATTGTGACTGTGGTGTTTGATGAGACGCGGTGGGTGGAGTACAATTTCAAGCAGCTGGAAGAACTGGACCTTGCCTATGCGATTACGATTCACAAATCGCAGGGAAGCGAATATCCGGCTGTGGTGATTCCGGTTTCTTCTGGTCCAAGGATGCTGATGACAAGAAATCTGATTTATACAGCAGTGACGAGAGCGAAATCCTGTGTTTGCCTGGTGGGAAATCCTGCTGTTTTTCAGTCCATGGTGGACAATGCGATGGAACAGAAACGGTATTCCGGATTGAAAGAACGTATTTGGGATATTGAAAAAATTGAGGTTTCGGCAAACAAAGAAAAGTGACAAGCAGAAAATGGAAAAAGAAGAGAAAGTGAGAGAATGTATCTTAAATAAATGGCAGAAAAACAGAATGAACTTTTTGTTCATAAAAATGTAAGAAATTCTACCACTTTCTCAGATTTTTTTTAGGAACCGTTCATGAAGAGAACACAATTTTTCGGTATTATATTCTCAAGAAGTTCCCAGAGAGATGGGATACTTTTTCAGATAGATAAAATGAAGCCGCTGATCCAGCGCGCACAAATCAGGCCGGCTTCGACTAAAAATTACGTATGACAATACGATGATATAACAAACACTTTGCAAAGATATGACAAAGCTATTGCAAGGTGTTTCTTTTTTCTTACAATTTTCTTTCAGAATTCCGTGTCTACTGTACAAAGACACAGGTTTTGTTGTATAGTAAGAGTGAAAACAACAGAAAAGAAGGGAGGAAGGAAAAAATGAAACAGTTTCACAAAATTCTTTTGACCGGAATCCTTGCAGTATGCCTTGGCATAATAAGTGCCCCCCCCATTTTCGCATGGGACTGGAATAAAACAGAAGCTGCGAAAAGCACAGAAGAAGACATGGATTTGGCATTTACATTTCAGAAAACAACGATTCACATGGATGATGAAGCGGAAACCATCTTTAAGACCTTAAAAAAGTCGGAAGAGTGCTTTGAACAGGAAAGCTGCAGTTATCAGGGAGTTGACCGCACTTACACATATGACGGATTTGAACTGGGAACCTATACAATGACAGGACAATCGGAGAAAATAAAACGAGTTGCCATTTTGGATAACAGCGTTGCGACTCCGGAAGGTTTGACAATCGGATCTGGTTTTGAGGATATGGTGAGTGCTTATGGCAGCGGCTACGAAAAGGAAGACGGATGTTATTGCTATACCGCGGGAAATACACAGTTAAAAATTGAGACAGAGCGAGGAAATGTGAGTGCGATTGTATACGAACTGACAGCCGAATAATGGTAAGTATGCTGATAGACTGCATTATGAATACAGGCGGCGATTGCGGGAGTGCGTGAGCACGAAGCAATCGACTTTCACACATGGTGATGCCTGCGCCAGCAGGTATGTCCGTTTAGTAAGGCACTGAGAACTGTATCCTGGAAGATGTCTCATGGAACAATACGATGCAGAGTTCCCCTTGTGCATGTGTTTGCTGGAAAGACGAATATTTGGCAGACATGGTGCATAAGGGGAATTTTTTACCCTATGAAAGACATAAAAAGAAAATAAAAAAAATAGTTGCATATTAAGATAAAATGTGATAAGATATTAATAAGATAAAAATAAAAAATATATCTTAAAAAGAAAAAAGAGTGCAGGGAAAGAAAATAATATAGGAAGTCAAAGAGAATATAAGAAATGATATTAGAAAATGTCTGGTTTGAGGGTATTCTGGATATGATATATCCCAGGTGCTGTCCTGTATGTGGTGAGATTGTGCTCCCAAAAGGAGAAAAAATATGTCCGAGGTGTCTGAAAAAACTGCGCTTTGTCCATTCTCCCACTTGTAAATGCTGTGGCAAAGAGATTCTCTCTCCTGTGCAGGAATACTGTTTTGACTGTTCGCGTCGTCCGAAGGCATTTGAATATGGCATGCCACTTCTGAATTATGAGAAATATGCCAGGCGCTCGGTGACTGCGATTAAATATAAAAATAAAAGAGAATATCTGGATTTGTATGCAGAACTTCTGTGCGCAAAGTTTGGCAGACGAATGCAGGCGATTTCTCCGGACGCGCTGGTTCCTGTCCCGATTCATAAGAAAAAGCGGAGAAAAAGAGGATTTAACCAGGCAGAAGTTCTGGCGCGCCGTATGGGGAGGATTCTGGAGATTCCGGTGTGGACAGACTGCCTAGTGCGCACAAAGAATACCCAGCCGCAGAAAGACCTGTCAGCTGCGGAACGGTTTCAGAATTTAAAAGAGGCATTTGCTGTGGAGAAAGATTTAAACGGAGTGGATGCGGTTGTTTTGATAGATGATATTTATACGACTGGCGCGACTGCGCAGGCATGCACCTTGGCTTTAAAAGGTGCCGGAGTAAAGAGAGTGTATCTGGCAGTGATCTGTATTGGAAACGGGGAAAGATAATATATGTGGAAAAAACTCCTTGACTGATAGTGAAAAGTATGATATAGTGGACGGGCGAATGGAAGAAAATAAGGGTCTTTTTTTTATGCTCAAAAAAATAAAGGTCCTGACACATGACAACGATTATTTAAGTGGAGGTGGAAGTCGTGCGCGTTAAGATTATACTGGCATGTACAGAGTGCAAGCAGAGAAATTACAACATGACTAAGGATAAGAAAAATCATCCTGACAGAATGGAAACAAAGAAATATTGCAGATTCTGCAAGAGACACACAATGCACAAAGAAACAAAGTAATTGTATCTGGTTTTAGAAAGAGGACGTGAATTCATGAGTGAAACAGGGAAAAAAGAAAAAGCCACTTTGAAGGACTTTTTCAAGGGTGTCAAGGCTGAGTTCAAGAAAGTAATTTGGCCGAACCAGGAGAAGATTACGAAGCAGACGATTGCTGTGGTTGCAGTTTCTGTAGCATTGTCAGCGATTATTGCAGTACTGGATCTCATATTCCAGTTTGGTCTCAGTAAGATTCTGTAAAGGCGAGGGTGATGCTATGTCAGAGGGAAGTTGGTATGTAGTTCATACCTATTCTGGGTATGAAAACAAAGTAAAATTGGATATTGAGAAGACAATCAAAAACCGTAAACTTCAGGACCAGATTTTTGAGGTTTGTGTACCGCTTGAGGAAGTCACTGAGATTAAGAATGGCGTGGAAAAAGAAGCAACCAGAAAGCTGTTCCCGTGCTATGTTTTGATTCGTATGATTATGAATGACGAAACCTGGTATGTTGTGCGCAATACGCGCGGTGTTACTGGTTTTGTAGGACCGGATTCAAAGCCGGTTCCATTGACAGAGACGGAGATGAAAAAGCTTGGATTTGCGCTTCCAGGCAAGGATTCTGATGCAGCAGATGCGCAGAGTGAACTTTCTGTATCAAATACAGTTACGCAGATCGATTTTGAAGTGGGCGATATGATTGTTGTGAATTCCGGTGCTTGGGAAGGCAGTGTTGCTGATATCAAGTCCATCAACAAGAAAACGCAGAGCGTCACGATTGAAGTTGAGATGTTTGGCCGTGCGACACCGGTTGAGCTTAAATTCACCGAAGTAAGAAAGAAGTAAGGAAACGGTCGTTTCTTTTGGAGAGCGGCTCGTGGGAGGGAACAATCCCCGACAATACCACATGATTTAGGAGGTGCCTAAAATGGCAAAGAAAGTAACAGGTTATATCAAATTACAGATTCCTGCTGGTAAGGCAACACCAGCACCGCCAGTTGGTCCTGCATTAGGACAGCATGGTGTAAACATCGTACAGTTTACAAAAGAGTTCAATGCAAGAACTGCAGATCAGGACGGAATGACCATTCCGGTTGTTATTACTGTATACGCTGACAGAAGCTTCAGCTTCATTACAAAGACTCCGCCGGCTGCTGTACTGTTAAAGAAAGCTTGCAAGCTGAAATCCGGTTCTGCTAAGCCAAACAAAGATAAAGTGGCTACTATCACAAGAGCAGAAGTTCAGAAGATTGCTGAATTAAAGATGCCAGATTTGAACGCAGCAAGCATTGAAGCTGCAACAAGCATGATTGCTGGTACTGCAAGAAGTATGGGTATCACTGTAGTTGACTAATCTAAATGCAATCGAATTACAGGTGAATAGATTTGACTGATTTCAACACAGGTTGCATCATGAAATTTATTATAGTTTTGTTACAGCATTGAGCAGCAGTAACAAACGTGGGAGGGAAATCCCGACACTACCACTAGGAGGTTATTTATCATGAAACGAGGAAAAAGATATAAAGAGGCTGCTAAATTAGTAGACCGTTCCAATCTGTATGATACAGCAGAAGCAATCGCTATCTTAAAGAAGACTGCATCTGCAAAATTTGATGAAACTATCGAGGTTCATTTGAGAACCGGCTGTGACGGACGTCACGCAGACCAGCAGGTTCGTGGTGCAGTTGTTCTGCCTCACGGAACTGGTAAAGTTGTAAGAATCTTGGTATTTGCAAAGGGTGCTAAGGCTGAGGAAGCTAAGGCAGCTGGCGCTGATTTTGTAGGCGCTGAGGAACTGATTCCGAAGATTCAGCATGAAGGCTGGTTAGATTTTGATGTAGTTGTAGCTACACCGGATATGATGGGTGTTGTAGGTCGTCTGGGTCGTATCCTTGGACCGAAGGGCTTAATGCCAAACCCGAAGGCTGGTACTGTTACGATGGACGTAACAAAAGCTGTCAACGATATCAAAGCTGGTAAGATTGAGTACAGACTTGACAAGACAAACATTATTCACGTGCCAGTTGGTAAAGCTTCTTTCACAGAAGAGCAATTAGCGGACAACTTCCAGACGCTTATGGATGCAATTATGAAAGCAAAACCAAGCACAGTAAAAGGTGCTTACCTGAGAAGTGTTACACTGACCTCTACTATGGGACCTGGTGTAAAGCTGAACGTAGCAAAGCTGACAAACTAGTTTTGTCCACTTTAAAGGCTGGTTGAGCGGACGAGCAAAAACTCATCAAAAAATAAATTGACATTCTGAAATATTTATGATATATTATGCAAGTATTGATTGCCGAAGACAGCAGGTGCCGTATGGCATAAGGTGAAAACGCCTGCCGAGGGAAAGTACAAAACATACGCGAGTAGTTTGTAATCCACCTCTCTGTCTTGGGACAGAGAGGTTTTTTCGTTTAGAAAATCTTATAGACCGCAATCAATGCCTCGAAAATCTATAAGGAGGTGCAACATTCAATGGCAAAAGTAGAATTAAAGCAGCCTGTTGTTAAGGAAATCGCTGAGTTATTAGACGGCGCAGCATCCGCAGTTGTGGTTGACTACCGTGGTCTGACTGTTGAGCAGGATACCATCCTTCGTAAGCAGTTAAGAGAAGCTGGCGTTACTTACAAGGTTTACAAAAACACAATGATTCGTTTTGCTGCAAAGGGAACTGCATTTGAAGCATTAAATCCTGATTTGGAAGGACCTACAGCACTGGCTGTATCCAAAACAGATGCTACTGCTCCGGCAAGAGTTCTTGCAAACTTTGCGAAGACAGCAGATAAGCTGGAATTAAAGGCAGGCGTAGTTGAGGGAACTTACTACGACAGCAAGGGAATTCAGGTTATCGCTACTATCCCATCCAGAGAAGAACTTCTTGGAAAATTGCTGGGAAGCATTCAGTCTCCTATCGCAAATCTTGCTCGTGTGCTTAATCAGATTTCTGAGTCCAAAGCAAGCGAGGCATAAATTCTTAAAAATAACAGCGTGTTGTGCGATTTAGCATGAGACGCATGTATCCTGAGTTTCTGCATAGGTATGTGTGTACACAAGGTGTACCGCGCAGACTTCAGGCACTGAGATTTTGCAGTGGCATGCATGGCATATCTGAGGGATATGACCATGTGAGAATAACAGTACAATTCATAAATGGAGGTATGTAAAAATGGCAAAGTTAACAACAGCTGAGTTTATCGAAGCTATCAAAGAGTTATCTGTATTAGAGTTAAATGAATTAGTAAAAGCATGTGAAGAAGAGTTCGGCGTATCTGCAGCAGCAGGTGTTGTAGTTGCAGCAGCTGGCCCAGCAGCAGAGGTTGAGGAGCAGACTGAATTCGATGTTGAGCTGACAGAAGTTGGTCCAAACAAGGTTAAAGTTATCAAAGTTGTTCGTGAAGTTACTGGCTTGGGCTTAAAGGAAGCAAAAGAAGTAGTAGACAGCGCACCAAAGGCTGTAAAGACTCAGGTTTCCAAGGACGAAGCAAACGATATCAAAGCAAAATTAGAGGCAGAGGGCGCAAAGGTTACTCTGAAGTAATTTTGACTCTTCTTTTTGCCCGCAAGGTTTATAGTGATATGAACCTTGTGGGTTCTTTTTATATAGAAAAAGCTGTTCTGGGGGATGGGATGCCTGCCAAAACAGCTTTTTTGTTTCGGCAAAAAGAAATCTTATGGTGGATGGGAGAAAAGAGAGAGAATGGAAAAGATGGAGAAGACAGATACATCCGATTTGGCAAAGACGGCCAGATTGCCAGAACAGGCAAAAGTGAAATCATTATACAAAGCGATTCAGCTTTTGTTTTATTTTTCTGGGGAGAAAAAAGAGCTGGGAGTGACAGAACTCGCAGAGAAAACAGGAATGTTGAAGAGTTCAGTCCACAATATTCTGGCTACATATGAGGTTTGCGGGATTGTGGAGCGCAATCCAAAAACGAATAAATACCGCTTGGGAATTCGGGTTCTGGAATTGAGCAACCAGTTTTATCACAACAACGATGTACGGCATGTTGTGCGTCCTATTATGGACCAGGTGGCGGAGATATTGGGAGAGAGCGTTTATCTGGCGGTATTTCATGAGAAGGAGATTATTTATGTGGACGGCGCATTTCCATCCATTGCTGTGGGAAGAAGAAATATGACAGGAATCAAAGCCCCCGCTTACTGTACGGGGATAGGAAAAGCTCTTTTGGCCTACCAGCCAGAACCTGTGATAGAAGAGATTATAGAGGATGGATTGAAAGGATTCACAAAAAATACGATTACAGATGGGAGGATGCTGAAAAGAGAGCTGGCTATCATACGCAGACAAGGGTATGCCGTAGATAATATGGAGCACGAATACGGAATCCAGTGTGTGGCGGTTCCGATTTTTAACAGGGAAGGGAAGATTGTTGCCGCTTACAGTGTATCAGGACCATCCCCGAGATTTTCTGAGGAGAGGATTGGGCAGATCTCAGAACTTCTGAAAGAGAGTGCAGAGACTGTGAAATGGCAGTTGAGTGCTGACTGAATGTGAGAGAAAGAGACAGCGAGTGTATGAGGAAAGTGGATGGAGGAGAAAGACAAAAATACAGAGAAAAAGAAAAAAAATAGTTCATTAATAATGAAAAATATTTATTAATAATGTACAAATAAGGCGGGGAAACTTTGCTTTTATGTCAATATCCAGAGCGTTTCCTTTTCTGTATAATAAGTGTGAAGAAAGAGGTTGGTTTCCTTTTTTAAGGATTGACGAACCAACAGCAGAACGAGCTGACAAATAGAAAACATGAAGACGCAAAAAATGAAAATGAAAAACAAAGTGGCAAAGTGACAAAAAACAAAAACACAAAAAAGGAAAGAGTGAGGATTGACTGATGAAAAAGACAGAATTTCCAGGCGGTGAATGGCCGGTTATGCTAACTCCATTCACAAAAGAAAACCAGGTGGATTATTTGGCATTGGAGACTTTGGTCTCCTGGTATATAGAACATGGAGTAAAAGGGCTGTTTGCAGTGTGCCAGTCGAGCGAGATGTTTTATCTGACATTAGAAGAGCGCTTGCAGGTCGCGCGCTGCGTAGTGAAAGCGGCCGCAGGGCGAGTGCCAGTCATTGCATCGGGACATGTTTCTGATACATTAGAAGACCAGGCAGAAGAGTTAAATCGAATGGCAGAAACTGGAGTGGATGCGGTGATTCTGATTACAAACCGTTTGGCGAAAGAGGAGGAGAGCGACGAGATCTGGATGAAAAACTGCAGGGAGCTGCTAAGGCACATTTCTTCGGAAATCCCTCTGGGATTTTATGAGTGTCCATATCCATATAAGCGGTTGCTGTCATTGGAAAATTTAAAATGGTGCGCGCAGACGGGCAGATTTTATTTTCTGAAGGACACCTGCTGCGATATTCGTCAGATTCGGGAGAAACTAGATGTGATAAAAGGAACAAATCTGAGGCTGTACAATGCCAATACAACGACATTGCTGGAATCGCTGCGCGCGGGGGCGGCAGGATACAGCGGTGTGATGGCAAACTTTCATCCGCAGCTCTATGCATGGCTCTGCGACCATTATCAGGAAAAGAAAGCAGAAGAACTGCAGGATTTTTTGAGCATTGCGTCTCTGATTGAGAGACAGTGGTATCCGGTCAACGCCAAGTATCATCTGCGAGAAATCGAAGGTCTTCCCATGACGACCATTTCCAGAACAAAAGACGCTTCTATGTTGACAGAGACGTTCCAGACAGAAATAAAAATGCTGGACCGTATGGCACGAAGATGGGAAGAAAAAGTACAGGAAGAAAAGTAGAAAAGACGGAAAAAAGCATACGTATAAAAAATAGAAAAGAAACTGAGAGAAAGGGCTGCTGCTGGAAAATGGCGCAGCTCTTTTTATATAATAGGAAACTCCTCCAGAGCTTCCTATTATATAAAAATCCCTCCGGGCAGGATGCACACGCCGCGCCGAGGAAAATGTG
>JAUNGE010000106.1 GCA_030524675.1 bacterium
TGTTACCATAGATTTCTTATTATTCGTTGTCATGGAAGATAACTTTATTGGTCTATATTGATAAGTTTTTTGCAACGAAAATTTATTCGAATCTTCCTATTCCTTCTGTGATCTGCTTTGTTTTCCACGATTTTAATATTCCAAACGAAAGGAATACGCATATCACCAGTGCCCCTGCTGACACAAGAAAAAAATCCACATATACAAAATGAAACTTATGTCCAAAGGACTCCATGTCTGACATCCCGTACAAGCATTTCAATACCGGATGCGAAAGTACAAATGCTGCCACAACAGATGCCATGCCTAATATGAGATTCTCAAACAGCATCACTCTCTTTGTCATTGCCACGCTCATACCGATTGCCCGCAGCATGCAAATTTCCCTCGTTCTTTTTTGCATACGGTATCTGAAATTATTTATCATATTGATCATGACCAGTACAAACGTGATGATAGAAATACCATAGACGTATACCATCTGTTTGTGATAGAACATCTCATTTTGTTTTCTCTCAGAGATCAGGCTCCGGGTTGATACATTGGGATTGCCATTGCTGATCCGAATCAGCTGCTGTTCCAGAAAATCCTGCTGTGCCGAATCCATGTCCGCCACCCCATCACAATACATACATTGGATTCCACTTTCCGGTGTGATTTCCTGTATATACTGATCAGCAGTAATCAACAGCGGATACAGTGTTTTATTGCAGTCAAACATATACGGGAAGGATACGATTGCTTTTACCCTATAAGTCTTATAAACATATTCCGCTTCATCATCTTCAAGCCGTTCATATGCATCGGAACTTGTCTGCAAATCTTCCCTGTATTTGATAGAAATCTCATCACCTGCATGATAATCCATCAAAGGCGTGCCTTCTTTATAAAATCCAGGCAATTCATTATTTTTTGTATCGTCCATCCTGAGAACTGATAGAATCACTTCATCCTCTCCCAGACCGTCCGGGGTAAAATCACCCTCAACCACATATTTTTGTAATGCCTTCAATGCGCCTGTATTATACCCCAACAGCATGGATTTATAAATCTGGTTTTTTCCGTCATACCCGCTTTTTCCATACCCATACAATTCCATCAATGCTTCATTACGTTCATTATAAAAGGCATCATTCCTTTTCACGCCATCTTCATCAATCACCCGAATCGGAATACCCGAACTTGTCTTGACAGACACGATCCCTTCGAGATTTTCTATCTTTTCTGCGTTTTGTCTGGATAAACCTTCAGTCACATCATTAAAATACAGCATCGACAAAGCATAATCCCCATTTAGGTAATACATTTCCTTTGTATCCTCACGGTATATTTTTAAAGTTTCTGCCTTATAAGCAAGCCCCGTAAATAATGTTATTCCCAAGCAGATGGTCAAAACAACAAACCCACTTGTTTTAAGATCTTTAAAAATATACTTGCAGCTCATCCGAAACAGCGTTCCTGTTTTACTTCCTGTCTGCTGTATTGGAAAAATCCTGCTTTCTTTTTCCGTTTCTGTCCCTGATATGGTATCTATGACAGAAGAACCGGTCATTTTTCTCCCAAACAGATATCCAATCATACTGACGAAAAGAAAGGTAATAACGACACATACTATGATCTGCCAGACTGGTATTACCAGTCGAAACCGTACTGCTTCATTACAAAGATAAACTTCCGCATCTCCGTCTCCGGATATCAGCATGACCAGCCAAGCTATTAAAAGTCCGCATAGTATTCCAATGGGCACACTTACCCAATAAATATCATGCAATTCCCGCAGGAGCATTTTGTAAAGCTGCTTCCTTTTCATGCCGATTGCCCTCAAGATCCCATACTGCTGCACCCTTGATAACGCAGCAATACGGTACACACCATAAAACACAACCAGGCAGATCAGTAAAAGTACACTGACGATTCCCACATCAATCAAATACAGTTCCCGCAGATTTTCTCTTGCCGGACATTCTTTGATTTGTTTATCCGCAACACCCAGTTCTTTCTTCAAAGTTTTTACTTTACTTTCATAATTCACAGAGTCCTGGAACTTCATATAAGCCAGATAGGAGTCCGTACTGTTTTCCTCCATAGCAGCGTATAAATTCAAGAGTCCATATTTCTTATTCCCGTATGAATCCGACAGGATTCCTACTAGATCAAGTTTCTTTTCTTCCCCTGTTTCTCCATCGGTTATAGCAATCTCCTGATTGATAACCGGTTCGATACCAAGATTTAAAAGCACCCATCTCTCAGCAACAATCTCTCCTGCTTTTTGCGGCAGCCTTCCATCCACAATCTTTGTCATCATCGTAATCGCTGCACTATCATTTTTTGTCATATACACCTGCTGCTCATTGTATTCATACAGGTCATATGTGCCCTGCTGCAGTGCAGTCCACTCAATATCCGGATCGTTTCTCAGCAATTCAATCTGCTGCTCAGACAATCCATCCACATAACAATCCGCAGGCGTAAGCTCCGCTTTCAACTGTATATTCGCTATTTTGTGGTTTGTGTGTATCAGGACCAGCATGACCGTCAGCAGCACAAAAGTTAATGCAAAGCTAAAAAAGATAGCGAGTGTATTTTTCTTATAATTCCTTATGAAATACCGATGCAGCCTGATATCCTTTTCGCCGTTAGACATAAATCCCACCTACCTTGTTATGATTTTTCCATCTTCAATTCTTAAAATCCGGTCCGCAAGCTGCGCGATTTCTTCATTATGCGTAATCATGATAATCGTCTGATTGAATTTATTGCTCGTAATTTTCAACAATCCCAATACATCCTGACTGGTTTTTGAGTCCAAGTTGCCGGTAGGCTCATCAGCTAATACGAGGGCTGGTTTCGTTGCCAATGCCCTTGCGATTGCTACCCTTTGCTGCTGCCCGCCTGATAACTGGCTTGGAATTGATTTCAGCTTTTCACTCAGGCCGAGAATCTGTGCAATTTCCAATAAATACTCCTCATCCACTTTTCTCCCGTCAAGTTTTAGTGGCAGTATGATATTTTCCCAAACACTTAGCATCTGGATCAAATTGTACTGCTGAAAAATAAATCCTATTTTCCTGCGGCGGAAAACGGTCAGCTCATCATCAGATAATTCCTGGATTTTCTTCTGGTCCACAATAATTTCTCCGCTTGTAGGAACATCCAGACCCCCGACCATATTAAGGAATGTCGTTTTTCCACTTCCCGATGAACCAACAATCGCCACAAACTCTCCCCGTTTCACCGTCAAATCAATCCCATCAAGAGCTTTTACCTGTGTCTCACCAGTTCCATATATTTTTCTCAAATTTTTTATGTTTAAGATATCCATTGCCATCCTCCTTTTTCCATATAAAAATATAGCCTGTATCTTCTTACATACAGACTATACCATACGATTCTCACAAACCAGTCTCCAAAACCTCTCACTTTTGAGATATTTCCTCTTTCATAAAAAATATCGAAAAGGTGCTACCCTCACCCATTTTCGATGAGAGCTTAATATATCCATTTTGTGCATTCATAACTTCTCTCGCCAAATACAGCCCGATACCAACACCTGGCCTGTCGCTTACCATCTTAGAACGGTAAAACCTTGAAAATACATTTGCCTGCTCTGCCTCCGGTATTCCTATTCCGGTATCCGCAACATCCATCCTGACCAAAGAAGAATATGCCAGGACACGGATTGCAACTTTTCCACCAAAAGGCGTATACTTCATTGCATTGTCAACGATATTGGCAACAGCCTCAATCGTCCATTTTGCATCAAATGCGGCGTATTCATCCGTATCGGACACTTCAAACTGTATCTCTTTCCGGGCCGCTATTACCTGAAACTGTTTTTTAACTGCATCCAATACTACTTGCAGCGGCTGTTTCCGGATATTCACATGGATAATCCCCGTTTCCAGCCGTGATAGCTTTACCAGCGATTCAATTAAAAAATCCAGTGTTTCCGCCTGCTCCCGGATTGCAGCTAATTCACCTTTCATTTCCTGTTTATCTTCCAGTTTCTGCGCCTCTATCCACTCTTCCAAAAGCTGCGAATACAGTACAATATTAGCAATCGGTATTACTGCCTGATGGGAAATATCCGATATCTGTGCCTGCATCTGTTCCTGTTCTTGCTCCAAATTTCTGACAGCCACCTCATGGTCGCAAAGATAGCGCCACATATTATTTTCAATCACAGATGCCCTAGATTCATCCAAATGTTCCTCCTGAAACTTCCCGGAGATTGCATCCTCTAACATGCTTTGTATTCTTTCAGAAAATCTCTTTTCCCGTTTCATAAAATAGATAACCATGCACAGACAGACGCAAAGCATAACTATAGCCAGGGCCGCCAGCATAATAATCCACATTTTCTTATCCATAACTTCTCCAATTATCCTAAAGAATCAAATTCTCGTCCATGTGTACCCCACTCCATAAACAGTCTTAATACATTCATTATCATTACCGAGCTTGTTCCGCAAACGGTTGACCACAACCGTAAGGGCATGTTCTTCCACATACTCTGTATCCCCCTGCCAGATATAATCAATCAACTGGCTGCGGCTTAAATTCTTTCCTTTATTCTCAATCAGACACCGGAGCAGTCTTTGTTCTGTTTTACTCAGTTCTAAGATATCGCTTCCTTTTGTAAACTCCATTTTATCAAAATCAAAGCAAAAATCACCATTTCTATAAACCCCTGCAGAACTCTTTTCACTTCTTAACTGTACGCCAACTCTGGCTCGTAAGACCATCAGGCTAAATGGTTTTGTAATGTAATCATTCGCTCCCAGCTCCAAACCGGATACAATATCCATCTCCATTTTATTTGCTGTAAGAAGTATGATTGGAACAGTATCTGTTTTACGAATTTCAGTCATGAAATCAACACCATTTCCATCCGGCAGATTCACATCCAATATAATCAGGTCGATTGACTGCTCTTTGTATATAGCTGAAGCTGACTGAAGCGAAAAAGCCTGCAGACACAGGAATTCGCTCCTTAAAGCCAGTTTAATCCCATCATTCAGTTTCTCATCATCTTCAACAATAAGGATTTTTTTCATAAATTTT
>JAUNGE010000038.1 GCA_030524675.1 bacterium
CATCTACATTATATGTTACTGGAAAAGAGACAGCAGATATAATAGATTGTCTGGCTATATATGTTTTTAAATTAAATATTTTAGGATTATATTCAAGTAAATCTCTCGATACACAGCTTCCAAAAATACTAATAGGAACTGGAGAATCAGGCAGAAATTCATTTTTTATTTCTGATTGACTCTCACAAACATAAAATAAATCTGATTGTAGAATGCATTTATCTGTGGTATCTTTTATAAAACAAATAATTTGATAAAAACCAGGTTTTTTTACAGAAAAATGAGCCATAGAGTTCCTAGTATACCAGATTGTTTGAATGCGCAATTTCTCTTTATTTAAATAGAATGCATATTCTAAATCCATAGAATTATTATTAGAAGATTTAGAAGATATTGTTACAGAAACTTCATTATTTATACAAGATACTTGTAAACTATAATCATCTTTATTTATCATGGGAATATCGATTCCTTTCTCTAAGTCAACACAATTTATTAAAAATAGATAATAAAAAATATTGTTAAACCATCCCACATACGTTGTTATATATGAGATGGTTTTGTGGTATTAGAAGAATAAAATTTCTGTCAAATAACTATAACGATTATTTTATATAAGTTTGTAATTAATTAATTGTTCTTCTCGAACAATGGTATGTTCCTTTGCAGTTTGTCTTTTTACTCGTTCAGAAGCATTTTTGGACATCATTTCGAACAATTCTGGTTCCCTATAAAGTTTTTCTATTCCTGCAGTCATCTCCAGATAATCCTCTGATGGGGCTAAAATACCACAGGACTCATCCACAAATTCTGGAATTGCAGTTACAGCATTTGTGACAGGAACAAGCCCCGATGACATAGCCTCATCACGTGATACTCCCTGAGCGTCCATTCGTGTAGGTGTAATGAAAATACCAAATTTCTTATGATATTCTGCAATTTCTTCCTGTCTCAAAAAAGTTTTTTGAAGTGTTACATTAGAGAATTTTCTTAATGGTTTTACTGTCTCTTCAAATAAATCACCATTTCCTATCAAGGTAAAGGATAAATCATTAAAAAAATCTTTTTTAGATAATTCTAAAATACAGTTTACAGTTAAATCATTAGCATATTTTCTGCTGGCATATGGACGAATAGACAATAAATGCTTTCTTTGTTCTGGATCTTTTTTTACATAATGGAACATTTCTGTGTCAATACAGTTATGTATAATACTATAGGAATCCGGAGATAGTTTTATTTTATTATCTTCGAAAATCTCATCTGCAAAGTATTGGGACACAAACACAAAATGAATATTATGATTTGGTAAATCATCAAAAACTTCTTTCCAGAATTTCATTCTTATGGCAGAATCCTGTTTTCCTTTTTCCAGTTCCGCATCAGAAGTATAATTATATTCGCGTCTCCACCATGGTTGTATTTCTGAACCATGTACCCAAACTAAAATGCGAATTTTCTTTCCAAATTGTTTCAAAACTTCCCACATCTGTCGATCCAGGAAGTGTACACAGACTGTCTGAATCTGGCCTGTTTCCAGGATATTTGCTAAAGTCTGACTCTGGCCCTCTACAATATTGATTCCCTCAAATTCATGGAATCCGTCTTTTGCGTAGATATTCATACGCATCACATCATAAACAAAGCCGTCTTCTTTATATGCCATCATACGTTTATGTACAAACATATTTCTGTATAAGTTGTCGTAGGATGGATACTGGTTACTCAATACAAGAACATTGGAGCGGCTTAAAAATACAGCCTTTTCTTCTGGACTGTGTTCGATTCCCATAGAGATTTTTTTAAGGCGGTATTCGCCAGTTCCACGAATACGAATTCCCAATTTGACAAAAGCAGCAGAAGAAGGCACATCAAAAGAACCCATTGTTCCCGTTCTCGGAAAAATAGGAGATAATTTTACTTTTTTCTCATCATAGAATACACAGACTCCAAGCACTTCTGTACTTCCAATTCCATCGAATAAAATAGTAAATTTATTTCCTATCATTGCATCTGCAACTGGATATAATTTTTCAAAATAAATATACTGATTTTTATCTTCTGCCAATGTACTCATACAATACAAATTTTGCTGCTGTAATGATACTGTAATATCTGGTAAATTTTTCACTTTTATTAATTCAAACAGATTTTCTGCCTGTAAGTGAACTCCCTGTTCAATTTTTGTATTTATTTTAATTGACTCCGCCATCTGTTCAATCTCTCGCAAACAGATCCCTTTATCAGGAAGCATCATATCATCTACAAAAGGACAGTTATCTTCTTTCAGATTTTCACAGTAGTTAAATTCATCTGCTGAAAAAAAGCTGAAAACAAAATTTGAATTAGAATCTAGGTCAGAAATAGAATTTTTTATGGTTTCCTTGGATACTAAATCATAAAAACTATATAGTTTAATATCTTCAAGGTCAGTTTTAAATATACTGCGTCTACAGGTTAATATATCACATGGTTTATAAACTTTCTCTAAATGAATAGACTGGTATTCGCTTTCATTGTAGCTATA
Organism: bacterium; assembly: GCA_030524675.1. Classification (GTDB taxonomy): domain Bacteria; phylum Bacillota; class Clostridia; order Lachnospirales; family Lachnospiraceae; genus CAJMNU01. The sequence continues at coordinate 2,528 of JAUNGE010000038.1, forward strand.
GTATCCATTTTTTCCAATTCCATTATAGTTTCCATACCGCAAAGTATAAACAAGGTCATGAAGATAATTGGGACCATAATAGTCAGATGGATTCCAGACACCGACTAAAACAGAAGAAGGAAGGGATGCCAATAATTTAGTCTTTGCCGTCTTTTCTGAAATATAATGGACATTATGGTCTACTTTCTCTGAATTGCTAATAATATATAGTGAAGCATTTGTATAAGTTTGCTTTTTGAACATTGATACAAGGCGTTCCTCTTCTGCATTTCTTCCATCTGCAATCAACTGCACTTCTGGAAGTTTTTTCTTGATAGATTTTCCAAAAACCTTCTGTACAATATAATCCAAACGATCTTCGTATAAATGTTCTTGTAATACTTTTCGCAGTCCAGCTAAACGATATTTACGGAAAACAAGAGTATCGTTGCAATATAAGTCTAGGCAGCGCCTTAATTCTTTTGCATCATCTGTACTGATTGTCAAATCACCAAAAAGATTTTTTACGCCACGAGAATAATTACCAACAGTCACTGTATTAGATGCCAGCATTTCAAATACTCGACGTGCAAACATAGTTTGGGACTGATTGACCGAATTCATATTAATGCCATAATTGTAACCTTTATATGCAATGTCAATTTCACTTGGGTCAAGTTTTCCCAGAATATACGGATTATACGCCTTTGGAAAAGCATGCTCTGGCAGTGCGCTTTGATAGTTTCTGTCGTAAATATCAAGTCCTTTTGTATCTATAAAAACTTTGGAGAAATTGTCAAAAACTTCTGCTCGTTTTTTATATTTGTGATAATATGCGCCTGCAAAACAGTATTTATCTTTTCTTTCATATTTTTCGATAGGATTATGAATGTTGGGTTGTGCCGCAAAATGCAGAAAATAAACTCTGTCGTGCCGCAGCGTCTCTTTATATTTCTTAATACAGTCAATATCTGTGGTGAACACAAAATCTGCCATTCTTGCAGCTGGCATAAAAGTATCTGTATATATAGGGTCTTCTTTATTCCAGAATACGATTGGAATATCTTTACTCTGGCAATAGCTGGTCATCTCAAAATATTCACGGCTTCCATTCGCTATTTTTCGATACCAAGAATCATTTTTTCCTTTCCAGGCAGATTCAATAAAAATTAAATCTGGCAAGAAACTGTCAATCTCCTCTTTCCATCCGTCCGGCGTCAATTCCAAAAGATTGCATTCAGGAGAATAACTGTCCAGTGTAAACCGGTCCATAACACAGGCAACCTTTAATTCTTTTAAACTTTTTGCACTCAAACGATACGAGAATTTTGATATTTCCTGTTCTGCTTCTGGTAATGCTACTTCAAATTTGTTTAAGATATTTTTGATTCGTTCTTTTCTGGTTTGAATAGCTTGTATTCTTTCTCCGATAATCTCTAAATTAAACATAATAGACTCCCCCTGATATCCTATTTCATCCATTTCCTTTTCATTTTCTTCAACCAATAATATATTTTTAATCCCAGTTTTCCCCATTTTGTATCTGTAATCAGGGATAATTTTCGACGAAGTTCTATATTTTCATTTTTTAAATATGAATTTTGTGTTTCCATCTTCTGAAGAAGGCGTTTTAATTCCTCTAATAATTGAATATCTTCATCACAAGCCTGATAAATATTGGATAATTCATCAGAAGATATTTGCAAGTTTTTTTTCAAAACAGAATTTTCTTCTATTACCTCTTGAAATTGTTTTTTAAAATTTTCAAACTCCTCTTTGACAGTGAGAATATCCTGTTCCAATAATATATTTTCACGCTTTATTTCTTGCAATGCTGTGGTTTTATTCTGAGATTCTGCTGATAATACATTACATTGATTTTCAAGAGATTTTTTTGTTTCTTCCAAAGTATTAAATTTTATTTTAAGAGAAGCATTTTCATCGTATAACTGTGAATTTTTACTTTGCAAATTATGATACCATTCTTTTATACGCGCATAATTTTCATTAGCTTCTTTGTATTTCTGATTGATACTATCCGTTTTGATAGCTAAATCCTTTTTTTCATCAATCAGTTTTTGATTTTGTTCTTTGCTTTTTTCGTATACATCTTGTAGAGCGGAGAAACTTTGATTTTTTTTATCAAACCATTGCTTTGCTGTTATATAATTTTGATAGTATTCATTCGTACGCCCAAGAAAATACAACATTTTCTTTAAGAGCAATGTACTATCACAACTGTTTACTGATGGATGACGTTTTTTGTTTAACAATAATATATTTGCATTTTCTACATCTGCTAATACATAGCCAAATGGAACTGTCATTTCTAGAATCTGCTGGCAAGTATCATCGGAGACCTCAACCCATAAATCTGGATAACATTCAGTCAAAACCACAGACATTCCTTTTAGCACCCTAATTTCAAATCCTTCTACATCTATTTTTATAAAATCTATATTCTTTAAAGAATTTTCTTTATAAAAGGAATCAACTGTGGTCATAGAGATTCCATTCTCTTCATCTGAATCATATTCTAAAGATGTAGAGCCGAAGTTTTGAGGATCTGTTGATTTTATTTCTGCCTTACCTTCCTTATCTCCTATTCCTTTATGAAGTATTGTTATATTGTTCAAACGGTTTTCTGATACATTTTTACTTAATACTTCGAAATTAGGATCATATGGTTCAAAAGAATAGATTTTTGCATTTGGTATTTTATTTGCCCAATATAATGTATGATTCCCAAGGTTTGCTCCAATATCCAGAATGGTATTTGCATTCTGAAAATATGGTGTCCATTTCTCTAAGACAGTATTTTCATAAAATTTTTGAGTATTTTTAATGGTATTAAAGACATAATCCTGCTCATATCCATAAATCACTATATTATCTATATTTACTGATTTTATTGGCATTTTAACCTCCATCACAAATATTTCTCTTGATATTCTTTTAGTGTTGGTTTTAACTGCTCTCTTTCTGCATGTGTCATAGCGTTAAATTCCCTTGCAAAACCACAGTATGGCATCAGAATCTTTTTCGGTTCTTCAATTCCCACAATTTGTCCCTTATTTAGCCAAATAACTTTGTCACAAAATCCATCCATCTGATTGACAGAATGACTAACAAATAAAATTGTTTTCCCTTTCTCTTTAAATTCATTCATTTTATTCAGGCATTTATCCGTAAAACTATTATCTCCGACGGACAAAGCTTCATCAATAATCAAAATATCAGGATCCATATGAACAGAAATTGCAAAACCTAGTCGGGAACGCATACCACTAGAATAGGTACGCAGTGGTTGGTAAATATGTTCCCCAATATCTGCGAACTCAATAATATCATCCATGATTTCTTCGATTGTGTCCTGTGAAAGTCCCAGGAGAAGACCTTTGTATTTAATATTTTCAATTCCCGTCAGATGATATTCCATGCCCGCATTGGCGGACAACATACTGACCTCTCCAACTACATTCAAATTTCCAGATGAAGCATAGGTGATTCCTGCAATAATACTTGCCAAAGTAGATTTTCCAGAACCGTTCAACCCTATCATTCCGATAATCTCACTTTGTTTAAGAGTAAGGTTGATATTTTTTAAAGCAGTAAATTCTTTTGGATGGAACCCCGGCAGAAAAAGCCCTTTCAAGCGTTGCATGTCACTGGAATACATCGGATATTTTTTACATATATTTTCACATTTTATAACAGTTTCCGAAGCCATTTCTTCTCCTTATAACATGTTTTTAGAATATACAGTATATAGTAATATAGTGCATAGAGTATAATACATAACATATAACATACAGATGCAATATCTATTTATAAGTGGATATTACATTTTCTAAATAATATCAATAAATTGTTTCCTAAATTTCATGTGTATATGACACCCCCAAACAAACAAAAGAATTGTGACAATCCAGAAATAGATTCCCTGTTTCCATGATTCCAGCAAACTTATATTATAAAGAATGCTGTTTCGGTAGCCATCAATAATATAGGCGAAAGGATTTAATTTTAAAATAGTCTTTAAGTGCGCTGGAAGGCTGTCCTGTACCCAAACAATAGGAGTAATATAGAAAAGCAGACGCACAATAGAATTCATAATTTTTAAAAAATCTCGAAAAATAACAGTAATTGCAGAGGCAAGCAATGCATATCCAATCAAAAATATTACACTACAGAAAGTGAAATATAAGGTCTGAAAAATATAAAAACTAAAATTATATCCTGCTGCATAAATTAAGCCAAGAACAACCAGCATTGACCAGAAATGCCCAATTAGCGAGGATAATACAGACTTCACAGGTACAATGGATAATGGAATATACATTCTCTTTAAGACACCGCTGTACGCATAGATAGAAGATGCTGTACTTGTCAAAGCTGTACTGATATAAAACCATGGAATAATTCCCACTATCATCCAGATTAAATATGGATATTTCCCCTGTGGAGAAGCAACTTTTAAACCGATAGCAAATACAAACCAATATACAAATATCTGCAGTGCTGGATTTAAAAAGTTCCATAAGAAACCTAAAGTAGTACCATTATTTTGTGAGCGCAGCTCATAATTTGCCAATCGAAAAATTCTTGATCGATTGTTATAATTTTCTAAAAGAACTGTTTTAATATCGTTTAACATATATTTCTCCAACATACATCGATTCCCCAAAATGCAAATAAACGAAATAGAAAAAGAGATAATAAAGATAGATAATGAAAACAGGGATGCTGCAAAAAGAAAGATACCAGATTATTCAGTATTATCTATTTACGGCATCCCAAAACAGAATAACTTTAAAGTTATAATCCTTTCCAGGCTAAAATCTCTTTTACAATTCTTTCACTTGCATGTCCGTCACCATATGGATTCACAGCATGGGCCATCTGATTATATTTTTCCTTATCATGAAGCAGAGAAGATGCAATCTGGTAGATATTTTCTTCTTCTACACCAGCAATAGTAACCGTTCCTGCTTCGACAGCTTCTGGACGTTCCGTCTCTGTACGCAGAACTACAACTGGAACACCGACAGAAGGACCTTCTTCCTGAAGGCCGCCAGAATCTGTCATTAGCATATAGCTGCGTGACATAACATTGTGCATATCTTCCACATCAATGGGGTCAATCAGAAAAATCCGTTCTATATTGCCTAAAATAGCATACACAGTATCACGCACAGCCGGATTTAAATGAACAGGGTACACAACTTTTAAATCTGGATTTTCTTCTACCAAATGTTTTACCGCATGACAAATATTTTCCAGTGGTTTTCCCAGATTTTCACGGCGGTGGGCTGTCATTAGGATCAAACGCCCATCATCAAAATTCATTGTCTGCAAAACAGGATTTTTAAATGTATAATTTTCCTTCACAGTATACTGAAATGCATCAATAACTGTATTTCCTGTAACAAAAATATTTTTGGTGATATTTTCTTTATTCAGATTTTTTCTATTATTTTCTGTAGGAGCAAAAAATAATTCGGCAATCTGAGAAATAATTTTCCGATTCATTTCTTCAGGAAATGGAGAATAGATATCATAGGTTCTCAGACCAGCTTCTACATGACCTACAGGAATCTGTTGATAAAATGCGGCTAAAGCAGCAGAAGAGGAAGTGGTTGTGTCTCCGTGCACAAGAACCAAATCTGGCTTGATCTCTTTTAAAAGATTTTCCAGGCTTAAAAGTACAGTTGTTGTAATAGTTGTTAAAGTTTGACGCTCCTTCATCAGATTTAAATCATAATCAGGTACCACTTTGAAAATATCCAAAACCTGGTCTAGCATCTGTCGGTGCTGTGCTGTCACACAGACAACGCTTTCAATTTTATCATTTTTCTCTAATTCTTTAATCAGAGGGCACATTTTGATCGCTTCTGGGCGAGTGCCAAACACACTCAGTACTTTTACCTTTTCCATATTGTTTATCCTCCGATTTTTTTATTAGCGCTTAAAACGATATAAATTTCCATAATTTACAACTGTAAGCCCAGAATCTTCTGTGTTTTTGATAATATTTCTAGTATCAAACAGCATTGGATGTTTCATTTTTCCAGCAATCATCTTTAAATCCATATTTTTATACTCATTATGATCTGTCAAAATCAGCACAATATCTGCATCTGTCACAGCCGTTTCCAAATCTACATATTCAGGATTTTTTACATGTGGATCATAGATGGAAACATTGTAATTTTGTGATTTTAATATTTCGATAATTTCCATAGAAGGACTCTCGCGTATATCATCCACATTTCCCTTATATGTAACACCAAATGCAGCGATTTTTGGATTTTCAATATCGCCCAACAACATCTGTGTTTTCTCCACAACAAATGCAGGCATACTCCGGTTTGTATCTCTGGCAAGACGGATAATTTTTGCCTGTTCTGGAGCCTTGGCACAAATAAAATATGGATCGATTGCCAAACAGTGGCCGCCTACTCCAGGTCCAGGCTGATGGATATTTACACGAGGATGTTTGTTTGCCATATTGATAACATCCAGACAGTTGATATCTAATTTATAGCAGATTTTTGCCAGCTCGTTTGCCAGAGCAATGTTGACGTCACGGAAGGTATTTTCCATGCATTTTGACAGCTCAGCAGTTTTTGCCTCGGTCTTAATCAATTCCCCCTCAACAAAGATGCCGTATACATCAGCTGCATGTTCCGTACATGCTGGAGTGATACCGCCTACAATACGGTTGTTGTGCTTCAGCTCATATAGAATTTGACCTGGAAGAACACGTTCAGGGCAATGAGCCAGATAAATGTCTTCTCCAACATGAAAACCTGCCTCCTCAAAAATCGGCAGCACGTAATCGTTTGTTGACCTTGGCGCAATGGTAGATTCCACAATAATGGTATTCCCTTTTTCTACATATGGTACAATTTCTTTTGCGGCTTCCAGAACATAAGTCAAATCGCAGCTGAGAAATTCATCGTTCAAATTTGGTGTTGGAACAGCAATAATAAAGGCATCGGCCTTTTCGGGAGTAAGAGAAGCTCGGAAATTTCCATTTGCTACTACATCTTTTATTACATCTGCTAATCCTGGTTCTTCAATGTGGATATGACCTGCATTTAAAGTCTCTACTACTTTTGGAGAAACATCAACTCCAATTACTTCACACCCGTGACTGGCAAACATTGCTGATGTTGGGAGTCCAATATATCCCAATCCTACTACACATATTTTCATTTCATTGTCTCCTTGTTTGTATTTTAATAATTTATCATTTAAATAGAATAAATAAGAAAATCTTTATTCTTTTCTATTTTTTCCCATTGAGAAATGTTCCATAATGTTTCAAAATAGGAATCTGTTTTTAAAAACTCATACTTTAAAACTCCTTTTTTAATTCCAGCAAAAGCATTTATATGGGCTATATAAGAAAAGTGATACAATAATTCCTCAATAGCAGGTATTTCTGTAGTTTGAGGACTACAAAAATAAAAATAGTTATAAGAAGATGGTTGAAATATCTTTTCCTCATGTTTGATAATTGGTGTATTATCCTCATGAATTATAGAAAAACAGGACTGACTGTTTTGAATATACGCATCAACATGTGGATAAGTAATGCGGATAAGTTGGTGTTTTGCATGCGCTTCATTCTGATAAAAGACAGCAATTTTGGGGAATTCTGATAAAGAACGTAAAAATCCTGTTTCTTTACATAGCTGATAAAAACGATTGTGATTTAAATGTTTTTTCAGCACAAGACAGATATTTTTTTCTTTCCATTTTTGCGCCTCTTCTAATTCGGAAATAGAAATTGAATGGTCAGTAAATACAATTCCATTTGGGAACTCTGCGGCCATTCCAGCAGAAGGATTACTGATAATAACTGTATTGCAGAGAATCAATTCAAAAACTCGTCTTGCAAACATTGTAGATGATTCGGTGACTGTGTTGATATTGATGGCATATTGAGACTGTTTTATAATATCTCCCAACTGTTCAAAAGGAACTGCCGGCCTTACATATGGCTGATATTTTTCAGGAAATTGTTTTTGAAAGGAAGTTGTACCATAATTTCTGTCAAAAATAACCAGCTCAATTCCCAGATGCAGAACCATATCGAAAATACGTCTCATTTCTTTACAGCGCTCTTTGTTTTCCCCATACCAGCTGCCTGCAAACACAGCTTGATTTCTTTTTTTGGTGCTATGGATTGGATTATAAATCAAAGGATTTGCGGCAAACTGCAATAAAAAAACTTTTGGATGTCCCAATCTCTTATATTCAGAAATACATTCCTGACATGTTGTAAATATATAATCAAAGAGCAATGCCGTACTAACAAAATCGTATTGTTGATTTCCAAAATAAGTAGGATCTTCTTTATTCCAAAATACAGTTTTAATCTGATTCTTCTGGCAAAATTTTAAAATTTGAAGCAATGTTTTTCGATTGTCAAATTTTAATGTTTGATTTTTATAAATTTTTCCTCTCCAGCATCCTTTACATTCTTGAATTCCCAGCCATGCAGATTCACAAAACAAAAAATCTGGTTTCCATTCTTTTAAAACTTTTTTCCAATTATTGGGGGTTAAAAAAACGCTGTGACACTCTTCACAAAATGTCTTGTATGTCATTTCATCACAAATAAAAGCCACTTTTATTGAACTTTTATTGGATATATGTATATTTAATTTGGAATATTGTTTTTTTGTATAAAAAAATGAAGGATGGCAATAAGGATTCAAGATTGCTTGTCCCAAGTTATACAACAAAAAAGTACTATTGCATATAAATGAAGAATGATTCAAAGAGCGATATGCTTTATATATAAAATGCTTTAAGTTTAAAAATAAAGTTTTCATAATCTACATAGTTTATAATTTATTTTTTATATAATTCAGTAAAAAATTCTTTATTTTTGAATAATTATATTGTAGGAATATTCAACTATAATATAAGAATAGAAAAACATAAGTGTTATTATTTTACTTCCGATAATTGTACTTATCAGAACTTCTTTTATACCCATCTTTTTTCTTTCTCATATTGAGCCAAAAAGAAATCCAGCCCGCCTGAAGGACCTTTTTTCTTTCTAAGTGTCCTTCAGGCAGGCTGGATTCAGATATGCTTTCAGATATTTAGATATGATTTAGATGTGAAGATGTCAATGGGCACCAAAACGTACAAAGGTACTCTTTTTCTTTTAGACATCTTCTTTCATGTTTTTATTATTTGCTTTTACAGTTTGTCTTTTCTTGTTATCTGTTTTGATTGCTCACGCTTCTTCTCTGTCTCTGCTTCATGGTTTTTCCTTTTATTGACATTCTGTCACAGCTCCTTGCATCTATTTTTTCCGCACTACAATACTTACTGCATCCTCAATTTTTACTTTTATGCTAAACTATTTCAAACTGTCTCCATTCCCGCAAAAGCGACTAAGCAAATGCTACCTTTCGCTGAACAAACAGGGAAGTGGCCCTTAGGCCTCTTTTTCCCATTTGTCTTTCAGGTATCCAGATACAATATCAATAAACTCACTGTTTCCTGGTCTCTTCTCCAGCTTCTTTCCTGCCATCTCTTCCAGCAGTTCTTTGTCACCGTAGTTCCAGATAACCTGTACTACTGTTCTCAGATTTCTCTCAACACATGCAACGCTCGTATGGAACTTCGCTGCAATCTCTACATACAATCCCTTAGAAATGTATGTAATCAACATTCTGTCTTCCATAACTCTGCCCAATGCATAAGCCATATAATAATAGCCCATGTAAGCGCCATTGACTCCCAACATTCTTAACACATTTTCGATCTTTTTTTCTTTTGTCATAATGAAAAATCCTCCTTTACTCTTTCTAACGTATATTTTTTTGTTTTATATACGTCTTTTTTGTTTTTTCGTCCGACATCTACCGACATAGTTTGTCGTTTGATACAAATATCAAACACATATTTAGTTTTTTTTAAAAAAGGGGGCCCATTTAAAAAGGCAGAAGGTGTCCAAATAACTTTGTAACTCCTTCTGCCTCTCATAAAAGTGATACCTTTGTACGTCTTTAGTATACGCCTATTATCTGAATTTTGGTCTATTTTCATCATGGTTTTTATTTCTCATAATACATCTCTCATAATGTATCTCTTATACCATTTTCGTCTACTATCCCATTTTGCCGTTATCTTCTGATTGCATACTATTGAGCAATATTGACAAAACACACTGCATTTCATAAAAACAGATTCCATCTTATACTACAGTACCTATTATCTGTTGAGTGCAAGAAAGATGCTGCATATCCAGTTCACCAGCACGTTCCCGCCTGCATCTACAGTATAACCATACAAGCTACTGGGGGTATTGAAATTATGCACCATCTTTCTTTATATAGTATCTTTATCTCCTGTTTTATTTTATATATTGTCTAGCTACCCATTCCTTCTGCCATTCCTTCTATTCTTCTTATCGTTCTTCTGACATTGCCGCCTGCCGGATTCCTTCCTCCTGGCAGTCCTCATTTTTGAAGCCCTCTGTACTCTCCTTCATAAACATAATCTTGGGAGTCATAATCATAAGTTTCAAGTCCAACCATACAGAATAATTCCGAATATATGTCAAATCCAGCTTCAATTTGTCATAAGATGTTGTATTATACTTTCCATAAATCTGCGCATATCCTGTCAACCCCGCTTTGACCATCAGACGGTATGAAAATTCTGGAATATCACGTTCAATCTCTTCCGCCAGCTCCGGTCTTTCCGGTCTGGGGCCAACCATCGACATTTCCCCCTTTAATACATTAATTAACTGAGGCAATTCATCCAGTCTGGTTGCACGCAGCAACCTCCCAACAGGCAAAATACGCGGATCGTTCTCCGATGCCAACTGTGCCCCCATTTTCTCTGCATCTTGAATCATTGTCCGAAACTTATAAATATCAAATGTTTTTCGCCATTTTGTCAATCTTTTCTGTTTGTAAAAAACAGGCCCTCCGTCTGTCAATTTGATGGAAACTGCAATCAGCAAAAAGAATGGAGACGTCGCTACCAGCATGACACCAGCACAGATAATATCAATCAGACGCTTCACAATTCTCTGTTCAAAATGCATTCCCTCATTTCTGGAAAGAAAAAGCGGCGAATCAAAAATATTAAGTTCCTCAGAACTTCTCAGCAAAATATCCGAAATTTTAGGAACAGTATATGTACGAATCCCCTCTGCAAAGCAGCGTTTCATCAATGCATTTCTGTCATGTGCTGGAACGTCTCCAAGGATCACTCCTTCATAGTTTCTCGCTGCCATCATAATAGATTCCACACCGATTTCAATATTTAAAGCACCACTGATTAAATACTTGTCTTCACGCGAATTGATCTTTTCCATCAGATTAAATGCCGGACGGTCCCCATATACCAACAGCAGTTTTCTCTGTGGAAATAACCTTGCATAAAACCAGTTAAATGCAAATGCCCAGATAATGATACAGAAAACTTCTGCAAACGTCATCCACAAAATCACTGTCATAGAATGAAATTTTTTGTCAAGCAGCGCAATCTGGAGATATGTAATCACATTCACAAAAAAACACGACAAAATCTGCGCATAAATGATATGCCCTTTTTTTAATGTTCCAATTTTAAAACCGCCATATGTTTTCATGAAAAACAGCAGTAAAATTCCATATAAAAATACCATCAACCAGTTGCCGCGTCTGAAAAACGGAAATTCAATGATCGTATTATAATAATAATTCCAGACAATCCAATAAATTCCCACTTCCAGCAGCACAATCACAGAGGAAGACAGAAACTTTATCATTCTCTTATATTGTTCATAATGATTCATACATTCTCCCTCCTTTCACGCTTTTCTTCAACACTGTCAGCCATATTTTTCCTCCACATCTGTCCAGACAATATTCAGATGCCTTTCCAAATATTATTTCAGACGGCATAACTCTTTCCCTTCTCTGCTTCATATTTCTCTGTATTATGTTTCTCTTTTTCATTGACAGCTGCCATAGACATCATCAAAAACATCCACATAATCGGAGTAACAATCGGAAGATTCAGATTCACAAAAGCCTGCATATTATAACAGATAACAGCAAACAGCATCGCTGCCACCGCCGGATTCTCTCCACCCTTCTTAAATCCTCTCACCAGAAGAGAGAGAATGAAAGTCACATATGCAACAAGGCCTGCAATGCCCACTGTAATCAGATAATTTAAGAACTCATTGTGTGCATTATCAAATCTCTCCCCATAACGAATCATCATATCTTGAAAATTATTGAAAAAAGTCACGATTCCGAAAGTATCTGGACCAAATCCGACCAATTTCTGCCATGGTGAAAATTTTTTGTAATTTTCCATCCCAATACGCCAGATATATCCTCTGTGTGTTCCCCAGTCATCATTAAACAGCAGATAATTCGACAGACTTCCATACCTCTCCACATTTCCTGCAATGTTACAGTCATAGAGCATGAAAATCACTGCCAACACGACCAAAACTACAACACCAAACCAGATGCAGCGCGGAAATCTGCCTGCATCATCCGAAATACTTGCTTTTTCTTTGCGGCTATCCATATACTGCCACACTCCAGCTACTGCCCAGAGAAGCAAAATAAATGGCAGCAGCCCTCTAAACTCTACAATCAGATTGAATGCACCGTCAATACCCAATACCTTATCCTGAAATACATCATTGATCCATCCGACACACTGAATGACTGTAAAAAAGGTTGCCACAATCACCAGATAACGTTTAATACCAGATTTCTTTTTGAACAGATAAAATGGCAGAAAACCAAACAATCCTGCCAGAGCCAGATATGCATTATCGCTTAGACCCATAATAATTGCAAAGAAGGAAATTGTCATACAGAAATAATACCAGACAGTAAAAGACCATTTCTCAGATTTTGCGAACAATACGGACGCCACTGCACTGACCATCCCCACAAGTGCCGTGTATGTATTGATATTTCCAATAGAGGACACAAACATCGCCAGCTGCTCTTCCTTCATCATCTCTTTGAAGTGAAGAATGTCCATCTGAAAATAATCTGTAATCCCAAACAGACACACCAGCATAGCCGAGCCCAGAAACGCGTCCAGATACCAGCGCTGAAACTTCATGAGACGGCTCACAGAAAAATAGGCAAAGATATACAGAGTTGTGAGAAACAGACCGCTGAAACGCCCTTCATTGCCCCAGAAAGATTCATACGGATATTGGCTGCTCACGGTTGATATCACTTCTATCAGCCAGAATGTCAGAACTGCTTTATCTGGAATGCTGAGGCTTTTCCATATTTCTTTAGGAGAAAACCTTGCTTTTTCCTTCATTCTCTGCTCATTTGACAGAGAGGCATACCACATGTACCACAAAATAGGCACAATCAACAGGACCCCTGCTGCCAGGATTCCCACGCAAATACAGTATGTAATATATTTTGTTTGAATCATGTCAAAATAAAAATTATGATACACCAGAGGGAACACACATAAAACCAGAAGTGCGTAGACTCCTGTGCTGAAACATTTTGCTTTTTCTTTTCTTGCAAACAACTCTGACGCAGTATGCTTGGTTGAATGATTCTCCTGACGTTGCCCCAAATGCTTAGGAGATTGATTTTCCATAACTTTCCACCGTTTTCCTTTCCTCGTTCTGCCGCAAAACAGCATGGCATAAATCTATCTTAGTGTTCCTAGTATAGCATTTTTATGTGGGGAACTCAACTTCTGCATTCTTATATTTTTATGAATTTCTTCTTTCTGTTTTTACCTTTTTTCCAGGAAACCCTCCTTTTTTTCCTCTCCAGGAAAAACCTGTCCTCCCTGCCAATAATTTTCACAAATAGACGGACATGTCGCCTGACGGCGACACCACCATGATATGAAAGTCGATTGGTCCATATTCCAAAACAGCAAAACCTCTCACAGACTGGCAAAATCGACTCAGCAGGAAGTCTCTTTGATTTTCTGAGAGACAGTAATTTCCTGATTCTCTATATGCTCCCGAATAGCGCTCTTTGCCTCATTCACGTGATGCATGCGGATTGCCTGCAGAATCTGCTCATGCTCATGCACCAGAATCTGACGCTTTCCCTCATCCTTGATATATTCTAAACGGTAACGGTACATCTGCTCTCTGATGTTATTTAAAAGCTGAATCAAACGCTGGTTATCTGTTCCCTCATAAATCACATCATGATACGCTTCATCGCACTCTGCCATACGCATCATATCTTTTCCCTTAACTGCCTCAATGAATGTCTCATGTGCCTTTTCCAGTTTTTTTACCTGCTCGTCATCCATACGCTGACACGCCAGCTCCACAGCCAACTCTTCCAGGCAGCGTCGCACTTCCAACACATCTCTCAGATGTTTCTCAGAGATTTTTGCCACCTCTGCGCCCTTTCTCGGTATCATCAGAACCAATCCTTCTAACTCCAATTTTCGGATAGCTTCCCGAATCGGAGTGCGGCTCACTCCCAGACGGTCCGCGAGCTGAATTTCCATCAATCTCTCACCTGGTTTCAATTCTCCCCTCAAAATAGCCTGACGCAGCGTATTAAAAACAACATCTCTAAGCGGCAGGTATTCATTCATTGTGACTTTTAATTCGTACTCCATATTAAAACTTCCTCCTCATCTTCTCAAAAATGCTTCCGCATTCTTTCAGTACTCTCGTATCTTCACCATATACCGTTTTTACCGCATGGTATTTTTATCATGCAAAGATCATATCATATTTTTATTGCCTTTTTGCTGAAAAAAGCTGGTCAAATAGACCTGTTTTGCCAGACTGGTTCCTTTTCCGTATCGCATCTCCTCATATGCTTCCGCTGCCAGCCCTGGATTTTCAAACAAGCCAAACACGGTAGGACCGCTTCCGCTCATCAGTGTCCCAATCGCACCCATTTTTGTCATCATATCCTTAATCTCCCCAATTACAGGATACTCTGGTATTGTCACCTTTTCCAAAACATTGCCGAAACGGGCCGTGATTCCATGCAGATCTTGTCTGTAAATTGCATCAATCATACCATCAATATCCGGATGGTCTTCCGGTTTTAGCTCATTGGCATGCAAATTCTCATAGACATACTTCGTGGAAACACTGATTGGCGGTTTCGCAATCAAAATCTGACACTGCGGTACAGGCGGCAGCTTCGTCAGTTTCTCACCAATTCCCTCAGCGAGCGCTGTTCCTCTCATCAGACAGTACGGCACATCCGCCCCAATTTTCACGCCGCGCTCCATCAATTCTTGCAAACTAAGTCCCAGATGAAACATTTTATTGATGCCGAACAAAACCGCTGCCGCATCGCTGCTGCCCCCTGCCATGCCGGCCGCAACAGGAATAAATTTTTGCAGCCTGATAAACACACCCTCTTCCAGATGGAACTCATCCATCAACAATCTGGCCGCCTTATAAACCAAGTTATTGCTGTCATTCGGCAGATAAAACAGATTCGTCTCCACCCGAATCTGCGGTTCCGCAATGCGAAAAATATCAATGGTATCATAAATACCCACAGTCTGCATAATCATGCGAACTTCATGATAGCCATTCTCACGCCTGCGCACAACGTCCAATCCCAAATTAATCTTTCCGTATGCTTTCAATCTTAAATTTGAAATCGCCATCTTCCCTCTCCCTGTCTCTTTGTATTTTACATGTACATTGTATACAGTATTATTATAGTGGTTAAAAAAAATAAATCAATCCACAAAAATACCAAATCTATTCCTCATATCACAAAAAAAGTCTCCAATCCATCAATACACATGGATCAAAGACTTTTTTCTTCTTTATAAAAGCTGCTCCGTCTTGTCTTCTTCGCCGTTCTCAGAATTCTCAGCAATTTTAGCAATTTCCGAATCTGGCTCACTGGCCGTCGTTCCATGTACTGGCATCGGGTCGTCCTCAAACAAAATGGACAATTCCTCATCGTTCGTCTTTTTGTCTTCCTTCGGAATATATTTATCAAAAATCTTAACATAAAAATAAGAATTCAAAAATGCCGGAAAAGTAAATCCAAACACAATCAGGAACAGAGAAAGCTGTGGAATCAACAGTACTGCTGCATAAAAAAATACAGTAATTGCAATCATCAGCAATGTGAACGGCAGATGGCGGATTGCCATAAAAAAGGCATTAATGAATGTTCTCTTAATCGGATTTACAAATTTTGCCTGAAGCGGGAACACATACATCACTGTCATCACAAAAATTACAGCAAGGCTGAAAAACAGAATCGCCATAATTCTCTGCAGGTTGCCTCCAGAACTCATCGCATTCAGATACAACTTCAAATCAATTCCAAGAATAATTCCCATAGCCAGAATAATCAGCCACATAATCGTAGACTGCTTGAAATTTTCCTTGAAAGACTTAAAGAAACTCTTCGTGATGTATCCTTCCTCATCGCGGACCAATTTCAGAGTAACATAGTATACTGCTGTTGTAGATGCCCCTATTGTCACAATCGGAATGGAACAAATGAACCACAATAAATGCAGCAACATCAAATCTGCCAATTTTCCCATAAACCGCCAAATAGGGTTATCCAGGTTAAATAATCCACCCATCTTAATCTCCTCAACTTTCACCTGTACTAGTTTTCCGCACTTCACGGATATACTCTACACATTATATCGAATATTTACAAAAAAAGCAAACCTTCAGCAAAAGATTTATGAATATTTCATACTAATTTCACAATTTATATGATATAATTTTCTATATACGATTTGCACTTTACTGATAGATTTCGGAGGATACAAAAATACAATGAGTTTAAAAACAGAAATGAAGGAAAAAACAAAATTAGAATTTACAAAATTAAAACAAATGAGCTGGAAGGATAAAATCTGGTATATTTTTGAATACTATAAGATTCATATGCTGGTGATTTTTCTGCTTGGATGTCTGATCTATCTCATAGCTTCCACCATCTACCGGCAGACGTTCAACGATGTTCTGTACTGTGCCTTTATAAATAACTACGGTTATGGAGATATGAACACCGAGTATTTCGAGGAAGGTTTTCACGAATACGGAAATTTCGGCAAAAAAGATCTGGTTACGACTGACAGCAGCATGACACTCCATTACGGAAACCGCGATTCTGAGGATGAGGACAGTGTCAGCCTTTCCTCGATGACTACCAGCGAATCTGATTATGCTTCTACCATGAAAATCAGCGCTATGGTAGCCGCAAAATCTCTCGATGTCGTGATTATGGATTCTACTACTATGGAGGGGTTCTCTTCACAGGGAATGGTGGCAGACATTGAGTCCATTCTCCCCGCTGATTTATACGCCTCCCTGTCCGATCGAATCTTCTACGGAACAAAAGAAGACGGAACAAAATTTCCATGTGGTATCCAGATGAGCGGAACAAACCTTGAAACTATCGGCAATATTCACATTGAGGACCCAGTTTTCTCCGTTATTGCCAACACACAGAACCCTGAAAATACTGTCCTTTTCCTGCGCTATCTTTTAGGAGAATAAAGATTCTTTTTTGCCGAGTATTCTTATCACTCCCAGCTCTCGCGCCAGGCAGATAGAGGCCTGATTGGACGCCTCTATTTTCGTATAAATACGCCGTCCTGCGGTGCTCTCCTCCTGTTTACACCAGCGAAGCACCGCACAGCATGCCTCTCTGGCATATCCCCTGCACCTGTATGCAGAGAAAATATGATATCCCAACTCTAAAGGTGTATTTACCTCTTGTTCACTTATATTTTGTTCATTTATGTCTCGTTCACCTATGTCTTGTTCAGACGAATGGATCTCATCTTCCTTTCCATCCCAGACCCCAACTCTCCCCACCAGCTTCGATGAAGCTCTCTCCACCACTGCCCAGAGTCCATACTCAAAAAACGGATACTGCGTCTGAATATATGCTTCAAACCTGTCTCTCTCCAAAAATACATCATGATCCAAAAATTCCATTTCGTCCCAGTCTTCACTCCGAAACTCCCGAATTATCAGGCGCTCTGTCACCGCAATCACCCACGGCATTCCCATCTGCCTTAAAATAACCCGCTTTGCGAACACCTCGTCCACGTCTTCCAACGATTCTGCCACGTATGGCACCGGTAAAAACACATCTCCTCTCATAATACCAAGAACAGCCCTTCCCTGGGCCTTTGCCCTGGAAAGAGCTGTCTCCTCATCCGATATCACAAGAGGAACCTTTGCTCCTTCTATATTGTAATAACGAATCTCTTCCATCCATTTACCTGCTTACCTGCTGTTTTGTCCTATATATTTGCGCTTCTATGCTATCTATATTGTCCGTGCTGTCTATGCTGTCTGCGCTCTGATGCTTACCAGCGGCTGGTGCGTTTCTCTGGCTCTGGATAGGTCTCACCAAACGTTTCCACAGTCACACGCTTCATCACCTGTGGTTTCATCGGACGGTCACTGTAGTCTGTGCGCACATCGGCAATTTTATTCACCACATCCATTCCC
The DNA here is from genome assembly GCA_030524675.1 of bacterium. GTDB lineage: Bacteria > Bacillota > Clostridia > Lachnospirales > Lachnospiraceae > CAJMNU01. The sequence continues at coordinate 20,988 of JAUNGE010000038.1, forward strand.
TCTATCACTTTTCCAAATGCTGCATAGGAACCGTCCAGATGCGGGCTTGTCTTGTGCATGATAAAGAACTGAGAACCTGCGGAATTTGGATCCATTGCTCTTGCCATGGAAAGCACGCCTTCTGTATGTCTCAAATCATTCTCAAATCCATTCTGAGAGAATTCTCCCTTAATCTGGTATCCTGGACCGCCCATTCCTGTTCCATCTGGACAACCGCCCTGAATCATAAAACCAGAAATAACTCTGTGAAAAATCAGTCCATCATAAAATCCCTTCTTTACCAGACTGATAAAATTGTTTACTGTATTCGGCGCAATCTCCGGATACAATTCAGCCTTTATCACATCTCCATTTTCCATCTCAAATGTTACAACTGGGTTCTGCATATTGATATCTCCTTTTCTCTTCCGCCGCCTGTTCGCAGCTGTTTTCAATTACTTACCATTTACTTTTCCATGATTACTTTCCATGATTATTTTTCATGTTCTTTATTATTTTAAATATTCTTTCAGCTTTTCAATCACACGGATATCCGCCGGAAGCCATGCTACACTGTCGAGTTCCTCCCGCCCGAGCCACCTCGCCGCCTCATGTTCCAAAAGCTTCAAATCTCCTTTTACTATGTGGCACAGATAGCAGTACAAAACCAGATGAAACTCCGGATAATCATACTCTACCATGTCAAACAAGCTTTCCACAGAAACCTCCGTATCCAGTTCTTCTCGAATTTCACGAAGCAGCGCCGCCTCCGGCGACTCTCCCTCCTCTATCTTTCCTCCAGGGAACTCCCATCCATCCTTAAAAGAACCATATCCTCTCTGTGTTGCAAAAATCCGGTTTTCCCGCTCAATAATCGCTGCTGTCACTCGTATTGTCTTCACTATCTTTTATTCCCTTTGCTGCCTAGTTAATTTTACTGCCTTTATTCCCTTTGCTGCCTAGTTGATTTTACTGCCTTTTATTCCCTTTGCTGTTTTTATTGCTTTCTTCGGTTTTGGTATTATCTTTGGTCGTATTTCTGCACGCAAAAATCTTCCTCAATTACATTCCAAACCGCGTCTACACTGAAATGTTCTCGGATATACTTTTGCGTATTCTGGCTGAGCATCTCACAGCGCTCTGGATTCTGGTACAGAGCAATCACTGCATCCGCAAATTTGTCCGCCTCATCCTCCACCAGAAGAATTCTCTCCACATCAGGAATTCCCTCTGCTCCAATCGAGGTTGTCACAATCGCAGAACCATTGTAGATGGCTTCCACAACCTTGCCCTTCACGCCAGCGCCGTAGCGCAGCGGAACTACAACCACGCGGCAGACAGAATACAATCTCGCCAACTCCTCATCGCTGACAAATCCTTTCACTACGATTCCCTTTGACGGGTCGTGAAGCGCCTGCACCTCCTCCGTCACCTTGGAACCCACGATATAGAACGGAACATGAAGCGCCTCATAGATTTTCGGGAAAATCTCATGTGCAAACCAAAGAACTGCGTCAGCATTCGGCGGATGTGCAAAGCCGCCCACAAACAGCAGCCCCTCACGCCTTGCAAAATCCAATGGAATCTGTTTTAAGAACTCCTCATACACATACGCGGTAATTGCCTTGACCGGAATCGCCTTATCAATCGCATGAATCGCCTCTTCCTCAATATAAGAAGGATAATAGGACATATCCGCACGGCGCATCATGCCCAGCTCAATCGTCTTCCAGTACTCCGAATCACGTCTCTTCTTCTCATCTCCTGTCAGCTCATACTCACGCCACTCTCTCAGGAAATGCAGGTCATGCCCATAGTAGATAATCTTGATATCGGTATTCTCCCGAATAAAATCTACATATTTTGTCGCAATATGCGGGCGGTTCAGGTATGCAATATCAATCTCATCCTTGTTCTTTAAAATCCAGTCCCAGATTCCCGCCTGATATTGCGGGCCATACAAAATCTCAATTCCCATCTGCTGCAATGTTGTGGAATATGGTTCTTCATGCTGGAAATTATCCCCCAAAAACTTCACCACATATCCCTTTTTCAGGAACATCTTCAGATACTGGTATGTCGTCTTGGAACCGGCATCTTTGTCAAAGGTCGGCACATAGTGGTCTACCACCAGAATGACTGGTTTTCCCTGGCTTCTCTCCCGCGCGCGGAACGGATTCGGATTTCCTGTGTTCTTACACTGTTTCTTAAACTCATCTGCCCACTTCTGCTGCAGCTTTTTGCTGTTTTCCACCTGGTAGCGCTTCAGGCCCGTCCCATTGACATCTGTGCCATTGGAAACCCCCTCAAAATGGATGACTTTCGACATCGGTTGATACACAACGCGGTATCCCGCCTTTCGCACCTCGAATGCGAGGTCGGAATCCTCACAGTACGCCGGTGCAAATCTCTCATCAAAACCTCCGATTTTATCCCACAGCGCTTTTGAGAGAAGAATCGCCGCACCGGAAATATAATCCACATCTTTTACATAATTGTATTCCGGCTTATCTGGATCATCCAGACGCCCATAATTCCATCCCGAACCATCGCTCCAGATAATGCCGCCCGCCTCCTGCAGTCTTCCGTCCGGATACACCAGCTTGGAACCAACCATACCGATGGTGCTGTCCGACTCAATCAGCTTCACCAGCGAACTGAGCCATCCTTCCGTCACTTGCGTGTCATTGTTCAAAAACATTACATAGCGGCCTCTCGCCTTCTTCGCCGCCTGGTTACAATTTTTGAGGAATCCCTGGTTCGTGCTGTTGCGGCTGATTACCACATGCTTTACAAACTTTCCGAGCTTCGCCGTCGCGTCTGTGGAGACATCGTCAGCGATAATCACCTCATACTCCACATCCTTCGTGTATTTCTCGATAGACCGCAGACATTCATATGTGTAGTAGATCTGATTATAGCATGGAATAATAATAGAAACCGTCGGTTTCTCACACTTTGGAAGTACCACCATGCCATGTTCCAGATATCCCTCGCCAATCGCCAGGTCGCCAGCAATCCGGTTTCTTCCATTTTTTGTCAAATACAGCTTCAGATATTTCGCCGGATGGCGAACCGTATTCTTCACATAGGTCAGCAGTTTTCTGCGCCTCGTCCCCTTCGGAAATTTCCTATCCACCTGATGATAGATGCGGCGCATAATCTTAAACACAATCGACTCATGGCGGTTCAGATAAGCTGCCAGCTTTGCCTGCTCCTCAATCTCATGGCGCAAATCCTTTATCATAATCTCCAGATTCACCACATGATTGTTCGTCAGCCTCTGCACTTCCTGCAGCTTGTGGATGGTCTCATCCCGTTCCTGAAGTTCAGCCTCCCGATCGGCAATCGTCTGCTCCCTGATTTTTAATGCCTCATCCCGCACACGAATGTCTTCCAGCCGCGCCTGCGCGAGGCCAATGGCATCCTTTCTCTGCTGTTCCTTATCCTCCCAAGAATCCGGCGTAATCACCGGCTGCTGGTACTGCGCCAGATAGGAGACACCACCCGTTGTTCCGCCATGCACATAGTTCTGGAAGGAGCGCTCCATCGCGCCATAGACCGCTGCGACATCCTCAGGAATCCCAAACGCCGCCATATACGCCTCTTCTGAGTCAAATGGCAGCATATCTCTGCATTTCAAATAGAAGTAATACAGATTTCGATACCGCAGAAAATCCGACGGAATCGGAAACGAAAACACCCACTCATAATCAATGCCGCAGATGCCTCCCTCCTCTGTCATCATCATATTTTCAAACAGGCCGTCCACATTGGAGACCGCATAGCAAGCCCCCTCAAGAAGGACATACTGTTCTTGTGAAAGTTCCTGCCCAAATACCCTGTCGAACTCCTTTGTCCGCTTAAATTCAAGTATTCTGCGCTCCGCCGCATCTGTTTTCTCTTCGCCTTTTTCCTGGAGGATTCCCTCGCCATCAAACAGCATCCTAAGAGCCGCCTCAATCTTCACTACAACATGTGCGGTCTCCTCGTCTGCCACCTGGCCGCCACAGACCTGCTCCGTGAGCACTTCCTCCATGGTCTTTCCTTCCATGAAGGGGAAACGCACCGAGAGTCCATCCTCGCTGACCTCTTCAGGAACCATGGAAAGCCACGGAAACTCCTTTACAATCATCTCCCGCTTTTCTCTGAAAGAAACAATATGCTGCTTTCCGGCGTCCGTCAGCGCCTGTTTCTCCACAAAGATTCTGCCATCCTCCCGCACGATGCTGGTCTTTATCTGGAATTCCTTTTTTCTTGTCTTGTTATATTTTACAAACAGTATTTCTCTCATCCCGAGCTCCTCAGTTCTATATACTCTAAACAGACATGTCTTTTTTCCATACCGCCAGATAGGAACTGGTAAAATTCGCAAACTGTCCCTCTTCACAGCAGATATTCAATGCCGCTTCCTCCGAAATCATCTGATAGCGCGGCGCATCATAGGCCACACTGAGATTGCTGAATTCTCCTCGCACCGGAAGATAAGAATCCGAATACAGCATAGTGGGCAGACGGTATTCCGGAATCGGATAATACCATGTAATGCTGCCTTTTTTCTCTGCATCATCCTCTGCAGCATCCAACATTCTGTTAAGCTCTGTCTTCGTAAATCCGCGCTCCATGCGGGCAGCTCCGCAAAAATACCGGATACCCATTCGGTTTGCTGCTGCTAAGAACAGACATCCGCCAGGTTTTACGTATTCTTTTGCCTTCTGAACCAGCTCTTCATACGGGTTCAGAGAAGAAAACCACTCCGATGCCCTGTCTATGGTTCCAACCAGAACCACATAGTCAAACGCCCCTCTTCCATCTGCATCCGCGATTTCCTTCACATAGGAAAGTTCCATGCCGCCGGCAAACCGCTTTTCTCCTACGGCAATCTCCTCCACATCCGTCTCAAACACAGTCACTTTCAGACCTTTTTTCAGGAAAAGCCCTGTCAATGCCCCCGCATCCGAGCCAATCTGCAGCAATTTCGCTCCACGCGCAAAAGGATACCACTCCAGCAGATTTTCTCTGATATCAGAAAATGCATACAGGACACACGGGTCCGACTCTCCCCGCACAGCTTTCTCTCCATCCCCATGATACCGCTCAAGAACTTCTAAAATCTTCTCTGCATTTTTCATTTTGAACTGCCTTTCGCTCTCTTATCCAGCTGTTTTCTTTGCCAACTGCCCTAAGCTTTTTTGCCAACTGCCCTGGGCTTCCAACCTGCACGGTCAACCATTGTCAACTTTTCTTTTCCGCCGGATAAAACCTTGTCTCAACTTCTGACTCCATGTCAAACACTCCGACTGTATTTTTATTGGAAATAACAGTCAGATTTGCCACATCATACATCCTATGATACACGACATGTTCGCCCTGTTCAAATCCTGTGCAGCTCATGGAAATCAGATATTCGCCTCCCTGAAGCGTCATCTTCTGTTTAAACTCCACCTGATACACATCCCCTGCCTGAACCGGCCTGATGTCGCATCCCTCATACATTGTGTTGGTGCCGCTCAAATCGGCACCTTTTTTGTCTTTGATTGTGTACGTAAAAATCGGCGCCTCAATCGGTGCATGGAACCGGATTCTCTCCCGAATCGTAAACATCTCACCCTTCAGGAGAAGGTTCGTGATATTTCCGCGCTCATCCAGCAATCCAAAATCATAAATCTCCGCACGCCCGTTTCCATACTCTGTCCTGTTCGGGTTGATGGTGAGCCTTTCCTTCATCAAATGGCCGCTAGGCTCGTCACTTTGCGCCTCATTCGCCGCTCTATCAGCCATGCCAACTGTGCCAACTGTATTCGCTGTATTCGTCGCATTATCCGTATTCGCTGCCTGAATTGTATCCGCCGTATCAGCTGCATCACCTGTATCACCTGCATTGGCTGCATCAGCTGTACCACCAGCCATATGTGATGCCATACCCGCTGCCGCACCAAACTCATCTCCTGCTGCCGTACCGCCGCCGTCTTTTTCATGCTCCAGCTCTTCCTCCAGCAGGTCCATCTGTCCGGCAAGAATCTTTTTATACAAGTCAACCATGTGTCCGGCCTCGCCCTCCGCCACAAAGTTTCCTCGATTCAACAGCACAACCTTGTCACAATACTTAATAATGCTTCCCATGTCATGCGTTACCATAAGAATCGTAGTTCCGCTCTTTCGGATTTCTTCCATACGCCGGTAGCACTTTGCCTGGAAAAATACATCCCCGACAGAAAGCGCTTCATCCACAATCAGAATTTCCGGCTCCACATTGATTGCCAGCGCAAATGCCAGACGCACAAACATACCACTAGAGTACGTCTTTACAGGTTGATACACAAAGTCCCCAATATCGGCAAAATCCAGAATATCTTGCAGCTTGTCATCCATCTCCTTGCGCGTAAATCCCATCATCGTGCCGTTCATGTAGATATTCTCGATTCCCGTATAGTCCGAGTTAAAGCCAGCGCCCAGTTCCAGAAGCGCAGAAATCTTTCCGTCCACCGTCACGGTTCCCGTCGTCGGGGTCAAAACACCTGTAATAATCTTAAGAATTGTCGATTTTCCTGAGCCATTCGTGCCGATAATTCCTACAGTCTGCCCTTTTTCCACAGTAAAAGAAAGCCCATTCAATGCATAAAAGTCCCTGTGATAACTCTTATGGGTCAAACTGATGGATTCCTTCAATCGATCAATCGGTTTGTCATACAACCTGTATATTTTCGTTACATCCTGTACTGTTATCGCTGCCATATTCTGTATCAATTCCTTTCTGATCTCACAGGAGATTTGTCCTCAGTATATCATAAGTCCTCCTGAAAACCAATATGCTTTCCTGTATTCACTGCTGAATTCTTACCTTCTTTGAATCCCTATTTTATCCGATTCTATCCGAATTTTTATCTGGATTTTGTTTGAGGCACATCTGAACTTCATCCAAATCTCATCTGAACTTTGCCAGTTCCTGCCGCCTCTCCTGATAATCAGGGAGTATCTTCTCGACTTCTTTCCAAAACGCTGGAGAATGATTCATCTGCTTTAAATGTGCCAGTTCATGCACCACAACATAATCCGACAGTTCTCTCGGCAGCACAGCTAACTTCCAGTTAAAGCTCAGATTTCCTTTACCGCTGCAGCTTCCCCATCTCGTCTTCTGGTTTCGCACAGAAATCACTCCCACCTTGTCTGCCACTCCCATCCGAGGCGCATAATAGGCAACGCGCTGCTCACAGAGCTTTTTTGCCTTCTCGCGCATTTCCTTGGAATCCTGTTCTTGTATCTGTATCTGGGGCAAAGGAGGATTTTCTCGAATCTTCTTCTGCTTATCCGCAATCCATTTTGCCTCTTTGCTCACAAATTCCATAATTTTGCTCTCCGGCATCCGATATGGCGCCCGCACCACCACACTGCCGTCCCTGTGAACCTCAATGGAAATTGTTTTTCTCGCAGAGCGAATAATCGAAATAGAAATGTCCATACTATCCTCTTCTCCAAATTCGTCGCCACTCATCCATTAGCACCCCTGCAGGCTGCCTCCCATCTACTGGAATCACCTACCATAAAACGGAAATGGCTATTCCTGCTTCTTGTGCATCACTTCATGTTCTCTTTTTAATTCCGCATACAGCTGCCAAGAATTCCACTTTTTATTGGTCTCTGTGGCAACTGCCTTCAAATCCACTCTTGCCTGATTTTTCCTGAGTGCTGCCAGAAATTCATCCAAACGCTTTCCCGAAAATCCATGCAGCACCAACATCTCCTCTTCTATATCCATTACGGCATCTGCACTATCTGCTGTGTTTGCTGCATCTGCACTATCTGCCGTATTTGCTGCATTTGCACTATCTGTCATATTTGCTGCATCTGCCATATTCACTGCGTTATTCACATCTGCCGCATTTCCACGCAGCAGACTTTCAATCGAAAGCCCATACTGCTCTGGCTCCACCATTCTCACGCGCACACCCATGAGCAGCAGCACCCGCTTCAATCTTTTTTCCTTCTCTTTGTCTGTTATGTGATATAAGAGTACCGTCTCTCTCGCTTTCACTTTCTTCTCCTTTTAATCGCCTTTTGGCTCTTCTTTTCAAGCGTTCTCTTTCCCTTTTCCCTTTCAACTTTTCTTTTCAGCCTTTTATTTCATCCAATTTTCGTTATCCATGCTCTGGGCCATACGCAGCAGCAATTCCTTCTGATTTCTCTGCGGCTCTTCCAAGACCATCTCCAACAGCCTGTGCAGGATTTCTCCCATCTGTTTTCCAGGTTTTATGCCCGCCCGAATCAAATCTGCGCCGGTCACAGCCAAATCTTTTAAAGAAATACAGTCTCCATCTGCCAGAATTTCATCTGCCAAACGTTTTTCCAGAACCCACGCTGTTTTCTGCGCTTCACATTCTGCCGCTCTTTCAAAATCGTTTCCACACTGCGCAGAAAGTTCCAGAAGTTCTTCACATTCCGCCGCTCCTTTAGGAAGAATCCGTTTTACTTCCAGCGAATCCAGAAAGAGCGGTGCGCCGATTTCATTCATTTTATGCCGGATTTTCACCTTGTCACCAAAAAACGGCTCCTGAAATGTTTGGACAAGTACAGCTGTCTTCTTTATTGTATCATTATCTGATTTTAACTCTCTTAAAATCTTCTCCGTTTTCTGGGATTCTATTCCATAAAATGCGGCCGCAAAACGCATATGCCGCAGCGCCGGAAGCGAGGCTGCACGCTTCAAACATTCCTCCATCTCCTGCTCGCTTTGATTCTCGAACACTTCCGAAAAATCCTGTGCAATATATGGTGTCATTCCGGTCCTCCACACATCCAAAAGAGATTCCGGATGTGCCGAGAGCAGCAGTTTTGTCAGCTCCGTCAAAATCCGTTCCTTGCTCACATTGGAAAGATTGGGAGCGATTTCACGAATTGCCCGATATGTCTGCGCCTCAATTCCAAACCCCAGCTGTCCTGAAAAACGCACCGCGCGGAGAATTCGCAGCGCGTCCTCTGTGAACCGCTCTCTGGCCTCTCCAACACAGCGAATGATTCGGTCATTCAGGTCCCTCCTGCCATCAAATGCATCCACAATCCCTGTTTTTTGGCTATATGCCATGGCATTGATGGTAAAATCTCTCCGCTTCAAATCTTCTATCAGATTGTCCGTAAACTCCACCGATTTTGGATGCCGCCCATCCTCATACGCGCCATCAATCCGGTATGTCGTCACCTCATAGCCCGTCCCATGCAGCATCACCGTCACTGTTCCATGCTGAATTCCGGTGTCTATCGTTCTTTTGAAAATCTGCTTTACCTGCTGCGGCAATGCCGAGGTTGTGATATCCCAATCCCCCGGCGTGCGCCCAAGCAGAGTGTCGCGGACGCATCCGCCTACCGCATACGCCTCGAAACCATTCTGATTCAACTTCTCAATGATTTCCTCCACGTCTTTCGGAATCTGCATCTGCTCTCGCGTCTGTATCTGTCCTTGTGCCTGTGCCTGCATCTGCTCCTGCGTCTGCATCCGCCTCACTCCTTTACTCCTTATTAGTATGCTTTTCCCCAGTATACCATTTTTACGGCCGGCTTTCCACAGCATACACAGGTATCTGCAAGTTTTTCCTGTGCAAACGGCATACATCTGGAGGTTGCTCCTGTCACTTCCTTAATCTTGTCCTCGCACTCCTGGCATCCACACCACATAGCTTTGACAAAACCTGGCTTTTCCTCCACTGTCTTTGTGAACTCCTCCATTGTCAGAGCCGTGTATGTGTGTGCATCGCGGTGTGCGCGGGCACGCTCCAGCATATCAGCCTGGATGGTATCCAGAAGAGAAGCAATCTCCTCGCTCAGATTATCCAGAGAGACTGTCATTTTCTCATGCGTATCGCGGCGCACCAAAACTGCCTGATTTGCTGCAATATCTCTCGGCCCGATTTCCACACGTACCGGAATTCCGCGCATCTCGGATTCACTGAACTTAAATCCTGGACTCTTGTCGGAATCATCCACTTTCACGCGGAAGTTGGAAAGTACATTCTTTAACTCCATTGCCTTGTCCAGAACACCTGGCTTATGCTGCTGTACCGGAACAATGACAACCTGTGTCGGAGCGATTCTCGGAGGCAGCACCAGACCGTTATTGTCGCCATGTACCATGATAATAGCGCCAATCAGACGTGTCGTCATACCCCAGGAAGTCTGATGTACATACTGCAGCTTATTTTGCTTGTCAGAATACTGAATCTCAAAGGCTCTCGCAAAACCGTCGCCAAAATTGTGGCTGGTACCGGACTGCAGAGCCTTTCCGTCATGCATCAGCGCCTCAATCGTGTAAGTCGCTTCCGCACCCGCAAATTTCTCCTTCTCTGTCTTCTGTCCGCGCACAACCGGCATAGCCAGCACATTCTCACAGAAGTCTGCATACAGATTCAGCATCTGGATAGTTCTCTCTTCCGCCTCTTCGGCAGTTGCATGTGCGGTATGTCCCTCCTGCCACAAAAACTCTCTGGAACGCAGGAACGGTCTGGTTGTCTTTTCCCAACGGATAACCGAACACCACTGATTATAGCATTTCGGAAGGTCACGGTAAGACTGGATTTCTCTCGCATAGAAATCGCAGAACAATGTCTCAGATGTCGGTCTGACACACATTTCCTCCTGAAGCGGCTCCAAACCTCCACGTGTCACCCAGGCAACCTCCGGCGCAAATCCCTCCACATGGTCTTTTTCCTTTTGCAGCAGACTCTTTGGAATAAACATCGGCATGTAGACATTCTCCACGCCTGTCTCCTTAAAGCGCTTATCCAGCTCCTTCTGGATATTTTCCCAGATTGCATATCCTGCTGGCTTGATTACCATACAGCCCTTTACACTGGAATAGTCAATCAGCTCTGCTTTTAACACAACATCTGTGTACCACTGCGCAAAATCATCTTCCATAGATGTAATCGCCTGTACCAATTTCTTGTTTTCTGCCATAACTCATACTCCTTTATCTATTTTAAAATAAAATATAAAAACCGAGCCTCTTCTTTCCCAACAGGGACCGAAGCGCTCGGCGGTACCACCCATATTAATGTAATCTGTTCCTCACAGTCCATTTTACATTCTCTCATTTCCCCTAACGCCGGAAATACGTCGTGTTTCTATACCTGCTGATATCCTCCACAGTTCACAATACCAGATAATACATACATCCACAGGTTTTCACACGAAGCTCCAAGGCCGGTTCCACATACAGTGACATAAACATCCTCGCACCATCGGACATTCTCTCTGAAATGTATGCATGTGTACTATTCCTCTTCCCCGCTTTTTCATATAGCTTTAAGTTTTATTGATTTTACGGCATTTTACAGAATTTGTCAACGGCAAATCCAAAAATCCCTGTTCCAACAAAGCGGATATGCACACATTCACTGCCTCATTCACCATCCATCCCTCATTCATCATCCATTTCATCCATTCATTGTTCATTCATCGTTCATGAAAAATTCTCCTTTGAATTCTCCCTTGAATATCAGAAAGAAAAGACGTATGATAAGTTTTTAGAAATAAGTAAATACGTATTTTAACATTCTTCACAAACGGAGGTACTCTCTTGTCCGATTTTTCTTATATCATACAGAAAACAACATCCGGCATGGAAACTGCTTCCATCACACGCTGCCTGTCCGACTCACCGTTTCTTGAAATTCCCGAAACACTGGACGGCTACCCTGTGACCGGCCTGCAGCCCTATGCATTTTCACCCACGCGCCAGCCGGAAACCTGCCAGAATCTGCAGGAACTGGTATTGCCCAAAGGTCTAAAACAGATTGGACGCTATGCTTTTTATGGCTGCACATCCCTGAAAACGTTGACGCTTCCGGACAGTGTATGTAATATCGGTGCTGGGCTGTTCGTTGGCTGCAAAAATCTGGCACAGCTGACCTACATTCTTTATGGGGATGAGACCCGCTGCTGCCTAAAAGAACTGCTCCAGGAGCTCCCACAGGAAATCCTTCTGGTTTTACAGCAGCCAAACTGCACATGCCAAAGCCCCTCTTTCCTGCAGCATGCAACGCATACACCTTCCGGCACTAACGCCGCTTTGCAGGCAGCACCAAAAATGCCCCTCTGCAAACTTCTGTTTCCTGCATACTTTGAAGAATCCGTGGAAAACACACCCGCACGCATCACATTTTCACACATTCACGGTTCAGGGAATTATTACCGCCAGTGTTTTCTAGGCGGAAACGTGGATTTTTCCAAATACGACCGGCAATTTCCCATGGCTGTCGCGTGGGAGCGCAGCAGTGTTTTGATAGAACTCTGCTTTCTCCGACTGGAATTTCCTTGGCATCTCACTGCCCAATTTCAGCAGCAATATCTGAATTACCTGAAAGAACATGCCCTCTTTGCCGGCTGCTTTTGCCTCGGCATTCCATTTTCCGTTCTTCCAGAAAGGCTGCGCGCCCATCAGACAGGAATCCATCCGCTGCAGCTATCCCACATTTCATCTGGGGAAAGCCCACAGATGGGCGGATTTGACGGCACAGTTCTTCTGACGGACAGCTTTTCTGAGACTGCGGACAGCTTTTCCGAACTGCTTGATACCGAATCTCTCTCTGGCTCATCACACAGGACGCGAAATGATACCGAGCGTCTCTTCCACCTGAATTTTTTCCTGGAAAATGTACAGCCCGACAGAGAGACTGCAAATCTTCTTCTGGATTTGGCAGCGGACATACAGGCAGCAGAATATTCTGGTATTTTAATGTCCTATTACGGAGAACATTTTGCCAAAAAGCCCGTTATGAAAACATTTGAACTGTAGGTTTACATTTTTTGTAGGTTTACATTTTGCACCCTCTATACAATATGAAGATATCAGGGTCAAAAGGTCAGAAATCCGATGCAAGCTTGCTTGTAAGAGGATTTTTGACCTTGGGACCCGCCAAAAACATGAATAAGTAGCCATTTTTC
>JAUNGE010000039.1 GCA_030524675.1 bacterium
AGAATCTACGTTATCTCGATATGATGAGTCTATTTAATCATATTTTGAGTGGCAGCGAAAATTATGGGAACTTATTATTATGAGGTAGTGAGCATTGATGGGGATTATGCAAATCTGAAGCGCATAGATATAGACAGTGCAGAGCTGAAGCTGGTAGCCAGAGCGCTTCTGCCAGAGGATACCACAGAGGGAACACGTTTAAAATATGAGATGCTGCAGTATGAGATTTGCTGAGAGTGATGGCGTGAAAATCTGTCTTTCTGAGGAACAGAAAAAGCAGATTTCTTCTTATGAGAGAATCAAGGAAGCTCTTGGCAAATATAGAATGAGCTGGCAGCAGAGAAAGGAGGGGTTCTATGAAACGGAGACATCAAAACCAGGATAGCATGGGCAGACAGATTGCGGCGGCCTGCGGCGTGCAGAAGGCGGAATTGGTGTTGAAACATGCGAAGATTGTGAACGTATTTACAGAAGAATTGGAAGATGGGGATATTGCCATAGAAGATGGCAGAATTGTGGGTATCGGAAACTATGAGGGAGAAGAGGAAGTGGAGCTGGCAGGGGCGGTGGTCGGTCCTGGGTTGATTGATGGGCACATTCATCTGGAGAGTTCCATGGTGGCTCCAGCCGAATTTGAGCGCGCAGTGCTTCCGCACGGCACGACGGCTGTTGTGACGGACCCGCATGAGATTGCGAATGTTGCTGGGATGGCTGGTATCGACTACATGATGCAGGAAACAAAAAATTTGACAATGGATGTGTTCTTTATGATGCCTTCCTGTGTACCCGCCTCAAAGTTGGATGAGTCGGGAGCGGTTCTGCATGCAGAGGACCTGGAACGGTACTATGAGGATGAGCGGGTGCTGGGGCTGGCCGAGATGATGGATGCGCCTGCTGTGCTGGCTGGGGAGGATGCAGCGCTTGCCAAACTGCATGGGGCACAGCAGAGAGAAAAGTTGATTGACGGCCATGCACCATTTCTGTCGGGAAAAGAATTGAACGCCTATATCACAGCCGGAGTGGTTTCAGACCATGAGTGCTCGGACGAGGAAGAGGCGAAAGAGAAAATCCGCCGTGGACAGTGGGTGATGATTCGGGAAGGAACAGCGGCGCACAACCTAGAGGCGCTGATTTCTCTGTTCCAGGCGCCGTATTACCAGCGGTGTATGCTAGTGACGGATGATAAGCACCCAGGGGACTTGCTGCGGCTCGGGCACATTGATGCGATTCTTCAAAAAGCGGTGAAGCTGGGCGCGGACCCGATAAAGGCTGTGAAGATGGGGAGTTATCATGCAGCACAGTATTTTGGCTTAAAAGACCGCGGGGCAGTTGCTCCTGGATATCGGGCAGATTTGGTGGTATGGAAAGATTGGGAGACTTTTACTGTCGCAAAGGTGTACAAAGATGGAAAACTGGCGGCGGAGAATGGAAAGCTGGCAGCAGAAAACAGAAGTTGGAAAGCGGAGAATGGAGAACGGGAAGCCGCAGATGGAAAGCTGACGGCAGGGGATGAGAAACAGGCGGCAAAAGAGACAAAGAAAGACCCGCGCGTATGGCAGTCGTTCCATATGGCACCGCTCCAGGAAGAAGATTTCAGGCTCTCTGTGGATGGCCTGCTTCATTCTGACAGTGATTCTTCTGATAAAATCAGAATGCAGCGCGTGATTTCTCTGGTTCCGCATGAGATTTTGACAGAGGAAAAGATAGTTCCGGCTGCAGTAAGCGGGGATGATACGCAGGGTATTCTAGGAGTGGATGTTGAGCGGGATATCGTCAAGATGGCAGTGGTGGAAAGGCATAAGAATACAGGCCATATCGGCATTGGTTTTCTTATGGGATATGGGCTGAAGCGGGGAGCGGTGGCATCGAGTGTTGCGCATGATTCCCACAACCTGAGTATTGTCGGGACAAATGATGCAGATATGGCATTGGCGGGAAACTGTGTCAGAGAAAACGGGGGTGGACTCGCAGTTGCTCTGGACGGAGCGATTATCGGAAGCCTTCCGCTTCCAATCGGCGGATTGATGAGTGATAAGCCGTTGGAGGAAGTGGACAGAAGACTGGAAGAGTTGAAGGCACAACTTAGAGAAATGGGAATCGGGGAGACGATTGACCCATTTATGACACTGGCATTTTCGAGCTTGCCAGTGATTCCAAAGCTGCGGTTAAATACGTATGGGATGATTGATGTGGAAAAACAGGAAGTTGTGGCGGCTTTCATGAGCGAGGCGGGGGAATAAGAGAGGCCAAAAGATGGAGAATGGGAGAAAAAACAATTTCTGTTGGAAAAACCATGGATAAAATCCAAAAACTGTATTATACTTTCCATAGAAAGAAAAACAGGCAGGATTTTCTGAATACTATATATCGTACAGAAAACTGCAGAAAGGAGTATTTCACATGGCTATTATTCATGCAAACAGTGAGAATTTTAAAGAGGTAGTTCTTCAGTCAGATAAACCAGTATTACTGGACTTCTTTGCAACCTGGTGCGGCCCGTGCAAGATGCTGGGACAGGTGCTGGAAAACATGGCAAAGGAGGAGAAAAACTATAAGATAGTAAAAGTAGATATCGATGAGTGCGAGGACCTGCGGGATGAGTGGGGCATTATGTCTGTTCCGTCTCTCTTTATCGTAAAAGATGGCCAGGTTGTGGATTCCATGGTTGGTTTCCAGCAGCAGAAAGTGCTGGAAGAGAAGATGAGCCGTCTATAAAAAAGAAACACAAAAACAAAAAGTAATGTGGAAAGCAAGAAAGTATCACAGAAAGTAAGATAGAAGCAGAACGGCTGCAAAGCAGAGGATAGCTGCAGAATACAGAAGGCATTGTATTTGGCAGAAGAGTAAAATTTGCAGTGGTTCTGCTTTTTTGTGATAAAATGAACAAAATATAGCGGAATAGGAAAATTTGGAAGTAGAAAATTGTCGAAAAACGTGATATTATGGTGAATGTAATATTGTACCTAAATGTCCAGTCGGCCTGGTGTGCAAGCACCCCTGCCGCCTGGCCGCTTGATGAGACTTTCATAGTAAACAGACATGTCGCCTAACGGCGACATCACCATAATATGAAAGTCGATTGCTCCGTGCTCACGCACTCCCGCAATCGCCGCCAGTATTCGCAAATCGGTCAGCTGACGCTGTCCTTTTTTGCTCATACTTCCTTGCTCGTCAAATGTCCAGTCGGCTTGGTGTGCAAGCACCCCTGCCGCCTGGCCGCTTGACGAGACTTTCATAGTAAGTAATGAGGGGACAAATACAAGAGAAGAATGATTGAGAAAGGGATGGAAGTGACTATGCAGGTTCATATTTCTGTGGATGATGTAACGGGAATTTTGCGAGACGTTACAGTGCACCAGTATTCAGCTATTTTTGAGAATCCGATACTTGCGGATATGTACTGGTTTTATTTGAAGTATCGTGCGAGATTTTCACTGTACTGCTTTGCGGACCAGGAGATTTTACTGAACCAGGTGACAGACCGGTATCGGGAAGAGTTAGCGGAGGAGACGCATTGGCTGAAATTCGGGTTTCACGCAGGCAACAAGCAGTCAAACTACGAAAAGCTGGCGTCGGAGGAAGAGAGAGCGTGTCTGCGGGAGCAGATACATATGGTGCATGACAATATCTGCCGTTTTGCGCATAAGGATTCGATTTGCCATACCGTTCGCCTGCACTATTTTGCAGGAAGCAAGGAGACGGTGGAAGAACTGGAAAAGCAGGGAATTTCCGCTCTGTTGACTGCGGATGATGACAGAATCAGTTATTATTTGACGGAGGAAGAAAATCGTGCGCTCAGAGCATCAGAGAGCGGTTTTTTGCAGAAAGGCAATATGAAATTTTACAGGACGGATATCCGGTATGAGAAGACGGAAGATATCCTGGCAGAGCTGGAGGCCAGAAAACAGCAGGAGAGAATCGTTATCTTTACACATGAAAATCAGTGGATAAGGCAGCGGAAAAAGATAGAGACAAGTCTTGCCTGGCTGAAGGAACACGAGGCCCAGTTTTTGATGGAATTGTAATAGGAAAAATAGGAAAAAATAGAAAAAAATAGAAAGAAAAAGGATGCTGCAAGTATATAGAGGCGTACTTGCAGCATCTGTATAAGTGTAGGATATTTGGAATTTTGGACCCCAGATATCGGGCTTATAAGTACCGAAGTGTGTTTCGTAGGCGTTTTGCCAGCGCAGACGCCAGGACGCAGAGTACAAAGTCACCGCCGACTGTCACCAGAAAGCAGTTGATAAACACGATTTTCCAGGTAACTGGCATGGAGATGACATAATTGCTGATGATGTAAAAGTAAATCATGCCGGAAAGGTACATGACAATCAGTCCAACAATGCCAGCCAGAAGATACTGTGGAAAAGTGGATGCCTGAATACGGCGGCTGACGTAGCCGATTGCATATGCGGCAAGTGCAAATCCGAGAAGAAATCCGAAGGTTGGGCGAATCAGATATGCTGGGCCGCCCCCCGCAGCGAAAATCGGGACACCGACAAGGCCGATTGCCAGATAGATGCACACGCTGAGACTTCCCAGACGAGGCCCCAAGAGAAAGCCTGCGAGCAGCACAAAGAACCACTGCAGGGTGAAATGCATGGGGAATGGCTGAAGAGGGAGCGAAATTTTCATAAAGGCACCGGCGGCAATCAATGCCGAAAACAGGGCACATAGAGACATATCTTTGACGGACCATTTTTTTTGCTTTTGCATGATGTGTTTTCCTTTCTGATAATGGTACAATGTACAGTGACGAGATATAAGATAATACAAACAAAGCTATTCTAACATCTTTTTGTAGGGAAAACAAGAAAAACAAAAACGACAAGAAAAATAGTAAGATACCCCCAGGAGGAACTGTAGAACAATGGAAAAATTAAAGCACAAAGTAGGACTTGTGATATTGGCGATGACTCCCGCCATCTCTTATGTAATCTTTGAGTGGATTACTGGAAATCTGTCACAAGTGAAGGGAATTTACATTCTTTTGAATCTGGCAATTTTTTATGCCGTGTATGGCGTGACGTTTGCACTCACAAACCGGATGCGGATAAGTTTGGTGCTCTGGAATGTGATTTTTACATTTTGGGCGCTGGCAGAGTATTTTGTGGTGGAATTTCGGGATAGGCCGATTATGTTATGGGATATTCTGGCATTTCGGACGGCGATGACAGTTTCGGGAAATTATCAGTATACTCTGACGCCGAAGTTGGTGATGGCTATCGTTCTGATGGCTGTGTGGTCTGTCCTTCTCTGTTTGTTCCCTGTCAAGATTTCCAATTTAAAAATCAGAATTACAGCGGCGGTTTCTTCCATTGTGGTGTCGGCTGCCTTTTTTGCTGCGCTGTTTCAGGTGGGATTCCTGAAATTTGGGATTGAGATTAATATGTGGGAGCCAACCATTTCTTTTGCACAGTATGGATACATGGTTTCCAGCCTGCGCATTATTGAGTATTCGTTTGTGGAAAAACCGGAGGGATATTCGACAACCCGCGTAAGAGAGATTCAGGAAGAAATTGAGGCCGAGAAAGAGAATGCTGTTTTTCCATGGAAGAGTGAGAGTGATGTGGTTCCGACAAATATTATCTGTATCATGAATGAGAGTTATGCGGATTTACAGGTGATTGCGCCATTTGAGACAGATGTGCCATACATGGAGTTTTATAATTCCTTGGAGGAAAATACGGTCAAAGGCAGCTTGTATATGCCGGTATTTGGAGCGATGACAAGCAATTCGGAGTATGAGATGCTGACCGGAAACGCGATTGCGTTTGCGCCGGAAGGCTCCGTACCGTATCAGATTTACATGAAAAACCCGACGCCTTCTCTTGCCAGAATTCTGAAAAGTCAAGGATACCGCGCTGTGGCGATGCACCCGAACGAGGCGTGGAACTGGAACCGGACGGAAGCGTACACAGCGATGGGATTTGATGCGTTTTATGACATTTCATTCTATGAAGATGCGCCGCTTGTCAGAAACTATGTGAGTGATAAGGGTGATTTTGAGAAGATTATCAAATTGACAGAGGAGAAAGAACCTGGAGAACCGTTGTTTATCTTCAATGTCACCATGCAGAACCACGGCGGCTATGAGGATGCGTTTGAGAGCACCGTGCACCTGACGGAGTACGAAAATTTGCCGATGACAGAACAGTATCTGTCGCTGATTCGCGAGTCGGATAAGGCGCTGGAAGAGCTGATTTCGTATTACAGCGATGTGGAAGAGCCGACCATGATTATCATGTTTGGGGACCATCAGCCAGGAATTGAACAGGAATTTTATGAGGCACTTTACGGAAAAAAAATTGAACATATCACACTGGAGGAAGTGCTGCGCCGCTATATCACACCGTTTTTGATTTGGACGAACTATCCGACAGGAAGTATGTCAGGTCAGCATGTCAGTGCGCAGTATCTGTCCTGTGCAATTTTACAGCGTGCCAATCTGGAGATGACGGATTATCTGTATTTTCTAAATGAGATGTACCAGGCGGCTCCAGTGGTGCACCTGATGGGATATTACACGAAAGATATGGAGTTTGAAAACTGGGACAACTGGAGAGAGAAGAAGGAATATCCGATATTTCACAGGCTAGAGATGCTGCAGTATCACAATATGTTTGAGAAAAATCGAATCAATTCCATTTTTATGCTTCCTGAGTCATAAGAATTAAAAATATAACTAGATAGATGGATAAAGAAGATAAATAGATAGAAAATAAATAGATGAAGAAGATAAATAGATAAAGAAAACAGGAATGTCGCGACATTCCTGTTTTGCAGTTTGTATCAGAACGGAGATGGAGGGATTTGAACCCTCGCGCCAGTTGCCCGACCTACTGCATTTCGAGTGCAGACCCTTCAGCCACTTGGGTACATCTCCATATGTCTGGTTTTCAGATTACTGTGATAGTCTTGTTGAGAGCATATCAATGAAACTGCTGACACTCCAACGGCTAAAGCATGTTGGGTTCTTATATACATTCACTTCCAAATATGTTCGAAAACATATAAGACTCATGAGTTTTTATAAGACTTTCACTATCAAGAATACCTTTGCATTCATTAGCGATAGCATTAGGCTCGTGTCAAAACCTTTTCTATATTTTTTGTTCAAATTGCTATACTGCTTAAATTTTTCTTGCCTGTTAGTCTGTCTACTTCCTTGTGTATATTTTCAATATTTACAGACATATTATTTTATATTTTTTGTGCTATCCATCCCACACCTCAAGGAGTGGGCTTTTCGCACATTCATTGTAATATGAATTTCAGACATTTCTATATTATAGCAAGAAATGGCAGATACGTCAACCTAAAAATGCCGCAATTTTTGATAGGTTTTTTGCCAAATTTAAGAAGAGAATTGGAGGCTGCGTGTGATATACTTTAGGTACAAAAAAACAGGATAAAAATTCTGTAATCAGCAGTAGCTTTTGCAAGGGGAAGGAGAAAACTATGAGAAAAACAATGAGACGTGCAGCAGCCGTTTTCATGGCAACAGCAATGTGTGCAAATCTTGCAGCATGCCAGAGCGGGGGTGGCACTACCACAACAGCAGCGCAGGCTACAGAGCCTGCAACGACACAGGCAGCCGGAAACGGTGAGACAACAGCAGCACCAGAGACGACAGAGGCGGCAGCACCGGAGGTGGAGAAACCGGAGAAAATCACAGTGATGATGAACGGAACTGTAGTTTCCCAGCTCAACGGGCGCAATGAGTTTGAGGCGGCTCTGGAGGAAAAATTAGGGGTGGATATCGAATTTATTCAGCCAGACCATGCCGCTTATTATGACAATGTAGCTATGACATTTGCAGGCGGAGATATTCCGGATGTCATTCTTCTTGGAGGAAGCTATTACCTGAGCTACGCAAAAGAGGGCGCTCTGTGGGATATGACAGACGCTTGGGCAAACTCTGATTTGAGAAAATCGGGCCGTGAGGTAAACCCAGCCATCTTTGATGCTCTGAAAGTAGACGGAAGCGTATACGGATTTTATCCAGGAAGCAACGGCGGCGGATGTGTGACATATATCAAGAAAAAATGGCTTGACAATGTAGGACTTTCCACACCAACTACATGGGAAGAATATTTGAATGTACTGAAAGCATTTACCGAGGGAGATCCGGATGGAAACGGCGTAGACGGCGATACCTTTGGCGTGACGGCAGCAGGTCTGATGGCGCCGGAGGAGCCATGGGTGATGTATCTTCCGGAGTTCTATCAGGATGCGTTCCCAGAGTTCTATCCAGATGAGAATGGCACATGGGTGGACGGATTTGGCGAGGATAAGATGGTAGCTGCTCTGGAGAGAATGCAGAGTGCATATCAGGCTGGTTATATAGATAAGGAAGTTCTGACAAACAAGACCTCTGACTGCCGAAATAAATTCTATGATGACAAGTGCGGTGTATTTACCTACTGGTCTGGCACATGGGCATATAACTTAAAGATTAACCTGGAAGCGAAGGGGCTTGACAGTGAATTGGTAATCGTTCCTCCGATTGAGGAAGTAGGTGCTTACAAAGACCGTTTCCCAGGCAGCATCTGGTGTATCACGACCGCATGCAAGAATCCGGAAGGCGTATTTAAGTACTTCCTGGAGCCGATGCTGGATGGCGGCGACGTACAGACATTGTGGACATACGGTGTAAAGGGCGTTCACTGGGATGATAAGGCAGAGACTGTAACTTATGGTGAGAAGAGCGATACTTACGAGGAAGGACAGTTCCATATGCTCCCGAACCAGGAGAACCCGAGCACTCTGAACACAAAGAACCACATCGACCCGATGGGTGCTGGTGCAACCTACATTGGTGATGACCCTGGAATCAGCTCTGTAAATCCGATTGCAAGAGATTGCCAGGAGAAGTACAATGGCTGGCAGGTTGCAGCGCCACAGTCCCCAGCAAGTTCAGAAGCATACAACACATTGGCTGGCGATCTGCGCGATATGAGAATGACTACAATGACAGAGGTTGTATTGAATGGTGCGAATGCAGCAGAGTCTATTGCAAAATACAATGAAAATGCAAAATCTATCGTAGATGAGATTCTGGCAGATTTAAATAAGTAAAAGCAAAAAAGAAGTAAGGCAGAAGAATCTGTTTTACTTGAAACGATAAGGGATATGATATAATCGGCACATGCTATTTGTATCATATCCCTTATATCATGATACCAAGTACCAAGACGAAAAGGTCAGAAATCCGATGCAAACTTGCCTGCAAGAGGATTTCTGACCTTTTTTTGAGTAATGTGACTTTTACAGTATTTTACATCAGTGCGACCTCAGCTTCCATATCAGAGAAAATTTCTGTGTGCCAGATGGATTTTCCGGTCAGTTCCATGCTGCGTCTGTCAGGCTGTGTGCCGCCGACGAAGATTTCATATGTGCCAGGAAGTACTTTCTTTGTGCCTGTCTCATCACAGAGACCAAACGCAGAGAGCGGGAGATTGATGGAGAAAGAAGTACATTCTCCTGCTTTCAAAAAGTATTTTTTCAAGCCCTTTAGCTGTGCGTTTGGTGTGCCTTCCCGCTTTGCCTTGATGTAGACCTGAACTGTCTCAGCGCCGTCCATGGCGCCAGTGTTGGTCAGAGTTCCGCTCACGGTGACGCCGTTTTCTGTGAGAGTCATTGCAGACAGCCCGATGTCTGAGTAGGAGAAATCTGTGTAGGAGAGGCCGTAGCCGAATGGATACAAGGCATCCTGTTCCATATAGCGGTAGGTTCTTCCCTTCATAGAGTAGTCTGTGAATGACGGAAGTTCTTCTGTCGTCTTATAGAAGGTGACTGGAAGGCGTCCCTCCGGACTCTTCTTTCCAAATAGGATATCAGCAATCCCATTGCCGCCCTGTGCGCCTGGATACCAGCCTGTGAGGATGGCAGATACATGTTCCTGTGCCCACGGGATGGCGAGCGCGCTTCCTGACAGAAGGATGAGCACAACTGGTTTTCCGCTGGCATATGCCAGCTTTAAAATCTCAAGCTGGGAGCCTGGAAGGTTCAGATTCGGCTTATCACCACTGGCAAATTCATTGCCCTGGTCGCCTTCTTCACCCTCGAGACCTGCATCCAGGCCGAGACAGCAGATGACGACATCGCTGGCGGCGCACACCGCCTGCACTTCAGAGCGTCTGTCTGTGCGCGGAATGATTTCCTTGAATAAGTGGCATCCCTCGGAATACAGGATTCTAGTATTTTCTCCGACTGCGGCGCGGATTCCATCCAGGATTGTGACATATTCGGAGGAAGTTCCCTCATAGTTTCCAACCAGCGCTTTGCGGTTGTCCGCATTCGGACCGATAACACCAATGGTCTTGAGTTTGGAGGCATTTAGCGGCAGAATACCATCGTTTTTTAGGAGAACGACGCACTTGGAGGCCGCCTCGCGGTTCAGCGCTCTCATCTCATTGGAATCTACAATCTCATATGGGATATCACGGAATGGAGTCAGGTCCTCTTTGTCCATTGTGCCCAGCTTCATGCGGGAGGTGAAGAGGTTCGTCACTGCTTCCTCCATGCGGCTCTCATCCACCATGCCTTTCTCAACCGCCTCTGTCAGGTAGTGGAACAGATTTCCGCAGTTTAAGTCACAGCCGTTGTTCATAGCCAGTGCAACAGACTCGAGAGGTCCGGAAGTCACCATATGACCCTGGTGGAAATCCTTGATAGCCCAGCAGTCGGAGGTGACATGACCCTGGAATCCCCAGTCTTTTCTGAGAATGTCAATCAGAAGGCGGTGATTTCCGCAGCACGGCTCGCCGTTCACGGCATTGTAGGCACCCATCACCGCTTCCACCTGGCCCTCACGGACGCAGGCATAGAATGCTGGAAGGTATGTCTCATATAAATCCTGCTCGGAAACTTCTGCATTGAATTCGTGGCGCAGGTCTTCCGGACCGCTGTGAACAGCGAAGTGTTTTGCACAGGCAGCGGCTTTCAGGTAGGATTCGTCATGGCCCTGAATACCAAAAATCAGACGCACGCCCATGCGGGAAGTCAGATATGGGTCTTCACCGAAGGTCTCATGTCCCCTTCCCCATCTTGGGTCACGGAAGATGTTGATATTTGGAGTCCAGAAGGTCAAACCTTTGTAGCGTCCAGCATCATGATATTTCTGCTGCATGTTGTATTTGGCACGGCCTTCTGTGGAGATGGCATCGCCGATTTTCTCCAGGAAATCTTCGTCGAAAGTAGCTGCCAGGCCGATTGCCTGCGGAAACACAGTGGCTGTGCCTGCTCTCGCAACACCGTGAAGAGCCTCATTCCACCAGTTGTAGCTGCGGATACCAAGGCGGTCGATTGCTGCGGCCTCGTACAGTGTCTGAGAAGTCTTTTCTTCCAGAGTCAGCTGGCTGGCCAGCTCCTTTGCCCTTTCTCGGTACTGTGCAATCTTTTCAGGGTTTTTTGTCAGTTCTTTTTTCATAACGCAGTTCTCCTTTTCGATAAGAGTTTCATCTCATGGGAGGGAAGGAAAAAGAGTGCTTTTTTTTCCCCCTCATGAGAAGTAGGGTATCGAGGCATATGATGTAATATGATTTATACATAGCATAACATAAGGCATGTAAAAAAACTAATCATTCCTTACCCTTTTTTTCTCGAAAAGTGGTTTTTTTGCAGCTCACGATTTGCATTATCCCTTTACAGCACCGATTGTCACACCTTTGATAAAATATTTCTGTACGAACGGATAAATTACCAGCACTGGAACCATACTCACCACAATCAGAGAATACTTGATGACGCCGGACAGCTGAGATACTTTCTCAGCCAGCTCTGGGTCAGAGACTGTGGATGCATCAATCTGGCCAGATATCAGGATTTCTTTCAGGAAGATGGTTAGCGGGAACAAACTTCTGTTATTCAAATAAATCATAGCATTAAAGTAAGTATTCCAATGAGCTACCCCGTAAAACAGCACCAGGACGGCCAGCACTGCTTTTGACAGCGGCAGTACCACCTGAATCAGATATTGGATATCGCTGCATCCGTCGAGCTGTGACGCTTCCAGAAGCTCATTTGGAATGTTGGTTTGCAGGAAGGTTCTGGCAATAATCATATTGTAGACATTGAGCGCGCCTGGCAGAAGTAAAGCCCATCTGGTGTTGATGAGTCCAAGTTTGGATACTAGCAAATAGTTGGTGATAATTCCGCCATTAAAGAACATAGTAAAAGTAAAGAACAGCATCAGCTTGTCGCGTCCCACCAAATCCTGTCTGGAGAGAGGGTATGCCGCAAGGATAGTAAGAATGACGTTTATGATAGTTCCGCAGACAGTATAGAACAGAGAGTTGGAAAATCCTGTCCAAATGTTGGCTGTGTGGAATACGGTGTCATATCCGGTCAAACTGAATTCTACCGGCCATAAAATGACTTTTCCGGATTGCACAGCAGTGCCGGAGGAAAATGACGCCGACACCACGAAAATACATGGATATAATACCAGCAAAAAAGCGATAGTCAGAACGAGACCAGACAGCAGATAAAAAATCTGGTCATTCATTCCCGTTTTCACTTTCTTCACTCGACTGTTTTTTCTCATGAATTGATTTGTGTTTTTCATCCTGTTTTCCTTTCTTCACAGAAATTTCTGTATATTCTGCACATATTTAGAAGATTCCTGAACCGCTTAATTTCTTGGTAATTTTATTCACTGTTAAAAGTAAGATAAAGTTAATTACAGAGTTAAACATACTGATAGCGGCGGACAGGGAAAAGTTGGTGATTCCGCTCGCAAGGCCGACTTTGTACACGTATGTGGAAATAATCTCACTGTAATTTAAGTTTAAGTCATTCTGCATCAACAGGACTTTCTCATATCCCAGATTCATGATCTGTCCGACTGCCAGAATCAACATAATGGTGGCAGTCGGAAGGATGGTCGGAAAATCAATATAGCGGATTCTCTGCACTTTTGTGGCGCCATCAATCATGGCCGCCTCATGCAGTGACGTATCCACTCCTGCCAGTGCGGCTATGTAGATAATCGCATTGTATCCCATATTCTGCCAGACACCGGACCACACATAGATGTGTTTAAACAGCGGGCCACTGGCTAGGATATTTGGGCCTGTTTCCCCTGTTATCAGGGTATATAAAGTTCCATAAATTCCTGTACGGTTGCTCAATATCTGAGTCAAAAGCCCCACAATAATAACAGTTGAGATAAAATGAGGTACATAAGTCACAGTCTGAATCAGCTTTGCATAGCGCCTGTTTCTCATAGAATTCAGGAGAAGCGCAAATACAATCGGTATGGGGAAGGATACTGCCAGGCTGTATATGGAAAGTGTCAATGTATTTTTTAAAACCAGTTTGAACTTATAGGAATGAAAGAAGTTTTGAAAATGTTTCAGCCCTACCCACGGGCTGTCAAAAATGCCTTTTCTAAAATCATAATCTTTGAACGCGATTATCAGTCCACTCATAGGAACATAGGCAAAAACAATAATGTAAGCCAACGGCAAAAGAAGAAGAAGATAAAGCTGCCATCTAGCTTTGATTTTTTTCCATGTCTGTGTGCGCATCTTCGCTGTGTTCATTGTAACCTGCCTTTCTTATAAAAGCAGGCCGAGTATTTCGTTCCATTACCCGACCTGTCTTATTTTTCTGTTTTTATTTCAAGCCTTTTTTATATTTTTCTGCTCTGTTCCATTTGTTTTGTTTCTTTTGCTCTGTTTTACTTTATTCTGTCATATGCTGCCTGTGCGTTCTCCAACCATACGGAGAGACCGATGGTATCCAGTTCCTTCTTATAAGCTTCCCATTCCTTGTCGGTCAGAGGGCGCTCTCCTGTGATAAACTGTGCCATACTCTGGCTGACATAGGTAGCCACGTTGACCAGAATTTCAGACTGTTCCTGCGCCTCTTCATTGGTATATACCAGCTGAGGAAGCAGTTTGTCCGGATGAGCAGTGTAATAGTAATTGTAGTTATCTGCATAAAACTTCAGAGATTTTACGCTCGGGTCCCACTCTGTAGCATAAACAACCGTGTTGCTGTCTTCGATGGTTGCATAGCGTGGATTGATATCTCTCCAGAATGTCGCATTGTTCTGACCCCAGATATCGTTCAGAACCAACATGGATTTTCCTTCACAGAGTCCGGCTTCAATATAGGCATTGGAGTATTTCGGGTCAGCCAGCGCTTCGGCATTTGTCGTCCAGTCTACTTCCGGTTCTCCATAACGGGTAATCTTGGAGATTTCAGGGTCATAGAACAAATCGCCCAGTTTCACAGCCAGTTCCGGATTTTTGCAGGAAGAGGTGATGTACCATACAGAAGTCGGCTGGTACTGGATAAATGGGGCATATGCCACGCCGTCCGGACCAGTCAGTGGAGGCAGCATTTCATATTCCTGGCCGTTTGCGTTGGCATCATAGTTGTTCCATCTGGACAGAGAACCACTACTCAGAGCACCCACCAGGTTTACTTCTTCATTATTTAACACTGCCATGAACTGTGTCTTATCATCTGTGAATACCGCTTCCGGCATCAGGCCTTCCGAGCAGAGACGGTTCATATATTCCAGACCTTTTCTCCAGTTATCCTGTACAAACGGGGCGATAACCGTGTCGCCAGAATCATCCAGTGTCAGAACAACCTCTGTCGCTTTGGTTCCAGGATAATAGATGAATGAGTTCATAAGCGGAATGGTGACATTTTCTCCGTAAGTACCTGCGGAAATGCCATAAACAGCAATCTCATCAGCTGCACCATTTCCATTTGGGTCCTGTGTCGCAAATGCTTTTAATGTCTCGTAGTATTCCTCTGTCGTTGTTGGCATCGGAAGATTTAATGTATCCAACCATGTCTGGTTGATAAACATACGGTATGGAGTCATATTCCAGGTCTGCGGTTCAAATTGCGCCATGGAATAGATATTTCCGTCTGCGCTAGTAGTCGCTTCCAGTATGGTTTCTCTGTCTTCTGCTGACACGACTGTGTTGAAATTCGGTGCAATCTCAGGGTTTGCCAGCATGTCTGCCAGAGGAATCAGAACGCCTTTGCTTCCATATTCCAGAACCGCTTCCTTTGTCAATGCACCGTTGGTACAGATGATATCTGGCAGTTCCTGGCCGGCGGAAATCATCAGAGAGAGCTGTGTGGTCGCCTCAGAACTGTCTGCGGAGAGCAGATGGAACTCAATGTCGATTCCCAATTCTTCTTCCAGACGTTTTGTCAGATAGTTGTCATCATAATCGGTAATAAAGCTGTAGGTCTGCAGGGCAACAACCAGTTTTTCCTTTCCGTTCTCCGTGCTGTTACCGGATGTTGTGGCCTGAGCCGCTGTGGTACTGTTTTCGGCCTTAGTCGCTTCTGTGCCAGAGGATGAGCATCCCTGCAATGCTCCCGCAACCATCAATCCTGCGAGTACGGCTGCTGTGTTCCGTTTCCATATTTTTCTCATTACTACCTTCTCCCTTCTTTGCGTGCTTTCGCGCTTTTGTTTTTGCTTTGTTTTTGGTGTAGTCCGTGTATCGATGTAATATCTTTGATAGTTCACATTTTAGAAGAATTTTGTGAATTTGTATACTTTCATGTTTCAAAATCACTAACAGATAGTAAGAAACGACTCTCCCAATTTAGGAAAAGTATCCCATATAGCGCAAAAAAGCAGAGTGTTTTCGTCAGTTTTGACGAAATACTCTGCTTTCACTGCTCCATTGCTTTTATCGATTGATTTATTGATTTATTTATTCTGACTTTTTCGGTAGACACTTGGGGAAACGCCAACCTGTTTTTTGAAGATGCGATAAAAAGTATTGGCAGAACCAAACCCCGATTCCTGTGCAATCTTTTCATTGCTCCAGTCAGTTTGTTCCAGACATGTTTTGGCGTATACCACCCGCCGTTCTTCCAGATATCCTGCAAATGTCCGTCCCGTCTGCTCCTTCAAAAAGGAGTAGATGTACTTTTCCGAGATATTCAGTTCCGTGCTGGCAATGTCCGCGTTCAGTTCTGGCCTGTTAAAGTTCTTTTCCATGTACTCCAGAATCTGCAGCCGCAGTTTTTCGTTCCGGCTGGCCTTCCTGCCATCGATCAAATCACAGACTTCCATGACTTTATGCTGCATATTCCATAAGCACTGCGACAGTTCACAGTTCTGAATCTCGATGCTGGTGTGCATGCTTCCCTCGACAGGAAGAGCCATCTGCTGGCAGACAGAATGGAGTATGAATTGAATCGCATAGTAAATTTCAAATTTCTGAAATTCATATTTTTCTGGCTCATTTTGGATTTCCTGCCTCATCTCCTGGAATTCTCTTTTAATTCCCTGTCTGTCTGCGCATAAAATTAGGTCATATAATTTTCGGAAGGAATCCATATGAAAATAATTCTTTTTGGTGTCATACATCAGCTGATAAAATTCAACGCTGCCTTTGTGTTTGCCGCTGTAGGCATTCACAGTCTGTCTGGCCTGCGCAAACGCCACATTGACTCTGTTCAAATCCGTTTGCTTTCTGCTGATTCCTATCACCAGATTTGCCTCATAGTCGGTAGATACCATATCACTCACCAGATGCAGCATCTCTTGCAGTGAGGCATCATCCAGTCCGGCATCTGCCGCAATCAGTACAACGGAAATATCACTCTCCGGATGTACCTGAACCATCTTGTTTCTGCACTGTTTTTGAAACAATTCCATGGCGTACAGAAGAATCTGCTGTTTCTGCTCTTGTTCACTTTGGCCGACACGGAAGATAACAACATAGTATCCATTTTCCTCATAGGAAAACATCTTTTTAAAACGTTCTAGTTGTTCCTGGCTGGAAAATCCCTTGATGAACATATTTTCCACCATGATGGCCTGTTTCTGGGCATCTGCAAGCAGCATTTTCATCTCCATCTCATCCTTATCGGATACCAGTTTCAGAATGGATTCCCAGATATAATCATATTCATTATTTTTGGCTGCCTCAATACCATCCAGCTGTGAAACTTTGTACAGGATTTTGCGAATCGGTTTAAACCAGTGAATCGTCCACAGAACTGTCAGGAGGATGGCTACAATGCCGCCCAGAGCCACATAAAACAAGAGAAGCTTTATAATATAGTGCAGCTGTCCATAGATATTGGCCATGGGATATCCTGCAGTAATAGTCAGTCCGCTCTTTAGCTCTTTGTAGCGAAGAAGCCAGTATTTGCTGTTTCCAATCTGTATTTCGCCCTCTTGCATGTTGTTCATGGTTTCCAGCTCTTCCCACTCAGCCCCATAACCTACCACATTTTGTCCATTTTTGTCCTGAATCAGCAGCAGTGCATGGTTCCGGTAATCATCGGCCAGAAGCATATCTATGATTTTCTGTTCGTCGATAATGAATACCAAAAAAGCATTTCTGGCGCCGATTCGGCTGCCTGTCTCCACTGGTTCAATATAAAGCACAGCATGGTCCAGCTGTACCTCTTTTTGAGAACCATAATAGCGCATATTTTCTATACTTAAATAAGGACTTCGCTCTCCAACACCAAGAATCAGATTTCGGAATTCCTCAGCTTTCATATCACCTGCCGTCAAAAATCTTCCATAATAATGGCTGTAATCTTCATCCACCTGGCTTGCTGAGATAAAAAATTGATTTCGCCTGAAAATCAGAAACGACATGGAGGCAAAATCATAAATATTATGTATGTCAAATAACCGTTGTTTGACATAGCGCATATACAGATATTTTTCACCTGGAAGTTCTCCCTGAATGCTTGCCAGCCGCAGAAGATGCTCGTCTTCTCCCATCATGGAGGCAATCATGTTCATCTTTTCTATCTGGTTATCTAGGCTGTGGATATTTTTTTCGAGCTGGCTGACATTTTTGGAAATAGTATACTCTCTGATGTAGCGATAGGTGTTGATTCCAAACGGAATGCAGCAGAGAATGACAACCAGTACAACCAGCAGATACCTTGCCAGATATTTCTCAAAAATTTTTCTTTCGTTCATGCTTTACTCCATTATCTTGTTGCTCAAAAATTCCCCACTTTTACAGGGGGAAAGTTCCAATAAATCCCATATTTCTACCTGGCTTCTGCCGTTTCGATTGTACATGATAATACTATGTTTGTCAAATAGAACTGCGCCAAAACCAGAATCCATCCCCATCTTCGGTTCATTATGGGTTCTTATGTTTTTTGCTAAGATTTATCTATTTTCAATATAACTATTTTCAAGGGATATGCTATAATACGGATAGGTACTATACCTGCGCATCTGGTTTCTGCGTGCACTACAGGTAAGGATAAAGGGAGAGATACTATGATAAAATATCTGGATGGAGTGATTGAGACAGTATATTACAAAGATATGGAAGGGGTTTGTCTTTATATCAACGATTCCACTGTGGACTATCCGCTTCACTGGCATAGTGCGGTTGAAATTATTATGCCGTATGAGAATTGCTACACTGTCACGATAAATGGACAATCTACTGTATTAAAAGAGGGAGATATCTGCATCATTCCTCCTGGGGTTCTGCATATTCTGACTTCACCGAACACGCCTGGAAGGCGTCTGATTCTGCTCTTGGATGCGGATATTTTGTACCGTATGAAAAACATGGATTTTCTGATTCCGAGATTGATGCCGTTCACAGTGATTTCGGCATATTCTGAGGACACATCGAAAGATACATCTGAGCATGGAACAGAAAATAAAGTGAAAAATGAAGCAGGGAGTGAAGCGGCAGTTGCAGCCCCAAAAAACGAAAGAGACGCTAAAGTGGATTTGCAGAAAAAGCTGTCCGCTATGCTGAATGAGGCCGTGAGAGAGTACCAGTATCTGGATCCGTTTGCGTCGGCTGTGGTGTGTTCTATTGTGATTCGTTTTTTGGCGACGGTTGGGCGCTATCAGATGGACCATGAGATGTCTGAGCGGATTGTGGTAGCAGAAAACAGGGAAATGAGAAAAAATGAGTATATGGAGAAAATTATGCAAGTCTGCGAATACCTGACAGAGCACTGTACGGAAGAGGTGGATATCGATGAAATTTCTGCCATGGTGGGATTTAGCTCCTATCATTTTCAGCGCCTTTTTAAGCAGGTGATGAATATTTCCTGTCACAAGTATCTGATGCAGCGGCGTCTGGATTATGCGGAGCAGTTACTGTTAAAACCATCTGTTTCGGTTACGGATGCGGCGATGCAGTCTGGATTCAACAGCATTGCGACATTTAACCGGATTTTTAAGACAGAGAAAGGATGCACGCCTTCGGAATTTAAGAAATTGAATAAATCTATGAAATACGATTCCTGAGAGATGGGACAGAGAACCGGAAGTCAAAAGTGTAGAAAAAGACAGGGAAAAGCGTAAGGAAAACATAAAGTTTCAGTTGTGGCAGCAGGCTTTTTCTGCTATGATATACAATGAATACAGGGAAAATAAAGGAGGAATCCAATCATGAAATTGGAAGAGTTAAAGAAAGTTCTGCACTCTGATAAGGCAAAGGCGCTTTTTTGCCAGATGTATGGAAGCCAGGGGGAAGAGAATACAGCCAGATACGAGGCAGTAGCGGAGGGCTTTCAGAAGAAATTCGGTGACAGGGATATGCTGCTGTTCAGCTCACCAGGGCGCACCGAGATCAGCGGAAACCACACAGACCATAATCACGGAAAAGTTTTGGCGGGCAGCATCAACTTAGACTGCGTCGGCGCTGCTGCAAAGAATGATTCCGGAATTGTACATATTATCAGCGCTACCTACGATCAGGATTTTTCTATCAAGGTGGAAGACCTGAAGCCGAGCGCAAAGATGGCAGGAACGATTGACCTGACAAAAGGAATCTTGGAAGGATTTCTGGAAAGAGGCTATCAGATCGGCGGATTCGATGCCTATATCACCAGCAATGTTATTAGTGCGGCCGGCGTCAGCTCTTCCGCATCGTATGAGATGCTGATTTGTTCTATTTTAAATGTGCTGTACAATGATGGACAGATGGATGTGGTAGATTATGCACACATCGGAAAATTCTCTGAGAACCGTTACTGGAACAAGCAGTCTGGCCTTCTGGACCAGATGGCATGTGCAGTGGGCGGTCTGATTACGATTGATTTCAAAAACCCGAATGCTCCGAAGGTGGAGAAGATTGATTTTGATTTCAGCGCACAGAACCACAGCCTGATTATTGTGCAGACCGGAAAAGGCCATGCAGATTTGAGCGCGGATTATTCTTCCGTTCCAAATGAGATGAAGGCAGTCGCCGCATATTTTGGAAAAGAAGTGCTGGCAGAAGTGGACGAGAAGGAGGTTCTGGCAAACCTCACAAAAATCCGCAAAAAGACCGGCGACAGAGCCGTTCTGCGTGCATTGCATTTCTATGAGGAGAACAAGAGAGTCGATGCGGAAGTAAAGGCATTGAAAGAGAATGACTTTGCTGCATTTTTGCAGAATATCACTGCATCCGGAAATTCCTCCTGGAAATGGCTGCAGAACTGCTATACCAACCAGGCGCCGCAGGAACAGGGAATCACAGTGACACTGGCTCTGACCGAGATGTTCATTCAGGAAAAGCAGAAAGGCGCGTGCCGTGTGCATGGCGGCGGTTTTGCCGGAGTCATTATGGCAATGCTTCCAAATGAACTGGTAGATGAGTATGTTGCATATATCGAGTCTTATGCCGGAAAAGGCAGCGCGTACCGCATGATGATTCGCCCATATGGTTCCTTCTGCGTGAGCAAGATGCTGGAGGCATAATTACTATGAAAGTCTCGTCAAGCGGCCAGGCGGCAGGGGTGCTTGCACACCAAGCCGAATGGACATTTGACGAGCAAGGAAGTATGAGCAAAAAAGGACAGCGTTAGCAGGCATGTCCGCTTAGGAAACGAAGAGACGGAGAGAAGGAAGAAGGATGTCTTCTCTTCGTTTTTATTTATTATAAAATCACTTAATAAAACAATATTGATAAGTAAAACTAATAATAAACAATAATTTTTTTTAACTGGAAACTGCATAGCAGCTGGTATATAATAAAATAAACACTGGAAATGCCACAGAGCAGTTTTTTTAAACTGCCATCAACACAAGGAGGAATCGAGATGGAAGTATTATCTATCGAAAAAGAATTGAAGGAAAATGCATACCCAGGCCGCGGTATTATCATTGGAAAGACACCGGACGGCACAAAAGCGGTGACAGCATACTTCATTATGGGCCGCAGCAGCAACAGCCGCAATCGTGTATTTGTGGAAGACGGGGAGGGAATCCGCACGCAGGCGTTTGATCCATCCAAGCTGGAAGACCCGAGCTTGATTATCTATGCTCCTGTGCGTGTCCTGGGAAATAAGACGATTGTCACCAATGGCGACCAGACAGATACCATCTATGAGGGGATGGACCATCAGATGACATTTGAGCAGTCTCTCAGAAGCCGTGAATTTGAGCCGGACGGCCCAAACTACACGCCTCGTATTTCCGGTATTATGCATATTGAAAACGGCAAATATAATTATGCAATGTCCATCTTAAAGAGTGAGAACGGAAGACCGGAATCCTGCTGCCGCTATACGTTCGCATACGAGAATCCGATTGCCGGTGAGGGACATTTTATCCACACATACCGCTGCGATGGCAACCCGCTGCCGAGTTTTGAAGGAGAGCCAAAGCGCATTGGCATGTTGGACGATATGGAAACCTTCACAAAACTCCTCTGGGAGAGCTTAAACGAGGACAATAAAGTTTCTCTGTTTGTGCGTTACATTGACATTGCGACAGGCAAATATGAGACAGCTATTCTGAACAAGAATCAGTAAGCAGATATGAAAATAGGAGAAAAATGATGAACGAATTAGCGTTAAAATATGGCTGTAACCCCAATCAGAAACCGTCCCGCATTTTTATGAGCAACGGAAAAGACCTGCCGCTGACCGTGCTGTGCGGCAAACCTGGATATATCAATTTTTTGGATGCTTTAAACGGCTGGCAGTTGGTAAAAGAGCTGAAGAAAGCAACCGGACTTCCGGCGGCCACTTCCTTCAAGCATGTTTCCCCAGCAGGCGCCGCAGTGGGACTTCCTCTGACAGAGACCTTAAAGAAAATTTACTGGGTGGACGATATGGGTGAGCTGTCCCCTCTGGCAAGCGCATATGCGAGAGCAAGAGGCGCAGACCGCATGTCCTCCTTTGGTGATTTTATTGCCTTATCCGATGTCTGTGACACAGACACTGCGAGAATTATCAAGCGCGAGGTATCTGATGGTGTGATTGCACCAGGATATGAGCCGGAGGCACTGGAAATTTTAAAATCCAAGAAAAATGGCAATTACAATGTCATTCAGATTGACCCAGAGTATGTGCCGGAGGAAATCGAGAGAAAGCAGGTCTACGGCGTGACATTTGAGCAGGGCCGCAACGAGCTGGATATCAACGAGGAGCTGCTTTCCAACATTGTGACAGAGAACAAGGAACTGCCAGAAGAGGCAAAGAGAGATTTGATGATTTCTCTGATTACTCTGAAATACACCCAGTCCAACTCGGTATGCTATGTAAAAGACGGACAGGCCATTGGCGTGGGCGCAGGACAGCAGTCCAGAGTACACTGTACCAGACTGGCAGGACAGAAAGCGGACAACTGGTGGCTGCGTCAGGCGCCGCAGGTATTGTCTCTTCCGTTCGTGGATGGCATCAAGCGCGCAGACCGCGACAATGCGATTGATGTGTACATTGGTGAGGAGTACATGGATGTTCTGGCAGACGGTGCATGGGAGAAAACATTCAAGGTAAAACCGCCAGTATTTACAAGAGAAGAGAAGCGCGCATGGCTGGATAAGATGACAGGTGTAGCGCTGGGCTCGGATGCTTTCTTCCCATTCGGCGACAACATCGAGCGTGCAAAAAAGAGCGGCGTCGCTTACATTGCAGAGCCAGGCGGTTCCGTGCGCGACGACCAAGTAATCGAGACGTGTGACAAGTATCAGATGGTGATGGCGTTCACTGGAATTCGTCTGTTCCACCACTAATCAGATACTTGCAGATGGGAACATGTAAAAACACCATCAAGAATGGACGAATCAAGTAAAGGCCGAATAGGCAAAATAAGAAAAAGTCAGAATAGGAAAAAGTCAGAATAAGAAAAAGTCAGGGCGACAGAATGTTGTTCTGGCTTTTTTGAATTAGAAAATATGATACAAAAATGCAAGTCTTGCAATGTTTCTTTATTCGAGGTAAGATAAAAGGAATAACGAATAAAAAGGTGGGAAAAGAGATGGAGCTGCAAAAGAAAAGTTTTTTGGGCGGATTGAAGTCGGATTTCAAGGAGCACCGAGAGGAAGTCACGATTGCCGTCAATATGGCATGGCCGGCAGTGATGGAGTCTTTTTTTGTCGCTTTGGCAGGCATGATTGACTCTCTGATGGTGAGTACGATTGGTGCGTATGCGGTGGCGGCAGTCGGACTGACAACACAGCCCAAATTTGTGGGATTGGCAATCTTTATTGCCACAAACGTGTCCGTGTCTGC
Source organism: bacterium (assembly GCA_030524675.1). GTDB lineage: Bacteria > Bacillota > Clostridia > Lachnospirales > Lachnospiraceae > CAJMNU01. The sequence continues at coordinate 23,455 of JAUNGE010000039.1, forward strand.
CATCGTAGCGAGGCGGCGCGGGGAACAGGACAGAAAAGGCGCGAATCAGGTACTTTTGATGGCAATGCTGTTTGTGATTTTGATGGGAGCAGTAATCAGTACATGTTTTGTCAAGTTCGCAGAACCGCTGATGCATCTGGCAGGGTCCGGTGAAGATACACATGAGGCGGCAGTTTTGTATTTTCGGATTATTATGGGCGGCATGATGTTCAATATCTTATCGCTTGTCATCAATGCGGCGCAGAGAGGTTCAGGAAATACCAAGATTGCGATGCGCACGAATATTACATCGAATCTAATCAATATGATTGGAAACTATATCCTGATTAACGGGCATTTGGGATTTCCGGCGATGGGAATCAAGGGGGCTGCACTGGCAACGGTGTTCGGGACCGTGGTGGCCTGCTGCATGAGTTTTTGGTCGATTATGGACCGCGACAATTTTGTCAGTCTGCCGTATATTTTTACGGAGCAGATCCGTCCATCCTTGGAAGCAGCGAAAAGTATGGTGAAAATCAGCTCCAGCGTATTTTTGGAGCAGATTCTTCTTCGAGTCGGATTTATGTCGGTGTCAATTATGACAGCAAAACTGGGGACCCAGGCATTTGCGGCGCATCAGGTGGGAATGAATGTCATGAGCCTCTCCTTTTCCTTCGGTGATGGTATGCAGGTCGCTGCGGTCGCGTTGATTGGACGGAGTCTTGGGCAGCAGAATCCAGAGCTGGCGAAGACATACGGAAGATTGTGCCGCTATATGGGAGGCATGATTTCTATTTGTCTGTCTCTCTGTTATCTGCTGTTTGGAAGATTTTTATATCGTCTGTATTTCACAGAACCGGATATTATCGCTATGGGCGTGAGAATTATGCGGGTGATGGTTCTGGTTGTGCTTTTGCAGGTAGGACAGGTTATCTATATGGGGTGTCTGAGAGGAGCGGGGGACATTGCATTCACAACAATGGCTTCTACCATCAGTGTGACCTTTGTGCGTCCGATTATGTCTTATGTATGCTGTTATGTGCTAGGAATCGGTCTGATTGGTATCTGGATGGGGATTATCTGCGACCAGCTGTGCAGATATATTATGACATCTTTGCGGTTTAAGTCCGGAAAATGGGTAAATATTAAGATATAATCATAGAAAGAAGACAGAAATGACGGCGGATAAAAAAGTTATGGATACAAAATTATCAAATAAACAATTTCTGGACGGGAAGGTTCAGAGTAGAAACCTTCAGGACAGAGAGCTTCAGGATAGAAAACTTCAGGACAGGAAGCTTCTGGATGAAAAACTGGTGCAGGTGAGGCCGGCAGAGCGTCAGATTCGACATCAGCAGATGGAGTTTTATGGATTTGTGCATTTTACAGTGAATACCTTCACGGGAAAAGAGTGGGGCGACGGGACAGAATCAGAGTCTATTTTTGCGCCGAGCGAGTTGGATGCCGGACAGTGGGCGCGTGCGGCGAAAGCAGCAGGAATGACAGGGTTGATTCTGACCTGCAAACATCATGATGGATTCTGTCTGTGGCCGAGCGCTTACACGACACATACCGTGGCGAATTCTCCATATCGAGGCGGAAAAGGCGATGTGGTGCGGGAACTCTCAGACGCCTGCCGTGAGCAGGGACTGAAATTTGGCGTCTATCTCTCTCCGTGGGACAGAAACTGTCAGGTGTATGGACAGGGAACCGCATATGACGATTATTTTGTCGCACAGCTGACGGAACTTTTGACGGGGTATGGACCAGTATTCTGCGTCTGGTTTGACGGTGCATGTGGAGAGGGTCCGAACGGAAAGAAGCAGGTGTATGACTGGGAGCGCTACTACCGGACGATACGCGAGCTGCAGCCAGATGCGTGCATCAGTGTGAGCGGGCCGGATATCCGTTGGTGCGGAAATGAGGCGGGAGATACCAGGCCAAGTGAGTGGAGCGTTGTTCCAGGAACGATTTTTGACCAGAGAAAGATTACAGAGAATAGCCAGCAGGCGGATGACACTGCATTTCGGGACAGAAAGCTATCAGACACGGACAAAGATTTGGGAAGCCGCAGCGTGATGGAGACGGCGGAGCGCGCCATCTGGTATCCGGCTGAGGTGAACACATCCATCCGTCCAGGGTGGTTTTACCATGAGGAAGAGGACGATAAGGTGAAATCTCTCGAAGAACTGCAGTCGGTGTATCTGCGTGCTGTGGGAGGAAATGCGACGTTTCTGTTGAATATTCCGCCGGATAAACGGGGATTGTTTCACGAAACAGATGAAACACGTCTGCGCGAGCTGGGCGAGTGGATTCATGGTACATTTGACAGAAAGAAAAATCTGGCGGACACAGCAATGCTCATAGCAGACTGTGCAAAAAGCGGGCATGGAATTGAGGGTGTGCTGACAGATTCCTATGACACATTCTGGCAGCCACAGGCCAAAGATACCGAGGAAGATTGTCCGGAGGCGTTTCCATCAAAACCGTTTGAGATTGAGCTTCGCTGGAAAGAAGTACAGGAAATTCGGTATCTGGTGCTCAAGGAAGCGATTCCCATGAGCCAGAGAGTGGAGCAGTTTGAGGTACTTTCACGAGAAAACTTGTCAGAAAAGCAAGAATTGCCATCCTGGAAAGTGATTGCAGCGGGAACGACGATTGGTTATCAGAAAATCGTGGCTTTCCCGAAACCTGTGAAGACCGCATGTTTGAAAATACGGATCACAGATTCCAGGATGGAGCCGACGATTTCCTATTTGGGTGTATTTTCAGGCAGATAGGGAATGTCTAGGATGACGCAGTTTCGGAAATAGGGGATGCTGGTAAAATCTATCGTACATTCTGGTCCGTATGTTCCCACCAGGCGCTTGTAGATGTTGTTCAGTCCGAAATGCCGTTTGCCATTTGGGGCGTTTGTGCCAAGGCAGGCTCTCGCCTTCTCAATGTCGATGCCCTTGCCGTTGTCCATCACCTCAATGTGGATGGTTTTTTGCTCTACCAGGGAAATCTGAATGGAGATTTGTGGAGGAGTCAGCGGATTGTTGATTAAATTTTGAGAAAAACCATGTTTGATGCTGTTCTCAGCCAGCGGCTGGAGCAGCATTTTTGTGATTAAATGCGGTTCCAGGACAGGGTCAATCTGGCAGGAGAAGCGGATGCCGGACTGGGAATGGCGGTTCATAATCTGCATGTACGCAGTGACATGGGCGATTTCCTTGGTGAAAGAAATCATCGAGTCGCCAGAACTCAAAGTAATCCGTAAGTACTGTCCGAGGCTTTCCAGCATGGCGCCTGCTACCTGCGTGTGCTGATTTAAAATCTGAAAATGAATGCACTCCAGAGTGTTGTACAGAAAGTGCGGGTTGATCTGTTCAGATAACATCTGAATCTCGGCCTGCGCTTTTTTCTGCTCTTCTTCCTTGATTTTATCCATCTGTCCTTGAATCGTGTCGTACATGGAGTTGAGCTGTTCTCCGAGAATACCTACCTCGTCCATGTAGGAAAAATGTGTTTTTTCCTGGTAGGAATTGCGGTTGATTTTTGTGATGATTTCTGTCAGCATAGAAAACGGCCTTGTCAGGCGATTGGACATGGTAATGGATAAAATCGTGGCGAGCAGGATGCTGATACCCCATGTCTCTATCATGAAAATGCGGATAGGTTTCAGTTCCTGAGCCAAGTCCTCCTTGCGTATGAGATGCACGACTTTCAGACCACAGAAATTCAGAGAATGTTGGGATACATAGTAATGGCTGTCTTTCAAGGTAAAAGAGGTATTGGACAGGATATCCTCGGAGGCAGAGAGGGCGGTCAGCTCAGGGGAAAACAGGTCCGGATATATGGATTTGTCCAGACTCAGCGGATTTCCGTCCCTGTCCGCCAGATAGATGCAGTGGGTGGAAATCGTGGAAAAGCGGTCAAAGTAGTTTTGCAGCTGGTCCGCGTCCAAAAGCAGGATAAATCGGGCTTTCGGGCGGTTCGTCAGGTCGGCATAGCGGACCATGGTATTTTGTCCATAGTCAGAGCTTGAGACCGGAAAAATTACAGGAATGATGTTTCCGCGCTGAATCATAGTGTTGGTCCGCATTGGGAGGACAGAAATCTCAGAGTAGCTCCAGATGTCCTCCGGAAACAGAACGATTGGATTTTTGGAGAGGCCGAGGATGGTCTCATCAAAGAATGTGCCATTGTTTCCATAAATCATGGCCGTGGAAATCAGGTCATTGCTCCGGCGCAGAGAACTGAGTGCCTTGTCTGCGGAAGAAAAGTATTCCACAAAGGAGGAGGGCTTTCCACAGGAAATGTTGGTGATGATATCGGAAAACGGTTCTGATACCAGAATGTTTGCAGTATTTAGGGCAATGTTGTCAAACTGCGTGGACAGAGTGGAGGCCAGCATCCGCAAAGAACTCTCTGATTTTAGCAGAGCCTCTTCTTTATTTCTTTCATATAGAAAATGATAGGAAAACACACAAATGATAATGAGAGAAAAGGTGGTAATTCCTGTCATACATAAGAGAATTTTGGAACGAAGTTTTAAATTTCCAAGCCATTGTTTCATACATTGTACTCCTGTGAAAAACTGTGAAGAATGTTAGGTCAGTTCCCATCCTGTATGTATTTTTTCTGATAGTCGGAAGGGGTAAAGCCAGTCCGCAGCTTGAAAGCACGGCTGAAGGAGCGGTAATCTTCATACCCTAAGAGGATTGCCAGCTCACTGGGGTTATGTTCCGGAAATTTGAGCTGTTCCTGCGCATAGGAAATTTTTAAATCCAGAATGTAATCACGGAAATTGAGCTTTGTCTTGTTCTTGAAGTAGGTGCTGAAATAACTCTTGCTCAGTCCGACATGGCTGCAGATGTCTTCCATGTGGATTTTTCCGAGCATATTTTCCTGAATATAGGAAATCGCTTTCTCAATCAACGGGTCACTGCGGGTCGCACGACTGATTTGCAGCTCATGGAGAAATCCGGTGAGAATCTCATACATCCATTCATGAATGTCATTCATGCTCTCTAGGTTCTGTAAAGCCAGGTAGGTATCTCCTGTGTAGCTTGTGGGAGATTTTCCCAGATGCTGGGAGAGGGAATGTTTCAGGTTAATGATGAGATAATTGCACATACTGTAAAGATAGTTTGGCGGAGGATTTGGAATATAGTGCAGTTTGGCGAGATAGAGAGATAGCTCTTCTTTGAGGGCATCCTCGTCCCCGCGCAGAATTGTGTCCAAAATGCTGGATTCGGAAGGAATATTGCTTGGAGGAAGCGGAAAGTCCAGTACGCTAAAATCAATCACTGGCCCCAAATCCTCATAAATATGGAAGGAGAGCGCCTGAAGCGCTGTCTGGTAGGACGGAGCGAGGTTTAGCAGGCTGTCCGTCGGTTTTCCGATGGATGCAAACAGGTGGACATTCATCTCCTCACGCATGTCATGAACATACGATTCCAGAAGGGTCCGGAAAGAAGCTGGTATCTGGTCATTGGATGGGACATTGGAAAGAAGGAATAACAGAGAGTCCGTTGTCTGTGTCACAATGCAGAAGCGGTCTTTCAGGCGGGATTCCAGATTTTGCTTTAAAATGTTGAGTTTATGCGGGTTTTCCTCTTCATCCTCCGCTTCGCGGCGCGGATGGAACAGCTGAATCAGGCTGACCGTACAGGTATCGTCCCGCAGAGGCAGGCCGTAGTCAAGCAGAATGTCGTCGAGCTCTGATTTTGAGATTTCCGCGCGCAGAAGTTCCGGAATCAGCTGATTTTTGCGGATGGCAACATGTGCTTCCCGCAGGTCTTTCAGAGTGGAGAGCTCCTCGGAGCGGAACGCACGTCTGGTGAGAATCTCAGAAGTCAGGCGATTTAAAATGCCAGTGAGTTCGGGAAGAAGGATGGGTTTGAGCAGATAGTCGCTCACACCGTAGCGAATCGCTTTCTGCGCGTACTGAAAATCATCAAAGCCGCTTAAAACAATAAAAGAGCAGTCGTGCCCTTCTTCTTTGGCCTGACGTATCAGCTCCAGGCCGTTTATCACAGGCATCTGAATGTCTGTGATGACAATATCTGGCTCATACCAACGGATTTTTTCCAATGCTTCTGCGCCGTTGCATGCTGTGCCAATGAGTCTGACGCCGTATTGCTCCCAGGAAATACTGTTTCGCAGTCCGGAACGAATCTCTGCCTCATCATCGACAACCAGCAGGCTTAAATGATTTTCTGCTATCATACGTCTCCTCCTAATTCATCCTAGTAGTATCAGGGGGCAAAATGTCTTTTACCCCCCAATATGTCATGTTGTGTCATTTTGGCTAGTTTTGTGCTGTTTTTATGTTGTTATGTTGCGGTATTTGTCTGATTTGCAGGTCCTGTCCGTGCTGTATTTGGGCGAATATCTGGTAGTAGTATAACATTGAACAATCAGAAATGCAATATTCTGTGCAAATAGTACAAAAAAGGAGAAAAAATGTTACCTAAAAAAGAAAAAATGCCATGTGATTTTTGTGGAGATTCTTTTATACTTAACCCATGGCCGCAGGACATGCAGCGAAGGGTAGCAGCCTGCGAGAAGACAGAAATGGAAGGATGAGGAATATGAGAAAAAGTAAGAGATGGTTTTCCCTGGGATTAGCAGGTTTGATGATGTCATCCGTATTGGCAGGATGCTCTTCTTCGGGAAACAACACACAGACCACAGCAGCAGCCAGCCAAACGACCGCAGCAGCTGGAACAGAGACTACAGCAGCACAGACTGAGACAAAGAAAGAGTCAAATGGGGACAAGACAAAAATTGTGGTTTGGACAAATAACCGTCATGACCTGGAGTATATGAACAAGGTTGTGGATGAATTTAACAATACGAACGACCACATTGAGATTGAATATGTGGTTCAGACAGAAAACTACGAAAACCTGATTACCATGGCAACTACCTCCGGACAGGCGCCGGATGTGTTCGGCATGGTATCCACAAAGACAACAGAGTTTGCAAACAATGGCATTATTCAGCCGTTAAACCAGTATCTGACAGATACGTACAAGACAGTAAACGAAGTGGATTCTCATATGTATGAGGGATTAAACTCCATCGGAGACGATATTTACTGGGTTCCATGCGGCAAGCGAAGCGGTGCAAGAATTATTTACAATAAGGAGATTTTCGACAATCTGGGACTGGAAGTTCCGGCTAAACTGTCTGATATGGTAGATATCGCAAAGCAGATTACAGAGGCGGGAAACGGCGATTACTACGGCATTATCTTCCCAGGTGCAAGCGGCCCATTCGAGAGATGGCTGGAGCACAGCGCGGAAAAGAGCGGTATCACAAGATATGATTATATCAATGGTAAATTTGATTTCTCCGGCTACAAGCCGTATCTGGAATTTGTACGTGAGCTGTACGCAGCAAATGCAGTGTTCCCAGGTTCTTCTTCCATCAAGATCGATCCGGCACGTGTACAGTTTTCTGAAGGACATGTAGGAATTCACGGAAATGCTTCTCAGGAAGCAACTGTTCTGACAGAGCAGTTCCCAGCAAAGATGGAGTGGGGTGTGGCAGACCTGCCGACACTGGATGGAACCATCAAAGGCGCACAGGCTTGTACACCGAACAATGGCTATATGATGAGCGCTATCACGAAACATCCACAGGAAGCATGGGAGGTTATCGAGTACTTTGGTTCTGAGGAAGTTCTGAAGGGATATCTGGAGGGCGGTTATACACTTCCAATGTCCAACTATATGCAGGAGAGAGTGGATATGAGCAAGATTGGCAGAATGGCTGATTTCGCAGGCGCTGACTATGAGGCAGTGTATCCGGAAGTTCCGGCTGTCAGCCCAGAAGGCGAAGATTGGCGTGATGCTCTCTGGAATGCATGCCTTCCGGAGGGACCAGGCATTGATGAGACCATCGAAAAGCTGAACAAAGCTTACAATGAAGCTCTGGACAAAGAAGTGAAGATGGGCAAGGTAAAACGTCTGGTAATCAAAGACTATGACCCGCTGCATCCAAACGACGGAACCATGGAGTACCTGTCTGAATAAGAATAGAAGTGGAACAAATATGTGGCTGTGTCTGCTCTGTATTCCTCAGAGAATATGGATGAGTGCAGAGCGGGCAGTGACATGAGATTTGAGAAATGCTGTAAAATTCAGGTGCTTTTTCTCTTGTATTTGCAGCATTTCTTTTATTATTTTGGAGGTGAGCGTATGAAATCAAACTTGACATTTTCGGAAAAATTGAGAAAGAAATGGCTGAATGGTGACATCCCTATGTGGATTATGCTGGCGCCGACGATCTTCTTTATCGTGGTGATTTCCTTGTATCCATTTCTGTGGATTTGCCGTTATGTGTTTTATGATTACAATGGATTTAAGGCATATTATATTGGGTTAGATAACTTTAAGCGTGTATTTACAGATGAAATTTACTGGAAGAGTATTGTACATACTTTTGAGTATGCGATATTAAAATTGCTGTTTGTTATCCCACTGTCTCTGGTCACAGCAGTTTTGCTGCAGAGAAAACGGTTCGGAAGCGGACTGTTCCAGGGAATCTATTTTTTGCCGACTGTCATCAGCTCTGCTGTGTACAGCCTAATCTGGTATTTTATCTTTGCTACATACAATGGTGTTTTGAACGGATATCTTCAGGCTGCTCACATCATCTCTCAGCCGATTGACTGGCTTGGAAGCAGCAAGACCGCGATGATTGCGGTTGTTATCGTGGCAATCTGGGGTGCGTTCGGCAACTATATGATTCTTCTTCTCTCAGGTCTTGCCGGCATCTCAGATGATGTGTACGAGAGCGCAAAAATTGACGGTGCAAACGGCGTTCAGACGTTTTTTAAAATCACGCTGCCGATGCTTGGGCCGGTTTTAAAGATGGTCATTATGCTGGCTGTCACAACTGCATTTAAAGATTATCAGTCCATCCTGGTACTTACCGGCGGCGGCCCGAACAATCGTACCCACGTTATGTTCTCCTACATTTACCAGCTGACTTTCGGAACAGCGACATCCAGCGCAAACCTGCAGATCGGGTATGGCTCTGTGCTGAGTATCTTCTCTGCAGTTATCGTAGGTATCATCACTCTGATTTACCTTAGATTCAGTAAGAAGATGGATGAAGTATATTAATAAAGGGGGAGAAGGTTATGGCAAGAGAAGAAAGAAAAACACATGCGGTCGAATCGAAGAAGACAAAAGCCATCAATGCGGTGATTTTTGTGCTGCTGGCAATCCTGGCTGCCCTGACAGCTTATCCGATTGTGTATATTGTTTTGGGTTCCTTTAAGACAAATAGTGAGCTGGTGAGCGGCGGACTGAAGCTTCTGCCAGAGAAATTTGTTTTGGACAACTATATTCAGGCATGGCAGATGGGCAATTTTTCCCGTTACACCATAAACAGCTTGGTTTTGAGTTTTGGCGTCATGTTTGTGTCTCTGTTTGTCACCAGCATGTCTGGCTATGTATTTGCGAGAAAAGAGTTTAAGTTAAAGAAACTGATTTATAACTCTATGGTTATGTTTATGTTCATCAATGTTGGAAGTACGGCGCTGCGCCCGCTGTTTGAGCTGGCAGTAAAGCTGCATATGAATACCTCTCTGATTGCAGTGATTCTGATTTCGGCAGGTACCAGCCAGGCTACGTACGTGTTTTTGATTCATGGCTTTATGAATACGGTGCCGAAGGAGCTGGACGAGGCGGCAAAGATGGACGGATGCAGCTTCTTTGGAATCTACTGGAGAGTTATTCTTCCGGTTCTGAAACCGGCGTTAGCGTCTGTTGCGCTGCTGTCTTTTAGAGGCGGATGGAATGAGTACATTTTGCCGTTGATTTTTACAATGACAAACGAAAAGCTGCGCCCACTGACGGTTGGTGTTGTGGCACTGCAGAATGCAGGCGATGGTGCGGCGGCATGGAACATTCTGTTTGCGGGTTCCGCTATCTCCATTATTCCAATTATTATCGTTTACATGTTTGCGAGCAAGCAGTTCATGGGAGGTATGACAAGCGGAGCTGTAAAGGGATAGAGCGGACAGAGACAGCAGGTAGTCAGAAAAATTATAAAAATCGTAAAAAGCATAGAAAT
>JAUNGE010000107.1 GCA_030524675.1 bacterium
AGGAATTAAAAAAATCTTACAAAAACCTATTGACTTTTAATAGTTAGTCTTTCTTATATATGACGATATTTATTCATGATGATGTTGGGGTCAAAAGGTATTTTGACCCCTATGATACCGGATTGCTCCGCACTATGTGCTCCCGCAATCTTAAAAACATTCATAATTCGCTCATTTTTCTTTGAAAAATGGCTACTTATTCATGTTTTTGGCGGGTCCCAAGGTCAAAAATCCTCTTGCAAGCAAGCTTGCATCGGATTTCTGACCTTTTGACCCTGGTATCTCATGATCTCTTTATAATAGATTCATTCTTTTATTGTTTTTACAGTCTCAATCGCTGTCTGAAGCTGATTGTCTTCCTCCTTGGTGTACACCCCTTTCTTCACAATCTCCTCGTCCAGCTCCACTTCCACATCCGGTATCAATCCCTGTTTGTGGATAGAATACCCACTCTTTGTGAAATACTGGGATGTCGTCATCTTCACCGCAGAACCGTCTCCCAGCGGAATCATTGTCTGTACAATGCCTTTTCCAAATGTTGTCGTGCCGACTACTTTCGCCCTGTCAAAATCGCGCATCGCGCTGGTAAACGCTTCCGCGGCGCTCGCAGAGTTCTCATTCACCAGAATCACTGTCGGCATATCCAACTCACCGCCATCCTCCATGAATTCCTGTTTGCTTGATTCTGGATTTGCGCTGGTGTAGGAAATTTTCCAGACCTTGCCATTCTCCGACACAAATTTTGTGCCTTCTCCGTTCTTATTTTCATCATAGAACAAAAGGCCGTCCGGCAGCATATAACTCATCATTCCAATCGCTGCATCCAGCGTTCCGCCAGGATTGCTGCGCAAATCAAGCACCAGACGTTCCATTCCTTGGCTCTTCAAATCCTCAATCGCTTCCCGAAACTGCTTATCTGTGATATTCTCAAAACTTGTCACCAGCACATAGCCGACATGATCCTCTAACATTTCATGCTCTACTGTCGGCGTCTCCACGCGGCGGCGCGTCACATCCACTGTGATATAGTCCTCAATAGACGGACGGTACACCTCTATCGTCACACTGGTTCCTTCCTCGCCCCTGACATACTGATTCACCAGAATATCAAGGTCTTCGCCCGAAACTTCCATATCTGCCACTTTGTACAGGATATCACCTGCCATCAGGCCGGCTTCCTCCGCTGGTGTCCCCTTGTAGACACGCAGAATCGTGACAACGCCGGTCTCCAAGTTCTGGCTCACCACAGCTCCGATACCGCAGTAGACGCCCTCTGTTGTCTCCAGCACCTTTTTTAAGGTTTCCTCATCATAATATGCCGCATACGGGTCCTCCAAACCGGCAATCAGACCGCTGTAGATGCTCTGCTCCACTTTATCAAAGTCTTCGTCAAAATAAAAATATTTCTCAATGATTCTCTGGATGTACTGTGACTTCTGCGAAATCCGGTTTATATTCAGCTGTTTTTCCGCCTCTTCCTGATTTGCCGACGCGGAGGAGTTGTTTGCGATATTTCCTGCAAACATCATAATTCCGCTTGACACACCCACCAGGCAAAGCGCCGCAAACGCTGTCAGCGCCATACCTGCAACAAATCCCTTCCAGAACTTGTTCTTCTGCTTCTTATTTCTCTGCTCATTTTCTCTATTGTCATTATATTCCAAAGTAAGTCTCCAATCTGTCCTTTACGGGCTTACATATTTTCTGGGGTTCACATAACTTCCGTTGACGCGGACGCCAAAATGCAGATGCGGTCCTGTCGAGTATCCTGTGGAACCGACTTTTGCAATCACTTCGCCCTGCTTTACAGTATCTCCCACAGATACCAAAAGTTTGGAACAATGCATATACACCGTATACACACCGCCGCCGTGATTGATCATCACATAATTTCCTGCAGAATAGCTGTATGTGGAAATCACGACACTGCCCCCTGCTGCCGCCACAATATTGCTTCCTGTGGAAGCGCCAATATCAATTCCCTGGTGATTCGACGAAGCCCCCTCTGTCGGGGACTCTCGGCTTCCGAATTCTGAGGTAATCCGGCTGCTCGAAGGGCACGGCCATATAAATTTACTATTCCCCGCACTGGTCGTTTTATTCGACTCTAAGGACTGTGCAGTATTTTTTGAGGTATCTGTTTTCGGCGCCTGCGTCGTCTCCTGTGCTTTTTTCTCCTGCTCCGCCTTCTTCTTTGCTTCTTCTTCTGCCTTCGTCTTTGCTTCTTCCGCCTTTTTTCTCGATTCCTCTTCCGCATTTCTTCTGGCTTCTTCCTCAGCTTTCTTTCTCGCTTCCTCCTCCTGGCGCTTTATTTCGGCCTCCATCTCCAAAATCGCCTGTTCCTGCGCTGCAATATCCTTCTGATACTCGCTCGCCTCGCGCTCGGCGTCCGTAATCTGACTCTCATAACTTTTGATTTCCGCAGTTTTCTGGTTCATCAAAGTTTCCACGGAAGTCTGCTTTGCCTGTGTCTGCTCCTGAAACCCCAAAAGCTCCTCATGCTCTGCGAGAAGCGCCGACTCGTGCTCCGCAATGTCTTCCTTCACCTGCACATACAAATCCAGCTGCTGCCTGTCATACTGTGAAATCTGTGAAATATACTCCGCACGGCTCAAAAAATCCGACATGCTCTCTGCCTGCATCAGCATTTCCAGATAACTCACATCCCCACGCTCATACATATAGCGTATGCGCAGCTTCATCGCCTCATACTGCTCCTGCTCTTTTTCTCTGGCGGCCAGAAGCTCTTCCTGCGTCGTGGCAATCTCATCCTCTTTTCCGGCAATCTGCACTTCCAGACTTGAAAGTTCATCCTCGAGTTCCTGCAGGCTGGCATCCAGCTTCTTCACATACGCCGCTGTGTCGGATTTCAGGCTTTCCAGATTCTTGATGGTCTGCTCCACCTTCTTTTTTTCCTGCTCCAGCGCGCTCACCTTGTCTTTTGCCTGCGTCACATCCTTCTTCGTCACATCTGCCAGCGTAATTCCCGCCTGAAACACCGGAGCAAATCCCAAAGAAATGGCCAGCACCGCAACCCAAAGTCTCATATGCCGCTTTTCACACATTCCCCCGCCCTTTTCTCGTCTCATTTGTCAAAACCTCCCGTCTCCAGGCACTTTATTTTTTTTACAATTTTTTTACTTCACAATTCTTTTTCTTCCACAGTTTTCTTCTTTCACAGTTCCTCTTATTATACTTTCAGGTGCTTTTGAATCGTGAAAAAACTCACAAAAAATCCAATTCCCATGCCCAGCGCCAGCGCCACGCCCGCCATCACTGGATAAATCTCCGAAAACGGCAGAAACGTAATCAGTCCGGACAGTCCATAAAACTTCTCCATAAAGAACTGCACACCTTTCTGATACAGATACACCATCGCTGCGAGAGGGAGCAGAGCGCCGATTGTTCCAATCAGAAGCCCTTCCACCACAAACGGCGCCCGTATCATATAGTTGGTCGCGCCAATCAACTTCATAATCTGGTTTTCCTGCTTTCTAAAAGATGCCGCCACTGAAATCGTATTGCTGATTAAAAAGATTGCCACCACCAGAAGCACCCCGATAATCAACATGGAGACAATGCCAAGAAGCCTGTTAAAACTGGAAAGTCCGCTCGCCACATCATTAGAATAGGAGACTTTGCGCACCCCTTCAATTCCTTCCAGATAGCTCACTATCTCTGCCTGCGACTCAATTTCATGCAAAAACACCTCAAGGGACGCCGAGTTCGCCAGAGGATTGTCATCCTGAAATCCCTCTGCCAGCTCTTCCATCCCTTTAAAATAATCCTTCTGAAATTTTTCCCAGGCTTCCTCAGCAGACGTGTACGTCACCTCGCGCACCTCTTCCCGCTGTGAGATCATTTCCTGAATTTCGTGAATTTTCTCCTCTCCCAGTCCATCCTCAAAAAATACCGTGATTCCCACGGTGCTCTCCACATTGTCCACCACATGCCCCACATTGGCTATAATGGCAAAAAACATGCAGAACAAAAAAATACATGCAGAGACTGTCGCTATTGACGCCAAGGAAAACAGCATGTTTCTGCATATATTTTTCACACCCTGCTTTAAACAATACCAAAATGTACTAAATCTCATGCGTATATCCGCCTTTTTTCTCGTCTCTGACAACTAACCCCTTGTCCATCGTAATCACACGTTTTTTCATCCGGTTCACAATCTCCTGGCTGTGCGTCACCACAATCACCGTTGTTCCCGACTGATTCACCTTCTCCAAAAGCGCCATAATATCATCGGAATTCTGCGGGTCCAGGTTTCCGGTCGGTTCATCGGCCAGAAGAACCTCCGGCTTATTAATCAGTGCCCTGGCAATCGCCACCCGCTGTTGCTCCCCGCCGGACAGCTGATGCGGATAGAACTTGTACTTGGAGGAAAGCCCCACCATCGCCAGCATCTGTGGCACCGCCTCTCTGATTTCGCGGGTAGAAGCTCCTGTCACACGCTTCGCAAACGCAATATTTTCATAGACATTGCGGTCATCTAAAAGCCGGAAATCCTGAAACACCACACCGATGCGCCGGCGGTATTTTGGTACATACCGCCTCGGCATCTTCTGTAAATCCATATCATTGACTACGATTTTACCGGAAGTCGGCTCCGCCTCCTTCAAGAGAAGGCGAATCAGTGTTGATTTTCCAGAGCCGCTTTTCCCCACAATAAAGACAAACTCACCATCGTCAATCGTGATGGAAATTCCTCTCAGTGCTTTGTTTCCCTCTTCATAGGCTTTCTTTACATCTGAAATTTCAATCATAGTTTTCTTAATACTCTTAATTCTCTTATTTTTTTCTTTCCCTAATTTTCTTTCCTT
>JAUNGE010000040.1 GCA_030524675.1 bacterium
TAAACTGTGGTTTAGCACCATTTTTTGAGTTCAACTCTTAAAGACAGGTTATATATTCCATTTATTATACAATGTTTAAAAGCAATAGACCATGACATTTTTGGAAAATTTTCTGAAAATGTCATGGCTTTTCTTTTTTGCAGGTCTTACAGAAAGCATGTTTTTTGGTTGTTTTGGCTATTTCGGCTATCCGAATGAGAACCTGGCGATAGATTCGGATGGCGCTTTTTATGAGTTTTACAGATTGTCTCAATGATTGTTAATATTTTCCAAAAATGTCATGGTCTATCACAGGGGAAAATGGTATAATGAAAAAACTTACAAAAAAAGCTGCTTTTTGTAGAAAAAGCTCGATTTTATAAGGGATTTTTGAATAAATATTTAGAAAGTGGTGATAGGAGTATGGCAAGACCCAAGAAGTATACAGTGAATTTAAGTGATGAAGAAGTGAAGCAGTTGGAGGAGATTATTCATGATAAAAATGTTTCAAGAACTCTGCGCAAAAGATGTTCCGTTTTATTGAACCTGGATGAGACACATGGTAAAGTGATTACTTACGTAGAATGTGAAAAGATAAGTGGGGCTTGCCGCGCCACAGTTGCGAATATTGCAAAGATGTACTGTACAAAAGGAATTGACGCGGTTATTGTCTTGAACCGCAATGTGAATTCGGATACTGCGAAGCGTAAGCTGGACTGTGAGGCGGAAAAACAGCTTTTGGAGATTGCCAGCGGGCAGGCGCCGGAAGGGTATTCCAGATGGACTCTGCGTCTGTTGGCGGACGCCAGCCGCGAGAAATTGGGTATTCCGGTCAGCAAAGATACCATTCGCCGCATTTTGAGAAGAGCGGATGGACTGCAAAAATAGATAAAAATAGATAGAAAGTCGTATCATGTAAAACTTGACAATGTATTTTGGCCAGAATATAATTTATTATGAGAATGTTTCCAAACGGTCAGGCAGCATGTCGGTTTATTATGCAAAAATATGGTATGTATGGCCGTGAAAAAATGAAAGAAGGGGGAATTTTTTCATGAGGAGAAAAAAGATGTGGCTGTCAGCCGTTTTGACAGCAGCTCTGGTCACTCAAAGCATGCTTCCGGTAATGGCAGCACAGCCCTTAAATGGGACAATCACTGAAAAAACAGCGACGGCTTCCAACGCAGATAAGGCGGAAATTGCTGGAGCAAAAGAAGCGCAGACAGCAGTAGCTGGAAATTACACATCCAATCTGATGACAGCGGCGCTTCAAGATCAGGTATTCGAGTTCGCAGAGAAAGACGTTGTGAAGTATGTGGGTGATACAAATCAGGGATTTAAACCGACGATAAACGGATATAGCACCACTACACTCACCTATGAGAGCAGCAATCCGAACGTAGTTGCTGTTGACAGTTCTGGTATTTTGACTGTCAAGATGGCAGGAAGCGCAGTTATCACAGCGACTCTGTCGAGGGAAGCGTCAAAACCGACCGCTTCTTATACGGTGACAGTGCCAGAGAGAGAACTGAACTTTACACAGAATCCAGTTGTAGTTCCATTAGGAGAAACCATCGAGCTTCCTCTTGAAATGAAGAATTTTTCTGAGAGAAGTTCAGCCAGAAGCCTGTTTTACGAAATTGGGGACGCTGCTGTTTTAAAAATGGAATCCCAGGCAGCACCTGGAAAGGTGAAAGGACAGAAGTTAGGCAGTACGACATTGACAGCGTACACACAAGATGGAATGGTGAAAAGCACAGTCAATGTGATTGTATCTACAGACGCCGCAGTTTCTGATCTGCAGGTGACAAATAATTTTGAGAAAGCAGTAACATTGTCATGGAAGATGACGGGCGCGGAGTATTATGAAGTGTACCGCAAGCCGGACGGGGAAGAATATACGGTAGTAGACAGCGGTTCTTTGGAGAACGGGCAGACCACAGTTGCTTTTACAGATACTCGAGCAGAGAAAGGTGCTTCTTATACGTATAAAGTAGTGGCATTGGCTTTTGGAGGACTTGAGGCGGCAGCGCAGGAGATACATGTGACAGTAGCGTCCCAGTCCATCAGGCTGAATGCTTTGTCCTTATATACAGGAGAAACGCTTCAGGCAGAGCCAGAATACGAAGGCTATACAACTGTTCCGGCCGCACAGTGGAGTGTGGATGATACAAGCATTGCGACGGTGGATAATACAGGAAAAATAACAGCCTTGAAAGAGGGAAGAACAAAAGTGACGGTTCGTTTGGCAGACGGCAATGTGAAAACTGCAAATGTTTTTGTGATGAGTCCGCCAGAAGTCACAGAGCTGAAGACAGATTTGAACATGAACCGCTATGTACAGATTTCCTGGACAAAAGCTGCTGACAGTGACACCACTGACACCGCTCGTGTTTACCGGAAGGAGGGAACAGGAGACTGGAGTTATCTGGCATCTACGACTGATACATTCTATGTGGATGAGACAGCACAGAGCGGCCATACCTATCAGTATAAAGTGACGCGCAGCATCCGGCATAACAATAAAAAATTTGAGACGGCCGGCGTGACGTTGGAGGTCTCCGTAGCAAATCAGACTGCAGATGTGACGGAGGCGCTGAATGTGGTGAGAAAAGGGCAGAGCTATCAGATTCCGCTGACATTGAGCGGATTTGCGAAAACTCCGGCTATCAAATACACCAGCAGCAATACCAGCGTTGCAGAGGTAGATGCGTCCGGAAAAGTAAGCATCAAGGGAGAAGGACGTGCCGAGATTACGATTGAAGTGGAAAATGGCCCAACATTGACCTGTACATACTTCTGCGCGGAGCGCCCATCAGGCATGTACACCGCCAGAGAGTGGCAGGTATTTACCTTGACAAACCAGAATCGTATGAATGAAGGACATGACCCGCTCTCGATGTTCCCGCAGATGCAGGAAGCGACCGATATCAGAAAGGAAGAGTTAGTCACTAAGTACTCTCATACGCGTCCAGATGGTTCGAGCTGTTTTACTGTTTTTAATGATGTAGGACTCAGTTACTACGGCGGAGCCGCTGAGAATATTGCAAGGGGACAGACAACGCCAAGCCAGGTTGTGACAGCCTGGATGAACAGTTCCGGTCATTATAAAAACATTATGGGCGACTATCAGCATTTTGCCACAGGTGAAACCAGCAATCACTGGGTACAGATGTTTGTGGGCTGTGATGAAAACGTAGAGTTGATGACAATGGCTCCTGCAAGTGGAAGCAGAAGTTTCAAGCAGGGCACAAAGATTGAAAATTTTGGTGAGATTGTGGTTTTGAACTGTGAGCATTACGGAAATTCCTATATGCCGCTGATTTCCGATATGTGTACAGGATACGATCCAAATCAGATTGGTGAGCAGACGATTACGGTTCACTACAAAGAACTCACGACAACCTTCACTGTAACAATCACCAAAGCGACCACAAGCGGAACGACAGGTGGCTCCAGTAGTTCCGGCGGCGGTGGTGGAAGCAGCTCCGGTGGAGGCGGCGGAAGCAGCTCTGGAGGCGGTGGAAGCAGTTCTGGCGGCGGTCCAAGCGGTGGAAGTTCTTCCCTCGGCGGAAATGGACCGAGCGGCGGCAGTACGACGATTCTTACTGGAAATGGTGGTTCTAGTAATTCCTCTTCTAATTCTTCCAGAGATACACACCAGGGCGCAAACTGGAGTAAGAGAGATGAAAAGTGGTATCTGGTGAAGACAGATGGAAGTTACGCGACTGGTTGGGCGCTGAAAAATGGTGCATGGTATTACATGAACCAGGGCGGCGACATGAAGACTGGCTGGTTAAATCTTAGCAATATCTGGTATTATCTGAACCCAGACGGCGATATGAAGACAGGATGGCTGTTCGACAACGGTAAGTGGTATTATTTGAATCCGTCCGGAGATATGAAGACCGGCTGGCTGCTCGATAATGGCAAATGGTACTTCTTAAATCCGTCCGGAGATATGGCGACTGGCTGGATTATGGACAATGGCAAGTATTACTGTCTGGATGGAAGCGGTGCAATGTATGCAAACACAAGAACTCCGGATGGATATTTTGTGGATGCTTCCGGCGCGAGACAGTAAGATAGATGCCAAGTTCGGTTATCACAAACTATCATAAATTATAACAGACCACCCCAAACCATAATAGGGAATGTTTGGGGATGGAACAAAAAGAGGCTCTTTGCGGAAAGTATGAATCCTAAAAAGAACCTCTTTTTTATTTCTTATTCCATTTTAGAGGGATTATTTTTGCCATTCTTCAATTACGCAGGAATGTTTTTTATTTTTATCATCCTTATTGTAGTTAATCCCCACGAGTAGCATATTTCCTTCATATTCTTCCAGTGCTTTTGTGTATTGCCGTTTCTTTATCTGTGAAATTGCACCTTCTGCTGTTTTGTCATATTTTAATTCTACTATCATTGCTGGTTTGTCGGAGTGTCTTCTTGGAAGGAATACAATATCTGCAAATCCTTTTCCTGTTGGCAGTTCACGGATAATAGTGTATTCATTCATGGCAAAATAATAAGCAAGCCATACAACACAGCTAAGAGAGTTTTCATCATTATATTTGAGGAGTGATGCATTGGCTGTATGTGATTTTTCAATTCCTTCTGCAACTATATCTGAATTTTTATTCCATGTGGCATGCAGCAATGCTTCAGAATCCTGCATAGCTTGAATGACAGGTTTCCAGTCTGTTTCCTGAATAGCGTCTGCAAATGCAGTACGCACTTCCTCGTTTGGAATATATACCTCTTTTTTGTCTGCATTGTATGCCAAGTAGCCCAAATGAATCAGTACTGTCAGGACATCATCACGTTTTCTGAAACTGGTCATATCATTTTCAAAACCAGATATATTGACTCTGCAGCATTGACCAGATAACATTTGGATGATAGAAGTTTTCAGTCCATCAAAGTCCATACAGATATATCCTTTTAGAGACTCATATGCTACTGTCTGGGTCCAGTAGTTATTGTATTTTTTCCGCAGCATTGCTTTAACTACAGAATTTGGGCTGTACATATGCTGCAAGCCTTCAAAAGAATACCCATCATACCAGCGCTGCGCCTCAATAAAGTCCATATGATATTTTTGGCACAGATTTTTTACCTCTTCTTCTGTAAATCCGACATATTCAGTTAAGGGCTCCGGCTGTATCATAGTAAACTCATCAAAATTATTTAATGCGGACTCGCTGTTGTATTTTTTTATCGGCAGTATACCAGTTAAGTAAGCAAGTTTCATGAAACGTTGTGATTTTTCACCTTTAAACAGTCCTCTCAGCAGATCGATGTATTCATCCTGAATACTTTGGTTGTATTTATCTTCGCGAAAAACAGTATCCCACTCGTCAATAACGATTATGAAGCGTTCCCCCGTTTGTTCGTTGATATCTGCGAGCGTGAGCGGAAGAGAAAATGCATCTTTATTGATGATTTCCAAATAACTATTACGTAATTCATCAATTACACATTTTTGAATATACGTTACAAGGCTATATTCTTTCGGCATGGTAACTTTCATTTCTGCAATGTCGAGATGGATCACATTGTATTGATTCAAGTGCTTTTTAAAATCTTTGTTTTGGGCAATTTTATAATTTAGAAACAATTTTTCCGAGTCACAGCCTTTGCTATAGTATGCGGTTACCATTCTTGCTGCAATCGATTTTCCAAAACGCCGTGGTCTGCTTACACAAACACAGCACTGTTCTGTATCCATAACTTTATTCAAGTAACCTAACATGCCTGTCTTATCCACATAAATTTCGGAGTTAGCTGCTTTGCTGAATGTGAAATTATCTGGATTTACATAATGTCCCATAGAATCGATTCTCCTCCATTTCAACAACTATTCTTATTTATTGAGAAAATCGTATCATAAAAAGAGTATTTGTGCAATCTCTGGCGTCCGCTTTTGGCTATAAAGAATTTTCCTGATTAAATTTGAGTGTATTATTATCTATGATATGGCACTTATCTTTTTGCTTAATAATCCATGAATGTTTGTGCAAATTGTGGGAGCATGCGGAATAGAGCAATTCTGTATCAAAGAAGCAAACTATCTTTTGAGTACAATATCATTCCATGCATGATAGTATTCATATGTGTATTATTCAGAGTCTTCCATCATGGAATGGATGAACTGTAAAGCTGCTTTTTTTGCATCTTTGCTCTGTACCCAGATGTCCGGTTTCAGCCCTGAAAATTCCTCAAAATAGCCTTCTGGAAAGACATGGAGTGCGCTGCCTACACCAACGTTTAATCTTATCACAAATACATAAAAATACCATGACATTTTTGGAAAATACCATGGTATTTATAAAGTCAAATATTTTAGGAGAAAAAGAATACTTTTATGACATCTTATGGATTGGGAACACCTTGATATCCTAAGCTGACCCAAAATTCTGTTTCATATAATCTAAGATCCAAAATAATCATAGGTTTTCCTTGATTCTTTTCCCATAGTTGTTGTGCAATCGGATTATTTGGGTCAGGAGGCCCCCAGCCAGAAGAGTCTTCTGTTAAAAACCAATTTGAGGAACAGACCCTAGAGCCAGTACTTGTTTCTGGAAGGCTTTTAAAATCATCTAATGTTTGAATATCTCCCAAGGATTTCTCTTCTGGAAGAGCATTTCCCAGATACTCATCTCCAAATGTATGACACAAATATTGATAAAGACTAAGCCCTTCCTGTAGTCCATTATCTAAATCCTGAAAAGTCATCCGCATAAGAATCAGATGATCATTGTTAAAACTGTAACGAATTCCTTGCGAATCCATATATACATTAGGAAGTTCGGTTTCTTCCCAGTTATCTCCAAGTATATTTTCAAGTTCTGTAACAGATTCTCCAACATGTTTACTTAAGAAATTATAAAGTTCTAGGCTGTTAGAAGAATTAGAGCTCAAAGACGATTCTGTTTTTTGAGAGTTGCAACCCAAAAGCATGATAGTAATCATAAAGGTAATAAAAAATAAAGAATGTTTCACAAAACACCTCCATAATTAGTTGTATTATTTCTTGAAATCTGAAGCAGAACTTAATTTAAAAGTATTATTTAAGGAGGAAACTGAAAAGAATAAATTGTTATGGTATACTATTCTTTCCAGTTTCAAGTGGAAAAGTTAGTTTATAAACAAAGTATTCATGATTTTAATTTCGTAAATCACATGGGCAGGGATAATAATCTCCTTTGGAACAGACCGTATGTCTGTCTAAACAATAATGCTCTCCACTAACAGATTCTGCGAATCCGCAACTTCCACAAATGTAAACGCTTCTGCTAGAATATTGGTAATAAGTACAAGTTCCGGACGATGTTTTATGAGTTTTCGTACCTTTTAAATTTTCATCGTTCATGCAAACTAAAGGCATAAAATCAGTCTGGCAGGAAGGACAAACATGGGGAATTCTAGGTTCTTGGGTAAGAAGGTCTTCATGTGATTGCCGATTGGTATTTAAATTAATAGAAGCAAATGAGGTAAAAATAGCGGAAAAACTCATTAATGCAATTACAGTAATAGTTATTAATTTTTTTGTCATAGAAATCTCCTCCTTATGGATTCATGTATATAACTTTATATAGAAAAATTAATAAAATATATAGATATAGTTTAGTATTTGTAAAATAAAATTACCATGACATTTTTGGAAAAAATTTTTTTCCAGAAACGTCATGGTATTTCTACATAAAATAGTATATATTTAAAAGATAGAAGAATAAAAAATTATCAGAATCTAATACAAAGTAAAGGAGAAAAGTTATTTATGAAGAAAAAGTTAAAAAATCTTGTATTATCTGTACTTCTGTTTTCTTGTGTGACATTAAGTGTTGCATTTGTTCCAGTTCCTGAGACAAATTCTGGAGAGACTGTTACTACATCTACAGAATTTGAGACTACGGAAGCGGTCAAGCCATGTTATGATGGTGGCCCTCAGGACCGTTAGTAAAGATTGGTAAAATCTTTTCCATAAATATTTTTAATATGTTTTTTGGTATGCTCCATTCTGAATGAATCTTTACAAGTTTCTGCAATATAATAAGATTGGATAAGTTGTTCTTTACAAAGCGTAGAGTCTTCTTTTAAAAGTTCATTTCCAAATGCGAAGTTGTAAAAAAGATGAGCGAGTGCTCCACATACATTTCCATTAAAGGAAAGTTTAATTGCTCTTTCAATTATCTTTTGTGCTTTTTTTATGTCTCCATGTCGTCCAAGACATTGACTGAGATTTGAAAGGAGTAATATTTCAGTGGCAGCTCTTTCTTTTAAATCTATATGAGTAGTTTGAAAATAGTTTTCTAATTTAAAAAGCATAGAAAGAGCTGTATCAAAATCATTATTTTCATAATAAGTAACTGCAATGTTACATAAAAGCACAATTTCTTCTCTTGTAAACAATTTTTGGGGTACAGTTCCTTCTTGATAGGATGGAATCGTACAGCGAAGAGCAGTAATTAGTTGTTTTTGTTGCTCTATTATATCGATCCGGTGTAAGCGGTAGTCTGTCATGGCATGAAGCTTGAGAATATACTGTTTGTTTACTATATTATTTGTATTCAATTTTTTCTCAAATTCAGGTAAAATCTGATCCAATTCTTCATAATTATAGATTTTCATTAGATTATCAATTTTTTCTTTTTCTAAGTGTACATGGATATCTTCACTGCAAATAAAAGAAAGGTATTTTTCACCGTTTTTCCCCATTTTTTCCATTAACTTTTTATAAGTAGTTCTGTTTGGCGTATGCTTTCCTGTTTCAATGCGGGATAAAGTCTCTGTGGAACAGACACCATCGCACAGTTCTTCTTGCGTCATTCCAAGACTTTCTCTTGTAAATTTGATATTTTCATTTATCTGATAGACTGCCATTGATAATTCTCCTCTAAGTAGATTTTTAAATTTTCTGCTTCTTCTGTTTGGTTTAACATGCGATAGAAATAGTAAGCGCGCTGGTAGCTTCCAATAACTGTTTTTACTGTGCGTTCGCCAGACGCAAGAAGTACTTCCTCACTTTTGGCTTTCCAATACATGATTTTAGGAAGATGATAAAGGGTACAGGTGTCTCCCAGAATATCCAATCCTTGTTCGCAGAGTGCCAGACTTTTCTTTACAAAGCCTTGTTTGAGAAAGTATGGTGCTAGCTGACAGACAAGTTTTGTGTACAGAGAAACCATCTGTTTTTTCTCAATATTGTGCTTTTCCAGATAGTGGATAATAGCATAACGAATGGAGTATGCTTTCTGTTCATTTTCAATCTTCTCATAAGCATCTGATAGACAATTAAGAAGTTCAAGTTCCTGAAAACTCAGAAGCAGTTTAGAATTCGATACAGTATTCCAATCGGGGACAGTGACAGAAAGTGATTCTTCCAAAAAATGAATAGCATCCTGAAATTTCTGTGACTGTATTTTTAGAAATCCCTGCATGTATTTAATAAATTGCTGATGCAAGGGAGTGGTATTGTTTCCTAATTGTATTTGATATGTATCCAATTCTGCTGCCATTTCATCAAATTTCTGTTGTTCTTTTTTTTGGAGAATTGAAGTACGGAGCTGGTAGAGGTCGAATTCCTGCTTATCCAGGTAGATATCAAATTTGTCTGCGTGGTATCCAAGACGCCCGAACAGAATAGTAGCTGTCATCATGTCAATATCACGTTTCCCAGACTCTATTCTGGAAAGTGTGGCAGCAGAACAGACATTGTGACTTAACTGCTGAATAGAAATGTTCTGGTCTTCACGCAGTGCTTTTATGATTTCACCAATTGTATACAATTTGTATGCAGACATGAATGTCACCCCTAAGAGAATTGTTTTTTATAATTTATCATACTCTATTAAAAAAATCTACAGCGCAATAGGAAGAATTCTGTATAGAAGTATAGAATATAAATACTAAGCGGACATGCCTGCTGACGCAGGCATCACCGTGCATGAAAGTCAGATAGCTTTGCGCTTTCAGCGCTTCCGCTATCTGCCAGAAGTATTCGCAAATCGGTCAGCTGACGCTGACCTTTTTTTGCTCATACTTCCTTGCCCGTCAAATGTTCAGCCGTCACGGCGTGCGAGCACGCATGCCGTCTGACCGCTTGACGGGACTTTCATAGTAAATAATAGAAAAAATGGCTTAAAAAGAAATTCTTAATAGAATCAATAGAATCCATTGACATCGGCCCTTTCTGGTGATACTCTTAGCACATAAAGAATAGTTAGTTAAAACTAATCTATAGTTGTTAAAAAAGGAAAGAAGAGAATTAAGAAAAAGATGGAGAAGAGGGTTTGATAAGAAAGATGAGAGAAAGGGATGGAAATGGGGATGAAAGAAGAAGGGAAAGAAACGATAGAATCACAAGAGTTTATCAAAGTAATGGATGTTAGCAAAGATTACATAACCGGAGAAGTCACCGTGCACGCCCTTCGGAATGTCTCCTTTGAAATCCAGAAGCAGGAGATGATTGTGATTTTGGGGCCGAGCGGTTCGGGAAAGAGCACAATGTTAAATATTTTGGGTGGTATAGAGACGGCAAGTGCAGGTGAAATCTGTTTCTTGGGACAGAGTCTGGACTGGACGGACAAGAAGGCGTTGACGATGTATCGCAGGAAACACGTCGGTTTTGTGTTTCAGTTTTACAATTTGCTTCCAGGACTCACTGCGCTGGAAAATGTGGAGCTGGCGGCAGAATTGGGAGAGCATCCGTTAGACCCTATGGAGCTGATTCGGCAGGTGGGGCTTCATGACAGGGCGGACCATTTTCCGAGCCGCCTCTCCGGCGGAGAGCAGCAGCGTGTCGCCATTGCCAGAGCGCTCTGCAAAAACCCTGACATTCTTCTCTGCGATGAACCAACAGGGGCGCTGGACAGCAAAACGAGTGTGCAGGTGCTGAATTTGCTCTCTGAGTTTCACACGAAGTATCAGAAAGCGGTCGTGATTATCACTCACAACCAGAACATTGCGCAGATAGCGGACCGCGTGTTTTACTTTCGTGACGGCTGTCTGGAGCGGATTGAGAAAAATCCGAATCCGCGCAAGCCGACGGAGGTGGAGTGGAAATGAGAAAATTCGGAAAAAATGTGTTTCGCCTCGCTGTGCAGAATAAGGGTTCGTTTCTGGGAGCGGTTTGTATCATTGCAATCGGAATCTTTGTCTATGTGGCAATGATGGATACGCTGGAAAATCTGAAAGGGCAGGTGGATGCCTATTATGAGCAGAGCGCCCTGGCGGATGTGTTTGCTGAGGTTGCAGGGATTTCGCAGACAGAACTCACAGGACTTCTGGATATTCCTGGAATACAGGAAGTTTCAGGAAAAATGGCGGCAGATATCCGCATCCTAGGAAGCGGGCAGGAGGAAATTGTGACCGTGCATCTGCTTTCTTATGATGAGACGGATACGCTAAACCGGCTGTCACTCTCTAAAGTACAGAATGATGCCGACGCTTTGTTTTTGGGAGCGAGAATGGCGGCAGAGTACGGCTATCAGAGCGGGGAGCCGCTCAAGCTTCTCTGGGCAGGAGAGGCGGTGGATGTGACATTTGCTGGAACCTGCTATGCGCCGGATTATATCTACTCGATTCCGCCTGGCGGAGCTATGATTCCAGACGGAGAGGTGTATGACATTGCCTGCATCGACAAGGAGAGGATGGAGGAGATTACGGGGCGCAGGGATACACTGAATGAACTGGGGTTTCGCCTGGAACCTGGAGTCTCGTTTGAAGATGTCCGCCTAGTGCTCACGCAGCGCCTGGAAGGGTTTGGGCTGATTTCTCTTTCTTCAAAAGAAAAACAGGTCAGTTATGACATGGTGAACGGAGAAATCGGGGAGCTGATTTCAGTGGGAACCATTCTTCCAGCCTTGTTTTTGGCAATCTCTGTCTTTATGTTGTATGTAGTGCTGAAAAAGATGATTGACAGAGACCAGGGATTGATTGGGACCATGAAGGCATTCGGTATGACGGACGGAGAGCTGATGGGCGCCTATCTGGCGGAGGGTGCTGCCGCGGGGGCAGCGGGAGCTGTATTGGGAAGTATTTTGGCAGTGCCTTTCGGTATCTGGATGTTTGCTATGTATGTGGATTTTTTCAATCTTCCGGATACGGTGTACCATAATTTCCTCGGCAGCCGTCTGAGTGCGCTGACACTGGCAGTGGGGACAGGAATTCTCGCTGTCTTTCTGGGAGTGCGAGATATTCTCTCTATCACTCCGGCGCAGGCCATGCGTGCAAAAGTGCCTGCGCTGAACAAGATACTTTCTGTTCCAGATTTTTTGGCAAAACGCCTAAGTCCACTCTCCCGCATGGGGCTGCGTATGGTGATGCGCAATCCCTTCCGAGGGTTTCTGATTATGCTGGCAGTGGCGTTTCCGTTTTCCATGTCATCTGTCCTCTTCTCTTTTGAGGGAGTGGCGGACCAGATGTATATGGACCAGTTTGAAAAGATACAGATATATGACTTTCAGGCATCGCTCGCCCAGTATGTCAGTCCGGTGCGTGCACGCCAGAGCGCAGAACT
Source organism: bacterium (assembly GCA_030524675.1). GTDB lineage: Bacteria > Bacillota > Clostridia > Lachnospirales > Lachnospiraceae > CAJMNU01. Next base: position 12,503 of record JAUNGE010000040.1, read on the forward strand.
TCTGGACGGCGTGGAGGAAGCGGAGGCAGTCTGTGTGCTTCCAGTCACATTTCAGAAAGAAAATCACATGGAATTTGCCGTTTTGTATGGACTTCATGAGAATTCTGATTTGTGGCGGATTATGGACAACCAAGGCACGTATTATGAGCCATCGCCGTATGGTGTGATTTTGAACAGCCGCACAGCAGCGAAGCTGCGCGTGAAAAAAGGGGATACAATCTGGATTTCCTGTGCAGGAATGACCGTGGAAGATGTGGAGATACCTGTCTGGAATGTGATTGAGGAGAGCCTTGGAAGCGGCTGTTATATGAGCCTTTCTGGATTTGAGCGGATATTTCAGACAGGAGCTGCGGCAAATACGGTACTTTTGAAAGCACAGGATGGCATGGCAAAGCAGGTAAAAGAGAAACTTCTGGAGACAAACCAGGTGGAGTGGCTGGTGGATGTAGAAAAAATTGTGGACAGTTATCGGGATATGATGGGAAGCATGCTCATGATGATGTATCTGTTTTCGCTGCTCTCTGTCGCCGCAGGTGGAATTCTGATTTATAACATTTCCATGGTAAATATCAGGGAGAGGGAGACAGAACTGGGAACGCTTCAGATTCTGGGGACGAGTGAGAGAGAGATGGGATGGCTGATTTGTATGGAGCAGATGGTGTATTTTGTTCTGGGAATTCTTTTAGGGATTCCTGGATGCTATGGGATTAAGTATTTGATTGAACATTTGATTATATCAGATTCGTACTCCATTCATCTCACAGTGCCGCTGTCAAGCTATATTCTGTCATTTTTTATCTGTCTGGGTATTACGATTCTTTCCTTATTAATAGAAATACGGTTTGCAGGGAAAATTCAGCTGACAGATATTTTAAAAGAGAGGGAGTAGGAAAGCACAAAAGAGCATGAGAGCACATAGTGCAAAGCAATCCAGTATCAAAGGGGTCAAAATGCCTTTTGCCCCCAACAGCATGGTATAGAAAGCAATATCAGAGACAGAGGGAGGAACGAGTAAAATGAAAAAGGAAAGGTCAGAGAGAGGCAGAAACGTCAGAAAAACCGCAAAAGGAGCCTGGAAGCTCAAAATAGCAGGATTGGCTGTGCTGCTTGCTGCGGCAGCGGGCGGTAATCTTTTTCTGCAAAAGAGCGATGCCATAGTGGCGGAGACTATCACTGTTTCTACAGAAAATGTGACAGATATCTACACCGAAGAGGGAACCATCACATTTGGCGGAGAGTACTATGTGACAGCGCAGGCATCCGGAGCGGTGCGTGAAGTGCTAGTGCAGGAAAATGAGGAAGTACAGGCGGGGGATGTGCTGTTTCGGATTGACAGCACAGACTATGCGTATCAGAAGCGTCTGGCAGAGAGTGCGCTTCTGGATTATGAAGCACAGCTGGAGCGGAGCCGGATGAATCAGCTGATGACAGCTTCCCCGCAGGAATATTTGAAAAATATAAAACAGGAGATGGAGACGAGGCAGGCGGATTATACAGCTGCAAAGTCGGTGTACGATGCAGATAAGGTCCTGTTTGAATCGGGCGATATCTCCAGAGTGGAGCTGGAGGCGGCTGCGGCTTCCTACGAGACGGCGAGTCTGGCATGGCAGCAGGCGAAAAGCCGCTATGAGGAGAGTATGCAGGTGTTGGCACAGCTGAAAGCAGAGGGGATGGAGGAAAGCACGATCAATCAGCGGTTTTATGAGGCAGAAACAGAGCAGATTGGCGCACAGATAGAGGCGCAGAAGACAGCCATAGAGCAGATGGAAGAACAAATTTCCAGATGTGAGGTGCGCACCGAAAAGGCGGGACGTATCCGTTCTCTTCCTATAAAAGAAATGTCGGTGGTACAGGCCGGACAGACATGCGCCGTTCTTTCGCAGAGGGAGCGCGCAGGCGTGGATGTGGATGTGCTCACAAACATTGCGCCATATATTAAGGAAGAAACTGCTGTGACTGTGACGTTGAAACTGCGCGGAAAAGAGGAAAATTACCAAGGAACCGTGCGAGAAGTGTATGGTTATGCATCTAAAGGAAATTCGGCGCTGGGGTTGGAAGAATATCGGGTGCGTGTGAAAATTGATTTGGACGAAAATGTGATGGATGAGGAACAAGCGGCAAAGCTTGGCGGCAGGGAAGGGTACGGCGTGTATGTGGACTTCTGCCTGTATCAGGGAGAAAATGTGATTGCCGTTCCCGCCGGAGCTGTATTTGAGGTGGATGGGGAGAATTTTGTGTATCGGCTGCAGGACGGGTGTGCCGTGAAAGTGCCGGTGGATGTGGAGTACCGGACGGGAACACAGACCGTGATTTCGGATGGGATTTCACAGGGAGACACCATCATTTGCCAGGCGGATGCGGAAGACATCTATGAGGGGGTAAAAGTAAAATAATAATAAAACAGTAAAACAGAAAAAAAGAAAAAAAGGGCTTGCATTCTTTAGAAATAAATGCTATAATGCTTTAGCGAACTTTGTTGAGAGCAATATAAGTGAACCCTCTTGCCGAAGGCTTTCCAGGCGCTGTTTTCCCACTAAAACAGAGCGGAGAAGACGAAGCGACAGGCGCTTAGAAAGGAGAATTACTGTGAAGGTTAGATCATCCGTAAAACCGATTTGCGAAAAATGCAAAATCATTAAAAGAAAAGGCAGTATCAGAGTAATCTGTGAAAATCCGAAGCACAAACAGAGACAGGGCTAATCTTGTTGTTTCGCGTGCCTAAAGTATGAACCACCAGGGTGAGTTGTTCGTACAGAGCAGGCAATAAATATCAAGTAACAGAAGTAAGAGAAAAATAATGGAGGTGTACTACACACATGGCTCGTATTTCAGGTGTTGACTTACCAAGAGAAAAGCGCGTTGAAATCGGTTTGACATATATCTACGGTATCGGTAGAGCAAGCTCAAATCGTATTCTTGCAGAAGCTGGTGTAAATCCTGACACTCGTGTTAGAGATTTAACTGATGATGAAGTGAAGAAAATTGCAGCAGTGATTGCTGACACACAGGTTGTAGAAGGCGATTTGCGTAGAGAGATCGCTTTAAACATCAAGAGACTTCAGGAAATCGGCTGCTACAGAGGTATCCGTCATAGAAAGAGCTTACCAGTTCGCGGTCAGAGAACAAAGACCAACGCAAGAACTCGTAAGGGTCCGAAGAAGACAGTAGCAAATAAGAAGAAATAATTCGCTTCGGTAAGTATCAGTAAAGTATCATTGAGAATATTCACATGGCCGTACATGATTTTATATGATTGTATATAAGTTGTATGCAGTGTTATGTTTTATGCAGGCAGAATATTCGGCAAGTTCAGTAACAAGAAGTAATGAATCGGGGTTATATGTTTTAAAAACAGGAATAACAGGATTCAAATTCAGAGAAAGTAGGTTAGTTTAAAATGGCTAAAAAAGTGTCCACTACTAAAAAAGTGACCAAAAAGCGTGTAAAGAAAAACGTTGAACGCGGACAGGCGCACATCCAGTCATCTTTTAATAATACTATCGTAACTTTAACAGATGCACAGGGAAATGCTTTATCTTGGGCAAGTGCAGGCGGTCTGGGATTTAAAGGTTCAAGGAAATCTACTCCATATGCAGCTCAGATGGCGGCAGAAACTGCTACAAAAGCAGCTCTTATCCATGGCTTAAAGTCTGTTGACGTTATGGTAAAAGGCCCAGGCTCAGGCCGCGAGGCAGCAATCCGTGCGCTTCAGGCATGTGGTTTGGAAGTAACTAGTATCCGCGACGTGACACCGGTTCCACACAATGGTTGCCGTCCGCCAAAACGCAGAAGAGTCTAATTGAGAGAGTTCAATAGGAGGTAATTAAAGTGGCAGTTGATAGAGTTCCTGTTCTTAAAAGATGTAGATCCCTGGGATTAGACCCAGTATTTTTAGGAATAGATAAAAAATCTGAAAGAGGAAAAGATAGCAGCAAGGGCAACAAGAAGAAAAGTGAATACGGCATGCAGCTTCAGGAGAAGCAGAAAGCTAAATTCATCTACGGTGTGCTGGAGAAACCTTTCCGTAACTACTACGAGAAGGCAGAGCGCATGAGCGGTCAGACAGGTGAGAACCTGATGATTACTCTGGAGAGAAGACTGGACAACGTTGTATTCCGTATGGGATTCGGCAGAACCAGACGTGAGACAAGACAGATTGTTGACCACAAGCACATCTTAGTAAACGGCAAGTGCGTAAACATTCCATCTTATCTGGTAAAACCAGGCGATGTAATCGAAGTAAAGGAAAAATGCAAATCTTCTCAGAGATACAAAGATGTTCTGGAGACAACAGGCGGAAGATTAGTTCCGGCTTGGCTGGATGTTGACCAGGAGAATCTGCGCGGTACTGTAAAGCAGCTGCCGACAAGAGAAGAGATCGATGTTCCTGTAAACGAAATGCTTATCGTCGAGTTGTATTCTAAATAATAAAGTGGCTGCATAAAAAGCAGGTTCCGTTTATCGTTATTGCAATACAACAGAATCATTTTCACCCTCAGACAACTTATTACCCAAAGGAGGGGCTATTAGTGTTCGATTTTGTAAAACCAAATATTGAGATTGTCGAAATCTCAGAAGACAAAAAGTATGGCAAGTTCGTCGTAGAACCGCTGGAGAGAGGTTACGGCACAACCCTGGGAAATTCTCTGAGAAGAATTATGCTTTCTTCTTTACCAGGTGCTGCAGTAAGCCAGGTAAAAATTGAAGGCGTTTTACATGAGTTCAGTTCCATCCCTGGAGTAAAGGAAGATGTGACTGAGATTATTATGAACATCAAGAGCTTGGCTATCAAGAATAACAGTGATACAGATGAACCAAAGGTAGTTTACATTGAATTTGAAGGCGAAGGCGTTGTGACAGGTGCAGATATTCAGGCAGACCCTGATATCGAGATCATGAATCCGGAGCAGGTGATTGCGACACTGAGCGGCGGTCCAGACAGTAAGTTCTATATGGAACTGACTATCACTCGCGGACGCGGTTATGTGAGTGCCGACAAGAACAAAAAGGATGAGGACCTTCCGATTGGCGTGATTGCCATAGATTCCATTTACACACCGGTTGAGCGTGTGAACATGGCTGTGGAAAATACCCGTGTTGGACAGGTTACAGATTATGATAAACTGACTCTGGATGTCTATACAAACGGTACTTTAGCTCCTGACGAGGCAGTAAGCCTGGCAGCGAAAGTGCTGAGCGAACATCTGAATCTGTTCATTGACCTTTCCGAGAATGCGAGAACTGCAGAAGTTCTGGTAGAGAAGGAAGACAATGAAAAAGAGAAAGTGCTTGAAATGAACATTGACGAACTGGAGTTATCGGTTCGTTCCTATAACTGTTTGAAGAGAGCCGGCATCAATACCGTAGAAGAGCTGTGCAACCGTACTTCTGACGATATGATGAAAGTCCGCAACCTTGGACGTAAGTCCTTGGAAGAGGTTCTTGCAAAACTGAAAGAGTTAGGTTTGCAGCTGAACCCGAGCGACGAGAATTAAATAAAAATAGTTTAGAATGTAGAAGGAATTCCGACATCGTTTGGTTCCGGAAGCATTTGATTGAGAAGAGTCCTGCTGCGTATGGCAGCGGGTGATTCATGGATAACAAGCGAGCAGCCAGTAAGACCGAAGATGCATGGCTGCCCGTTCCACGAATGGAGGATTATAACAATGGCAGGATATAGAAAACTTGGCAGAACATCTGACCAGAGAAAGGCTATGCTTAGAAGCCTGACAACCGCTCTGATTTACAATGGCAAAATTGTTACTACTGAGACAAGAGCAAAAGAAGTAAAGAAAATCGTAGAAGGCCTGATTGCTATGGCAGTGCGTGAGAAAGACAATTTCGAGACCGTCACTGTAACTGCAAAAGTTGCCCGCAAGGATAAAGACGGCAAGAGAGTAAAAGAAGTAAAAGACGGCAAGAAAGTGACCGTTTACGATGAAGTACAGAAGGAAATCAAGAAAGATAAGCCATCCAGACTTCATGCAAGACGTCAGATGTTAGCAGTTCTGTACCCAGTGACAGCTGTTCCGACAGAAGCAGCAGGCAAGAAGAAAAATACAAAGTCTGTGGATCTGACAGCAAAATTATTCGATGAGATTGCACCGAAGTATGCAAACCGCAATGGTGGTTACACAAGAATCGTAAAGATTGGCCAGCGTAAGGGCGACGGCGCTATGGAAGTAGTGCTGGAGTTGGTATAGTCACTGTGAAAGTCCCAGAAGGCGGCTATGTGGATGGCGTGCGAGCACGCACATGTAGGCATCAGATGGGAGAACCTGTATGAGTAAATAGAGAAAAAACTCTGATTGGCAGAAAAATGCCGGTCAGAGTTTTTCTTTTTCAAAATGATTTTGAATCGCAAGAATATCGTAAGTTGACCCTCAGCTTATTTGCGATTATAATAGGGATACAAGGAGGGATGGCGATGAAGGCGAAGAAAAGACTGTTTGCAGTATTGTGCATGTTATGCGTATTTTTGATGGCAGTTCCGGTATATGCAGCTTCCAGTGATGTGATACAGAAAGTCCGGCTGAGAGTGAATGTGAAGATAGAAAAAGGGGATTCGACGTTTCAGCTTACAACGGGGTATTTCGGGGATGAGGAAGCGGATGTGATGGTCTCTTCCGATGCAAAGTACGACATTGAGGATGCTGTGTGGACGAAAGAACCGGCGGACGGAGAGTGGGAGCTCGGTGCGACTCCAAAGATTAAAGTGACATTGACATCGACGGGAGACTCTTATTTTTCTGGTACATACGGAAGCAGCAAAGTGAGCGTGGAGGGCGCAGAGTTCTCCAGTGCGAGCCGCAAAGACAGAGAGACCTTGGTTGTCAATCTCACATTGAAGACAGTGGGAGGACAGCTGGAGGACCCGTATGACGCTTACTGGTCAGAGACGACGAGAGGACTGGCGCGCTGGGAGAAAGTGGACCATGCGGCTTCCTACGAGGTGCGTGTTTACAGAGGCGGTTCTCTGGTAAAGACGATTTCCAATCTGAAAGGAAATTCGGTGAATTGCTATCCGTACATGACACAGAAAGGAACCTATTCTTTCAAGGTGCGCGCGATTGCATCGGAGAGCACGACAAATGTGAAAAACAGCGGCTGGTCCGAATCGGATGACCTGGAGATTGAGGAAAATCAGATTTATACAGGTGCGGCGCCAGCTGAACTGACGAACACAGACGGCCCGAATTTGGCAGACAACAATCAGGTCGGCTGGGTTCTCAGTTACAACGAGTGGTACTTTAAGTATCCGGACGGCACGCTGGCAAAAAATACGGCTCTTGAGATTAAGGGGGACTATTACCGCTTTAATGGAGAGGGAAAGATGGTGACGGGCTGGCAGAATGTGGATAATCAGACATACTATTATCATGGAGACGGAAAGATGCAGCGCGGCGGCTGGCTGCAGCTGGACCAGACTTGGTATATGTTCCATGACGACGGTACAATGATGACCGGATGGTGCGATTACAATGGAAATAAATACTATCTGAGCGGCAATGGGGCGATGTATGAGGGCTGGAATCAGATTGGCAATGACTGGTATTATTTTACTCCAGGAGAAGGACGTCTTGTGACCAATACTTATGTGAATGATGTGTTCTATGTGAATGAGAATGGTGTTTGGGTGAAATAGGAAGGACCAGGACAGAAAGAGAAAACAGGAAGAATGCAAAATCAAGGGCGAACTGAGAGAAGGAATCAAAGATGGAGTAAGTAGAGAAAGGAAGCGATTTCAGCCATGTTTAAAAAAAGAAAGGTTTTGTGGATGCTTGCTGCGCTGTTTGTAGGATTGTTTGCAGTGACAAGTTTTGCGGCATCTGATATTTTGGTGAGAGTGTACCTGTATGACAATTATGAGGAAGGCACGATTCTGCAGCCGACGATTCATCTGTCATCCGGAACAGTAGAGGATGTTTCATGGTCGAAGGATACAGACGATTGGAAACCAGGAAAAAAGGTGACACTGACGTTGACAGTCAGCGGCGATGAGTATGCATCAAAGAGCTATAAGAGTCAGTGCCGTGTGGACGGCGGTTCGCTGGTGTCCGCCAGAGGAAAAGATGGAAATCTGGTTATGACAATCGAGTATTATCCGGTGGTGAAACTGGGAACGCCGGAGGAGGCGGGATGGAGCGGCAATAAGAGCTACGTAGCTGTCTGGAAAAAGGTGGACTACGCGACAGGCTATAAGGTAAAGCTCTACTGCAATGGTGAGCATGTCCGTACTATACGCACGACATCTTCCTCACTGGACCTGAGCAGCTATATCAATCCGAACGATACGTATTATTATGAGGTCTGCGCAGCTGCGGGCGATACGGACAGCAAAGACTATATAAAAGAAGGCGAGTACACGGTTTCTGAAAATATGGTTTTGGATGTGGAGGAAATTGGCGAGACAAACGGCAAGTGGAGAAATTACCGTGAAGGAAAAAAATATGAGCTGGAGAATGGCGGATACGCGACCGGCTGGCAAAAGATTTCCGGCGACTGGTACTGTTTTGACGAGAACGGCATTATGCAGACTGGCTGGCAGCAGCTGGACGGAAAATGGTATTATATGCAGGAAAGCGGCACAATGCGGACGGGAACTTTGAATCTGGAGGATGGCACATATTTTCTGGGCAGCGACGGTGCGATGCAGACTGGATGGATTGCAGCAGGTCCTGCGAAATGGTATTATGCGGCAGAAGATGGAAAAATGGTTGTCGGACGCTGGGAGAAAATTTCAGAGACATGGTACTATTTTTATGAGGATGGCACGATGGCATTCAACACGACTATAGATGGATATACGTTGGACGCGAATGGTGTGATTGTACAGCCGTGATTCGTGCTTAAGATTGCATGATAAAAAGGATTGTCTTTCTGTTTGAAAGAGCAGGGAGGCAGTCTTTTTGTGTTTTTATTCCTTTGCTTTTCAGTTTTACCACTTGACGTACCCCATATTTTCTTCTACAATTAAATCCCATAGAGCGTCAGGCGGACTGCCGATGCATCTGGAACTAGAAAAATATATCAAACATATGGTGAAAATGGGAAAGGTTTGGAGCAATTATGAAAATCATTCAAGCAGCCAAACTGGTATTTGATTATATCAGACGGGATGAGGAAGAGAAAATTGAGGGAGTGACCCGAGCGATTGACGGGCTTTCACTGGAGATTGAGGAAGGCAGTTTTGTGGCGGTTCTTGGGCACAATGGTTCCGGAAAATCCACATTTGCCAAGCATTTGAATGGAATCCTGCTCCCGACAGAGGGAGAAGTGCTGGTTGCCGGTATGAATACGGCGGATGAGGATAAACTCTGGGATATCAGAAAAAATGCCGGCATGGTATTTCAAAATCCAGACAATCAGATTATTGGAAATGTGGTGGAAGAAGATGTGGGATTTGGGCCGGAAAATATCGGCGTGCCCACAGAGCAGATATGGAAGAGAGTGAATGATGCTCTGGAGAAGGTGGGAATGACGGCGTACCGCTTACAGTCTCCGAATAAGCTGTCGGGCGGGCAGAAACAGAGAGTGGCAATCGCTGGTGTGATGGCAATGCGCCCGAAATGCATTATTCTGGACGAGCCGACCGCGATGCTGGACCCGAACGGCAGGCGGGAAGTGATTCAGACGGTGCATGAGCTGAACAGGCAGGAGGGAATCACAGTCATTTTGATTACGCATTATATGGAAGAAGTCATTGATGCGGACCGAGTGATTGTCATGGATGATGGAAAAGTTGTGATGGACGGCACTCCGAAAGAAGTGTTTTCCAGAGTGGAAGAGCTGAAATCGTACCGCCTCGATGTGCCGCAGGTGACGGAGCTGGCATATGAGCTGAAAAAGGAAGGGGTCAATCTTCCGGATGGCATTTTGACGAAGGAAGAATTTTTGGAGCATATGATTCCTATGCTGAAGGAGGCTGTGCGATGACGACGACTGCGATAGCAATAAAGGCGGAAAAATTAAATTATATTTACAGCGAGGGAACTGCGTTTGAACAGCATGCGCTGAAGGATGTCAGTTTTGAGATTCCCAAAGGACAGTTTGTGGGATTGATTGGGCATACAGGGTCCGGAAAATCGACGCTGATTCAGCATCTGAACGGCCTGATTCGCGCCACGAGCGGAACTTTGGAATTTGAAGGGGAAAATATCTATCAGGACGGCTATAGCATGAAAAATCTCAGGAGCCGTGTGGGACTCGTATTTCAGTATCCGGAACATCAGCTGTTCGAGGTGGATGTATTTTCTGATGTATGCTACGGACCAAAAAATATGGGCTGGAGCAAAGAAGAAGTGGAAAAGAGCGCAAAAGAGGCGTTGGCCATGGTAGGTCTGGATAAGAGTTTTTATGAGCTGTCTCCGTTTGAGCTGTCTGGAGGACAGAAGCGCCGTGTGGCGATTGCAGGCGTGCTGGCGATGAAGCCGCATGTACTGATTCTGGATGAGCCGACAGCGGGATTGGACCCGAAGGGACGCGACGAGATTTTGGACCAGGTGGCAGAGCTGCACAGACAGCACAATATGACGATTATTCTGGTGTCTCACAGTATGGAAGATGTGGCGAAATATGTGGACCGTATTATGGTGATGAACCATGGGGAGAAGGTGTTTGACGGAACGCCGAGAGAGGTATTCCGCCATTATAAGGAGCTGGAGACGATCGGGCTGGCAGCGCCCCAGGTGACATATTTGATTCATGGACTGCGGGATGCTGGAATTCCTGTGGATGAAGATGTGACAACCATAGAGGAAGCAAAACAGGAAATCCTCCGAATTCTCAGAAAAAAGAATGGGTGAATGTATGAATTCTGCATCTGTATGACAGATAAGAAGATAAAGAATGTGAAGATGTGAGAATGAGAAAACAGAAAACCAAGAGAACATAAGACCAAGAGAATATGAAATGGCAAACAGAGAATATGAAATGGTCAAACGGTAACAGAACATTTGGAGGATGAATGAAATTATGATACGTGATATTACACTGGGACAATATTATCCGGTTCGGTCGGTGCTGCACCGGATGGACCCAAGAACAAAACTGTTTGGAACGCTGGTATTTCTGGTGTCCCTCTTTATTTCGGACAACGCGGCAGGGTATCTGGCAGCAACCTGCTTTCTGGTTTTGGCGATTAAGCTCTCCAAAGTGCCAGTTAAATTTATGTTAAAGGGCCTAAAATCCATTTTTTTTCTGCTCTTAATCAGTGTCAGTTTCAACCTGTTTCTGACGGACGGCGAAGTACTCTGGCGCCTGGGCTTTTTGCGAATTACAAAGGAAGGCATCCATATGGCATGCTTTATGGGACTTCGCCTGATTTATCTGGTGATCGGCTCGTCCATTTTGACACTGACGACAACACCGAACCAGCTGACAGATGGTCTGGAGAAAAGTCTGGGCTTTTTGAAGGCTGTCAAGGTGCCAGTGCATGAGATTTCCATGATGATGTCGATTGCGCTGCGGTTTATCCCGATTCTGATTGAGGAGACAGACAAAATTATGAAGGCACAGATGGCCAGAGGCGCCGATTTTGAAACCGGCAATCTGGTGCAGAAGGCAAAAAGCATGGTGCCGCTTCTGGTACCGCTGTTTATCTCCGCGTTCCGCCGTGCGACGGATTTGGCGATGGCGATGGAGGCGAGATGCTATCGCGGCGGCGAGGGCAGAACAAAGATGAAACCGCTCCATTATGAGGGGCGTGACAGAAATGCGTATCTGGTGTATGTGCTGTATCTGGCTTTGATTGTGGTGCTGGAAAAAATATTCTGAGACAGGTATGAGATGGCCGCAAGGTAGTTATAGTTACGAGATAGGTATAAGAGGCAGGTATAAGAGACAGGTATAAGAGGCAGGCCGATGGCGGGTTGATGAGGAAACAGAGGAGAATGATGTGAAGCGGGTAAAATTGGTAGTAGCATACGATGGCACGAATTACTGCGGCTGGCAGCTGCAGCCGAATGGAATTACGATTGAGGAAGTGTTAAATAAACATCTCTCGGATTTGCTGCGGGAGCCGATTCAGGTGATGGGGGCGAGCCGCACGGATTCGGGGGTTCACGCGCTGGGAAATGTGGCAGTGTTTGATACGCAGAGCCGGATTCCGGCGGAAAAAATCTGTTTTGCCTTGAACCAGCGCCTGCCGCAGGATGTGCGTATTCAATCTTCCGAGGAGGTTCCCCTCACATTTCATCCAAGAAAGCAGAACTGCGTCAAAACATATGAGTACCAGATTTTAAATCGAAAGCTGGAAGTGCCCACAAAGCGCCTATACGCCCATTTCTGCTATTTCCCGCTCGATGAGGAAAAGATGCAGCAGGCGGCGCAGTATCTGTTGGGAGAGCACGATTTTCAGAGTTTTTGCTCGGCAGGCCATCAGGCAGAGGATACTGTGCGAACGCTCTACCAAATTCAGGTAGGGCGCAGGGAGGATGATATCATCTCCATCCGCATCAGCGGCAATGGCTTCCTCTATAATATGGTAAGAATCATTGCAGGGACGCTGATGAAAGTCGGGATGGGTGTGTATCCGCCAGAGCATGTGAAGGAGATTTTGGATTCCAGGAATCGCCAGATGGCAGGGCCGAAGGCACCCGCGAGAGGACTGACTCTCGTGAGTCTGGAGTATGAGAAGGAGCTGGCTGACGAGATTTGCGGGGACAATGAGGACTGGCAGTACTGTCTGGTACAGAAGAAGGTCAAGGACACAGGAGACGCCTGCTTTGTGGTGATGCGTTGTCAGGAGCGGGATTTTGACCGGTTGGTGCAGCGTGTGGTGCATCAGGCAGCGCGAAACGGTGCAGCGCGAATTTTTGTTCTGGACAGAACAGAGCGCATCAGGACGGGCGCAGAGTACGGATACTATCCAATGACAGCGTGCAGTGAGGATGAGGCACAGACAGCGTGGGAGATTCTGCAGGAAAGCAGTTTGCGGGAAGAAGCTAAGGCGTGGAAACTCGCTGGGACTGCAGCGTGGTTTTGGACGAAGAATACGATTCCGGAATAGAGAAACAAAACAGAGAAGAAAGCAGAGAAGAAAGATAGCCTGCAAATAGAAAAAAGGAGAGAAGAAGGGGAAAACAGAGAAGGTCAGGAAGCAGAAAAAGAAGGATGAAGGATAGAAAAACTTTGAAAAACCTTAAATTTATAAGGAAAAAATGGTTGACACGTCTGGATAAGTGTACTATAATGTATAACTGTGACAACTGTGAATTTAAGGAAAAAAGTGCTTCCAAAGCCCCGGAAAGCCTTTTTAATAAAAATCATTCAACAGTCTTTTGGTAGGAAACATTGATTTTAACAGGAGGTTGACCAATGAAGAGTTTTATGGCTAGTCCAGCAACGATTGAAAGAAAATGGTACGTAGTTGACGCTACAGGATATACATTAGGACGTTTGGCTTCTGAAGTTGCCAAGGTTTTAAGAGGAAAGAACAAACCGATTTTTACACCGCATATGGATTGCGGCGACTACGTTATCGTAGTAAATGCAGACAAAGTAAAAGTAACTGGTAAGAAATTAGACCAGAAAGTATATTACAACCACTCTGATTATGTAGGCGGTATGAGAGAGACTACATTGAGAGAGATGATGGCTAAGAAGCCGGAGAAGGTTGTAGAATTAGCAGTTAAGGGAATGCTTCCAAAAGGACCTCTGGGAAGAAGCATGTACACAAAGTTGCATGTATACGCAGGCCCAGAACATGAGCAGGCAGCACAGAAACCAGAAGTTTTAAAATTTTAATTGAGGTCTGAAAGGAGGATATTATAATGGCTATCACAAAATTCTACGGAACAGGCAGAAGAAAAAAATCTATCGCAAGAGTATATCTGGTACCAGGAACTGGTAACATTACAATCAATAAAAGAGATATCGATCAGTATTTAGGTCTGGAGACCTTAAAGCTGGTTGTTCGTCAGCCATTAGTAGCTACAGAGACAGTTGATAAATTTGATGTTTTAGTAAACGTACGCGGTGGCGGTTTCACCGGACAGGCTGGTGCTATCCGTCATGGTATTTCCAGAGCACTGCTTCAGGCAGATCCGGAGTACAGACCGATTCTGAAGAAAGCTGGCTTCCTGACAAGAGACCCACGTATGAAAGAGAGAAAGAAATACGGTCTCAAAGCAGCTCGTCGCGCTCCGCAGTTCAGCAAGCGATAATCGACTGCTCAGACTATATCAAAATGGTTCAAAAAGCCCGGAAAATCAAGGTTTTCCGGGCTTTTGCTATATCTAAACGGGCTGATATGGTTTGACCAAATTTGGCAAAACGAGAGCCGATTTCATCCAATTTTTAGTGGTCCGCAAGTGGTTAACTGGCTAAAAAGAGGGCAAAAAGAGGGGGAAGTGGTTCCCAAAGTGGTTAACCGAGAGCCGATTTTTGGGGTGCTTTTCAGCCCTCCTTCCCCTCGTTTTTTGGCTGTGGCAGTTTGGCATAGTTTGAGCTAATTTGAATAATTGAATATGAATTTGATGTAGCACACAGTATAAATGCTGGGTGCTTTTTTCATTTCAGGAACTCGTATTCCGGCGATAGAAAGAGCCGTCACTTCACTGTTAATTTTGAAGTGGCGGCTTTTTCTATTTCCAGAAACAACAGCAACAATCAGAAATGAGGTGAAGTCATGAACACGCAAATCATCGCCATCGCCAACCAGAAAGGCGGCGTTGGCAAAACAACAACCTGTGCGAATTTGGGAATAGGTCTGGCACAGGCCGGAAAGAAAGTGCTTCTGATCGACGGGGACCCGCAAGGAAGCCTGACAATCAGCTTAGGAAATCCGCAACCAGACAAGCTGCCATTTACACTGTCGGATGCAATGGGCAAAATTCTGATGGATCAGCCTATACGCCCCGGAGAAGGTATTCTGAATCATGCAGAAGGCGTTGACCTGTTGCCTGCGGATATTCAGCTTTCCGGTATGGAGGTTTCTCTGGTAAACGCCATGAGCCGTGAAACGGTTTTACGGCAATATCTGGACACACTAAAGGGACAATATTCCCATATCCTGATTGACTGTCAGCCCTCGTTGGGGATGCTTACGGTCAATGCGCTGGCGGCTGCGAACAGGATCATCATTCCCGTTCAGGCAGAGTATCTGCCCGCCAAAGGGCTGGAACAGCTTCTATCTACGGTCAGTAAGGTGAAACGGCAGATCAATCCAAAGCTCCAGATAGACGGTATCCTGTTGACGATGGTGGACAGCCGAACCAACTTTGCCAAAGAAATCTCCGCGCTCCTGCGGGAGAACTATGGCAGTAAGATCAAAGTATTCGGCACAGAGATTCCGCACTCTGTCCGGGCAAAGGAAATCAGTGCAGAGGGAAAAAGTATTTTCGCCCATGACCCTGGCGGCAAAGTGGCAGAGGGGTATCGAAATCTGACGAAGGAGGTGTTGAAACTTGAAAAGCAGCGCGAAAAAAATAGAGCTGGCCTCGGTAGATGATCTGTTCTCCACCGAAGAAGGCCGCCAGGATGCAAAGCTGGAAAAGATTCAGGAAATTCCATTGTCTGAACTGCATCCCTTTAGGAACCACCCATTCAAAGTCAAGGATGACGAAGCCATGATGGAGACCGCCGACAGTATCAAGCAGTATGGCGTTCTGGTTCCGGCGATTGCTCGACCGGACCCGGAGGGCGGTTATGAACTGGTGGCCGGACACAGACGGCACAGAGCAAGTGAACTGGCAGAAAAAGAGACCATGCCGGTAATTGTCCGTGATCTGGACGATGATGCAGCCACAATTATTATGGTTGACAGCAATCTGCAACGCGAAAGTCTCCTCCCCAGTGAAAGAGCATTTGCTTATAAAATGAAACTGGATGCCATGAAAAGACAGGCTGGCAGACCGAGTAAAGAAAATGTGTCCCAAGTTGGGACACAAAAGCGATCAGACCAGTTGCTTGCTGAACAGGTGGGGCAAAGTCGAAATCAAATTCAGCGCTATATCCGTCTGACAGAGCTGATTCCTGAATTGATGGATATGGTGGATGAAAAGAAAATTGCCTTAAATCCCGCCTATGAGCTGTCCTTTCTCAAAAAGGAGGAACAGGTAGACCTGTTGGACGCGATGGACAGCGAACAGGCTACCCCTTCTCTTTCTCAAGCCCAGCGGCTCAAAAAATACAGTCAGGAGGGGCATCTGACCCTCGATATGATGCGTGTCATCATGGGTGAGGAAAAGAAAAGCGATCTGGACCGAGTGACATTTACCTCTGACACCTTGCGAAAGTATTTCCCTAAAAGCTATACGCCCCAGCGGATGCAGGAAACCATCATCAAGCTGCTGGAGGCATGGCAGAAAAAGCGTCAGAGAGACCAGGAACGATGAAAGGAGCCGCCTATGATGGATATTTCAGCCCGTGAGCTGAAAGGACACAACATTCTCGCCGTAGAGAGGTTTTGGGATAACACACGCTGGATGATTGAGTTTTCCGTCCTGCGTCCCAGCACAGCTTACGGCAGCCCCGGAGAGGAAATGCGGCTGTTTTTGACCGAGGATGGGTATCAGGCTGCCCTGCAAAGCCAGCAGCGCCGGGAGATCAAGATCAAGCGTTATGCTCGTGTGATTGAGGGACATATCCTCGATTTCAAACCGGGAAAACGCCGCCGCTCATAAACCCATACAACGAAAGGAAAGGAATGACTATGTGTACGGTAAAGGAAATTCAAGAAGCAATCCGGGAAGATTGCAAATCTCAGCATGACATGGATTCAACGGATATTGACCGAGTGATGCAAACACTTCCTTTCGCCCAGGAGGAGCCATTTACAGAGGCGCGTCCTCGAAAGCCGCTGTTTTGGTTCTATGCAAGAAAATTTGAAAAGTGTTGAACACCGCAATTCTTTGGAATGAGGATTGCGGTTTTTTTGTACCCAAAATTCGGAAGGAGTGAGGTCGATGGCCGTTTTTCGCATTGAACGGACCCGTGATTATACCGTGATGAGCAATCATCATTTACGAAATGTAAACCTGTCGTTAAAAGCCAAGGGGCTGCTTTCCATGATGCTGTCTTTGCCAGAGGACTGGAATTACACCACCCGTGGTCTTGCAAAGATCTGTAAGGAGGGCGTGGATGCCATAGGCGCTGCGTTGCGGGAATTGGAGGCCGCCGGTTATATTGTACGGCACAAGCTGCGTGACCGGCAGGGACGCATCAGCGATACAGAGTATGTCATATACGAGCAGCCACAGCTTAGAAAACCGGATACGGATTCACCAGATACGGAAAATCCGTATATGGATAAACCGGATACGGAAAAGCCCGCAGAATTAAATATAGAGAAATCAAATACTCAAAAACAAAATATTTATGGATCAAGTACCGATTCCATTCCCTTCCGGGATTGTGCGGCAGATTGTCTGCCGGAACGGAAAGGAAGGGATGCGATGTCACTCACAGAGATAGAGAGTTATCGGGAATTGATTCAGGAGAATATCGGGTATGAATACCTGTGTCAGCAGTATGAAACTTATCGGGAGGATTTGGATGAGATTGTGGAGCTAATCGTGGAAACGGTCTGTGCAAAGCGAAAGACCACCCGTATTGCAGGAAGTGATTTTCCGCATGAAATCGTTCGTTCCAGGTTCTTGAAGCTGGATAACTCGCACATTGAGTTTGTCATGGACTGTTTACAGAAGAACACCACGGAAATTCGTAACATGAAGCAGTATCTTCTGACCGTTCTGTTCAATGCACCGACCACGATAAGCAATCATTACACCTCACAAGTAAATCACGATCTATATGGCGGCTGGTAAATGGTCGCTTTTTTATTGCCCGGAAGTGCCGGGAGAAAGGAGTAAGCATAATGTCTGAGGGAAAGACCATAGGGCAGCTGATGGAAGAAATGCGGGTAAAGGCAGGAGCGCAGAATTATCATGGTCATGGATATATGGACCTCCAGCGTTTTGCGGAGGACACCCAGCACATGATTATTTTTGATGTGCTGACGAACGATTCCCCTGTTGGCTGGAAAGGCGAACGAACCCGCCTGTTCCTGTCGGATACCGGTTATGAAAAAGCACTGGATAGTCAGGAAAAGGGGCAGATTAAGATTTTGAGCCACGCAAAGGTACGCCAGGGCAATCTGCACTATGACCATTCTGACCAGTTACGCTAAGGAGGGCGGTATGAAGCGTTATCTTCTGCGGCGGCTGGTGGTTCCGCCTTAGCAAAAAAGAGATTCCCTGCAAACTTCGTGGAAAGGAGGCGAGAAAATGCAGGAAGAAGTGGAAAACAGAACTTTGATGCTGGTTGTCAGTGGAACAAAGTTTACCGGCAGAATGTTTAAGGTTGCCATAAGCAAGTATATGGCACATCGGAAGGAAAAGAAGCTGGAAAAACAGAGAAGCCGTGATGCGCCGGTTGTTCCGCATGGAAAACAGACTGTGAAGCAGCTTGTCGGGCAGAATCAGGGAATATCCAACATTGAGATCACAGACCCCTCTATCAAGGAGTTTGAGAAAATCGCCCGGAAATATGGTGTGGATTA
The DNA here is from genome assembly GCA_030524675.1 of bacterium. Lineage (GTDB taxonomy): Bacteria > Bacillota > Clostridia > Lachnospirales > Lachnospiraceae > CAJMNU01. Next base: position 31,005 of record JAUNGE010000040.1, read on the forward strand.
TGCGGTGAAAAAGGACCGTAGCAGTTCTCCGCCAAAGTACCTGATTTTTTTCAAAGGCCGTGATGCAGATGCTCTGACAGCAGCTTTTACAGAGTACACCAACAAAAAGGTCAAAAAGGCAACGAAAACAGAGCGCCCGTCCGTACTGGCAAAACTTAACCAGTTCAAAGAGATGGTTAAAAATGCTGTGGTGGATTGCACCAAGCGAAAGGAGCTGGAACGATGAAAAAGACATTGGACATCAAAAAGCTCATTTTGCTGAATATGCCGTATATCCTGCTTGGGCTGTTTGCTACCAATTTTGGAGAGGCATGGCGAATGGCACAAGGGGCGGATGCTTCAGAAAAGTTTCTTTCGCTGGTTGCGGTTCTGCCTGGGGCGTTGCAAAGTTTCTGGCCAAGCCTGCATCCATTGGACTTGTTGGTAGGGCTGTGCTGCGGTGTTGGTCTGAGGCTGGCGGTGTATCTTAAAAGCAAGAACGCCAAGAAATATCGACATGGTTTGGAATATGGTTCGGCCCGCTGGGGAACCCGTGAGGATATTGCACCTTACGTTGATCCTGTATTTCAGAACAATGTGATTCTGACGAAAACGGAGAGCCTGACAATGAACAGCCGCCCCAAGGACCCAAAGACCGCCAGAAACAAAAATGTGCTGGTGATCGGCGGCTCCGGTTCCGGTAAGACCCGCTTCTGGCTGAAACCCAACCTGATGCAGATGCACAGTTCCTATGTGGTCACAGACCCGAAGGGAACCATTTTGGTGGAGTGCGGAAAAATGCTCCAAAGGGGCGCACCTAAGTTGGGGAAAGACGGAAAGCCCATGAAGGATAAGCACGGCAAGATCATTTATGAGCCGTACCGAATCAAGATCCTGAATACCATCAACTTCAAGAAATCCATGCACTATAACCCTTTCGCCTATATCCATAGCGAAAAGGACATCTTGAAGCTGGTAACAACGCTGATCGCCAACACCAAAGGCGAAGGCAAGGCCGGAGACGATTTCTGGGTAAAAGCAGAAACCTTGTTGTACTGCGCGCTTATTGGCTATATCCATTATGAGGCTCCGGTGGAGGAACAAAACTTCTCCACCCTCATTGAGTTCATCAACGCCATGGAGGTCCGGGAGGATGACGAGGAGTTCAAAAACCCCGTGGATCTGATGTTTGATGCACTGGAAACCGAGAAGCCAAACCACTTTGCGGTGCGCCAGTATAAGAAATATAAGCTGGCCGCCGGAAAAACAGCCAAGTCGATTTTGATTTCCTGCGGCGCTCGCCTTGCCGTGTTCGACATTGCAGAGTTGCGTGAGGTCACGGCTTATGATGAGCTGGAGCTGGATACGCTGGGAGACAGGAAAACTGCCCTGTTCCTCATCATGAGTGACACTGATGACAGCTTTAATTTCCTTATATCCATGTGTTATACCCAGCTGTTTAACCTGCTCTGCGAAAAAGCGGACGATGTGTATGGCGGCAGGCTCCCGATCCATGTGCGCTGTCTCATTGATGAGTGCGCCAACATTGGCCAGATACCCAAGTTGGAAAGGCTGGTTGCTACCATCCGAAGCCGTGAGATTTCTGCCTGTCTGGTGTTGCAGGCGCAGAGTCAGCTCAAGGCGATCTATAAGGATAACGCAGATACCATTATCGGCAATATGGATACTTCCATCTTCCTGGGTGGCAAAGAGCCAACAACGCTGAAAGAGCTGGCGGCTGTTCTGGGAAAGGAGACCATAGACACTTACAACACCGGAGAGAGCCGGGGACGGGAGACCTCCCACTCGCTTAACTATCAGAAATTGGGAAAAGATATGACATACTTGTTTGTGAAGAGTTCAGTTGCCTTGAATTTCACACGGA
>JAUNGE010000041.1 GCA_030524675.1 bacterium
AGAGCCGTCAGGCTCTTAGAAGCCCATTACCTTTAGGTGATGGGTAGTTCACATACAACGGATAAGAGAATCGGCAAAAAACAACTATGTATCACGTTTGAAATTCCTGACATTACTCCGTTTACAAATCTCTGCCGATTCCCATACGCAAAAGAAAACCGCCGCCGGAACCAGTAGCCCGAAAGCGGTTTTCGCTCTTTCTTCTTTTCTTTGCCTTTTTTATCAGGTCTTGTTCTGTATTCGTATCTGCTGCCCCAAAATTAGAGGATATGTTATCAGCGCTGCGCTGTCAAGCTCTTCTCGGTGCATATCCACAGCTGTAATTTGATGATTCTCATAGGTTGTATAATAATAAATACCTTTATCCGCATTGCAGCAGGAAGTGTAGATGGTGATTTCATAGTTTCCTTCCTCCACCTCACAGCATCCGCGCTGTTGCGCCACAGAATCCAAAATATGAAAGAACTGGCTAATACTCTCAGACTCTGTGTTTCCCGAAACCGAATTCAATCTCACAAAAGCAGCCCTCACAAAACGGGACTCCGAAGACAAATCCCCTGGAAGTCCCAGTGCTCCCATTCCACGGCCATATGCGCGCAGTGGCAGTTGGTCCGAGAAGAGATTCTTTGGCGGCTTGGGAGAGAGATGCATGTAGTTATTCAACTGAAACATCTGCTCCGGAAACGGCGGATTGTTCGTCAGCACACCCGCTGGATTCGGGTAGACCTTTACGCCCGTCTTTACTGCCTCCACGGTGATACACTTGTCACGGTCCGCAATTATCCAGTGAAGCTCTGCTGGCGGCATCTCTTTACTAAATGGAACATTGACAAGATTGATTTTTTCAAGCAGCACTTCTGCTTCTTTTACAGAGGCACACTGCCCCAAAATCCAAGGAATACATTCAAACGATGCCACATTGTCTTTATCCGCCGCACTCTCCTTATAGTCTGCATTGCCAACAAAATTCAGCCCCGCCATTCCCAGCCCTTTTTCATTGACAGCATCATAGTACAGCGGATATCCGCCTGCAACATGCGCCATACCGATTATCGCATAGTGGCTTTTCATGCTGCCCATCGCTCGAAAGTGAAATGGATAAAAGCGCGGTGTTATTGTAATCTGCTCGCCATAAGAACAGTCATAATCCAGAGTACGTCCAAAATAGAAATCTTTTGTTTTATAAATTGCTGCTGTACACATGTTCTTTCCTTCCTAATCCCTCTTATTTTGCTTTTATTATTCCCACTCTTATTTTTCTGTTTTTCCTACCTGCTCTCGTGCTTAGTTTGCGGCTATTTTCATCCTTTCATACGCAGACTGTCCAAATCGTTTTGTTACTCCTCACTGACACTGCCATTTATTACTGCCTCCTATCACTGCTATTCGCCGTCAACTTACTTCAATTCTTCCATCTTCAGAACCTCAATCGTTATCTCATATTCATCCTTTGTCATGGCCCTGTCATCGTACTCTGCCTCGCCAGTCTGGTTGTCATATGGGTCATGGCGCAGATAGTTCTTTGCCGGAACTAAGTCATGCTGGAACTCACAGTTTGCGGGCATACGGAATGGCTCCAGATTTCCAAAATAAAAATTCCATCCTTCCAGATTTCCCGCACGGTATCTCGCACCGCCGAAAGAACAGTCCGCATACAGCCATCCATACGGCGCCACATAGAACTGTGCCCAGTCATGGCATCCAGCGCCATCCGGACTCACAGAAAGTCCCGCCTGCCATCTCGCCGGCACGCCTGCTGCACGGCACATGGTGATAAACAAAAGCGCCTGCACACCGCAGTCTCCCTTCCAGGAAGTTGACGCAAAGCCTGGAATATCCGTGATGGCAAAATAGCTTCTCACAAAAGAGTACATCAGATGTGTGGTAATATAATCATAAATTTTTCTCGCTTTCACCAGAGGATTGGTTTCCTCCCCGATGATTTCCTTCACCAGAACTCTGATGTACGGCGTAAACTGAATATGCGGCAGCTGTTCTTCCAGATAGAATGTCGGCTGTGCCACAAATACTTCCTCTGGCTTCGGGTCCACATACGGCGCATGAATCTCGTAGGTGAATTCCATCGTAATCGCCTCACCTGGCTTCATCTTCTTCTCAAAACACGCGGTGCGCTGTGGGTAGTCTTTCGGCGCAATCAAAAGCGGTTTTTCCGATGTAGACAGAATCTGGACATTCTCCACCTGCGCATAAGAAATCGGAAGCGGCATATGTACCCGAATCGTATGATCTGGACGCTCTTTTCCCTCTCTCACACGAAATGTCTCACGAATGTGGAAACGGACATTCATTCCGCCCTGCTCTATCTGACGGCGAATCATAGCATTGGTCTGCTCGATATCCTCTGCGCGCCTCTCCACCAGATATGCATATGCATCCCGAATTCTTGCAGAAATATGTGGTCTTGTCTTTAACAGATTGTCAATAAAATCATCCATAATCTTTCTCTGGCCATTCACATAAATCCACTCAATCGCGCCCTCATCAATCAGCTCGTCGAATTCCTCTTTTGTGACGTCTTTCACGCGCTCCTGAAGTGCCTTCAAAGCCTCTTCCTCTGTGAAGATATACGATTTTGGAAGACGCTTCAAAATCAGCTTTTCCAGCTCCAGACGTTTTCTCAAAGCGACGGGGATTTCCTTTTTCAGGCGCAAGTCAATCACTCTCTCGGCCCTCTCAAAATCTCCATACCATTTTAATTTCATAATATCCTCCGGCAGCGGAACCGTCAGATACGCCAAATCTGCATATTCAAACTCTTTACCTGCATTTTCCATAATTATTACCTACCAGCCTTTCTATTCTTTTTATGCACTGCACATACACACATTCCCTTATCATTTGATGAGACTCCCTCCAAAATGTCTCATAACTATGTTCCATTCTATCACTGCAAGCATAATACGTCAAATATGTGTTCAAATATGCTCTGTCATGCCCGCTCCAAGCTGCTAAAAACCATATCAGATGTGATGTATTACAGTCTAAATTCTTCCTTGTTTTCCGTACATTTCTACGCTATCATACTATCATAAGCACAATATCTGTCTTTTTACACTAAACTCACACCATTTACACTACCTGTTCCGTTCTCGAATATCAGCAACAACATCATCACCGTATGGTTCTCCTTTATAATCGGCGATTATATAGCTGCTGTTTTTGCGGTTTATCAATTAAAAAATACTCAGAAAGGAATTCACCTATGGAAAGCTTAACCAAAAATCATCAATCCAAAGAGCGCCTTGCCGCAATAGTAAAAGCTTGTTTTCCGGATACTGCACTGGATACCTATCGAGAACTGAAGGAGGGCTACTTCAATGCAGCCTATGATGTTCTCCTGCAGAACGGGCAAACTCTTATTTTAAAAATTGCCCCACCGAAACATGTTCCAATTATGTCCTATGAAAAAAATATTATGTTCAGCGAAGTCGAAGCTATGCGCATGGTTTCCGCATATTCTGACATTCCGTCTCCGAAAATCTATGCCTATGATAACAGCTGTACTATCTGTCCATCCCCTTATTTCTTTATGGAAAAACTGCCTGGAAACAGTGTGCATGCTCTATCTGACACACTCACAGCAGAAGAAAAACAGGCAATTCAGGTCCAGGCGGGCCAGATCAACCGAAAAATCAATGAAATCACATGTCCATATTTCGGCCTTCCAGGACAGCCCCAAGTGCAGGGAGAGAGCTGGTATCCCGTTTTCTGTCAAATGCTGGAGCTTGGAATTTCTGATGCCAAAGCGCGAAATATTGATTTAAAGATTTCTATTGAACAGCTATTGTACCTGTTACAGCGCGATGCTTCCCTTTTTGAGGAAGTAAAAGAACCTCAACTCGTCCACTGGGATTTGTGGGACGGAAATATTTTCATAAAAGATGGAACAATAACTGGTCTGATTGACTGGGAGCGCTGTGTATTTGGAGACCCATTGATGGAAGTGGGATTTCGGACTTACAAAGACAATGCTGCTTTCCAGAAAGGTTATGGAATCGAATGTCTCACAGACTCGCAGAGATGCCGCGCACTCTGGTATGACATCTACCATCTGATTTTATGTTCCCTAGAATGTGAATATCGGCAATACGACACAATGAATATGTATGAATGGGCGACGGGACTTTTGCAGAAGCAGTTTCAAAAACTGTCTGTATGAAACAAAAAACATGCTGCAGAAGGTTTCTTTGCTCCATTCTGCAGCATGTTTTCTGTTATTTTATGCACGGTTTATGATTCCGTTCATTGGTTTATCATTCCATTTATTTTTTACGATTCCGTTCATTTATTTAAAAAATCCCGAAATCCTTTTTTCTTCTTTTCGCCTTCTCCCGAAGGTACGCCGCGCATTGTCTCGTCGAATCTTCTGAGTGCTTCCTTCTGCTCCTCATTCATCTTCTCCGGCACCTGCACCACGAGAGTCACATAGTGGTCGCCTCGCACAGAACGTGAGCGAAGAGACGGAACGCCTTTTCCTTTCAGACGGATGCGGCTGTCGGTCTGTGTGCCAGGCTTGATTTCCTGCTCAATCTCGCCATCCACAGTCTTGATCTTGATAGTACCGCCAAGAGCTGCTGTCGCAAATGAGATCGGCACTGTAGAATAGATCGTGGTATCCTGACGTTTAAAAATCGGATGCTGAGAAACAACAATCTCAATCAACAGATCGCCTCTCTCTCCGCCGTTCGTTCCTGGCTCTCCAAGTCCGGATTTACGCAGTGTTGTACCATTGTCCACGCCTGCTGGAATTGTGACCGGCACTTTCTTTCTCTTTGAAATATATCCGGTTCCATAGCAGTCTGGACACTTTTCTTTGGTGACTTTACCGCTTCCTCGGCACTCTGGACAAGTTTGTACATTCTGTACCTGGCCGAACAGAGACTGCTGCGTATATACAATCCTTCCTTTTCCGTTACACTTCGGACATGTCTGCGGAGACGTTCCTGGTTTTGCGCCCGTACCGTGACACTTCTCACACTCTTCTTTCAAATTTAAATCTAGTTCTTTCTCACAGCCGAAAATCGCTTCCTCAAAGGTAATGCGGATGCTGGTGCGAATGCTTGCGCCTTTCGTCGGCGCATTGCTGTATCTTGTAGAACGGCCGCCGCCTCCAAACAGATCGCCGAAGATATCCCCAAAGATATCTCCCATGTCGGCGCCGTTAAAATCAAATCCGCCAAACCCGCCGTAGCCGCCACCTCCTGCACCGCCGTCAAATGCCGCATGCCCAAACTGGTCATACTGTTTTCTCTTTTCAGGGTCACTCAAAACAGCGTATGCCTCGGAAGCTTCTTTAAATTTGGCTTCTGCCTCTTTATCGCCTGGGTTTGCATCTGGATGATATTTCTTTGCCAATGCACGGTATGCCTTCTTTAAAGCCGCATCATCCGCGTCCTTTGAGACGCCCAGGACTTCATAATAATCCCTTTTACTTTCTGCCATGTCTGTTACCTTTCATTTCCAAACCCGCAAAGGGGGTGCCGCAAAAACAACACCGGATTTTGCAACACTCCCTCTCACGAATTTCTTTATTTTATCATAGCGGATTTATACATCTACTACATCATCTGCTGCATTGCCGGCTGTTCCAGCGTTCATATCTGGGTTTGCACCTGCTGCGCCTGCCGCCTGTGCCTGCTCATATACCTTTGCAAACAGTTTCTGTGCACTTGCCATCAGTTTCTCTTTGCCAGCCTTGATATCCTCAACCTGAGCATCTGTCATCTGGTCAACCGGAGCGCGGTTGATTGCTTCCTTCAGCGCGTTCAGGTCAGCCTCCACCTCAGCTTTATCGTTTGCATCCAGCTTATCGCCAACTTCTTCCATCGCCTTCTCTGTCTGGAATACCATGGAATCTGCATCATTTCTTGCATCGATTGCTTCTTTCTTCTTCTTATCCTGTGCCTCGAACTCAGCAGCTTCCTTCACTGCCTTCTCGATATCAGAATCGGACATATTAGAACCGGAAGTAATCGTAATGTGCTGTTCTTTTCCTGTTCCCAAATCCTTTGCAGATACATTTACAATACCGTTTGCATCGATATCGAAAGTAACTTCAATCTGCGGAACACCTCTTCTTGCTGGCGGAATTCCATCCAGACGGAACTGTCCGAGAGTCTTGTTGTCTCTTGCGAACTGTCTCTCGCCCTGTACAACATGGATATCAACAGCTGTCTGGTTATCTGCTGCTGTGGAGAATACCTGACTCTTCTTTGTCGGGATTGTAGTATTTCTCTCAATCAGTCTGGTTGCGACACCACCCATGGTCTCGATGGACAGAGACAATGGAGTAACATCCAGAAGCAGGATATCTCCGGCACCTGCATCGCCTGCCAGCTTGCCGCCCTGGATGGATGCACCGATTGCCACACACTCATCTGGGTTCAGAGATTTGTTCGGCTCCTTGCCTGTCAACTGTTTTACTTTCTCCTGTGCGGAAATCATACGTGTGGAACCACCTACCAGAAGAACTTTGCTCAGTTCGGATGCTGTGATGCCTGCATCTCTCAGTGCATTCTGTACCGGAACTGCGGTTCTCTCAATCAGGTCATGTGTCAGTTCATCAAATTTTGCACGAGTCAGATTCATATCCAAATGCTTCGGGCCTTCTGCAGTTGCTGTGATGAACGGCAAGTTGATATTTGTTGTAGTTGCAGAAGACAGCTCTTTCTTTGCTTTCTCAGCAGCCTCTTTTAATCTCTGCATTGCCATCTTATCACCAGATAAGTCAACGCCCTCTGCTTTCTTAAATTCATTGATCATCCACTGGGTGATTGCATTATCGAAATCATCACCGCCTAAGTGCGTATCACCGTTGGTTGCCAGTACTTCGATAACACCATCACCGATATCAATGATAGAAACATCGAATGTACCGCCGCCTAGGTCATATACCATGATCTTCTGCTCTTTCTCATTGTCCAGGCCATATGCCAGAGCTGCTGCAGTCGGCTCGTTGATAATACGCTTTACATCAAGACCTGCAATCTTACCTGCATCCTTGGTTGCCTGACGCTGTGCGTCGTTAAAGTAAGCCGGAACTGTGATAACAGCCTCCGTCACTTTCTCACCCAGATAGCTCTCTGCATCTGCTTTCAGTTTCTGCAGAATCATAGCGGAAATTTCCTGTGGGGAATAGGATTTGTCATCAATTCTTACTTTGTAATCACTTCCCATATGCCTCTTGATGGAAGAGATAGTTCTGTCTGCGTTGGTAACAGCCTGACGTTTTGCCGGCTCACCTACCAATCTCTCTCCAGATTTTGTAAAAGCGACTACGGACGGTGTTGTTCTGACACCTTCTGTATTTGCAATAACTACTGGTTTACCGCCTTCCATAACGGCTACACAGGAGTTTGTAGTACCTAAGTCAATACCAATAATCTTACTCATAGTTTTTTCCTCCTATATCATGAACAATATGATAAAAATAAATATGATAACATGTAATGATACCAAAGTCAAACGGTCGAAAATCTGATGCAAACTTGTTAGCAGGAAACTTCTTCGCGTTTTTGGCTTTATTTTTGTCTGTCTGCGATTATCTGCCGATTTAGTTCGCAACCTTTACCATGCTGTGTCTCACAACGCTTTCTCTGTAAAGGTATCCTTTCTGGAACTCCTCGGCGACAACGTTCTCTCCCAGTTCTTCATCTTCCACATGCATCACTGCATTGTGGAAATTGGGGTCAAACGGCTTACCAACTGCATCGATTGGCTTTACTCCGATTTCCTCGAGGTTTTTGATAAGCTGTTTATAAATCTTATCCATTCCCTCCGCAAAAGAAGTTCCTTTCTCCTCCTCCGAAATCATTGTAAGACCTCTCTCAAAGTTATCGACAACCGGAAGCATCTTCTCAATCACACTCTTCGCACCGATTTCATACATAGCTGCTTTTTCTTTCTCTGTGCGCTTGCGGAAGTTGTCGAATTCTGCCATGGTCCGCTTCAGGCGGTCCGTCAACTCTTCTATCTGTGTATCCTTTGGGTCTTTTTTCTTTTTCCCAAAGAATCCTTTTTTCTCTTTCTCTGGTCCTGTATGTTCAGAAGTTTCCTGTGTTTCCTCGGAATCACAGGTCTCACAAGTTTCTTCGCCGCAGGACTCTTTTTCTGTCTCGGAAGTCTCAGCTGTTCTGGTAGCTTCCGTTTTTTCTTCCATTTCGTCCTGATTTACAGGCTCTTTTACTTCTTGATTCTCCATATCTTCACCCGTCTACTCTTCTTTATGGAACGCAGCATCTAACTGCGTAATTAACGTCTTTAATGTTCCAAGCACTTTCTCGTAGTCCATCCGTTTCGGTCCGATAATACCTATCGTGCCATGCAGTCCGCCGCCAAGTTCATACTGAGCAGTTACCACACTGCAATCCTTCATGGTATGCACCGGCGTCTCATCGCCGATGTACACTTGGATTCCATTACTCTCAGCATCGGGAGTGGTATTAGATACCAATTCCTGAAGCAGTTTCTTTTCCTCCAGAGTACTAATCAGCTTGCTCGCATTTTCCCCATCGCTCAGCTCTGGGTATTTAAAAATATTGGTCGCTCCGCTGGTGTAAATCTGTAAGTCTTCCTGGTCTGCCCGAATGGCTTCTGCCACTTCCTCCAGCACTCTGTCCACAACACCACTGTGGATTCCTGCCTGCACCTTCAATCTGGTAATCATGTCCAGATTAATCTCTTCAATCGTCAAACCATTCAAACTGCTGTTTAACATGATATTCAGATTTAAAAGCTCCTCATCACTCAACTCATCCTGCAGGTCAATCATAGTGTTTTTGATGATATTTCCCTCCACTACGATAACTGCGAGAAGTTTGTTTATATCAACTTTGGAGAGCTGGATAAATTTCAGCTTTGTCAGATGATACTGCGGTCCGCTTATCATAGCAGCGTAATTCGTGTTTTTCGCGAGAACCTGCGCCATCTGCTTAAGCAGAGTTTCCACTCGGTCTACCCGCTTTATCATCAGCTCTTTCAATTCCTCCGCTTCCTGTTCCTTCTCCTCCATCAGTTGGTCTACATAAAATCTGTATCCTTTATCAGAAGGAATCCGCCCTGCCGACGTGTGAGGCTGAACGATATATCCCATCTCCTCCAGATCCGACATTTCATTCCGAATCGTCGCCGGACTGAGCTGTAAACCGGAACCCTTGGAAATCGTGCGTGAGCCTACCGGCTCCCCAGTCTCCAGATAGTTTTGGATGATGGCTTTCAGGATTTTTATTTTTCTTTCATCTAATTCCAATACCACACATCCTTTCTCAATTAGCACTCGTTCAAGTTGAGTGCTAACATCTACAATCCATACTATATGCTTCTTCAGCCTTTTTGTCAAGAGGTTTTTCAAGTTTTTTTGACATTTTCACAGAATTTCACAAATTTTATGTTTTGTTTAGATTTTCGTTTTTCTTGACATTTAACATTTTTGTAATTATAATGAAACAAGATTGTAAGAACTGATTTTTCTGTTTTTTATTCCTATTTTTATTCAAATTTTTAAAACATATGGAAACAGCCGTATGGCTTTTTCACTCATTTGCCCTCCACTCATTTGCCCTCAAATCCATAACAGCAAAAATATATCATTATTTTAAAAGTCAGAAAGGTTTGATCGATATGAAAGTAAGAACTTATATCCTTGGCACAGTATCTGCAGTCCTCCTATGTACTTCCACTCTCATATTTCCTGCATTCGCACAGGCTCCGTCCTCCTCTGCTTCTGTAAGCGGTACAACAGAAAGCCCTGCGGTTCTGGATACGACACCGCCGGAGACCTTCACAGGTCCTGCACTTCTCTCTAATAATATTGATGGAAATCAGGAAACAGAAAAAGAAACAGACAACGACGAAGAGGATGAACAGAAGGATGTATCCTCAGCGGTAAATCCAGAATCCTCCTTATATTTAGGAAAATTTACTATCACTGCATACTGCACCTGTGAACTGTGCACGTCTGGAGAAGGCCTTACCTACATGGGAACAAAGCCAAAAGCGAATCATACCATTTCTGCTGATTTGTCCAGATATCCTCTGGGCACCCGACTGATTATTGATGGCATTGTCTATACAGTGGAAGACTGCGGCAGTGGTGTGAATGAAAACCATATTGATATTTATATGGATACGCATGAAGCAGCAGAAGATTACGGTCTTCAAACCAAAGAAGTATACCAGGTGCAAAACTAATTATTTTTTATAGTGACTTTTCATGATGTTGGGGTCAAAAGGTATTTTGACCCCTTTGATACCGGATTGCTCCGCACTATATGCTCCCGCAAGGTCTACGCTCCGCTCCGGTCGGCGCCAAGCAGGCGTCACTGGCGCCTGGCGCCCTCAAAAACATTCATAATTCGCTCATTTTTCTTTGAAAAATGGCTACTTATTCATGTTTTTGGCGGGTCCCAAGGTCAAAAATCCTCTTGCAAGCAAGCTTGCATCGGATTTCTGACCTTTTGACCCTGGTATCTTTTCATATTTCCTATTTTCAAAAACTGCAAAAGATATCCTGAATTTTTTCTTTTTGGGTACCTTTTGCAGTTTTTTCTTATAACTTCAACATTTTTTCTTGACAAATACCAGAAAAGAGTGTATAGTCTCTATTTGTTACAAATATGTTACATACAAGAACATTATTTTAATATTTATTTCATAGTTTTTTAAATTTTTTGGAGGTTTTATGAAAACAAATACAACACTGAATGTACGAAAATATTTACATACGTTTTTCTTCTCTGTTCTTTCTGTCTTTGCAGGAAGCTGTCTTCTCGCTTTCTCTTCCCGCGCAGAAGTAACCGGATGTGTAGACTGGGTGACAGACAGCTATCTGGAGGGATATGCTTGGGACAGTGAAGTTCCGGTCAGCCTGGCACTCACCATTCAGATTAAAAAATCTGGCTCTGATACTCCTGTAAAAACCTTTTCTGTATGTGCCGACCAATACCGCGCTGATTTACCTGCAGTGTCCAGCGATGACGGATGTCACAGCTTCCATATTTCCATGGACTGGAATAACTTGGATGATGGCATCTACGAGGTAGAACTGTACTATGCAGACACACAGTTAGGAGAGCCAGTTTCCTACACCAAAGGAAATCTCCCTGAAGAAGCGGCCGAGACGGAAAAAACATCTGCCGAGGAAACTGCATCCGCACAGAAGGAACAGAGCTATTCCACGAAATCGCTCGGAACCTTTCAGCTGACTGGCTATTGCCCATGCTACAGCTGTTCTGAGGGATGGGGACGCCACACTTCCACCGGAAAGCTTGCCTCTTCTAACCATACAATCGCCGTTGATCCAAGAGTCATTCCATACGGCAGCCGTGTTATGATCGATGGAGTTATCTATACCGCTGAGGACTGCGGCGGCGGTGTCAAGGGAAATCACATCGACATTTTCTATGACACACATGCTGAGACCAGACAGCATGGTACACAGTACAAGGAGATTTTTCTTGTTGTCTAAGACAATCTCAGGAACTCTCTCTTTTCAGCTCCAATAACTAGCCGCATATAAAAACGGGTTTTTATATGCGGCCGTTCTATGCAAAAATAAAAACTTTTCATACCGCACACTACTTCATATCAAAGAAAAGCAGAGGATTTTTTGCTCCATCCTCTGCTTTTTTCTTTTTCTTCTTTATATGTATTACACCACTTTACAACTTTTAAATAAAAATATCGTACAGAGACTTTCTGATATATAATAAGTTTGCGACAACTATTATAAAGGAAAAAGTAATCAATTTAGAAACTAAATGTCATACTGTGCATATCTTGTAAAAAGATATGGAAAGGTATGTCTGGTATGTCAGATGGAACGAGTAAAAGGAGAGATTTTACAGTGGAAGTAAAACAGAAAGATGAGGTAATTCTGAAGTCAGTAGCTAGATTATTGGTAGAAGAAAACTTATTGACACCAGAGGAACAGATACAATTTTTAAGAATTATGAAAGGCAACTCATGAAAGATACGATGAAAAAGCTCAGAGCTGTGATTTACTGCAGATGCAGCACCGAGGAAGAAAGTCAGGTAGATGCTTTGAGCAGACAGGTAGAAGAGGGAAGAACCTGCGTAGCAGGGCATGGCTGGCAGCTGGTGGATGAGTACGTTGAATTAAAAAGCGGCACGACACGTAAGGGGCGAGTGGAATATAACCGTTTGTTTGAGAACCTACAGACAGATGATTTTGACATTATAGTGATTAAGAGTCAGGATAGGTTGATGAGAAATGTCAAGGACTGGTATATGTTTCTTGACCGTATGGTAAAACATAACAAGCGGCTTTATATGTACATTGAAAATAAGTTTTATTCGCCGGATGATGCGCTGATAACCGGAATTAAAGCAATATTAGCTGAGGATTATTCAAGAGAACTTAGTAAAAAAATCAATAATGCGCACCGCACCCGACAGAGGAACGGCGGCAAGCCTATGCTCACTTCAAAGGTCTTCGGTTTTCGCAAAAATCCTGATGGAACAGTTGCAGTAGTAGAAGAAGAGGCAGAAATGATTCGTAAGATATATGAATATTATTTGGCAGGATATGGCTGTCGAACGATTGTAAATATATTTATGAATCAAGGCTATGTAAATAAAAATGGAAATAGATTGACTACAACAACGGTCAGAAGAATTATCCGAAATCCTCTATACAAAGGAACTATGGTGATGAATCGTCAGCATTTTGATTTTGAGACCAAAAAGAACTATAAGCTACCGCCGGAGGAGTGGATTTATGGAGAAGGAATGGTTCCTGCTATTGTAGACGCAGAATTATGGAAAAGGGCAAATCAGGCGATGAATGAGCGAGCAAAGCATATGCATCAGGATGTTGGATATGTAAAGGGCAGTAATACAGGAAAGTATGATTTATCTGGAAAACTTATCTGCGGCATCTGTAGAAAGCCCTATTACCGAACTTGGCGATATGGTTATTCAAATAGAGAAAAGATGATTGTCGAGTGGAAATGCAGTAACTATCTGACGAATGGGCGTGAGAAGCATAATAAGAGAGATAAAATCCGAAAGGTAAGCAAAGAATTTATAGGTGGCTGTGATAATATTCATTTAAATGAAGAAATTTTATTTCATGTATTGGAACATGTGAATCAGGAATATTATGCCTCGGCGAACTGGGATAAAGAGGGGATTATTAATCAGACCATTCAAATTTTACAGAAAGTCTTGGGAGAGACATCTTCTGCTCAAGACCGTCAGAATATAAATGAACAGAAGCAAAAGTTGATACAAAAGAAGGACCAGTTATTGGAGAAATTTCTGGAAGGGGTTATTCAGGATAACGATTATCGCAGAAAAAATGACGAACTGGAGTATTCTTTAGCACAGCTTCAAGTACAGTTAGAGCAAGTAGAACAGAAAGAACAGGAGACTTTAAGATTAGAACAGAGACTTACTAGAATAAAAGAGCGGTTAGAACATGGAGGGTTTGAACAGGCAACAGTAAAACAAATGCTGCAGGATATACAGGCAATTAAAGTGTATGATTGGCAGATAGAAATTTGCTTTGACCCACTGAAGATGATGCTACCAGGAAGTAAGATAGAAGAAGAACTGGCAGATAAACTGCTGGATGGGATTTTTTCTATTAGGATAGATTATCCGTTTCCATCAGAGACAGAGAGAGGGAGATACCTGGACAGGAGGAAAATTGCTGCTTTGTTAAAAGAAAATCCGACTATGACTGCAAATCAGGTAGCAGCAGAGCTGGGAATATCAAAGTATATAGCCCGTAATCGTATACAGGAACTGCGCAAAGCGGGATATATTCAATTTCACGGAAAAGGAGGGCATGGAAAATGGGAAGTTTTAAAAGAACTTCCAGATAAGACGACAAGCATAAAGGAAGGCGGACTGTAATAGAACGTAAATGAGGATGTCGAGTACCTAGTATAGTATACTGGGGGTAGGCATCCTCATTTGTCAATTATCAACTTTATTTTTTGTCTACAAGAAAAATTATTGAGTTTTCTGCTTTGCCACTTTTTCGACTTCCTCTATTGTGGTTTCTGTTAAGTCTGCAATCTTAGAAAATGTTAAAGTTCCATCCTCCAGCATACGAATGATAAATTGTCTAGTTGTTTCTTTTCGCACTTCTAACAGCATATCTTCTATTGCCTTACACATAACTACTTTACAGCCCTTCCTGCTTTGCCAACTGTTCAACTTCTTCCACTGTTAATTTTACATATTCTGCTATCTTAGAAATTGACAACATATTATCTTTTAGCATATTACGTGCAATTTCTTTTTCTGCTTCTCTCCGTTCCTCTAACCGCATATCTTCTATTATTTTACACATAACTGCCACTCCTTTCTCGTCCTCTTTAAAATATCTCACTCTGTCTGCCAGCACTTTGTAGTACATATCAGATGGATTTTTACACCAAAAGTCGTGCATTAGTTTCCCTAATGGCGAATCATCCTGATATGCTGCATTTACATATATTATATGAGAACCGTCTCCAAATTTCTCATCTGTTTCTTCAATACATCTGTCAATATGGTAAATCGGCTGGTTTGCTCCAATCACGTCTGACTCGGTTATAAAAATCACATATGTCTCCGGCAGCTCTTCTGTGCTTTGTCCGGCGGATATTGCATTTGCATCTATCACGCTGCTGTTAAATCTTGCTCGATGAGCGCCTGCTCCCTTATCTGCTCTCTGTATCTCACAATTATACTTTTTCTGCAGAATGTCTGTCGCCAAAATATCCAGCCGCACGGAACGGCCCTGTAAATTCTTAATAGTATACTGAGTCCGAACTTCCTGTACTTTTAAGTCTGACTTATTCAATATGATATTTAAGAGCAATTCTGCACATGCTATCTCATTTTCAAAGCACTTTGTCATAAAATCATCGTCCAGCAAACGAAAATTTTTAATGCGCTGTAAATCTTCTTCATGCTTTTTGGCATCTAAACTCATTTTATACCTCACCCCGCTTTTATTATGTTCCCCTATAATTATATTATCATAAGGAAGATATTCTTTCAAGATTAAGCGTATCAAAAAGTGGAGTGCTGCTTACATGACGAATATATTTTTTACAGTGTACTATATTAGGGTAAGAAAATTCCAGGACAAATTGCATTTTGCTGCTATGTGTTGTAAAATGAAATGAAGTGAAGTTAAAATAAAGTATTGCTGGTTTTGAAAGTTGTTAGAAGGTATTGAGAGAAATCAGGATATGCAATCATATCAGAATGTCTTCACAGCTCTTTAAACTAGATCTTGTGATGATGAGCATTGTGATTCTATGTATGTTGTCGGCAGCGTTGTATCAGGGAATTTCATGGCTTGAAAAACGAGTCCAGTAGAACATAAGAGCAAATTGACATCAGATATAATAGGAATATAAGCAGAAATAGGAGAAGTGAAAAATAGCAATCAATTTATAAATCATTGATATAAAATAAAAATTGGAGGAAAGAGCGTGGAGTATACAGAGGAACTGCTAGAGTTTGAAAAGAAATTTGCGTTGGAGGAAATGACGATTATCGCTTTAATGAGCAGCAGCGGATGGAGCAGCACAAAAGAGGAAGAAGAGATTCATCCTACGGCCAGTTTTGAAACTTCGACATGGAAAATGGCTGGGGAAGAAATTTCAAATCAAACTATCCGTGTGTTGCGGAAAGCAGATGAAAAAATCCTTCATATGCTGAAGAAAAGTGCACCTGCTCATTCGATTGTCCGTCTCCGTGTGAGAAAGAACCTTGTGGATGACACGTTTCTTTTAGTTGGAAATCCGCAGAAGACAGAAGATGAGGAAATAGCATCCGTGCGTGAAGAAATGCTGAAACCTGACGAATATACAGACCCGATTTTAGGTACGCTGGTATTGGACGAGGCGATGGGATGGTATGAGCAGAAAAGAGAATGGAACGGAATTTCCATAGATTTGACAATAGATGATGGAGAGGAAGATGTGCTGCAGGGAGAGGCAGAGATGGCTGCCGAGATTGTTCAGAATATAGATATCTGGATGCAGGATTCCTGTAACCAGGCAGCAGACATCTGGCTGGAAGTGAAAAATACCGAATATCTGGATGCAGAAGAGGGAGAGGAACCTCTGACGAGAGAAGAATTTATCGCAAACCTGACACCAGAATGTCTCCAGATATTTGATGATGGAGATTTTGCAATCTGGTTTGACGATGGAAATATGTTTAAGGGCCGTTTGATTTTGATTTGGGGAAATCTGAAAGACGGGCTGAAAGAAGTAGAGGTTATATAATGAGAGTGTTTGAAACTTTTTCTGTAAATTTAGATCTTCTATGATAATGATGTGAGGCTGGAGGCAGTTTTTTGTTTTCCAGCCTTGCTTGACTATTAAGCGCCATACTGTTGAAAAAGAATCGACTGGATTCGGCAGTGAATGTCTGAAGCAAATCACCTAAAACTTCCATACAGTCTGTCTCTTCACCTGTTTTCAGAAAAGTTGTCACTACCTGGGGATAACCTCCAATGTGGCGGTATATTTGATAAATTTTTTCCAGATTGTCATATACTTCATTTGCAGATTCTCCAGTATATTGCAAAAAATTAGATATAGGTAAAAAATTTATAATAACAAAGTTAATTTATTTCAATATATGAAAAGACGATATGCAATCATATCACTTTGTAGTCACAGCTGAAAATCTGCGTCGAATAAATAATCAAATATCCCAACCCTGCACGTGCTGCCAGGAATTCTCCAATAATCACACCGACCAGGCAGAGTCCGATATTGACTTTCATATTGCTGATAATCAGAGGAATCGATCCTGGAAGCAATACTTTCCAGAGAACATCTCTCTTTTTTCCTCCCAAGGAATAAATCAGACGTATTTTATCGGGGTCTGTCTCCATAAACCCCGTATGCAGCGTCAAAATGGAACCAAACACGGCAATCGAGACGGCTGCCACCACAATCGTCTTCATATTGCTGCCAAGCCACACAATCAGAAGCGGCGCCAGCGCAGATTTCGGCAAACTGTTCAATATTACCAGATAAGGTTCCAGAATATCTGCGAGCATTTTACTTCTCCAAAGAGCCAGCGCACAGACCAGACCAATCACTGTCACAAGAGCAAAACTTACCAATGTCTCCAAAATTGTAATTCCTGTATGATAAAAAATACTACCATCCTCAGCCATAATAAGGAAGCTGGCAAAAATCCTAGATGGACTGCTGAAAATAAATGCATCCAGAATTCCAGTATCCGCGCTCACTTCCCATATCACCAGAAAAAGTACGAAAAGCAGGCACCGCCACAGAATCACCATCCGTTTGCGGTGGACCTGCCTTTTTCTATATTCTTGCTGTGCCAATGTCATAGTATGTTTGCACCTCCTTTATTACCATCATATGGTACTTTTGCTTAGAGGTGCCGTACTTTTTTATATGGACTTCTGTTTTTACTGCTTATGATTGGAACTTTATCATTTTAGACCACTTTCTATCCTGTAATATGTCATACGTTCTGTATCAAATGTGCCAGGTATCATGTAATGCCAGCGAGTGCTTTATGTCAACTGCAGCTCATACAACTTTTTATAGATTCCATTCTTCTCCAGAAGTTCCTGATGCGTTCCACTCTCTCGAATTCTTCCTTTGTGCATTACCATAATCTTGTCTGCATGCTGAATCGTGGAAAGGCGATGTGCCACCATAATGGTCGTTCTTCCTTCCATCAGACGGAATAATGCCTCCTGTATCCACTGTTCAGTCTCTGTGTCGATATTCGCAGTCGCTTCATCCAGAATCAAAATATTGGGCTGATATGCCAAGGTTCTCGCAAAGGACAAAAGCTGTCTCTGTCCAGCAGAAAAGGTAGCGCCCCTCTCCGACACTGGCTCATTGTATTTGTGCGGAAGCGCCTCAATAAAACGGCTCGCATTGACAGTTTCGGCTGCTTGCACGACTTTTGCATGGCTGATGGACCCATCCCGCAGACGAATATTGCTCTCAATATCTCCGGTAAAAATAAAGACATCCTGCTGCACTTGTCCGATCGCCCGCCGAATCTGGTCTGTCGTCATATCCTTAATATTCACACCATCAATCAGGATTTCTCCCTTCTGTATGTCGTAGTAACGTCCAATCAGATTTAAAATCGACGATTTTCCGGCTCCTGTCGCCCCGACAAATGCCACTTTCTCACCTGGTTCAATCGTAAAGCTGACATCCTTTAAGATAAAATCTTCATCATTATAAGCAAACCAGACATGTTTAAACTCAATTTTTCCCCTTATCTCATCCAGTACTACCGGATTTTCCTTCTCTTTCACTACTGGTTCAATATCCAGAATCGTAAAAATCTTTTCCGCAGATGCAATCGCATTCTGCAGAGTGGAAAACTGCTCTGCAAGCTCCTGAATCGGTTCAAAGAAAGACTTGATGTACTGGATAAACACATACAGCGTACCAATCGAAATGACATCCTGAAAAACCAAACTGCTTCCATTTGAAATCACAATCACAAGGGCAATGACAGAGACAAAATAAATGGATGGACGGAAAATCGCAAACACCATCATCTCTCTGTAATTTGCCCGAAACAGTTCTTGGCTTTTGCCGCAGAATTCCTTGTATTTTACAGCTTCTCTGTTAAAAATCTGAATAATTTTCATGCCTGAGAGATTCTCAGACAGAAATGTATTGAGAGCCGTAATCTTTGTTCTGGTCAGCTGGTATGCTCTTCTGGAAATCTTCTTGAACAAAATAGTCAGTCCTGCCACCACAGGCAGCATAATAAAGGACATAAGCGCCATTCTCACATTCAAAACCAACATCACGGCTGCCAGCCCGATAATTAGCATACTGTTCTTAAACAATTTCACCAAAATATTGGAGTACATCTCATTCAGAGATTCCACATCGTTCGTGGCCCTTGTCACAATCGTTCCCACCGGTGTTAGGTCAAAAAAGCGCATGGAAAGGCTCTGAATATGAGCAAACACCTCCTGACGCACCTCATAGATAATATCCTGCCCCATTTTTTGAAGCTTATAATACTGCACACGATTGCACACAAAGAGCAGAATAAGAAGTGCCAGATACAATGCGGAGCTGACTAAAATTCCCATAAAATCACTGTGCCGCAAAACCTGCAGGTCTTCTTTTTCAAGGGCACTGCCCGTCCACATCTCATCTTTCAGGCGAACTGTCAGCTGTCCATCTTCCACTGTAATTTCTCTGCCAACTGCCGCCGCAGATTCCGTCAAGGAAAGAGCCTCCAATTTTTCCATACTCATTCCCCGAATCAGATAATATGTCCCCTCATAGGAGTACATGCGCCAGTACTCTGCATCTGGATTCTTCGCCTCTGTCACTTTTCGCACAGACACCCCATCATACACAATATCCCCATCTGCTGTCACTTCATATGGAAACTGATAGCCATTGACATAGCGGTCAATCGCGTTTCCAATCAGAATCGGTTTATATAACTCCAAAATCGTCACCATGGAAACCAGGAAAAAGCAGAACGCTGCGGTTTTTTTGTAAGGTTTCATGTAAGACAACATGCGCAAAATCGCATTTCCTTTATACTGCAGGCCATCTGCTGCCTGCCCTTTTTCTAATTTCCATTCTTTCGATATCGTCGGTTTCTTTTTTATCTTCTGTGTTTCACTCTCATCTCTGCTTTTATCCTGCATCATTCTGCCTCTCCCCCTTCCTCTTCCAACTGCTTCTCCAGCTGCTGTTTTTCATAAATGGAAGCATAGATGCCGCCTAGCGCCATCAACTCGCTGTGATTTCCATATTCCGCCACTTTTCCCTCATCCAGCACCAAAATTGCGTCAGCATTCTGAATGGTAGAAATTCGATGTGCAATCATAATAGTTGTCTTTCCTACTCTATCTTCCTTCAGATTTTTCAAAATCTGCTCCTCTGTATCCGTATCCACTGCAGACAAAGCATCATCCAAAATCAAAATCGGCGCATCCTTTAAAAGTGCTCGCGCAATCGAACTTCTCTGCTTCTGGCCTCCGGAGATTGTGACACCGCGCTCTCCAACCATTGTCTGGTACTGTTCTGGAAAATCCATAATATTGTCATGAATACAGGCCCTTCTTGCCGCCTCCTGAATTTGCTCCATACTCTTATGTTCCGAGCCAAACGCAATATTTCCGGCTATTGTATCAGAAAACAAAAAATTGTCCTGTGGCACATATGCAATATCTCTGCGCAGCACCTCCAGAGGGATTTCTCTCATGGTGTGTTCGTCTATATAAATCATGCCCTCTTCTGTATTGTAAAGACGCAGCAGAAGGTTCGCGATGGTGGTCTTTCCGCTTCCTGTGCGCCCGATAATCGCCAGCGTTGTCCCTTTTTTCACAGAAACGCTGACATCCTCCAGCACTGGTTTTTCCTTCTCATGTCCTGGATAAGAAAAAGTCAGATGAGAAATCTTAATCTCACCAGAAAGCGCGGGAACCGGCATCACCGTCGCCTCATCCACAATCTCTGGCTGTTCCTCAAAAATCTTGTGAATTCTCTTTATGGAAGCAAGTCCCTGTGAAAAGCTGGTAATACACTCCCCAGCCGCTAACATCGGCCATACCAGCATGGAAATGTACTGGTTAAATGCCACAAAACGCCCCAGTGTAATCTCACCCATCAACGCCAGATAACCGCCATACAGCAGCGTCAGAAGACCACTCACACCTACAATCAGGTCCAACAGTGGCATAAATAATGCCTGTGTCTGTACCACACCCAAATTTTTTTCCTTGTTGAACTGATTCGTCTTCGCAAAAGCAGCTAACTCCATTCTCTCCTGCACAAACGCCTTAATCACACGAATCCCCGAAACAGACTCTTGTACCTGGTCGGTCAGTCCAGAAAACGCCTCCTGCTTCTCGCGGAACCGCTCATGCATGATTTTTCCATAAATATAATCTCCTCCAATAATAACCAAAAGAGGAATCACCGCAACCAGTGTCAGTTTTATACTGACATAGCGCATCATCTTTCCCAGAACCAGAAGCATCATAACTGTCGCATCGAACGCCGTAATGACAGTTGGCCCGAGCGCCATGCGCACAGCTGCCAGGTCGTTTGTAAAATGCGCCATCAAATCTCCCGTCTTATGCTCATTAAAATAGTGCATAGACAGCTTTTCCAGATGGCCAAACATATCATTGCGCAGCTCTTTCTCTATGGAGCGGCTGGAACCAAAAATAAAAAATCTCCAGAAAAAACGCCCCAGTGAGATTCCCACACCCAAAAGCAAAATTTTGATAACCAGAACCCAGATGCCATCCATCCCGATGGTGTGGGACTCCAATCCATCTGTGATCTCCCCAGTAAACTGCGGAATGTACACATTGAGGAAATCCACCGCAAACAAAGCCAGAATTCCCAGCACGTACTTCCAGGCGTACCGTTTGACATAATGGCCCATCATCTTCATTTCTTCCATATTCTGCTTCCTCCAAGCCTTATCGTTTTGTAATCAGCAGTTCCACTGCCAATCGGTCTGCAATTTTCCCTGTCTTCACGGCCTCATCCATCTCCGCACAGGTTTCCACATACTCCAAAATTTGCTCTCTGGAAAATGCCCTTGCCTGCCCCATCAGTTTTCCGGCCACAAACGGCTGCAGCTTCCGTTTTTTCGCAATCTGTCCCTTGTCCATCCCCTGTGCCATCAATTCCTTTACCTGCAGAAGCTGATTGAACTGCCGTGCAATCAAAAACAAAATCCGCATCGGCGGCTCCTTCAAAGTCAGCAAATCCTCATACAAATCCAGCGCTTTTCTCGTATTTTTCGCTGCCACTGCCGCTATCATATCAAAAATGCGGTTGGTTGCCTGTACTGTACAGACAGCTTCAATATCGCTGTCTGTCACGACCTCTCTTCCCATTGTGTACATAATAAGTTTTTCCAGCTCCATGCGGATGTTTTCCATATCATCACCTGCCATACTCAAAAACAAGTCCATGGAGTTCTTCGTGATCTTTTTTCCATCCCTGGCAAGAATCGTTCCAGCCCACTGTGCCAGTTGTTCCGGATTCTGGCGGTTCAGTTCAGCCGCATATCCCAGCTCTTTCACCTTCTTATAAAGCCTATTTCTCTTATCCACCTGTTCTTCCACAAATACCAGGCAGGCCGTCTCTGGCATATGCGGCAGATATTCCACCATCGCATCCGAAGCGTTCTTAAAAAAGCCGCTGTCCTCCACCAATATCAGCCGTTTCTCCGCAAAAAATGGCATGGTATCCGCCATCGCAGTGATTGCTTGGACATCAATCCCTTTTCCTTCAAAATAACTATAATTCATGGTATCTTCGCCAAGTATCGCCTGTCTCAGCCGCTTTTTGTACATCTGTTTCAAATACCGCTCTTCCCCAAAAAGAAGATATACCGGCCGAAATGTCCGATCTTTTATATCCTGATTTAACGTCTGCACCCTTTTTCTCCTACCTTCTTTCTGTGCCTTTTCTTATTTACAGTCCTTTTTGCCTCAAATCATTGTATCCCAACTTTTTTCCTTTTTCAACTTGTATTGTCATGCCCCCATTCAGCTAACCTCTATTGTATCATCCGCCTCAAATCCATGCAACTTAAATTCCTGCTGCTTTCATCTGCATTATTTTTCAATGTCATAAAATCACCTATTGATTGTCATAAACCAAAACCCGCGGACATACCTGTAAATACGAGTGAGACGGTCTGTCAATCGTTCGCTCTGATTTCGATTCTGGTGCGAGTGGAATCTGCATCCAGTTTCACATGCACCGCTCCATGTCCTCCTGTCTCATAGAGTTCTATTCCATACGCCTGCAGTCGTTCTACCGTCTCCTCTGCTGGATGTCCATAGGCATTTCCTGCACCATAGGACAACACGGCGGCTTCCGGCTTCACCACCTCAAGAAATGCTCCTGTCGTTGATGTCTTTGCCCCATGATGGGCGGCTTTCAAAAGAACAATATCCTTACTTTCCAAAAAATGTCCATAATTCTCCAGAATAGCCTCTTCCCCCTCTTTTTCAACATCCCCTGTGAATAAGATACATTTTGTACCATATTCCGCAAGCAGCACTATGGATTGATTATTTTTGTCCATCTCCTGCTTTTCTGCCGACGGATGTATCCCATACAGCCGCAGTTCTCCACTTTCCCACATATCGCCTGCTCCGAATGTAAGAATCGGGCTGGGAAGAATCGGGCTGTCCGCATCTTCGTTTCTTTTTTCTATTGCATCTGCCAGTCTCTGATATGCCTCATCTGTCTGTCCATTTGGAAGAACCAAATATTTTACATCAATCTCACCACACGATTCCAACAGATACAAAATCCCATTCATATGGTCACTGTCCCCATGACTCACAAAAATATAGTCTATTTCCGTGATTCCCAAAGATTTTAAACATGGCTTTAATGTGTACTCGCCGAGATTTTTCCGGCTGCTGCTTCCCCCATCTATCAAAATATTCTGATTTTTGGTTCTGAGAAGAATCCCATCTCCCTGCCCCACATCCAAAAACCAGACTTCCAGTCCAGAGACATCCGGCGGCCTTAAAAAGAATACGGATAATCCCACTCCTGCAATCAGGTATACATAGCGACAGACTGTCAAAAATGTTTCTTTTCCGCTTTTTTCTTTTTCTCTCAGGCACCTGTTTTCATCCCTTTTTTCATTCATCTGTTTTTCCGACAGACGTCCGTCTTCCTCCAAACTCTCATATTCTCTTTTCCATCCATCTAATTTTTCCCATATCCAGACCCATGCCGCCAATATCATATAATACAAAACTATCCCAAGGCGGTCAGGTCTGCCCGTCACCCATTGGTTTCCTGGAAGCTTTTGGAAGAGAAGACATATACGATGATACCACAAAAGCACAAAATGTGCCGGTCCAGCCGCCATCACACCTGCCGCTCTCCATTCCAAAATCCCCCATAGCCCCAGAACACTCAACCCTGACACAATCACAATTCCCATCAGTGGAATCACCAAAAGATTCAAAAACACTGCATATGGTGGAAATTCAAAATACCAAAAGCACAAAATCGGAATTGTCACCCACTGAACTGCCAGACTGATAACAAAAGCGCCACTGCCAAGTCTGTTCTTTTCGCCATCCATCTTCCTTGATGTCAATGCAGTCAATGTCTTTCCCAGCCCTGCAATCGCTCCCACCGCTCCAAAAGAAAGCTGAAATCCGGCATCAAACAAAAGTCTCGGACTATCCCAGAGAAGAAGTCCTGCTGCCACTGCCAGAGCCGACCAAATATCATAGGTCCTTCCCAAAATGCTGCTCCCCAACATCAGACCAAACATTACCGCTGCGCGCACAGCCGATGCGCCCATTCCTGTCATATACACATATCCCCAGACAAAGATACCCGCTGCAGCTCCTGCCACACCCAGCCCGCACCCTGCTTTTCTGAGACCTTTCCACACCCCCATACCCAGAAGGGAAACATGAAGCCCGCTGATAGCCAGAAGGTGCGCAATCCCACTGGTCTGATACAATGTTTTTTCTTCCATATCCAGGCTGCTCTTATCCCCCAAAAGTACGGCTTTTAAAACACCAGCGTCTTTTTCTTCCAGACAAGTGTCCAGCGCTTCTGCTGCCCATAGTTTGACATGGTATGCCATTCTTCTTGCACAGACTGGCAAACTCTGTCCCCACCGGACTGGTTCTTTCTGCTCTTTTTGTACACTCTGCTGTATCTTTCCTTCATTTCCAAATCCAGAAAAACCAATATGCCGCACATAACAGTAGGAGCGGTAATCCATTTCTCCTGGATTGAGCGCTTTTTCAGGAATAGAAAAATTTCCTGTTACTCTCACAAAGTCGCCTGGTTTCGGAAAATTCTCGTCCCAGTCCAAAGTAATTTTTCCTTTCATGGGAATATGCACCAAACCAGAACCTTCTTCCTGTCCTTTTGTTCCTATCTTACACGCCCCAATCAGCAGACTTCCCTGCATTTTCTCCCAGTTCACTTCTGCTGTTTCGACAATTCCTTCTACAAATCCTTTCCACTGCCGGCCGTCAAATACCTGTTCTACATACTTTTCCTGTGCTGTGACCTGCTCTACACGCATCATTCCCCCACAAAAAATCAGACAGCCAAATCCCCCAAGCATCAGCGGACGAAAAAGGGAACCTCTCAGAAAATATAGACATTCCCTGACTTGTTCCCTTTTTTGAAACAAAAGCACACCCATCACAACGAGAGCCAGAATCCAATCCTGACTCTGTTTCGTCTGTCTCTGCCAGGCAATGACCTCTCCAAGTGCAAATACCCCTGCAATCCAGACCATCCAACGCTTAATTTTTTTCTCCCCCTATATAATCCAGATTCCTCTCAAATGTCGTATTGAGTGGAATGGTATCCCGAAACACTGTCTCTGCGGTCCCATTTACAGTAATCTGCACTTTATTCACAGAAGACAGCTCGGATAAAGAATTCACAATCGCATAAATTGGCAGTTCCGGCTTTACATCCAGACTGCTCTTTAAAAATGCATCGTCAAAATTCAAATAACAGATATTTTCGTTGACATTCATTCCTAGAATCTTCATATCTGCTGGAAGAACCGGATAATGCCCAGGCTCCGCCGGTCCTTTTATCAGCTCTGACACTACCAGTCTTTCCAGTGATGTATTGGTATTGTGAATCACTTCCCGCTCTTCCGGCACCAGCAGATTTCCCTCGTCATCTGCAAAATACAAAACGATCTTTCTCTTTTCAAAATCATTCACATCACTGATACTGGAGATAAAATCCGATGCGGAAATCATCCCTACCAGATTTCCGTTTCTGTCCATCAATGGCTGCTCTCCGCTGTAGATCATAATGTGGTCCACAAAGGAAAGCTGTGTCAGTGTTCTAGCCAGAGCAGTTCTGCAAAGGATCTCTCTGGTTGGCTCCATCGCCGCATAGTTGCTGTCAAAATAGAGATACAGAACAGACTGTTCCAGGCGGTATCCTTGATATTCTACCTTATCCGACAGCACCACCTGACATTCCACTTCCTTGGGCACAGTCTGAATCTGCGTCATCAGCTCATTTATCAGTTCTATCTCTTCCGTAGTATCCGTGGTATACTCTTCTGAAATCAGCCTCGTTCCTCCCGAATTCAGATAATAAATCTGGTACTGACTTTCCGGCAGCGTCTCCGTCCTCTCCGCCTGTCTGCTGCCGCAGCCTGTCAAAAGGACCTCTGCCACCATAAGAAGAAAAAGCAAAAACCACCACGTTGCTCTCATTATTTTAGTTTGCTTCGTCCCCCTCACCTTCCTTCTTCGCAAACCCATTTATGGAATATATTTCAGAGGAACTCTCACTGTAAATGTGGTTCCCTCTCCCTCTTTACTCTGAATCCGGATAGCTCCCTGATGCATCTGAATCACACTTTTCGTAATTGCCAGACCCAGCCCCGTTCCGCCCGACTCTCGGCTGCGTGCCTTATCTACTCGATAAAAGCGCTCAAATACCCTGCTTTGGAGTTCTTCCGGAATACCGATTCCAGAATCCGCCACCTTAATATAGAAAAACTTATGGTCCGCATCCAGTGTCACCCGCACCCATCCGCCGTCTACATTGTATTTAATGGCATTTTCCACCAGATTATTGATTGCCAGCGATATTTTTACCTCATCTACCTCCGCTGTCACCTCACGCATACTCTCAAAAATCAGTTCCACATTTCTTTTTCTAGCAATCGGACGCAAGCGCTTCATAATCAACTCAATCACACTATTGATCTCTTTCTTCTCCACATTCAGCTCTGCGGCTGTCTTGTCCATTTTGACCAAGGAGAGAAGGTCGTCAATAATCTTGCTCTCTCTGTCAATCTCATCTGAAATATCGGACATAAATTCCTGATACAGCTCCACAGGGGCTTCCCCCATTCCCATCAGAGAATCAGCCAGCACCCGTATCGAGGTGATCGGCGTCTTCAACTCATGCGAGACATTGGAGACAAACTCCTGACGCGCCTGGTCCAGCTGCTTCACTCTAGTCAAAGTGGTATTTAAAGCACAGCTGATTTCCCTGGTTTCCTGATACGTATTCACTTGAATATCCTCATCCATCTTTCCGTCCGCCACCAGATTCAGTGTGTCAATCAGGCGTCGGAACGGCTTCATCAGAAAATACGCGCTTCCCAGAGCCAGAATCAAAACAATTCCTCCCAACAGCAATTCCAGCATATATGCTCTGTCCAAAAGCTGTTCTTTTTGCGTCACAATATCCTCTGTTGAAGACGTGGCAACCAGAACTCCTTCTATCTGTTGTTCTGATTTATCTCTGTACACCGGAATCACAATATAAAAATAGTGTTCATCCTTAAAGTAATTGCTCTTATTTTCTCCCTGAAAACACTGGATTACCTGCTCTGCTACTGTAATTCGTCCTGTGGAAAGCCCAAAGCTGTCATAAATAATCCGAAAGTTGCTGTCCACAGCGTAAATACGCCCATGAAACATATCTGCAATCAGCTGCATTTCTCCGGAAATCCCTGCATTTTTCGCCGGATTTGCCATATATCCGTTCACAGATATCTTGTTTCCTATCATCAGACATTGTGCCTGCATGTCGCGCATCTTGGACTCCACCCTCTGCTGGCTGTTAAAATTTGCCAGAATCTGACTCTGTATCAGAAGGGGAATCACACCTGTCAGAAAGACCAAAATGCCAATCAATACCCGAAATGGAACTGCAACTCGCTTTACATTCCATTCCTTCCACAACATTCCTGCCATTCTCCGTTCCCCTTTCCACCCGCTTTGTCGCACTGCAATCGTGTTTCCTGTCGTGCTTTTTCACTTTTCTATGCGCTCATCCGACTTCTTTATCCAGAGCATTGACAGACATATACAACTGATAATACTGTCCTTTCATCGCCATGAGCTGTTCATGATTTCCCTGCTCATTGATTTTTCCATCTGACAACACCAGAATACGGTCTGCATTGCGAATCGTTGTCAAACGATGGGCAATCGTGAGAGTCGTTCTGCCCACAGCCAGACGCTCCAAAGACTTGGATACCACCACTTCACTCTCATTGTCCAGAGCGGAAGTCGCCTCATCCAGAATCAGAATTGCCGGATTCTTCAGAAACACTCTGGCAATACTGATTCTCTGCTTCTGTCCTCCAGAAAGCTTCACACCGCGCTCACCAACATACGTGTCATACCCATTTTTCAGCTCAGAGATAAACTCATGCGCGCCTGCCATTTTTGCTGCCTCAATCACTTCCTCACGGCTCGCGCCTGGACGGCCATACACAATATTTTCATACACCGTGCCAGAGAATAAGTACACATCTTGCTGCACAATTCCGATATTTGCACGCAGACTCTGCAGCGTCACTTTTTTATTGTCCTGTCCATCAATCAGAATCCTGCCAGATGTCGTGTCATAAAAACGCGGAATCAGATTGCACAGTGTTGTTTTTCCGCCGCCGGAAGGACCTACCAGCGCAATCTTTTCGCCCTGGCGAATCTTTAATGATACGTCTCTAAGTACTGCATTGTGGTCATCCGGATATTCAAAGCTGACATTCTCAAAAGAAATCTCACCTTTTACATTCTCCAAATTCTTCGCATCTGGCTCATCGAAAATATCAATCTTGGAATCCATAATCTCCACAAAGCGCTCAATTCCTGTCATACCACGCTGGAACTGCTCGGTAAACTCAATGATTCTGCGAATTGTAGTCAAAAGTGTCGTCACATACAGTGTGTAGGCAAACAGATCCCCTGGCTCTATGCTTCCCTTCATCATCAGATAACTTCCGAGCACAATCACCACCAGATACATCAGACCATCAAACAACCTGGTTGTCATGTTAAATCCGGCCATATAGTGATATGTCTCCGTCTTAATTTCCAGAAATTTATGGTTTCCCTCGCCAAATTTCTTAATCTCCATCTGCTCATTGCCAAATGCTCTCACAACACGTCCGCCAAGCAGACTGTCCTCAATCTGGGCATTCAGCTCACCGATGTGATTTCTCTGCTTCTTAAACGCAGCTCTCATTCTCAAATTAAAGTAAGAACAGCTGACTGCCATCACCGGAATGATAAAGAAAAGAATCAAGGTCAGAGGAATGTTAATTTGAATCAAAATAATAAAAGAAACCACTGCCTTGATAAATGCAATAAAAAATTCCTCCGGACAGTGATGTGCAAACTCTGTCACATCAAACAGGTCGTTGGTGATTCGTGACATAATCTGTCCGACTTTTACATTGTTATAGTAGGAATCGGAAAGTTTTTGGAGATGATTAAAAGCATCCGCTCTCATATCTGTCTCAATCTTCGCACCCATAATATGTCCCACACTCGACATATAATAGTTTGCCACCGCATCAATGATGCGCAGCGCCAGATATAAAAGACCCATAGAGCCAATCATTTTTCCCGTCACCAGGGCAACATCTTTCATTCCAATATTTGTGATATGACGCAATATCAGTGGAAGCACCATTTCACAGATTGTTGTCAGAGAGGCACAGCATAAATCCAGTATCAGCGTTTTTTTGTACTTGCTGAAATAGGGGAGGAACCGCCTCATCAGTTCCGTCGTTTTCATTCGTCTAGGTTCCATCACACTCGCTCCATTTTCTATAAAAATTTAGTCCATTTTCTATTCTATCGTATTTTTCTCCAAAAGGGAAGCCCTAAAGGGCGGCACTCATAAGACAGTATTAGAAATGTTTCGGGAAACGGCGTAGCTTGCGGGCTATGCCGTTTCTCCGTTTTGCAGGTCATTCAGCAAAGACGCGGGGAGTATTCCCACAAGGTCATAAGAAATGTCAATCTGCTGTTCCCTATGCCCCTTTGACTTATCCGGCGCGTGGACGTACACCGCTTTTACCATGTCATTTAAGACTGCGGGCGTTAATTCGTCCAAGTCCAGATACTTCCGTACTTTGCTGATGAACCTGTCAATGTTCTCTGCTTGTTCTTCCTGTTCGTTTATTTCTTCGTTCAATCGCAACAGCTTTTCCCGCAGTTCTTCCTGCTCCTGTTCGTAATCGTCGGAGAGCATTTGAAATCTGCTGTCAGATAATTTCCCGTTGGCGTTGTCCTCGTAAATACGCTTGAATAATCGGTCAAGTTCCTCTATCCGCCGTTCTGCTTGCGTTAATTGCCGCCGCTTTGCCGCCAGTTCCCTTTTCGCTTCAGCTTTCTGCTTTGCGCCCATAGCTTTTCGGAATTGTTCTTCATGGTTAGCGACACAGGCAATCGTCAATTTCATGTGGGCGAGTACGCCCTGTTCCAAGACAACGGCGCGAACAAAATGAGTAGAGCAGACCTCTTTCCCCTTGAGCCTTGAAGTAGAGCAGACAAAGTGGTCTTGTCTTGCTTCAAAGTTCTTGCTTGTGCAGTAATACAGTTTTTCGCCGCAGTCAGCACAGCGCACAATGCCGGAGAACATATTCGTCTTGCCTGTCCTTGTCGGGCGGCGTTTGTTCTTCCGTAATTCCTGCACCCGCGCCCATGTGTCAGCGTCAATGATTGCTTCGTGGGTATTCTCAAACACAAGCCATTTTTCCTCTGGATTGTAACAGGTTTTCTTGCTCTTGTAGGACTGCTTATAGGTCTTGAAGTTTACCGTATGCCCTTGATATTCTGGACGCTCCAAAATGCCTGCTACTGTCTTGTTATCCCAATCATAAAGATTGTCCGGCAGTGCGTTCCTCGTTGCCCTACCTGTCTGTTGAAAATGGATTGTCGGCGTTATGACTTTATCCTCTTTCAGAATACGGGCAATCTGCGACGGTCCGTAACCGTCCAGACAAAGGGCGAATATCCGCTTGACTACTTCGGCGGCTTCACCGTCCACAATCCACCGTTTCTTGTTGTCTGGGTCTTTCATGTAGCCATAGGGCGGGTTTGTGCAGAGGTGCTCTCCTGCTTCTCCTTTTGACTTCATCACAGCGCGGATTTTTTTGCTTGTATCTTTTGCGTACCATTCGTTGATGATATTCAAAAAGGGGGTAAAGTCGCTGTCCTGTTGGTTTGCGCTGTCTATGCCATTGTTGATAGCAATAAACCGCACACCCTTTTCCACGAACAGGACTTCGGTATAAAAGCCCACTTTCAGATAATCACGCCCAAGCCGCGACATATCCTTGACAATCAGCGTTGATACTTCTCCGCATTCAATCCGTTCCAGAAGTTCGCTCCAACTCGGACGGTTGAAGTTTGTTCCAGAGTACCCGTCGTCCACGAAAAACGCGGTATTTGAAAAATGATTTTCTTTCGCGTATTTACTTAAAATCGCCTTTTGATTAACAATGCTGTTGCTGTCGCCCTGTAACTCGTCGTCGCGCGATAAGCGGCAATAGAGGGCGGTAATTTTGTCAGACTGCCTTAACATAGTTTCTGCTCCTTTCATCGGCGGGCAGTCTGCCAATACAGGATTGCTTGTCCCTATTGTATCGGCTCCTGTATTTTTAATCAACATCTTTTTTGCCCTGTTCCTGCTCCATAAGACGTAAAACCTTGTGGGGCAGGCTCCTTTCTCCGTCATAGCTGCCTGTAAAACGGTAGAGCGTTCTGCCGGATTTTATCGTTACTTCATGTTGGGGCAATTCTTGAAACAGCGGATTTTCCACTACGATATGCCCGTCCTTGATTTTTCGTTTCCTTTCCATTCCTTTCCCGTCCTTTCCAAAGATAAAACTGAATAGCAAGCATAGAGAACGGATAGCCGTTCTCGTAAAATGCCCGACTGCCGCCGGAGCATTTTGCTTGTTGGGAAGTATCCCAAACCCTCATTTTGTCAAGCCCTTGAATTGCAATAACAGCCGCCGTTCCAGCCGCCAGACTTCTTCCACGACGCGCTTAATCTCGTCCATGTCGTCAGCGTAAATCCGCCCTGTTTCGTTGATACGCTTTGCAATCTGGTTGACGTTCACTCCAATTTTTTGAAGCTGCGCCGTATGCCCTTTGACTTCCTGTAAATCAAGCGTGATGATGTACCCGTCAATGAGCATTTTCCGGGCATAGGCGGAGAGATTGAGCGTCGGTATCTGCTGCATTTTTTTCTCAATCAACGCCCGTTCTTCCTCTGTTACCCGAATAATGATTTGTACGTTTCGTTTCCTGTTTTCCATGAGTAGCCCCCTTTCGCTAACAAGACGTTTGCAAGCGGCATTTCTGCCCACTTTGCGATATTTTTTCTTTCACTCCCTACAACACCGCACATAGCGGTTTTGCCAAAGAATTTAGAAAAATTTAAGAAAAAATTATAACAGGACTTGACAAGATTAATTTTTCAATTTATGATGTATATACATCATAAATCAGGAGGATTAGACGTTTGGGCAAGAGAATAGATAATACTGTATGTCACTGTTTAAAAATGCGGAGAAGTGCTGAAAATGTAATCCACTTTTATGATAATATCCTTGCACCTTCTGGTGTAACAGTAAGACAATATTCTTTGCTCCGGGCTATTTCTGAGCATAGTGGGTGTAATGTGCGTGAATTATCGGAAGCCACGTTGCTTGACCGTTCTACACTTGCGCGAAGTTTGAAGCCGCTTATTCAGACCGGTTATATTACAGACCAGAAAGCGTCTGGCGCAAGAGATAGTGTCTTAGAACTCACAGACCAAGGCGTTTCTGTATGCAAAGAAGCTGCCGGTTTGTGGGAAATAGCGCAACATCAGTTTGAGTCTAAATTCACGGAATCGCAGTTGCTAAATTTTGAAAATATGTTGACAATTTTGCAAGAATTATAATTTTTAGCGCATAGATACATACAGCAAAAAGAAAGACTAACTATTAAAAGTCAATAGGTTTTTGTAAGATTTTTTTAATTCCT
>JAUNGE010000108.1 GCA_030524675.1 bacterium
GTAGATAAAATTTACTACAGCAAGCAGCTTTTCCCCTGCACCTATTACTACGACCCGGATAATGCCGCAATCCCCATCGTCCTGAACCTGAACATTTACGGCACACGGCGTTTACCAACAATCAAAGATGACAGCGAATTTTGCAAATACATTCTGGATTTTGTAGGAGCGTTAAAGCATCCTGATAAAGAAAAACTCTTCTCTTACCTTCTGGCACAGGATGACGGCCTACGCTCAGAAATTCTTGCTGAGTACATCCGGCGTAGTAATCCATCTCCCGATCTCTATGACCTTTTCTTATCATTCTACACAATGACAGATTATGGCGCAGGCGCCTATGATACAACCCTGCTGCAAAAGCTATTCTCCGGAAGATCTGACGAACAGATAAAAGCCGTATCTGCGGCTCTGTCAGATCTTCCGGAGATTATTTCTATCTACCGGGGAGAGGCGGAAGGAAGTACACCTTACCACAGGGCATTCAGTTGGAGCATAGACATCAATGCCGCTTTCTTTTTCGCCTGCAGGCACGGAGATAAAGACCATGCCAGGATCATCCGGGCAAAAGTCCAGAAAAAAGATATCATGGCAGCCATTCTGGATGGCAGTGAAAAAGAGATCATTGTTCTTCCCGGAGCACCCTTTGAGGTAAGCCAGGAACGGCTCATTGGTCCCGGTTCCCCTCTGGTAATGCCACCCAAGTATCTGGATGAGTACGTTGAAGGCAGGGAGCGGATACGGAAGGTGTATGAGTTGCATAAATCGGCGCGAGATAGCCACAGTAAGAGAGAGACTAGCGAGCATGACATGGTACACAGCGCAAGGGTACTCTTCCTCGCGTTTGCCATCATTCAAGCCGGAAAAATAAAACTCAGTAACAAGGAACTGGAACAGCTCTCGGAAGCCATCGCCTACCACGACATTGGCCGGAGAAATGATGAGGTCGATAATGCCCACGGCGCTGCCAGCCGGAAGGTGTATGAAAGGCAATTCCACGATCCGGCAGTCAGTTTCCTGATCGAGTACCACTGCCTAGATGATCGACGGGCGCAAGACTATCTGACATACAGCCCTATCAAAGGAAAAAGCCGTGCATGGCTGCTCTACCAGATCACGAAGGATGCAGATGCCCTCGACAGGGTACGGTTCGGTATACTTGATTTGGATGTAAACTTCCTCCGGCTGCCCATTTCCCACAAGCTCGTGCCGCTGGCTGTGACAGCCGTAAGTGGGATAAAGATGTAAAATGCCCCCTGTGGTAATATAGATGAACGTTCTGTAATATATCCATAGCAACTCATAATATCTCAATAAGACCTCCGTAAATCCACCAAACTCATCCCCAAATCCTTGGTACATTTATGCATCCGAATCAACTTGCTATTTCTCAGCTATAGAGCGAATATGTGGGAAAGAGGACATAGGAGGTGCATCATCATGACAAAACACTATGAGCAGCTTATCACCACAACCGATCCATTCTGCATCATGTGCGGCGAAGGCCCGGAATACGATATTCCCTACTGGAAAGAGATCAGCCTTAAGGAACTAAAAATGCAGCATGACAGAGATTTGATAGAGGATTCCTGGACAGATTCAGAGCAGTACAAAGCCATGTTTGACGAAGAGTGGATTCCCACACCGGAGGATTTTGATGAATGGCTGGAAAAGGAAATTCAGGCTGGACGAGTGAGGAAGGTTTAGACCTTCCCCTGCTTATCGATCCTCACACTCACTTAACGGAACTGTGGAGGTTTTAAGCACCGGAGATAACACATTAGCCATGTCAATCTACTTCTCTTACTCCCCTCTCAGCTTCTTTTCAACCTCCTCTGGCACAGTTATTACTCCAAACCGCCAGAGTAGGCTGTAAACATAGCTGATCCCCCGAATGTCTCCTATCGCCTTGGGACGTGAAAACACAGTATCTGGATTCTCTAGCACTCTTTTAAATGCGATCTTTACTGAGCTCCAGCTTAGGCTCTTACTATTCTCCCTTCGGTCAATAAATAGCTCCTTCGTAAATTCTCCATCCCTGCCCACCTTGAGGCTGTATGTAAACGGCAGGCCAGAAACCGTGTGGAAAGTGTAGCTTTGGAACATTACAATGCAATTCCACAGATTTTCTTCTGTCGGCTTCGTGGCAAGTTTCTCCACAGCAGCTTTCCTCATCCTATATTTCTGCACTCTCTCCGCATTCAGGCTGACCTCAGACATTTTATAAACTACCTTCGAGTAGGGCAGGTAATTATTGATTGATGCCCTGCTCAAACCTGTGGTTTCCTGAATTTCATCCATCGTTTTGCCCTTTGCCCGGAGTGACTGGATCTGTTCTGTCTCCGGGTAAGTTAAGATCTTAGCTGTGATCAGCAGCTTCTTTACTTTATTTGGAGGAAGGGATAGCTCAAGAGCAGTTAGGTTGATTTTGTTGGTAGTACGGTAGACCTCTGTCACTGTGTTGAGTAACTCCTGCATGAGGGAATTGGGATCATAAGTCTTTTTTGAGGGGCGACCTAGTTTGTTTTTCATAATTGTATATGTATTTTCCATGTCAATCTACTTTTACGGAGGATAAAAAAAGGCGAAATCAACATATTATCAATCTCGCCTCTTTATAGTTTCACGTTAAGTCAGAATACAGTTCTTCCTTATACACGCCGTCCTCGATCAGCTTCTTGAAGCTCTGCACCACTGATTCTTTGTCTTCCTTATAGGTAACGCCGAACCACTTGTCTTTCGTCTCCAACACCTTTACCGTGTACTTCCCGTCTCTCAGCAGTCCACCGATATGTGTGGGCAGCAAGTACTCGGCTTTCAGTGGATTATCCTTCACATCATTCTCAAAAAACTCCTTGAATCCCTGTTCCAAAACATCCAGATATGCCGGAGCACATCCTTCCTTCGCCGGGAAGCCCCAAAAGTTCATAGAGACATAAGATTCAGGATTCAGTTCAACACCAGCGGCTTCGGCACCAATCTTTCCATTAGTAACCGTTTTAACAATATTGCTGGTCTCCACCACATCAATGATATGCGTATGCCCTTCTGCTACCTTGCAGACGCCTCTGGTCACGCCACCATTATCGGAAAGTGTGTTCTTCAGAATAAAGCCAGCCATTGCAATGGCATTGTTCGCATGATCCAAAGCCAGCCAGTCATGTATCCTTCGGTACGCTTCTTTGCCGTAGTAATCATCTGCATTAATGACAGCAAACGGCTCATGGATCAGATCCTTTGCCGCTAATACTGCTTGTCCGGTTCCCCAGGGTTTCGTCCTGCCAGACGGAACGGTATAACCATCCGGGACAGCAGAAAGTTCCTGGAAAGCATAGGCAATTTTCACATTCTGTTTCTCACAGATTGCTTCCACACTGTTACCGATCCGTTCCCGGAAATCAGCTTCAATCTCTTTGCGGATCACAAAAATAATTTTATTGAATCCCGCTTCAATTGCGTCATGGATGGAATAATCCATGATAATTTCATTATGTAAGCCAACCGGTTCCAACTGTTTGATACCGGTTCCAAATCGGCTACCGATACCGGCGGCCATGATAAGTACTGTTGTTGATTTCATCTTTTTGTCCTCTATAAAATATCTACGCCTTTACCTTCCAGTCGTCAAAAATCTTAATCTAGAATATCGAGTTGTTATAACGGCAATAATACTCGAAATTGCTATAGAAATGCTAAAGTTAAGGATTACCAAACAGGAAGGGCTCATTTTTCCATTAAACATCAAAATCAAAACATAAATTATTTGTTAGTGAAACAAATAGATCGTCATACTATGTTTATAACCAAATTGTAGGACTGGATTTTTTGTGTCAATTTTTTCTGCCATCCTTTGAAAAATAACAAATGCTCCTATAGCTCCTATCATACATAAAAGTAAATTACATAATATAATAAGAGCTTTAACTCCTTTATCTGTCAAATATATCCATAGCAAAAACATAGTGACATGTACTATCAAATATATCACTGTAGGTACCCTATATATAACACAATTTTTGCTTTTTCTTATATATCCTCCGATATAAAAGAAAGGCACGTATTTCATTGCTGTCCATATTTGAAAATAATTTGGAAAGAACTTAGATCCTATTGTCCCCAAACAATAAATAATAAATATAATCACCCCCCCCGAAGTCCAATTTTTATTTATAGCATTAGAAATTGGCCAATATATTAGAAAAAGAACAAACAACATTCCTAAGAACCATAATTGTGATGGAGACTCCATTAACAGGAATTTTTTCACAAGCGTACTGATTGTTGGCTTAAAAATCAAAGCATAAAATGGAAGCGCCCATATAATTTCTATGAAACAAAGTGGAACGAGTAAACGCTTAGCCTTATTTGTTAAAAATACCCCAAAATCCTGATACTTGTGCTTTTCGAACTTCATGGTTTGAAAAATATATCCTGATACCAAGGTAAATCCATAAATATGAAACGTATTAAGCCACATAGAAAAATACTTCAAAACATGTGACTGCTCTTCTGGCTCCTTTACAAACCAATTTCCTTTCCAAAATGCCATGCTATGATATAAAACAACAAAACCCATCAACAGCAGTTTAACAAAATCACATTGTTCAAGTTCTTTTGATTTACTTACATTTTTCATAATTTCCCCATTTTTAATCTATAAATTAACTCGTTGTGCTACTTGTATAATTCGAACTGCATAATTAAATAATGG